>NZ_AP022810.1:0-600000 GCF_009731355.2 Desulfuromonas sp. AOP6
TCCCGTTGCGTTGAATACCCCAGACCAAAAAATTCTTGCAAAGATTCAACACCTTTGGTAGTTTCACTAACACCATAAAAGAAAAACAGCGCAAAAAGGCCTTTCATGTTACATGTTTTAGAGATATTCACAGCTGTGGAAAACCCTGTTAATATCCTCTCCCTCCATTCCTCATTCTAAATACAAGTGAAGTAACCAGCCATGAATAAACTTTGGCGAGAAACACTAGGGCTATTGGAACAAGAACTGCCGCCCCAGCATTTCTCCACCTGGATAAAACCTATCCGCTTCATAAGCGTAGATAAAGATCTAGTAAAGCTTGAGGTTCCGAACCGCTTTATTTTGGACTGGATTACAGAGCACTATCTCTATTTAATTAAAAATTCATTAGAAAATATTGGAGCTATTCCTTATCAGGTCAAAATAAAGGTGGGAAATGCACCAAAAGAGCAGAAAAACAATCTTGTTAAAGATACAGATAAAGAGGGAATAAAATCAGAAAACGAAACACAAGTTCAAAAAAAAAAAAAAACGTGGAATGGGGCGATAAACCTTAACCCAAAATACACTTTCAAGGAATTTGTTTCTGGTTCATCAAATCAATTTGCATCGGCAGCTGCAATGGCAGTTGCAAACAATCCTGCCACAACATATAACCCTCTATTTATATATGGTGGTGTGGGCCTCGGTAAAACCCATCTTATAAATGCAATAGGAAATAAAATCATATCTGAAAATTCTTCTATGAAAGTGTGTTACTACACTTCTGAAAAATTTATGAATGAATTAATAAATTCTCTCAGATACGCTAAGATGGATGAATTCAGAAATAAATTCAGAAGTATGGATGTTCTTTTAATAGATGATGTTCAATTTATAGCTGGTAAAGAAAGAACACAAGAAGAATTTTTTCACACTTTTAACTCTTTATATGAATCTCACAAACAAATAGTTGTCACATCAGATAAATTTCCAAAAGAAATACCAGGTTTAGAAGAACGATTAAGATCAAGATTCGAATGGGGTTTAATTGCTGACATACAAGCTCCTGATATCGAAACAAAACAAGCGATTTTAAAAATGAAGGCAGAACAAAATAAAATACATCTTCCAGAAGATGTTGCCTTATTCTTATCTAATTCAATAAGTAGCAATGTCAGAGAATTAGAGGGATATTTAGTAAGATTAGGTGCTTACGCAAGTTTAACAGCAACACCAGTAACGCTTACTATGGCCAAGGAAGTTTTAAAAGATATACTTGTTGAGAAAAATAAAGAAATAACAGTTGAAGAAATACAAAAAATAGTAGGAGCATATTTTAATTTAAAAATTATTGATTTGAAATCATCAAAAAGACTAAAAAATCTTGTTCTGCCTAGACAAATAGCAATGTATTTATCAAGACAACTAACGTCATGCTCTTTTCCTGATATAGGAGAAAAATTTGGGGGAAAAGATCATTCAACTATAATACACGCAATTAAAAAGATAGAAAAAGCAATGAATGAAGATATTGAATTAAGATTAACAATATCAAATATAAGAAACAGTATAACCAGTTAGATTGATGTTGTTTAAAACAAATGTATAAATTGTTTACAACTCTCTTCTTATAAACAAAAAATGTCATTAAAAATACTTACTAACAAAAAGAGAATTTTTTCAAAATTTTACCAACAGGTTTTTAAATTTTCTAAGCATCTAAAATTTAATGATTTTTTATAGATATCAACAAACTAACAGCACCTATTACTACTACTATAATATCTTTTTAAAACCATAATAATAATAGAGTAAAACTCCTGGAGGGGAAAATGTATTTTATAATCTCAAAAGATCATTTTCTTAAAGGTTTAGGAAAAGTTCAGGGAATTGTAGAAAAAAGAAACACTATTCCTATATTATCAAACGTGTTAATCGAAGCAAAAGACAATGAAGTGATTTTTACTGCGACTGATTTAGAGGTGGGCATGCAGACATCTTATGAATCAGACGTAAAACAAAATGGAAAAATAACGGTTTCGGCAAAAAAAATATATGAAATTGTAAAAGAGTTGCCAGATAAAGATATCTCTTTCAAAGCAAAAGATAATTCATGGATAGAAATAAAGTGTAACAAATCTATTTTTAATATAGTCGGATTATCATCCGATGAATTTCCTTTTTTTCCAGCAATTCAAAATATTTCCTATTTCGATGTAAATTCAGAAATAATAAAAGAAATGTTGGATAAAACCTCTTTTTCTATTTCAAATGACGAAACGAAATATAATCTCAACGGTATTTTTGTAAAAACCATAAATTACAAAAACGAAAATAAACTAAGATTTGTTTCTACTGATGGCCACAGATTATCTTTAATTCAAAAGAATACTGAGGTAAGTGATATTTCTGAATTAAAAAAAGGAATTATAATACCTAAAAAAGGGATAACAGAATTAAGAAAAATAGTCGATGAAAGTTTTAATTCAATAAAAATAGGATTTATCGATAATAATCTTGTTGTAATACAGGGAAAAACAACGGTTTTAATGAGGTTAGTAGATGGAGAATTTCCCGATTATGATCGCGTTATTCCAAAAGAAAACAACATAGATATAGAAATAAATGTGAACGAATTTTTTCATGCACTTAAAAGAATTTCTATTTTGGCAAGTGAAAAATCGAAAGGGGTCAAATTTTTATTCAAGGAAAATATATTAGAAATATCATCTTCTAATCCAGACTATGGCGATGCTAAAGAAGATCTAACTATAAATTATAATGGTCCTGAATTATCAATTGGATTCAACGCAAAGTATCTCATAGATATAATGAGTAGTTTTACAGATAAAAATATTAAAATTTCAATCAAGGATAATTTATCACCAGGACTTCTCACCCCGGTTGATAGTTCAGATTATATAGCTGTAGTTATGCCAATGCGAATTTAATCCTAAAATATGATTTTAAAAAACCTAAATATCAAAAACTTCAGAAATTTACATACTCTAAAATTGGATTTTTCTGAAAAATTTAATTTTATTTATGGTAAGAACGGTCAAGGTAAAACGAATATAATTGAGGCTATTTATTTACTGGCTAATCTCAAAAGTTTTAGAGTTTCAAAAAATTCGGAACTCATTACATTTCACAAAAATAAAGCATCTATTAACTCAACTGTGAATTTTAGTAATTATAATAATATATATAATCTTATAATAGAAAATGAATCTAAAAAGATTTTTATAAATGATAAAAAACCAACCAATTTAAATGATTATTATGGTGATTTAAAAGTAATAGTATTTAATCCGGACGATATAAATATAATAAAAGGTTATCCCCAACAAAGAAGAGCTCTATTAGATAGAGCTATTTTTCTTTCTGATAAAAATTATTTAAATAAACTCATTTTTTTTAACAAGTGCTTAAAACAACGCAATTTGATATTAAAAAATGACACTAAAAATATAGATGTATATAACGAAATATTTTTAAAATCATCTTTTGATATCTATTATGAAAGAAAAAAATATATAAACAGAATTAAACCAATTTTTAATAAAATTTATAAAGAAATTACTAATAATAATGAAGATCCGAATATCATCTATAATGAAAACGATATAAAAATTTTAATGGCAAAACTAGAAGAAAATATTGAAAAAAATATTGAAAAAGAAAAAATTTATGGGATGACACTTTATGGTCCACACAGAGATGATCCTTTTTTTTTATTAAACGATTTATTAATAAAAAAATATGGATCACAGGGGCAGCAAAAATCATTTATGTTAGCTTTCAAATCCGCACAAGTATTTGATATAAAGAATGAAACTGGTTTTTGTCCAATATTGCTTTTAGATGACATGACAAGCGAACTTGATAGTGATCGTCGAAAATATTTTTATAAATTTCTTTTTAATCATGAAGGACAAGTTTTTTTAACGGGTACAGATAAAAATGTTTTCGAAGATAAAGTTTTTATGGCGAGTAAATTTTTTGAAGTGATAAATGGAAGTATTAATTAATTTAGTTGAGGTTTAAAAATGACAGAACCAAATTCTAATGTTTATGGAGCCGACAGTATAAAAGTATTGGAAGGCCTTTCAGCAGTGCGAAAACGTCCAGCTATGTATATTGGTTCGACAGGACCAATGGGATTACATCATTTAGTTTATGAGGTAGTCGATAATTCGATAGATGAAGCGCTTGCCGGATTTTGTGATGAAGTAACGATTACAATTCATGTTGATGGCTCAGTAACAGTTGAGGATAATGGTCGCGGAATTCCTGTAGAAATGCATTCAACTCAGAAAAAAACCGCAGCAGAAGTTGTTATGACCGTCCTTCATGCAGGTGGTAAATTTGACAATGATACCTATAAAGTATCCGGTGGACTTCATGGAGTTGGTGTTTCAGTTGTAAATGCTTTATCAGAAAAACTAAATCTTGAAATTCGTAGAAATAATAAAGTTTACAAACAAACTTATGAAAGAGGTGTCCCTTTAGCTCCATTATTAGAAGATGGAGAGACAAAAAAAAGAGGTACAAAAATAACATTTTGGCCCGATGGAGAAATTTTTGAAACTACAGAATTTTCTTTCGAAATACTTTCTCAAAGACTAAGGGAGTTGGCTTTTCTAAATGCTGGGGTAAAAATAAATATTAGCGACGAAAGAAACGATAAATCTCATGAATTTCATTATGAAGGTGGGATTGCCTCTTTTGTCGAATATTTAAACAGGGCTAAAACACCCCTTCATCCAAAACCTATATATTTTCATGGTCAAAAAGAGGGCGTAGATCTTGAGGTGGCTATTCAATATAACGATAGCTACGATGAAAAGCTGTTTAGCTTTGCAAATAATATTAATACCCATGAAGGTGGTACGCATCTTATAGGTTTTAAAGCCGCATTAACTCGCACCATGAACTCCTATGCCACAGCCAATAATTTATTAAAAAATATAAAGACTGCTATTTCCGGTGATGATTTACGTGAAGGTATGGCTGCTGTCATTTCTGTCAAACTCTCCAATCCACAGTTTGAAGGTCAAACCAAAACGAAACTTGGAAACTCAGAAATAAAAGGTTTCGTTGAAACTATGATGAATGACAAACTGGCTATTTTTCTGGAAGAAAATCCCCAAATTGCCAAAAGAATTTTGGAAAAAGGAATTGAGGCTGCAAGAGCACGAGAGGCCGCCAGGAAAGCCAGGGATCTCACCCGCAGAAAAGGTGCTCTCGATGGTTTGGCATTGCCAGGCAAATTGGCTGACTGTCAGGAAAAAGATCCAGCTCTCAGTGAAATTTATCTGGTGGAGGGCGACAGCGCGGGAGGAAGCGCGAAGCAGGGACGTGACCGTCGATATCAGGCTATATTGCCGTTAAAAGGGAAAATTCTGAATGTCGAGAAAGCACGTTTCGATAAAATGTTGACCTCCAATGAAATCAGAACTCTTATTACTGCCATGGGCACTGGTATTGGTAAGGATGATTTTGATATTTCAAAAATGCGATATCATCGCATAATTATTATGACAGATGCTGATGTTGATGGTTCACACATAAGAACACTTCTTTTAACTTTTTTCTTCAGGCAGATGCCTGCAATGATAGAGAGAGGCTATCTCTATATCGCTCAGCCACCTCTTTTTAAAATAAAAAGAGGCAAAAAAGAAATCTATCTTAAAGATGAGTTGTCTTTGCAGGATTACCTTCTAGATGAAGGTACTGAAGGGATGACAATTCAGATGGAAAAAAGTGGAAAAGCGATACGTGGAAAACAAATCATTCCTACCTTGAAAAATATTATAGATTACAACTCCCTTTTTGAAAAGTTGGTTACCAAGGGCGTCAATAAAGAGTTACTTAAAGTTTTTGTTCATGGAAAAGTACAGAACGGCTTTTCTGATATGGATGACCTAACGCCTTTGGCTGAAAGACTAAAAGCCTTGGAACCCCGGGCGGATTTTCAACCAATCAGTGACCCACCTCGAATTCTATTTACACTTGGCAGTATCAGGGCGAGGGTCGATCAGAACATTCTAGAGATCCTTTCCTCCCATGAATATACTCTGCTTCTGCAAGCATATCGCAAGATCGAAGATATATGTAAAGATGAAAAAGCTTTTGTTTCCTCTGAGGGAAAAGAAGAGGCTCAGATTGACAGCGTGCAGGAATTACTGACATTTTTTATGGATCGAGCTAAAAAAGGACAATATATTCAGAGATATAAGGGATTGGGAGAAATGAACCCGGAGCAACTGTGGGAAACGACCATGGATCCTGATAAGCGCGTTTTGCTACAGGTAAAGGTTGAAGATGCGGTTGAAGCTGACGAAATATTTACGGTTCTGATGGGAGACCAGGTCGAACCGAGAAGAGAATTTATTGAAAATAATGCCCTGAATGTATCGAATCTCGATATTTGATTCTTTGTTAAGGACGGCTTCCTGGAGGAACGATGTTATCTGAACATAATAAAGTGACAATCAATATAGAAGATGAAATGCGCAAGTCCTATATGGACTATGCGATGAGCGTAATCATTGGACGCGCTCTCCCTGATGTTCGTGATGGATTAAAACCAGTTCACAGGCGCGTCCTATTTGCCATGAATGATCTTGGCAATGATTATAATAAGCCTTACAAAAAATCTGCTCGAGTTGTTGGTGACGTTATTGGTAAATATCACCCCCATGGAGACTCAGCGGTCTATGATACCATCGTGCGTCTCGCTCAGGACTTCTCCATGCGTCACCCTCTTGTCGATGGTCAGGGGAATTTCGGCTCCGTTGATGGCGATTCGGCCGCGGCCATGCGTTATACCGAGATACGGATGGATCGGTTGGCCCACGAGCTGTTGGCCGACATAGACAAGGAAACCGTCGATTTTGGTCCAAACTACGATGATTCGATGGTTGAGCCGCTCGTTCTTCCAGCAAAATTTCCCAATCTGCTGGTCAATGGTTCTGAAGGAATAGCGGTTGGCATGGCCACCAAGATCCCCCCCCACAACCTTGGTGAAGTCATAGATGGACTGGTGGCGATCATTGATGATCCTCGCATGGATATGGATGATCTCATGCGAATTATTCCAGGTCCTGATTTTCCAACCGCAGGCTTTATTTTCGGTCTGGAAGGTATCAGGGAGGCTTATCGTACCGGCCGCGGTATCATTAAGATGCGGGCGCGGGCGCTGGTCGAAAAAGACAAACGGACAGGAAGAGAAGCGATCATCGTCACCGAAATTCCGTTCCAGGTCAATAAGGCCAGACTTATCGAAAAAATTGCCGAGCTGGTCAAAGATAAAAAACTGGAAGGAGTTTCAGATCTAAGGGATGAGTCCGACCGCGATGGCATGCGCATTGTCATTGAGTTGAAGAAAGACGTCATTCCTACAATCATTCTGAACCAGCTTTACAAGATGACCGCCATGCAGTCGTCCTTCGGCATCATTATGCTGGCTATTGTCGGAGGGCAACCCAAAGTTCTTTCCCTTCGGGATGTTCTGGACCATTTCCTTGATCACCGCAAGGAGGTCGTTACTCGCCGCTGCATATTTGAACTCAAGAAAGCGGAAGCGAGGGCCCATATCCTCGAAGGTTTCAAGATCGCCCTGGATAATCTTGACGAAGTGATAGAGATTATCAAAACGTCGATGAATTCGCCGGAAGCCAAGGAAAGATTGATGGCGCGATTCGCCTTTTCCGATATCCAGGCACAAGCTATTCTTGATATGCGCCTGCATCGGTTGACTGGCCTCGAAAGAGAAAAAATACTGGAAGAGTACCGCAATATTCTTGCCCTTATCGCCAGGCTCAAGGAAATTCTGGCCAGCGAGGTGGAGATTTACAAGATTATTCGGGAGGAAATTCTTGAGGTAAAAGAGAAATTCGCCAATCCAAGAAGAACCGAAATTGTCCCGATGACTGGAGATCTTTCCCTGGAAGATCTGATCGTGGAAGAAGACATGGTTGTGACAGTCACCCATTCAGGTTATATCAAAAGAAATGCTGTTTCTCTTTACCGTGCCCAGAGGCGGGGGGGCAAGGGGAAGTCTGGCATAAAGCCAAAAGACGAAGATTTTGTCGATCGACTGTTTATTGCCTCGACCCACTCGTATGTTTTGGTCTTTACCGATCAGGGCAAGGTGTACTGGCTCAAGGTCCATGAAATTCCGCAGGGCGGAAGAGCTTCTCGCGGCAAGGCGATCGTCAACCTCTTGCAGCTTTCGCAGGAAGAGCAGGTGACTTCCATTCTTCCCGTCAAGGAATTCACCGAGGGCAAATACATCATCACCGCAACGCGCCATGGCATCGTGAAGAAAACGGACCTGATGTCTTACTCCAATCCGCGTTCGGGCGGCATTATCGCCTTGACCATCGATGAAGGGGACCGTCTGGTTTCGACCCGACTGACCGATGGAACCATGGATATTCTTCTGGCCAGTCGTAACGGTAAGGCCATTCGTTTCCCCGAGTCCGGCGTCCGTTCCATGGGCCGCTCGGCCCGAGGTGTCCGTGGCATGATGCTCGAAGAAGACGATCACATCATCGGAATGGAAGTGGTGACGGACACAACAGCCTCGACTTTGGTGACCGTGACCGAAAATGGATATGGGAAGAGGACCGATCTTGACGAATACCGCATTCAGAGCCGGGGCGGAAAAGGCATCATTACCATCAAAACATCTCAGCGAAACGGCAAGGTAATAGATATCAAACTAGTTAGCGATGATGTTGACCTTATGTTCATCACGGATAGGGGTAAAGTCCTGCGGACCAGTGTTGCCGCCCTGTCGGTAATTGGACGCAACACTCAGGGAGTGCGTCTGATGGTGCTTGAGCCGGAAGAAAGGATCGTCGCTGTCGCCAAACTTGCTGAGAAGGATGAGGAAAATGGAGATACAGAGGCTGAAGAAGAAGCTTTTGAGGGAGGAGATCAGGAGGCAGAGGAGGAAATCTAGATTCCCTTTCCGCTTGATTTTAGGCGTTTTTCTCGCCTTGATCCTGCTGTTTGCCACCACCTGGTTTTATGTCGGCCTGGAGGGCAGGCAGGAACGACTTTTCAGCAAAGCCGAGCGATATTTTCAGAGCGGTGAGTATGAAAAAGCAGAGCGTTCATTCCGGCGCGTCTATAAAAAATATCCAGAAAATGAAAAGGCAGCGGAGGCGCTGTACCGATCCGCAGACATTCTTAATCTTTATCTGAAAAAGTACCATGAAGCCATTCTGGCCTTTCTGATGGTTGCTCGGGACTATGATGAGCAGGTCTGGGCACAAAAGGCACAGTTCCAGGTTGCGGATATATACAAAAATCGTCTCAGGGATTATCCTAAAGCCATTGTTGCCTACCAGAAACTTCTTGATCGCGGCGTGGCGGATGCCGACCGCATCCAGTATGAAATAGGAGATGCCTATTTTCGTCTCAACAACTATGAACAGGCCCGCATTGAGTTTGAAAGCCTTGTAAAAAGCTATGGGGAAAGTAATCTTGTCTCAGAGGTGAAATACCGGATAGCCTTGGCCTATTCCCTGGAAGGGCAATTTAAAAAGGCTGAAAAAATTTTTAAGGAGGTCATTGAGGCCTACCCCGATGACCCTTTTGCATTAGAAGCACGCTTCGGTCTGGCAACAGTTCTCGAGGAGCAGGAACGACTGCGAGAGTCGCTGACGGTACTTCAGAAGCTCAAAGGTATCTATCCCAAGGAGGATGCCCTCGCGAAAAGGATCGAGCAGGTCGAGGAGCGCATCCGCAAGAAAAAAAAGGCCATCTGAACAGGACTAAACGATGAATATTGGAGTCATTGGGGCGGGAAGTTGGGGGACAACACTGGCCAATCTCCTGGCCAAAAAAGGCTATGCCGTTTCTCTTTGGGCCTACGAAAAAGACCTGGTGGAGCGGATGGGGGAAACACGGATCAACGATCTGTACCTACCAGGTTGTACCCTCTCCTCAAATATGACGTTTTCGGCAGAGCTTGGCAAAGTCTCTGCTGGAAAAGATCTTTTATTGCTGGTGCCACCATCGCAGGTCATGCGTCGAGTTATGGAGGAGGCCGCCGAGGCCATTGATCCAGACACCTTGATGGTTTCCGCTTCCAAGGGGATCGAAAATAATACCCTGCAAATCATGTCAGAAGTGCTGGCAGAGGTGCTTCCGGGCCATATCAGGAAACTGACCGCCTATCTGTCCGGACCATCTTTCGCCAAGGAAGTCGCGGCAGAACTACCAACCGCCGTTACCGTCGCGGCAGAAAATCCAGCCATAGCCAAAAAAGTACAGGAAATTTTCAGTACAGACTATTTCAGGGTCTATACCAACAAGGATGTCGTCGGTGTGGAACTAGGAGGAGCACTGAAAAATGTCATGGCGTTGGCCGCGGGTGTATCCGATGGTCTGGGATTTGGTTACAATACCAGGGCGGCTCTTATCACGCGGGGGTTGGCTGAAATGAACCGCCTAGGCGCCGCCATGGGAGCTGACCCTGCCACCTTTGCCGGCCTGGCTGGCATGGGAGATCTCGTTCTTACCTGCACCGGGGATCTATCGAGAAACCGTTCGGTGGGTTATGCCCTGGGCCAGGGCCGTACGCTGAACGACATTTTGCAGGAAATGACGATGGTGGCTGAAGGGGTGAAAACGACTCTTTCGACCTATCAGTTGGCCAAAAAGCTTCAGGTGGAGGCCCCCATCACCGAGCAGATGTACCTGATCCTGTATGAAAACAAGAACCCCAGGCAGGCGGTCATCGACCTGATGCAGAGAGAACTCAAATCCGAGGCCGTTTAATTTGAAGGAAAGACAAATGAAAACCCTGCTTGTGGGCTTGCTTGCTCTTATTCTCGCCTCCACGACGGGCGTGGCGGCGCCGCTGGTTCTGATCGAGACAAATCGTGGTTCCATCAAGGTGGAACTTGCATCGGATAAAGCTCCAGCCACGGTGGAGAATTTTCTCGGTTACGTGGAAAGCGGCTTTTATGATGGAACGATTTTCCATCGGGTCATTCCCGGTTTTATGATTCAGGGCGGCGGTTTCGATGAAGGCCTGGAACAAAAGGCCACCAAGGCTCCGATTAAAAACGAAGCAGACAATGGTTTATTGAACCGACGCGGGACCATCGCCATGGCCAGGACCCAAGTGGTTGACAGTGCCACCAGTCAATTTTTCATCAATCTCAAGGACAACACCTTCCTCGATCATCGGAGCAAACTGCCGTCTGCCTATGGATACGCCGTTTTTGGCAAGGTGGCAGAGGGGATGGAGGTAGTGGACGCCATTGCTGCTGAAAAAACGACAGCAGCAGGGGCCAGGTTTCAGAATCTTCCAGTGAAAACCGTGAAAATTCTGTCGATTAGAAAAGTATCTGAAGACTGAGAGTTTGATCCGGCCTTGATCGTCCCGGAGGTGCTCAGGGAAAGAGGCGCAGGCAGTCAATGACCACTGTACGGATCATGACGTACAACATCCGCAAGGCCGTGGGAACCGACGGCCGCAAAGACCCCGGGAGGATAGCCGAGGTCATTGCCGAGGCGGCCCCGGATATTGTCGCCCTCCAGGATATTGACAGGGGCGAAAACGGGGACCAGTTGAAATATCTTTCTTCCCGTCTGGGGATGGAAGCCTTTGGCAACCTTCGTTGTAGCGGTAGCGCTTTTCTTTCTTATTATCCGCTAAAAGGAGTTTCTGCCTACGATCTGGGGGAGGGCGGTTGTTGTACAAAAGCCGACGCCACTCTTTCGGGAAAGAGACTCCACCTTTTTAATGTCCAGCTAACCGCCGATTCGGTCCGCCGCCGGTTCCAGGTGGCAAGCCTTTTGGGGCCGGATCTTCTCGGAAGCTGTCATCTCTGCTGTCCAACCCTCATTCTCGGCGATTTTGCAGACTTCTGGCTTGGAGCCGGAAACATGGCCTTGAATCTTGAGTTGCAAAGGGCCAAGAGACCATGGTGGGGTTCTACCTACCCCTCGCGTCTGCCCCTCTTCGGCCGGGATCGTGCTTACCTGCGTGGCGACCTGCGAGTGATCGATGCCGTGGTCTCACGCACCGGGATGGCCAGGCAGGCTTCCTCCCATCTCCCCATGACGTACACGCTGCATGTCGTGGATCCCCGGCAGTATCTCCATCTAAAAAAAATGAAGAGAAACGGCATGGAAGTCGCCCCAGGTTAGGCACAAGGCCGCGCACTGCCCACGGAAAAAAAGAAAAGGCGGGTTTGATGAGTGCATCGAGCTAGGGTTAGGTTGGAGGATTTCGCACGATGGCGAAAAAAAGGGGACAGTCGCAGGCACTGGAAACTCTGGCGATCCTTGAAGAAATATATCCCGAGGCCCACTGCGCCCTCTATTATCGAAACCCCTGGGAACTTCTGGTGGCGACCATCCTGTCGGCCCAGTGCACCGATGTCAGGGTCAACCAGGTCACCCGGACACTGTTCAGGAAATTTCCGGATATGGAGGCCTTTGCTGCGGCAGATCTGCTAGACCTGGAGGACGCTGTGCGGTCTACTGGTTTTTTCCGCAACAAAGCCAAGGGTATTCAGGGTTCAGCCAAGGTATTGCTGGAAACGCATGGGGGCGCTGTTCCACAAACACTGGCCGAGCTTGTGGTCTTGCCAGGAGTGGGAAGGAAAACAGCGAATGTGGTGCTGGGTAATGCCTTCAACATCCCTGCCATGGTCGTCGATACCCACGTGGGTCGCGTATCGCGACGCCTTGGCTGGACGACCGCTTTAACACCGGAGGCTGTTGAGCAGGATCTGTGTGCGCTATTGCCGTCAGAAAAGTGGACTATGACCAGTCATATCCTTATTTTTCACGGCAGAAGCTTCTGTAAGGCGCCTACCCCATTATGCTCGACCTGCCCCCTGCTGAGCCGTTGTCCCCGACATGGCGTAACGCGGTCACGCTGAGGCAGTTTTTTCTGCCTACAAAAAGAAGGGACTGCCTTGCCGGGCAGCCCCTTTAATATTTCCGCAATAGCAGGATACTCAGCGAAGATCCTCCAGATCAAGTTTGAAGAAGTCCTGGGCGGAAGGTTTTTTTTCGTCAAGAGCGTATCGCGTCGGCGCTGTTCCAGGCGCAAAGGCTTCGATCGTAACATTGGCGCTGTCCTCTACGGCCAGCAAACCGGTTTGGGGATCGATGGCTCGGAACTCAATGGAATCGGGTACGGGGAAATCTAGGGGCGGCAGACCAGCCACCGCCTCCTTCATGAATTCGACCCAGGCTGGCGCTGCGGCTCGGGAGCCAGTCTCCTTATCGCCCAGCGGTTGTTCCTGGTCGTAGCCGACCCAAGAGACGGCTACCAGTTGAGGGACATAACCTACAAACCAGGCATCCTTGAGGTTGTTGGTCGTTCCGGTTTTGCCGGCGACGGGTCGACCCAGGGCTCTCGCCCGGAATCCGGTGCCTTTCTGAACGACACTTTCCATCATGTTGGTAATCAGGTAAGCCGTTTCGGGGGAGATGACCCGTTCGGGGGACTGCTGAATAAGACGTTGATTTTTATTGGGGCCCCCGGGAAAATCGGCTGGGTCGATAGATTCAAGGACATAGCCATGACGATCAACCACCTTGGTGATATAGGTGGGACGGACCCTGACACCGCCGTTGGCAAAAACGGTATAGGCGCTGGCTAGTTCGAAGGGGGTCAGGGCAGAGGACCCCAGAGCCAGCGTCAGATCACGGGCAATAGGGGAAGAGACGCCGAGCTTGCTCACGTAGTTGCTGGCGTAGCGAATGCCGATGTCCTCGAGAATTTTAATGGTGATGACGTTATAGGAGTGGGTTAGGGCATCTCTGACACGAACGGCGCCATAAAACTTTTCACTGTAATTCTTGGGTCGCCAGGATGTTTCTTCACCAGATTCCGCGGTTTCCTTGTAAATGATCGGGGTGTCGTAGACAATGGTGGCCGGAGTGTACCCTTTGTCCAGGGCGGCGGCATAAATCAAGGGCTTGATGGCCGATCCGGGCAACCGTTTGGCCTGCAGGACGCGATTGAATTGGCTCTGGTAAAAATCGAAACCGCCGACCATGGCCTTGACATTGCCGTTATGGGGATCCATAGCCACGATAGCGCCTTGGGTTTCCGGGGTCTGCTGCAGGGAAAAGCGCAGAGAGCCGTTCTCAGGCGATTCGAGCCGAAGTTCGAGCAAAGAGCCCTTGGGAAGTTTGGTGCGGGATGCGTCTTGATTTCCTGTCGCGGGCGTGTCCCGGTTGACGACCTGGATTGGACCGGCCCAGTCGGCGGATTTAAGCTCAACAAAGCCCTCTTCGCTGCCGACCCGCACCAGCAGGACCTCTCGGGTTGAACCAGTCAGAACGCCCTCGATGTAGTCGCCTATTTCAAGTGGACGTTCGGCAAGTCGGTCAGCCTGCTCGCTGAGAAAAATTTCCTCCTCACTCTCGGCCAGAATACGCTGGGGTCCGCGATACCCTCTTCTCTTGTCATGATCGCGCAGGTTTTCCCGCACGGCACTCTGAGCGGACTGCTGCATACGGAGGTTCATGGTGGTATGAACCTTCAATCCGGCCGTATAGAGAACATCCTTCCCGTAGGTATCTTCCAGGTAGCGGCGGACCTGTTCGGTAAAGTAGGCGGCATCGGCAATAAAAGAGTTGACTCGGGGCTTGATGGTGATGGCTTCACCCTGAGCGGCCTCCGCCTCTTCGGGTGAAATATACCCTTCTTCGATCATGCGCTTGAGAACATATTTCTGACGCTCTTTGGCCCGATCGAAGTTTCGATAGGGGGAATAGCGGCTGGGGGCCTGGGGCAGGCCTGCCAGCAGGCTACATTCAGCCAGGGTCAGATCCTCGACGTTCTTGTCGAAATAGTTTTCAGCCGCCGCCTGTACACCATAGGCGCCGTGTCCCAGGTAAATCTGGTTGAGATAGAGGTAGAGGATTTCCTCTTTGGAGAGCTTTTTTTCCATGCGCCAGGCAAGAATCGCCTCTTTGAACTTTCGCTCGAATTTTTTTTCCGGGGTGAGCAGCAGACTCTTGGCCACCTGTTGGGTGATCGTACTCCCCCCCTGTACGATGCCGCCCGCCTTAAGGTTCTTGAGGGCGGCCCGCATGATGGACATGAGATCAATGCCCTTATGTTCGAAGAAATGACTGTCTTCGGCGGATACAAAGGCTTCGATCAGGCGTTGCGGCATACGATCAACCGAAACGATAAGGCGTCTCTCCTTGAAAAACTCCGCGATGGTTTCACCGCCATCACTGTATACTGAGCTGACAATGGGGGGCTGGTAGTCAGACAGGGTGTCCACTTTGGGCAGTGAGCCCGAAACATAGAGATAGGCTCCGCCTATAGCCAGTATGCCGCTTAGAAAGAGGCCGCCGGTCACGTAGAGAAGCCAAAGAAAAAAGTGTCGAATTGTCATGGTGTTAATGGTGCCTCCTTAGTTGACCAAAGAAAAATTTATAGCACAGGTGCGGGATAGCCGGCAAACCTTTTGCCGTTTGCCTGAAAGACCGGGTGTGTTATAGTTGCGTGGTTATAATGACCTACGGAGGCCCCATGAAAATAAAGAGACATCTTCTACTTCTGCTCCTGGTGGCGCTGATTGCCAGCGGCTGCAACATGTTTCGTTCCTGGAAATCCATCCCGGCGCCGGGCGGATGCTCCGAGTGCCACACTACCGAGATATCGGCGGACTGGCAGGTGGCCTATAAGCCGGTCATGCTTAGTGACGAGACGGATCGCTTTTCATGGCAGAGGCCCGAATCGGTTGAGCGTCCTGATGAATCTCCCCTTGACCAGAAGAAGATCACAGAACAGCGCTGTTTCCGTTGTCACAAGGGACCCAACAAGGCGCATACGGAATATAAGGGACGCTATCACCACTGAGGACGAGACCCCTTGATCTTCAAGGACTCCCGCTGCTGAGGCGGGAGTCCTTTTCTCGTGGGAGTAATCCCATTTTTGTGTGGAGGGCTGATGTTTCGCCGAACGAAGATTGTCGCCACAGTAGGGCCTTCCTGTGATACGGAAGAAGGTCTTTTGGCTTTAATGGAAGCAGGCGCCGATGTGTTTCGCCTGAATTTTTCCCATGGCGGGCACGCTGAGAAAACCGCCATAATCAAAAGAATCCGTAAGCTCTCCAAGCGGCGGCAGCGGGCCGTGGCTATCCTGGGAGATCTGCAGGGGCCTAAAATTCGAACCGGGATGCTCCAGGGCGGCACCATGGAGCTGGTAGCCGGCAGCGAGGTCGTGCTGACCACGCGAAGCGTCGAGGGGGGCGGCGGCGTTATCCCAACCGAATACCAGGACCTGCCCGGGGATGTGGCAGTCGGTGACCGGATTCTTCTTGACGACGGACTGCTTGAGCTGGCCGTCCTGCAAAAAGATGAAACAGATGTATGCTGCCGTGTGGTGGTGGGCGGCACCCTCACGAACCGCAAGGGCATCAATCTGCCGGGGGTGGCTGTTTCGACGCCGGCTCTGACGGAGAAAGACAAGGAGGACCTGGCCTTTTGCATTCGTGAAGGAGTCGATTACCTGGCTCTCTCCTTTGTGCGCAAAGCCAGCGATGTTCGGGAACTCAAAGATCTGCTGTACCGGGACAAGGTCGCGTTGCCGATTATCGCCAAGATTGAGAAACCCGAGGCCGTCGCCGATTTTGACGCCATTCTGGAGGCGTCCGACGGCATCATGGTCGCCCGGGGGGATCTAGGCGTGGAGATGAGTCCGGAAAAAGTGCCCCTCATCCAGAAGCAGATCATCCGCAAGTGCAATAAGGCGGGTAAGCCGGTTATCACGGCAACTCAGATGCTGGAGAGCATGGTTAATAATCCACGCCCGACCCGGGCGGAGACATCCGATGTGGCCAACGCCATTCTGGATGGCACGGACGCCGTCATGCTCTCGGCGGAGACGGCCTCCGGCCGTTATCCCGTTGCGGCGGTCGCGTTGATGGTGCGGGTCGCCAAGGATGTGGAGGGCGATCCGGAACTGAAGGATCAGGTCTTCCATCCGCTGGATGAGATTCTCGGTTACCGCCGCCTGCCGGAAGCCATCGGCCAGGCCGCTGTTCGCGTAGCCGAGACCATCGGGGCCGGGGCGATTCTTGCCTTCACGCAGACGGGGAGCACAGCCGCCCTCGTGGCCAAATACCGGCCCAATCTGCCCATTTACGCGGTGACACCCTCGCCCAAGGTGCGCCGACGCCTGGCGCTCTATGCTGGCGTGCGTTCCATTCGGGTCGACATCGAAGGGGATACGGAAGCCCAGATCCGCTCAGTGGAGCAGGCCGTGCTGACCTCGGGTGTCATGCAGGTTGGCGATGTCGTGGTTATCACCATGGGCAGCCCGGTGTCCGCACCGGGGACGACCAATCTCCTCAAGGTTCACCGGTTGGGAACGGGTCACTTTTATGAGGTTCATTAACCGGCGCTTGCCCAGCCTTTTACTTCATGTGATGACGGGAAAGTTTTCATGAAAAAGAAAGCCGTGGTTCTCTACAGCGGGGGACTGGATTCCACCACCTGCATGGCCATTGCGCAAGCGGAAGGCTTTGTCCCTTACGCCATGAGCTTTGCCTACGGTCAGCGACACAGCGTCGAGGTAAGCAAAGCCATGGAATATGCCAAGGAGATTGGCGCCAAAGACCATCATCTGGTCGAATTCGATTTGCGTCGTATCGGTGGCAGCGCCCTTACTTCCGACCTGGAGGTGCCCAAGGAAGGGGTGGAGGAGGGGAATATCCCCGTTACCTATGTACCGGCGCGCAATACCATCTTTCTCTCTTTCGCCCTGGGCTGGGCGGAAGTTCTCGGCGCCTTCGATATTTATATCGGTGTCAATGCCCTGGACTATTCCGGATATCCTGACTGCCGGCCGGAATATATCGCCGCTTTTGAAACCCTGGCCAATCTGGCTACCCGGGAAGGGGTGGAAGGCCGCGGACGCTACCGGATCCATACCCCGCTGATGACCTTGACCAAAGGGGAAATCATTCGACGCGGTCTGCAGCTTGGGGTTAACTATGCGCTGACCCACTCCTGTTATGATCCTTCGCCAGAAGGGCTTTCCTGTGGGATCTGCGACTCCTGCCGGTTGCGCCTGAAAGGGTTTGCCGAGGTCGGGGTGGCCGATCCCATCCCTTATGCCGGACGGACGGACAAGCGTTGAATCAGCCAGAAGCAAAAGCACGGATAACAGACAAGGAACCATAAAGAACAATGACTGATAGGCTGAAAAGCGACGATCTCTCTAATACTCCGGCCATGCCCGATATGCAGAAGGCACGGGATACCCGTAATATCCCCATCGACAAGGTCGGGGTGAAAGATATCCGCTACCCCATCGTAGTGCTGGACAAAAGCCGCGAAAGCCAGCACACCGTGGCGCGCATCAACATGTATGTCGACTTGCCGCATCACTTCAAGGGAACCCACATGAGCCGTTTCGTGGAGATTCTCAACCAGTATCGCGGCGAGATCAGCATCGAGAGCCTCGACACCATCCTGCAGGACATGAAGGATCGCCTCGATGCTTCCTGCGCCCATATGGAACTGGAATTTCCCTATTTCATCGAAAAGGAGGCACCGGCCTCCGGCGCCAAGGGGTTGATGGAATATCAGTGCCAGATGATCGGCACCCTCGGCCAGGAGGCCGACTTTATTCTCGGCGCCACCGTGCCGGTGACCTCCCTGTGTCCCTGCTCCCGTGAGATCAGCGCTCGCGGAGCCCACAACCAGCGCAGCGCTATCCATGTGCAGATCCGCTACCGGGGACATGTCTGGCTGGAAGACCTCATCGCCTGGGTGGAGGCCTGTGGCAGTGCGCCCGTCTACGCTCTGCTCAAGCGCGAAGACGAAAAGGCAGTCACCGAGCAGGCTTATGACAATCCCATGTTTGTGGAAGACATCGTGCGGGCGGTCACACAAAAACTCAAGGGGGTTGAGGAAATCCTCTGGTTTCGGGTTGAGTGCGAAAACTTTGAGTCAATCCACAACCATTCTGCCTATGCCCTGGTCGAGTGGGCGCGCTGAAAGCCCAACCTGTGGATAAGGTTGTGGAAAATGTGAATAAGGGGGGTTTCTCCGGTGGGGAATTCCCCCTAGACCCTTTGAGGCATCATCTGGGAATATTGGCAAAGGAGCCGGTTCCCGGTCGGGTAAAGACGCGGCTGAGCCCGCCTCTGACATCGGCTGAGGCCGCTCAGCTCTATGAGGTCTGCCTGCGGGAGACCGTGCAACGCCTGCGCGAAACGGGTGTGAGCCTTACCCTTTTTTATGCCGGTTCAGAAGCCTATTTCCGCCGTACTTTCCCTGATATACCCCTGCAGCCCCAAGAAGGAAACGACCTAGGCGAGCGCCTGGAGAGAGCTCTGTGCTTCCTGTTCCGTCAGGGGGCGGCCGGCGCCGCCCTGGTCGGCTCGGACAGCCCCGATATCCCTTTGCACCTGGTGAAGGAGGCCTTTCAGTTTCTGGCGGAAGAGACAGCTCTCACAATTCCTGCCCTGGATGGCGGCTATGTTCTCGTGGGTGAGCGCGATCACCATCCTCAGCTCTTTCGCGATATTCCCTGGAGTACGGCCCACGTCCTCGCGGAAACGAGGCGCCGGGTCGCTGAGCTGAACCTGAGCTATCGGGAACTGACCCCGTGGGATGATGTCGATGACCTTCCCTCGCTGGGGCGACTGCTCGAGCGTTCCCCCGCGAGCGAGACGGCCTGTTTCGTGCGGGCTCATCTGACGAAATACCTGAGTTTAATTGAAGGGTTAAAAAGGCAAAGGGGTTGATTTTGCGGGTTTTTCCAGCCGATAGACGTTGACAGGTGCAGAAGGATGGCCGATAATTCAGCCCTTGTACGGACGCGCACTACCTAAAAGGAGGCCTTATTTTGGATCTCATCCTGAACGCCGGACCGGTCGTCAAACTGGTCATGTTGATACTGGCCTATTTTTCCATCGTCAGCTGGGCCATCATTTTTTTCAAGTTTCGTGAAATCCACCGAGCCACCAAAGATTCCTCCGGTTTTCTCGATTTTTTCTGGAGCAAGAAACGTCTGGACGTCATCGGCCAGGGACTCAAGGATTTCCGCCACTCCCCCCTGACAGTCCTCTTCCGCGAAGCCTATCAGGAGCTGCTCAAGGATCAGCGCCGCCGGGATCCCGACGAAGAGCCGGCCTTCTCCGCTGATCTGGGCCGCGCGGAAAGCGTGGCTCGCGCCCTGCGTCGGGCCACCACCCAGGAGACGCAGCGCCTGGAAAAGTTCCTCACCTTTCTGGCCACCACCGGTTCGACGGCCCCCTTTATCGGCCTGTTCGGTACCGTCTGGGGCATCATGGATTCCTTCCGTGGCATCGGCCAGACCGGCAGCGCTTCACTGGCCGTCGTCGCGCCGGGTATATCCGAAGCCCTCGTGGCCACGGCCATCGGCTTGGTGGCGGCCATTCCCGCCGTCGTGGGCTACAACCATTTTGTCAACAAGGTCAATGTGCTCACGGGCGAGATGGATAATTTCAGTCAGGAATTCCTCAATATCGTCGAGCGCATGGGACGGAGAGGCTGAAGATGGAAGTCGGTCGGCGTGACGGCAACAGCCGCAGAGCCCTGTCCCAGATCAACGTCACCCCCTTTGTCGATGTCATGCTGGTGCTGCTCATCATCTTCATGGTGACGGCGCCGATGATGGATCAGGGTGTTGAGGTCAACCTGCCGGAGGTCGCCGAGGCTCCGACCCTGGAGGCGGCCAACGAGCCGCTCATCCTCACCGTTGACAAGCAGGGCACCATTTCCATCGGGCGTTCCCGGGTCGACAATGCGGACAAGCTCGTCCCCGTCCTGGAGCAAATTCTCAGCACGCGTAAAGAGAAGGAAGTTTTTTTGCAGGCGGATCGGGATGTCCCCTACGGCAAGGTCGTGCAGGTCATGGCGGCCGTGCGCAAGGCCGGTGTCAGCAAGATGGGGATGGTGTCGCAGCCCCCGGAGCCCTGAGGTAATCTTTCGGACGTGGGCACAGATAACCTGATATGAAGACAGTCAAACAGACAGCTCCGAGCGCGCCTCGATCCACCCCTGCTTCCGGTCTGGGACGCATGCTGGTCCTTTCACTGGCGGCCCACCTGGCGGTGATCCTGTCGTTTACCGTCGGCCTCATTCCCCTGCGGCAGACGCCGCCACGGGAAGTCTATCACGTCGACCTGGTGAACCTGCCGGTGAAAGACCCGCAAGCCGGCCGGCCCGACGCCCGTCCGACGGAAACCAAAAAACCGGAGCCGCCCCAGCCGGCCCTACCCAAGCCGGTGCCACCCGCCCCCAAGGTCGAAGCGAAACCTGCGCCTAAACCCGCTCCTAAGCCGGCCCAGAAACCGGCAGTTCCTGTCAAGCCGAAGGCAAAGCCAGCCGAGAAAAAGACCGCCGCCCCGGCGGCGCAGTCGGATCCCCTGAAGGCTATCGAGGAGATGCGGAAGCGGCAGGAGCTGGACAAAGCTATAGAAGATTTAAAGCAGAAGGCAGACCGCCTGAGTCAGAGCGACACCCGCAACTCGGTGGCCAGCCAGGCGCCGGTGGGAATGCCGACGGGTAAAGGGACTGAGGCGGGTCCCGATCACCAAGCATGGATAAGCAAACATGTTAAGGCTGGTTGGACTCTAAGTAGGCACCAGGTAAGCCGTCTTGATCTCGTGGCCGTGGTGCGTTTGCAGTTCGATGCCCGTGGTAATCTGCGTCATTTTGAGTTTGAGGAAAAAACAATGGACGCCCCTTTTAACAATTCGATCGAGCAGGCCATTCGACAACTCCCCAAGCTACCGAATACTTCTGGGCCGCTCACCTTGACCGTGATATTTAACCTTGAAGATCTAATGGAGTAGTCCATATGATGCGTACCTGTTGGCTGTTGCTGGTGCTGTTGCTGGTCTGCAGTCTGCCCGCTCCTGCTGCCCAGATTGTCATAAGTGGTCCGGGCAAGCAGGCCATTCCCCTGGCGGTGACCGAATTTCTGCCCTTGTCGGGCCAGAGCGCCCGCCCGGAGGTGGCCCGCGAGCTGGACGAGCTGCTGCGAGGCGATTTTGACTTTTCCGGCCTTTTTGCCCTGCTGCCGCGGGAATCCTACCTCAGCGATGCTTCCCGGCTGACCCTGAACAGCGCCGAAGTGAACTTTGAGCAATGGCGCCTGCTCGGCACCCAGTCCCTCGTCAAAGGCGGTTATGCCGTGCGGGGGGACGAGCTGATCATCGAGGCCAGGCTGTTCGATGTAGGCAGTCGGCGCATGCTGACCGGGCGCCGCTACCAGGGCAAGCTGGCCGACCTGCGCCGTATGGGCCATACCTTTGCCGACCAGGTGCTCAAGGCTCTCACGGGAGAAGAGGGACCATTCAACACCCGTATCGCTTTTGTCGGCGCTCACAGCGGTCACAAAGAACTGTATCTGATGGACGTGGACGGCCGCAACGTCAAGCGCATCACGGACCATCGCTCCATCGTCCTCAATCCCGATTTTTCCCCCGTCGGCAAAGAGATCCTCTTCACCTCCTACAAAGGGGGCAATCCCGATCTCTATCGAAAGGAAATCTACTCCGGCCGCGAGGCGCGTTTCTCCTACCGGCGCGGGCTCAATATTGCCGGCCGCTATCGGGCCGACGGCAAAGAGGTCGCTGCGACCCTGTCGCGGGACGGCAATGCCGAGATTTACCTTATCGGCATGGACAGTGCCATTCACAAACGGTTGACGAACAGCTGGGGAATCGATGTCGATCCCACCTGGAGTCCTCGCGGCGACGAGATCGCCTTCGTTTCCGATCGCTTGGGCAATCCGCATATCTTCATTGTCGATGTCATCAAGGGCGAGGTCCGACGGTTGACGCGGGAAGGGAAATACAATGCCACCCCGGCCTGGAGTCCCAAAGGAGATCGCCTCGTCTTCAGCCGACTGGAAGGGGGAGTCTTTGATATCTACACCATCCGTCCCGATGGCAGCGACGAGCGCCGACTGACCTTCGGACCCGGCAGCAAGGAACATCCCCGCTGGAGTCCCGATGGTCGATTTATCGTCTATTCCTCCGACCCAAAGGGTGACAAAGCCATTTACATCATGCGGGCTGACGGCAGCGGCTCCCGCCAGATATCGCCGGCAGGGGGAGAAAGCCGACATCCGGCCTGGTCCTCCACCTGGTAATCACATTGCTTTTCCCCACGGCTACGTATATGATTTCCATGTTTTTTGCATAGAGTCAGAAACATTCGAAGTTCACTATAATGCCGTATTTCTGAAAGGAGTCTAGGATCATGAACGTACGTCAGTTTGGAAAAGGGATTTTTCTGGGGGTCTTGGTAGCGCTGCTGGCGACCGGCTGCGCCAAAAAGCCGGCTCCGGGTGACTCTTTGGAGTCCGATCAGGCCGGCTTCACTCAAGAGACCGTTCCGTCCGATGGCGGCGGCTTCCAGGAACAGTCCTTCGACGAACAGACCTTTACTGAAGCGCCCGGGTTGGTCGACGCCGACGTGATCACCGGGCTTGAGCGAGTCTTCTTCGAATTCGACCAATACACGCTGACCGAGCAGTCCCGGGAAGTGCTGGCCAACAACGCCCAGTACCTGAAAAACAACCCAGGTGTCAAAGTGGTCATTGAGGGGCACTGCGACGAGCGCGGCTCCGACGAGTACAACCTGGCTTTGGGTGAGCGCCGGGCGGCCGCGGCCAAAAACTATGTCGTTTCTCTTGGCGTGGCAGAAGATCGCATGACGATCATCTCCTACGGCGAGGAAATTCCTCTCGATCCCCGCACCTCGGAAGAGGCCTGGGCCAAGAACCGGCGGGCGGAATTCAAGGCCGTTCGCTGATTGTTGCAGAGAAGGGGCTGTGCCGAAGAGGCACAGCCCCCGTTATGCCTGAAGGAGAGAAATAGTGAAAGGGTGGAAAGTAATCGTGCTGTTAGGGATGCTGGCGGTCATGACGGCTGGCTGCATACCGACCCAGCGAGACCTGCGCATGGAACGGGATCTTGAGGAGATGAAGCGCCGGCTGGCCTCCTTTGAACGCAATGCGGCCCTGCAGCGTCAGGCGGCGCCGGGTGAAAGACGTCTGGACGATGTTGGCCGTCAGGTCGCGGATCTCCAGGCGGCGCTGGACACCTTGCGCGTGGATGTGCAGGCCGTCAGTGGCCGGATGGAAGACCTCAGCCGCCAGCGGGAGGAAAGCCGTCAGGAAATGGCCCTGATCCGCGATGATCTGAGCCTGAAGGTCTCTTCGCTCGAAGACAGGATGGCTGGCCTGACAGCAGGAGCGATCCCTCCGGCTGGCAGTACCATGTCAGCCTCGTCTCCCGAGTTCCTCTACGAAGAAGGTTTGGCGTTGATCCGCCAGCAGGGCAACTTTGTCGAAGGACGCAAAAGGATGAGCGATTTCGTGCAGAACCATGCCGCGCATCCCCTCGCCGTCAACGCCATGTACTGGATTGGGGAGGCCTACTATGGTGAGAAGAAGTACGAAAACGCCATTCTGCAGTTTCAGGATGTGATCCAGAAATATCCGGACAATCCGAAGGCAGCGGCGGCCATGTTGAAGCAGGGCCTGGCCTTTCACGCTCTTGGAGACGTCAAGAATGCCAAGGTCATCATGCAGAAGGTGATGGAGACCTACCCCAAGTCGGTAGAAGCCGAAAAAGCCCGCGAACGCCTGGCCGTCTGGTAGTCAGGCGCGCATCATCTCGACAGATCATGACAGAAAAGGCGGCCTTTGGCCGCCTTTTCTGTGTTAAGAGCAAGATTGCAGAATGCGCTATTTGACAATCAGCCAGGAACCGTCCGGCTGCCGGCAGGCGGTGCCGTAGGCCAGCTGCTGCTGCCCGCCGATAATGACCGTTTGCTGGTATTCCCGGCAGTACTGGTTTTCGGCGGCCTGATAGGTGCGTACGGGGGTGAAGGTGCCCGAGTTGCCGCTGTCGGGGTTGACCCAGTTGGTTGTCTGGTTGGTCCGGGTGTATTCCAGGGCGTACTGGGCATTCTGCTCCATGGCCAGGCGATCGGCACGGTCGAGGGAACGTCCGATCTCCTGCCCGAGCAGAGCGCCGGCCAAAGTCCCGACCGCAACGGCCACCAGACGGCCTCGTCCCGAACCAACCTGCGCGCCAAGCAGGGCGCCGCCAGTGGCGCCCAGGAGCGTACCGGTTTCTTCTTTGGGGCCGGCTGTCGGCGCACAACTGGTCAGCAGCATGGTGAGCAGGGTCAGCAGGGCTAATGCTTTTTTCATCGCAGTGTTCCCCCAAAAAGATGTATTTGGTCATCCCCGTCATAAAATAGGTAAATTCGAGTATAGCGGTGCTCCGCGAACTGTCAAGGCGAGGACCTGGAAAGCATTTGATCGCTTTTAATCAGAAGGAAGATTGCCCCTTTGGAGGAAGGTGGTAGACTAATGGTGTAAGATGAATATTCAAGCCGGGGAGGTAGAGCATGAATAAATCGGAAAGCGCCTGTTTAACTTTTGATGGGGCCTGCGACGCGGCCATTGACTTGGAAGGACGCATATATCAGCATTTCCTGCAGGCAATTCGCCTGGTCAGGGATGAGGCGGCCGTAGCCATTCTCCGAGACGCGGCGATCGACCGCCTGCAGATTAAACACAAGTTGGAAGAGGCGGCGCTCAAGGGGGAAATCGACCAGCAGTCCGTTCAGGGGCGCGTGCCGACCATGGAACTGCTGCTGAACTGTTGCGATCCCAGTCAGATTGATGCCAAGGCGGACAATCGCCAGGCGCTGGCCTTCGCCATCCAGTTGTCCAAGGACGCCCTCAAATTCTACCGCACCATGGCGTCCGAGTGCAGTGGCGCTCCCATGGCTGAGCTTTTCACTGTTCTTGGCGACGATCAGACGCGTACGCTGCAGCAGCTCGAGTACACCTATGAGGAGCACTTCCTGCCTGAGAATTGAGGCGGTAGCCATCCCTCCATACTGACCCGCAAAGCGTTAATCAGGAAGGAGATGCGTGTCATGTCCGATGAAAACAGGAGAGCCCCGATAAGGTCAGGGCGGATGGCTTTTTACCTGTTCCTTGCTGCCATGGCCCTGGGGCTCGCCCTATATGTTCTGGCCAGGGAGCCGGACCCCGGTTTCCCAATCAATATGATTCATCTGCTGTTCAGGGACTGAGTTTCAGTCCAAGTCTTTCCTGAGTCTGGCATCCTTCGACGGGACGGTTTCCTTTTTCCGTTTTATGGGATAAAAAAGGGGGACATTCCGGCCTCGCTGACTGGCCGGCACCTTTTTCCCCTTTTTATTGCCGGACACGAGACAACCATGGAACATCCCACCGCCACTGACCAGCAACGCCGGCGCCTGGTGCCGCTGCTGTGCTTTATCGTTTTCTTCTCCGTTCTGAACGGCACCATGTTCAATGTGGCGGTTCCCGACATCGCCGCCGAGTTCAATCTCTCCCCCGGCGAGGTCAGCTGGGTGATCACTATCTATATCGTCGCCTTCGCCCTGGCGGCGGTCACCTATGGAAAGCTGGCCGATCTTTTCCCCGTACGCAACCTCATTACCATCGGCCTCCTTTTTTTCAACGTCGGCGCCCTGTTGGGCTACGTCGCCGACTGGTATCCCCTGTTGATCGGCGCCCGCTTAATTCAGGCGGTCGGCGGCGGCTCCATCCCGGCCATGGGCATGCTGGTGGCGACGCGCTACTTTCCTCCGGACATGCGGGGGCGGGTGCTGGGGGCCGTTGCCTCCACCGTCGCCTTTGCCTCGGGCGTGGGCCCGCTGGTTGGCGGCCTGCTGGCCGGGAGTTTTGACTGGCGCACCCTTTTCCTCCTCTCGCTTATGACCCTGGCGGCCATCCCCCTGTTTCGACGTTTTCTGCCGGCCGAAGCAGGGTCTCGCGGGGAGCTCGACTGCCTCGGCGCCGGCTACCTGGCTGCGGCCGTGGTCCTGCTGCTGCTCTTTGTGGCCCAGGGGGAAGCCTGGGCGTTGCCCTTGGGGGCGCTGGCCCTGCTGATCTTTGTCCGCCACATCCGCCGCCATCCGGCGCCCTTTGTTCCGGTCTCTCTTTTTGCCAATTCCCGCTACAGCCTGGGTTTGTTGACTGTCTTTCTGGCCGTGGGGACGGTCTTCGGCATGTTTTTTCTCATCCCCCTGCTTCTTCGGCAGATTCATCAGCTCGACACCCTCCAGATCGGCCTGTCCCTGTTCCCCGGCGCCATGGCGGCCGCCATCCTGGGCAACATCGGCGGTCGGCTGGCGGATCGGATCGGCAGCTCGGTGGTAGTGCGCAGCGGTCTGGTTCTGCTCAGTATCGGGTTTCTGTGGTTGGCCTCCATAGCCGGCCACTCGGCCTGGGCTGTCGCCCTCGTGCTGATGGTCTGTTATGTCGGTTTTTCGCTGATTCACGCGGCCTTGGCCAAGACCATATCCCTGACTCTCCCGCACGCGCAGGCCGGCATCGGCATGGGCTTCTACAATCTCGTCTTCTTTACCGCCGGCGCTTTCGGTGCCGCCGTGGCCGCGCGGCTGCTGGAAATGGCTCCCGGCGTCGGTGCGCAAGCGTTGTCGGCGACTCCTTATCGGCTGGTCTTTCTGCTGTCGGCAGGTACCGATTTGCTGGCCCTGGTCCTTTTTCACTATCGCTTCAGGAGGAGTGAGGAGACAAGCCCTTGAGGAGGGGAGGATGTCCCTTTACCTGAAAAGAGCCTTTGAGCCGCCCCAGCCACAGGATGGCTATCGCGTCCTGGTCGATGGCCTGTGGCCGCGGGGCCTGTCCAAGGACGCGCTGCAGGTACAGGAATGGTTGAAGGAGATCGCGCCGAGCCGTGAGCTGCGGCGGTGGTTCGGGCATGATCCGGACCGGTGGGAAGAATTCAGGCGCCGCTACTTCGAGGAACTGGAGGCGAAGGGGGAAGCGCTGACAGAACTGCGGGAGCGAGCCAGGCAGGGGACCCTGACTCTGGTCTACGCCGCCCGCGACGAGGAGCACAACAACGCCGTGGCGCTGCGGGACTATCTGCTCCGTCGGAAGTGAGGGGCAGGTCCGCCAGCAGACGAGCCTGCCCTCAAGAGGGGAGGCCTAGTGCTGATGAGCGTTCGGCGCCGCTGGCTGGCCGTGATGGGGTCCCTCATGCACGGCTTTGGCGATGCCCTCGACATAATGCACGTAGGTGACATAGGCCTCGACGAACTCGCGTCCGGCTGCCACGCTGCTGTTGGCCTGCTGCCGGGCCTCATGGGCAAGCTGGAAATAGTCCCGCACGCCTTCTTCCGCATGGGCGGCAATGGCTTTAGCCAGATCGTCGACGGAGCCCTGCTGCAGGGCCCGATCGGCGCGGGCTACAACCGGAGCGATGGCGCCGGCGGGCTTGAGGCCGGTGTAGGGTGCCCCTTCACCGGCCCGGTGAATGCGCACCAGGGTTTCAAAGAAGTAACGATCGGCCAGCTCCTTGGCCGCCGGGGAGAGCTGACGCACGGCGAGGGTCTGCGTGAAGGCGGCGCGTATCGCCTCTTCATCGGCGGCCCTTACCCACTTGAGGACGGGGGTGACATCCTGGTTTTCCAGGGCGCCCTTTGCCTCGACCACCACCGGGCCATCGAGGGCATCGCAGTGGGCGGCGGCCAGCCCCGGCAGCAGCAAGCCTGCCAGCAGCAGAAAGATGGTTACCCGTCTCAACAGCGCCTGTCGTCCCATTTCTTTCATCGCAAACTCCTTTCAATCTTGAATCCCGACAGCCTCATGCCGCCGGCAACAGTTTGGCCGCTTTGGGGAAGAGGATATTATTCTCCAGATGCACGTGCTTGTGGAGGTCGTCCTCAAATTCCTTGAGCAGGCGATAGGTGACTGCGAAGGTGTTGCAGACATCGGCGGGGATCGTGTAGTCGCCAGCCAGACGCCGGATTTCGTGAGTCGCCTCGCCAATGGCCTCATGGTCACGATGGAGGGTCTCCAGCGTCCGTCGCAGGTGACTGGCATCCTCTGTGGTCGGTGCGGTGCCGGCCTGGTGGGCGGCTTCGATGCCCTTGATGGCGGGAAAGAAGACCTCTTCCTCTTCGCGCAGGTGCTCCACCATGTCGGCGGCGATGCTGTCGAAAAGGGTGGCGATGCGAACCACCTCGGGGTGGTGTTCGCCGTGGACCTCGGCGATCTTGTGGGCGTAGGCGGCGATCTGACCCAGATTGTCGTTGAGCCAGGCATGGTGGTTGTTGACGATATAATCGGCCAGAAAGGCCAGATCCCAGGCGGCGTAGTTTTCGTGCCCGCTAGTCGCCGTTTCTTTGGCTGCCTCGAGTTCACGAAGGAGGTCGTCGGGGTCGAGACCCTTGTCGCGGGCGGCGTTGCCCAGGGTCACCTGGCCGCCGCAGCAGAAGTCGATGCCGTGTTTCTCGAAGACGGCGGCGTTCCGGTAATCCTCGGCGACCAGGTCGCCAATGGTCTGTTCCAAACGGTTTTGATTCGGTGTTGTGGTCTTGATTGTCATAGGTCACCTCTGCTTTCTGAAAAAACGCCAGAGTGCGTGTTTGTGAAGAAAAGGCGCTGTTGAGAAAAATTTAACAGAAAGACCCGGGTCAGAAATTGACCCGGGTCAAAGAGAAACCATTTTCTTTACTAATATACCAGGAAATCGCCGAAAGGACCGAAATCCGCCTAGTCGTCGCCCTCCCGGGTCGGTGTTGGATTCTTGTCCAGGCCGCGACCGCGCCAGAGGAAGAAGATGACGGGGTAGACCAGCATCTCCAGAGCCAGGGAGGTGACCGAGCCGCCGACCATGGGGGCGGCGATACGCTTCATGACGTCGGCGCCGGCGCCGGTGCTCCACATGATGGGAAAGAGGCCGGCGATGATGGTGACCACGGTCATCACCTTGGGACGGATCCGTTTGACGGCGCCGTGGTGGATGGCCTGCTTGAGGTCGCCCAGGGTGAGCATGCGACCTTCTTCCGTCCATTTTTTGTGAGCGAGGTCGAGGTAGAGGAGCATGACAACGCCCGTTTCGGCGTCGAGGCCGGCGAGGGCGATGAGGCCGACCCAGACGCCGATGGACATATTGTAGTCGAGCAGATAGAGCAGCCAGAAGGCGCCGACCAGCGAAAAGGGGACCGCCATGAAGACGATCGCTGTTTTAACGGCGGAATGGGTGCTCATGTAGATGATGACGAAGATGATCAGCAGGGTCAGCGGGATGATAACCAGCAGGCGGGCCCGGGTTGACTCGATGTACTCGTACTGGCCGCTCCAGACGATGTTGTAGCCGGTGGGCAGGCTGATGTTGTCGGCCACCGCCTGCTGGGCGTTTTCCACGTAGGTGCCGAGATCGATCCCCTTGATATCGACGTAAACCCAGGCCGTGCGCCGGGAGTTCTCCGTCTTGATGCTGTCGGGGTCGTTGCGCACGGTGATGGTCGCCAGCTGCTCCAGGGGAATATGGGCCCCTGTCGGCGAGGGCACGAGGAGCTGCCTGAGGGCGGGAATATCGCTGCGGAAGTCGCGGTCGTAGCGCAGGCTGATGGGGTAGCGCTCCAGCCCTTCGACGGTCTGGGTGATAGTCATGCCCCCCAGAGCCGACTGGATGACGTCCTGGATGTCCCCCACCTGAATACCATAGCGGGCGGCGGCGAGGCGGTCGATGTCGAAATCGAGAAAGAAGCCGCCAACGGTGCGTTCGGAGATGGCCGAAAGGGTGCCCTTGAGGGGGCGCACCACCGCTTCGACCTCCTCGCCCAGACGATTGAGTACCTCCAGATCGGGCCCCATGATCTTGATGCCGACGGGGGTCTTGATGCCGGTGGAGAGCATGTCGATGCGCGTCTTGATGGGCATAGTCCAGGCGTTGGTCAGGCCGGGAAACTGTACGGCGTTGTTAAGCTGCTCCGTCAGCTCGGCCACGGAGATCTTGCGTTTCTCTGGCAGCAGCCAGCGCAGGGGAATCTTGAGGGGCTCGCTCCATTGCGGCCAGTCGCTGTAGAAGCGGTGGTTCGGCATGTCCCGCCAGTCCGCCTCGTCCTTGAGCATAATGGTGGTCTCAATCATCATCATCGGTGCCGGATCGGTGGCGGTCTCCGCCCGGCCGATCTTGCCGAAGACCGTCTCCACTTCAGGGAACTGGCGGATGATGCGGTCGGTCTGCTGCAAAAGTTCCTTGGCCTTGGTCACCGACAGGCCCGGCAGGGTGGTGGGCATGTAGAGCAGATCCCCCTCGTACAGGGGCGGCATGAACTCCGTCCCCATCTTGGTCAAGGGGTAGCTGATGGAGATGACCAGCAGCAGGGCCACCAGCAGCGTCGTCTTGCGCCAGCGCAACACCAGATCGACCACGGGGTGGTAGAGGGCGATAAGCAGGCGGTTGATGGGGTTACGCTCCTCCGAGCGGATCTTGCCGCGGATGAGCCAGAGCATGAGGACGGGAACGATGGTGATAGAGAGGAGCGCCGCCGCCGCCATGGAGTAGGTCTTGGTGAAGGCCAGGGGCTTGAACATGCGGCCCGCCTGCTCCTGCAGGGTGAAAACCGGCGCGAAGGAGACGGTGATAACCAGCAGGGCGAAGAAGATGGTGGGCCCGACTTCCTTGGCCGCCTCGATGATGGCCTCCCGCCGCGGCCTTCCTCCCTTCTCCAGATGCTTATGGGCGTTCTCCACCATGATGATGGCCGAGTCGACCATGGTACCGATGGCAATGGCGATCCCGCCCAGGCTCATGATGTTCACGTTGATTCCCTGGGCGTACATGATGATGAAAGCCATGAGGATGGCCACGGGCAGGGCCAGAATGACCACGATGGCGCTGGGCAGATGAAAGAGGAAGAGGATGATGACCAGGCCGACGACCAGGCTCTCCTCCAGCAGCTTCTCCTTGAGGTTGGAGGTGGCGCGCTCGATCAGGCCGGAGCGGTCGTAGACGGGGATGATCTCCACCCCTTCGGGCAAACCAGCCTTGAGCTCCTCCAGCTTGCGCTTGACGTTGTCGATAGTCTTGAGAGCGTTTTCGCCATAGCGCATGACGATAATGCCGCCGACAGTCTCCCCTTCGCCGTCGAGGTCGGCGATGCCCCGCCGCATCTCGGGTCCGAGCCGAACGTCGGCGATATCCCGCAGCAGCACGGGGGTGCCGCGCTCCGTCGTCATGATGACCACGTTCTGCAGATCCTGCAGGTTCTGGATATAGCCGCGACTGCGGATCATGAACTCCGTTTCCGCCATTTCGATGGCGCCGCCGCCGACATCGAGATTGCTGTTCTTGATGGCCATCTCGACCATGGGCAGCGTGATATCAAAGGCGCGCAGACGATTGGGATCGACGGCTACCTGGTACTGCTTGACGAAGCCGCCGAGGCTGGCCACCTCGGCGACGCCTTCCACCGAGGTCAGCTCATAGCGCAGGAACCAGTCCTGGATGGAGCGCAGCTCCTGCAGGTTGTGGCGATCGCTGACCAGGGCGTATTCGTAGACCCAGCCGACCCCGGTGGCATCGGGACCCAGGGTCGGCGTCACCCCCTCGGGGAGCCGCCCGGAGACGTAGTTGAGATATTCAAGGACGCGGGAGCGGGCCCAGTAGATGTCGGTGCCGTCCTCGAAGATGATGTAGACGAAGGAATAGCCGAAGAAGGAATAGCCGCGCACCACTTTGGCGCCGGGGACGGCCAGCATCTGGGTGGTCAGCGGGTAGGTGACCTGGTCCTCCACCACCTGCGGCGCTTGGCCGGGATAGTCGGTGAAGATGATCACCTGCACATCCGAAAGGTCAGGGATGGCGTCGATGGGGATGTTGCGCAGGGAGTAGATCCCGCCGACGACGAGGAAGACGGTGGCCAGAACGACCACGAAGGTATTGCGTATCGACCATTCGATTATTTTTTCAAGCATCGCAGTATCCTGACAGCGTTGAAAGTGAGGGGTGAGGACTGAGGGAATAGGTACCTCAGGCCTGGCCGCACAGGGGTTGCCTGCTCGCTAGAACAGGTCTTCCAGGTCATCCTCCGGCTGCCCGACCGGATCGGACGCCGGGCTGGCGGGAGCCTTGGGAGCCATCATCTTCTGGATGGCCTCACGCAGCTTGCTCTCTGAATCGAGCATGAACTGGGCCGAGGTGACGACCTGTTCCCCCTGCTGGAGGCCGGAGAGAATCTGCACCTGGCCGTCTTCCCCCTGGATTCCCGTCTCGACCACGCGCGGCTCGAAGCGTCCCTCGCCGAGGGCGACGAAGACATGCTGCCGGGTGCCGGAGGTGAGGATGGCATCGACGGGGATGAGGAGGACGTCCTTGGAGGCCTGGGTGTGGAGGCGCACGTTGACGAACATCTCCGGTTTCAGCTCCAGGCCGGGGTTGGGCAGCTCGATGCGTACCTGCACGGTGCGGCTCTTGGGATCGACGGTGGGGTAGATGTAAACGATTTTGCCAGTCAGCGTGCGGTTACCGGCGTGAGGGACCTCCACCGTGACCGTCTGCCCCTCTTTCACCCAGGGGAGCTGGTACTCGTACAGGTCGGCCAGCACCCAGATGCGGCTCAAGTCGGTGAGCTGCATCAGCTCCATCCCCGGCTTCAGGCTCATCCCCTCGACGGCTTTCTTGTCGCCGACAATGCCGCTGACGGGAGCGAACAGCGTCAGGGTCTTGCGGATCTCTCCGCTCTTTTCCAGCTGCTCTATCTGGCGGGCACTGATGTCCCAGTAACTTAGGCGCTGACGGGCGGCGCTCAGGAGGCGCTCGCCACCGGCGCCGAGGTCGGCGATGGGGCTCTGGGCCAGCTCGGCCTGGTGGCGTAGGGCCAGCAGGTACTCCTGCTGGGCGGCGACCAGGTCGGGGCTGTAAATCTCGAGGAGCGGCTGTCCTTTTTGTACCAGCTGTCCCGTCTGGTTGACGTACAGGCGTTCGATCCAGCCACCGATCTTGCTGTTGACGGCGTACTGGGACGATTCATCATAGCTGATGCGGCCAACGGTGCGCACCTCGCGGTGCAGGTCGCCGCGGGTGACGGTCGCCGTGCGCACCCCCATGTTCTGGGTGGTGACGGGGTCTATGGCGATGGCGCTGCCGCCGGAGCCGTCTTCATAGACGGGAACGAGATCATGTCCCATGTAGTCCTGGCCGGGTTCGTCGCGGACATAGGTCGGGTCCATGGGCGAGGCCCAGTGGATGATCTTGGCTGGCCCGCCCGTAGCTTGCGAGCCACCCCCCGTGCCGGGCTTGAGGGGGGTCAGATCCATGGCGCAGATGGGGCAGATGCCCGGCTCATCCTGGATGATGAAGGGGTGCATGCCGCAGGTGTACTGCACCTTTTCCCCAGCGGCTGTCTCCGTTGCCGTCTCGTGGCCATGGTCGTCGTGGTCGCCGGAGCGCCCCCAGAAATAGCCGCCGCCGAGAGCGACGATCAGCAGCAGGGCGATCAGCAGCAGGGCGATCAGGGGAGATTTCATATTTCTTTTGCTCATGACAGAACCTCTTCTAAGGGGCGCTTACTTTGTTAAATCCGTACCGACCAGGGCCTCGAGCTGGGCCAGGCTCAGGCGGTAGTCGGCCATGGTCTGATAAAGTTGACGTTCATCGTTGAACAGGGTGGTCAGGCTGTTGAGCATCCGGGAAAAATCGACCTTGTTGTTGCTGTAGCCGATCTGGGCCGATTCAAAGGCGTGGGTCGATTGGGGGAGAATGCCGCCACGGTAGAGCTCCAGCAGGCGACCGGCACGATCGAGTTTTGCGAGCAGGTCGGCAATGCCCCCGTCGATGGCGTTGCGCAGGTCATGCAGTTCGGCCTGGGCCGTAGCTTGCTGGGCGTTGGCTTCGGCCACCCGAGCCTGCCGGCGTTCGCGCCAGATGGGCAGATTGAAAGAGACGGAAGCACTGTACATATCATCCCCCTCACCCCCCATGGCCGGTTCGCGCTGCATGTATTCGAGGGATAGGGTGAAATCGGGGTAGAAGGCTTTTTGGGCGAGAGCCTCCTCCGCCTTGCTCTTGTCGATCTGCGCGGACAAACCGGCGAGAAGAGGCCGCTTTTCCTCTGCCAATCGCCGGAGGGCATCGGCCCCATAGGGCACGGGCGGCGTGTCGAGGTCGGCGATATATCCGATGGGGGTGTCGGCGGGGCGGGCGAGGAGGCGGTTAAGGTTCGCCTGCAGGCTGCGCCGCTGCTGGTCGAGCCCAATCTGTGCTTCCAGCAGGCGCGAGCGCTCCACTTGGGCCCGGAGCACATCCTGCTGGCGGCCTTCACCAACGCCGTAGCGGGTTTCGGCGGCCCGGATCACCGTCTCCATCACCTGGAGATTGCGGCTCAGGATATCCTGAGCCTTGTCGACCAGAAACAGGCGGGCGTAGACTTCTTTCACCAGGGCCGTCAGGGCCAGCTTGCGCTCCTCATGGCGGGCCTGGGCAGAGACCGCATCCAGGCTGGCGGCTTCCCGGGCCAGCGCGCGTTTGCCAAAGAAGGGGAGTTTTTGGCTGAGGCCGATCACCTTGGACGTCATGCCATCCTGATCAAAGGCGAAGGGATCGCTCACCAGGCCGTTGCTGATCCCCAGCATCAGCATGGGGTCATCAAAGCTGCCGGCCTGCTGGGCTTTTGCTAAAAAGGTCTGCCACTGGGCCTCGGAGGCTTCGATGGAAGGGTTGCGGCTGACCGCCTCCTGCACCAGGGCAGGCAGATCAGGCGCCGGTGGGTCGGTGCCCCAGGCCTTTGTCCCCAACAGGAGCAAAAAGAGAACCATTCCGGTCAAAAGCTGTCGATTCACCCATGTCGCCATCGCTGTTCCTCAATTTCGTAACGGGAACCCTCTGTCGGTTCCGAAAAAGTTCACTGGTTCACTTCCTCCTCCCAAGGAGCAAGCACTATGCCCAGCCGCTCCTTCCCGACGAACAGGGCATTCGGACTGCCTTTTATAAATCGAATTGTTTTTATATTAGGCGGGTTTGGCCGAATGTCCATGCCCCTGCCGGCAGAGTGAAAGTTGGGGAGAGCGGATATGGGGGGGAAAAGACCGTGCGACGGCAACAGGCAAGAGGGCGATTTTGTAGAATAATTCACGCGGGCCGTAGAATAATCTACAGCTGTTTGCGGGGGCAGAGAGGCTGGTTGGTGCTTAATCGGTAGGGGGTGTCGTCGGTGAATTGAACTCGCGTACAAAGATTTCCCAAAAGGCCACGAACAAAGCGGCAATCAGCGGACCGACGACGAAGCCGTTCATGCCAAAGACCGCAAAGCCGCCCAGGGTCGACAACAGGACGATATAGTCGGGCAGTTTGGTGTCACGCCCCACCAGAATCGGGCGCAGAATGTTGTCCACCAGACCGATCACCCCTACGCCGAAAGCGGTGAGAATGAGGCCCTGCACCCAATCGCCAATGGCGAAGAGGTAAATAGCGACCGGAGCCCAGATGAGGCCAGCGCCCACCACGGGGATGAGGGAGAGGAGGGTCATCACCACGCCCCAGAGCAGGGCGCCGGGAATGCCGAGAATGGCGAAGATAATACCCCCCAGACTACCTTGTACCACGGCGACAACGAGGTTGCCTTTGACGGTGGCCCGGGCCACTTCGGCAAATTTGGCGAAAAGAAGACGCTCCCGTTCATCCCCCAGAGGAAGGGCGCGCACCAGCATTTCGACCAACTGCTGCCCATCCCGCAGCAGGAAAAAAGCGACATAGAGCATGAGGCCGAGGCTGACGAAAAACTGCAGGGTATCCTGGCCAAACTGTACGGCGTTTTGGGCGAGAAAGCGACTGGCCGCCAGCGCTGCCCCCGACAACTGTTCCTGCAGGGGGTTCAGGTCGAGATTCAGGCGTTCGAGAAAATTCTGAATAACGGGAAAGGCCTCCCGAATACGTTGAATATATTGGGCGAAATCCAGGTCGCCGTTCTGCAGGCGCTGGTACAGACTGGCGCCCTCCTGCAGAAATGAGCCAAAGACGAAGAGGGTCGGAACAATGCCGATGAGGACTCCGGCAGTCAAAGTCGCCAGCGCGGCCAGATTGCTGCGCTCTCCCCAGGCGGCCAGCAGGCGCCGGTAGAGGGGATAGAAAATCAGGCCGACAATACAGGCCCAGAAAATCGCCCCGAAAAAAGGCTTGAGCAGCACAAGAAACAGAATCGTCACCAGCCCCAGCATCAAAAGAAAGGTCAACTTTTCGAGCCAGGGCAACTCCTTGGGCTGATTGTCTTTTTGGTCAGGCATCTGGCGCATCTCTTTCGTTGCGTGGAATAAAAGCAAGGAACGGCTGAAAGTTTATCATAGTTTCTTGCTGGACGTTAAAGCTCTTTCGTTTCACATCCCCTCCCGCCGGGTAGCCACTCCTGTCTTCGGGAAGATTGCTAAAAGGTAATCTTCCGGTCATGTTTCGACAACTATTCTGTTTTACATTCACCCTGTTTGAAAAGCACGAAACCTCAGGGCCTTGCGCGTTAAGCAACAGGCTTTCAAGGGAAAGGTTGCGGGTACCCCGTGAAACTTCTATTCAGCAATCCAAGGTCAGCCCCTGCGGTGGAAAAGCTGCTGCCAGACCTGACCAAATACCTTTTGGTCAGTGTTTTTGGCACGTTGGTGCATTACGGTCTCATGGTGACCCTGATCCGGCGATTTTCTGCAGGCGTGTTGCCCGCTTCCACCGCAGGGGCGATGACAGGTGCCCTGATCATTTATCTGCTGAATTATTTCTGCACCTTCCACAGCCGGAAAAGACACCTGGAGTCCGTGTCCAGGTTTTTCCTGGTCGCTGCCTTGGGGCTGGTCATTAACGGACTCGTCTTAAAAGCGATGCTTGGCTGTCTAGGCGGACACTATCTTATCGCTCAGTGTCTTGCCACCGGCGCTGTTTTCGGATTCAGCTTCACCTTAAACCGGACCTGGACATTTTAAAGGAGCCAGAATATGAGAAAACCCTCCCTCAACAAGGCGGCAAAAACAGTTCAGAAAGAGACCCTGCTGACGGTTGTGGTGCCGGCCTACAACGAACAGGAAGTTATTCTTGAATTCCACCGCAGGCTCTGCTCGGCCCTGGAAGGGGCCGACATAGACCGCGCAGAAATCCTCTATGTCAATGACGGGAGCAGCGATAATACCCTGCCCCTGTTGTTGGAGCTGATGCGAGAGGACCGGCGCGTCGAGGTCCTTGACCTGAGTCGCAACTTCGGCAAGGAGGCGGCGATGACAGCCGGGTTGGATCATGCTCACGGCGATGCGGTGGTGGTGATCGACGCCGATCTGCAGGATCCGCCGGAACAGATTCCCGACATGGTCAGGGAATGGCGTCAGGGCTTCGATGTGGTTTACATGCGGCGCCTCAGCCGGGAAGGGGAAACCTGGCTGAAAAAGACGACCGCCCGCGCTTTTTATGCGCTCATGGCCCGCGTGGGACGCGTCAAGGTGCCCGAGAATGTAGGTGATTTCCGTTTGCTGAGCCGGCGGGCAGTCGATGCCTTGAAGCAGCTGCCCGAACGGACCCGGTTCATGAAGGGGCTTTTTGCCTGGATCGGTTTCCCGGCGAAAGAGCTTCCCTACCACCGTGATCCCCGCTATGCAGGCGTCACCAAGTGGAACTACTGGGGGCTGTGGAATCTGGCGATCGAAGGGATAACCTCATTTACCGTGGCGCCCCTGAAAATTGCCAGCTATATCGGATTTCTGACCTCGGCGGCGGCGCTGCTTTACGGGCTGTTTGTCCTGGCCAAAGCGCTGTTTTTCGGCGATCCGGTGCCAGGCTACCCAAGCCTGATGGTCGTGATCTTGTTTCTGGGCGGCCTTCAGCTGTTGGCCATCGGCGTGGTCGGTGAGTACCTGGGGCGGATGTTTGTCGAAACCAAGCAGCGGCCCATTTACCTGGTGAACAGTCACCACCGTGCGGCCATCGGGCGGGTGGTCCTGAAACCTTTCGATTTGGCCCGCAGGAACCAAGAGGCGTTATCATGGCATTCCAATTGACATCTATTCAACGCAAGGTGTTCCGGGGGATACTCGCTGTGGCAGCGATGGTCCGCCTGCTGTCCCTGGGAAGCTATCCGCTGGCCGATACTACCGAGGCGCGCTATGGCGAAATCGCCCGGCTCATGGCACAGACGGGCGATTGGATCACCCCGCAGATTCATCAGGGTGTTCCTTTCTGGGGAAAGCCCCCCCTGTCGACCTGGCTTTCGGCCCTTTCCATCCGCGTACTGGGAGTGAACGAGTTCGCCATTCGTTTGCCGTCGTTTCTGTTAGCTCTTCTTGTTCTCGCCCTGGTTTATTTCATCGCCGTCCGGCAGCGTGGGCAGGATTTTGCCCTGGTGGCGACTGTGGTACTGGCCCTCTCCGTTCTGTTCTTCGTCAGCAGCGGAGCGGTCATGACCGATCCCGCCCTGCTTTTAGGCACGACGCTTTCGATGGTCGCTTTTTGGCGGGCCATGACAGCAAAGAAAAGCCGTGCCCTGGTCTGGGGATATCTCTTCTTTGTCGGTCTGGCCATTGGTCTCCTGGCCAAGGGCCCGGTTGCTTTGATTCTAACCGGTCTGCCCGTCGGGGGCTGGGTCCTCTGCCAAAGACAGTGGGGCCATGTCTGGCGCCGCCTTCCCTGGTTTTCGGGTCTGGCGCTTTGTCTTGCCCTGAGCGCACCCTGGTATTATCTGGCGGAGATAAAGACCCCGGGGTTTCTCGATTATTTTTTGATCGGCGAACACTGGAAGCGTTTTATGGTTTCAGGCTGGCAGGGTGATCTTTACGGCAATGCTCACTCCCGGCCCCTGGGGACCATCTGGCTGTACTGGCTGGTGACAGCGCTGCCGTGGTCCCTGGTTTTGCTCGCCTCCCTCTTCAGGAAAGAGTTCCGACAAAAAGTGGGCCTCATGCTCAGACGCCCCGACGGCTGGGGGGTGTATCTGGTGCTGTGGTCTGTCGCCCCCATGGTTTTTTTCACCCTGGCCGGCAACATTCTGTGGACTTACGTCCTTCCAGGGCTCCCGGCCTTTGCCTTGCTTGTCACTGAACTGATGTTGCCGGACCAGCCCGAAAACTCGACAAGAACGATATCGCCTGTGCCTGGCCTTGGTAAAATAATGAAGGTAGCGGTCACCACCACGCTCCTGTTTGTCTCGGCGTGGCTGTTGATAGCGGGCCAAATTGTGCCGGCCAAAAAATGCCAAAAGGAACTGGTGGCGGCTTACCAGGCAGTCCGGGTCGAGGAAGCGGGAGTCCTGATCTATCTGTTCAAACGGCCGCACTCGGCTGAGTTTTACTCCCGGGGACAGGCGCATTTGGCCGAACAGCCCGCAGAGGTGAATCGGTATTTCCAAAACAGCAGCAATGATTACTTCGCGATCAAAGAAGGGGACTTGAGACGACTGCCCACCGAAGTTCGCCAGCGTGTAACAAAGCTCGGCGAATTCAACGGCTACTATCTTTTGAAGGAAAAATCACGTTATGATGGTGAAAAATATTCCCGGCAATGCCCCGAAAGCCTTGGGGGCTTCCCGGGAGAAGCTGGAAGTTAGCATCCTGGAGAGGGAGTATGAGAGTTCTGCTCATTGAGGATGACGATCGGACCGCCGACTTTGTCGCCAAGGGTTATCAACAAGCCGGGTACGCCGTGGATCGCGCCGCTAACGGGGTAGATGGACTGTTTATGGCCTCTCACACCCCTTACGACATCGCGGTGATCGATATTATGCTGCCCCGGTTGGACGGGTTGACGGTCATTGAAAAGCTCCGAGAACAAAAGCTCAGACTCCCCATTATCGTCGTGAGTGCGAAAAAGTCCGTCGACGACAGGATTCTGGGGCTTCAATCCGGCAGTGACGACTATCTGGTCAAACCCTTTGCCTTTTCTGAGCTGCTGGCTCGTACCCAGGCCTTGCTGCGTCGGGTCAATCAGATCGCTGAACCCATGACTCTCCAGGTCGACGACCTGTCGATGGACGTGGCCCGACGCAAGGTTTTTCGCGCCGGCCGCGAAATCGACCTGCAGCATCGGGAGTTTGCCCTGCTCGAATATCTGATGCGCAACGCAGGCCGGGTCGTTTCCAAGGCCATGATCATGGAGCACGTCTGGGATTATAATTTCGACCCCGAGACCAACGTGGTTGAGTCCCGCATCTGCCGCCTGCGCGATAAAATAGATCGTCCTTTTTCGCGACAGCTCATCCATACGGTGCGTGGCGTCGGCTACCTTCTCGAGGCCAGGGGGTAACATGATACGCAGCCTGAGCGTCCAGCTGACCCTCCGTTTTCTGGTGCTTTTTACCTTCCTGTTTTTAACGGCCTTTTCCTTTGTCTATGTGCACCTGAGGTCAACCCTGCACGACAAGATCGATGAAAAACTTACCAGGGATGCTTTTGAAGTCGCTGAAACACTTCGGACGGAAGGTCTGGAAGAAGCGATCAAGGAAGTCCATCTTGAAGCGGAGGCCGAAGGGGTCGGCCGCGTCTTTATCCGTTTTTTTACGCCGGACCTGGAATTGATCGCGACTTCCGATTTGAAGGCATGGCCGGAGCTGAGCATCAAGCCCAGGAAACCGGTCGCGGAAACCGGGCAGCTGTTCGATACGCTCACCCTGCCCGGCAGACATCATCAGGTTCGTATTCTGCATCAGGGTCTTGAGGGAGGCTACCTCCTTCAGATGGGTTTTCTGCTGAAGGAGGATGATCGGCTGCTCGAAGACTTCCGCAGCATTTTTGCTACCGCATTTGCCATCATGCTCCTGGGAGGCGCTCTGTCCGGGTATCTAATCTCCAAGCGGGCCATGAAGGGAGTCGAACGGATCAGGCAGACCGCCGACCGGATCGGCCAGGGAGATTTCTCTCATCGGGTGGAGCTGGGCAAGGACGGCGAAGAGATCGAGAACCTGGGGCGGGCCTTCAACCAGATGCAGGATCGAATCGAGGTTCTCATCGGCGAATTGAAGGATGTCACCAACAATATCGCCCACGATTTGCGCAGTCCACTGACGAGGATCCGCGGTCTGGCCGAGACGACACTGACCGGGAGACAAGAGCTGGCCGAGTACCGGAATATGGCCGGGACCATCATCGAAGAGAGCGACAGGATGGTTGGCATGGTCAACACCATGCTCGAAATCGCCGAAACCGATGCCGGGCTTCGCGAGATCCCCAAAATATCCGTGAACCTAGGGGATATTGTCAGCGATGTCGGGGAGTTGTTTTCTACCGCGGCTGAGGATAAGGGCGTCGAGCTACAGGTTGTGGTCGCATCCGCGTCTTTATGTGTTCAGGGGGATCGACCGAGGCTGCAAAGGGCCGTCGCCAATCTCCTTGACAACGCAATTAAATATACCCCGGTGGGGGGAAAGGTGACTATCCAGGCCGCGGCGGAAGGGGAGCAGATTCTCATTGCCATCGCCGATACCGGCATCGGCATTCCGGCCGAAGAGCAAAAGTCGATTTTTAACCGGTTTTACCGGCTGGACCAGAGTCGCTCCACGCCTGGGGCCGGATTGGGGCTCAGTCTGGTCCAGGCGGTGGTCAGGGCGCACGGCGGAATGGTACAGGTTGAAAGCGAGGTTGGACGGGGAAGCGTCTTTACTATTAGACTGCCCAGGAAGTCAATGTAAATCAGGCTTGTGTAAAGGGCAAAACGCTTGTTTCAAAAATAGGGGATACCGCCTAATAGGTGTACCCCCGAACGACTATGATTTCTCCGATAGCGCACTAAAACAAAGGTAATGCCCTGGTGGTGATTTGAGCCGGCGAGACTATACTGCTTGTAGATGGACTGTCTGGGTGACGCAGACTCTGGAGACCTCACCGCAATCCTCAACCAGAAAGGAGATAGATATAATGACTTACTTTTTTAACAAAACAGTAGACACTTCTTTCGACCAAGCGATAGCCCGTGTTACTGAAGAACTGGCAAAAGAAGGATTTGGTATCCTGACCGAAATCGATGTCCAGGGAACACTGAAGAAGAAGCTTGATGTCGATTTCAGAAAATACCACATTCTCGGGGCTTGCAATCCGTCCTTTGCCTATCGGGCACTGCAAACTGAAGCCCATATTGGCACCATGCTCCCCTGCAACGTGATCGTCCAGGAATATGAGGACGGCCGGGTCGAGGTCGCCGCGGTCGATCCTCTCGCGTCGATGCAGGCGATCGACAATACCGAACTGATCGAGATCGCCACCAAGATTAGAAACAAGCTCCAACAGGTGATTGACAGGTTGTGAAAATACAGGAAGACGCGTAAAAGGGGCCAACCATCGGGATTAGCAGATGGCTGGGCCCCTTTTTTTTGTTTCAGAGTGGGGGAAAATAGACACCCGGGTCATTACCATCTTCATCTTCCTTTAATTTTCCAGGTTGAATCATAGGCCATCAGACCATGGGTCCAGATTTGGAATGACTCAGGTCTTCACACTCCCGATAGTCCCAACAACGCCGATGGTCGTCGGCAGTCTGTACGATCAGGTGCCCCTTTTCAACATTGCACTCCACGACTCTTCCTTCTTCTTTGCTGGGAGGATGGGTAACGAAGGTATCCCTTCCGGCTTCGGCTTCCAGGCAGTGATGTAAAAATTCCTCTTTTTTCATAACGGACTCCTTTCAGCTTATTTTGTCATTTCATTCTACCACATGGGTATTCCTGGCGCATGATTTAGGCAAGGTTTCTTCCCGATGTCGATCCGGAAGCCATAGACCGTGCAAATCACGCTACTCCGTCTATACTTGAGAATCTCACCCTGAATGCATCAGACGTCGTGGAAGGCGAGAAAGGAGAAGCTGCCGTGCAACCGCAAACGAGGTTCAAAAACGAAATCAGCATTGTTCTCGCCGGCGAGGCCGGCCAGGGAATTCAGACTATTGAAACGGTATTGACCCGGACCCTGAAAGCTGCCGGTCTGCATGTGTTTGCCACCAAAGAATTTATGTCGCGGATCCGGGGCGGCAGCAATTCGACGACCATTCGGGCGGCGTCGAGTCCGGTACGGGCCTATGCCGAAGAGATTGACTTGTGCGTGCTGCTCGACGGCGACGCGTACTCGTGGATTCAAGAAAGGATTACGCCGGACACGCTGGTTATCGGTGACCCGGCAGTTTACGATCACCTCGACGAACTGATACCTCTGCCTCTGGCCGATCTGGCTAAACAGGTGGGTGAAAAGATCTATGCCAATGCGGTTGCCTGTGGTTTTGTCATCGGGCTGCTTGGACTAAAATCAGCGTTGCTTGAAAAGACCCTGGAAGAGCTGTTTGGCGGTAACCAGGAAGTTCTGGACAAGAATCTGCGGGCATCCAGGCTGGGCCTGGAGCAGGGAGAGGCCACCGCCAAAGAGAAAGAATGGTTTTGCGACCTCCAGACGAACCCTCAAATCGCGGGCCAGCTGTTCCTGAATGGTTCCGAAGCGGTAGGGCTCGGAGCCCTCACCGGCGGCTGCAATTTCATCGCCTCCTATCCCATGTCCCCTTCCACCGGGGTGCTGCAATTTCTGGCCAAATATGCCGAGCGGTTCGGCCTTGTGGTGGAGCAGGCCGAGGACGAGATCAGCGCCATCAATATGGGGCTCGGCAGCTGGTACGCCGGTGGCCGGGCCATGGTGAGCACCTCCGGCGGCGGTTTCGCTCTGATGGGGGAAGGGCTTAGCCTGGCCGGTGGCATCGAATCGCCCATGGTGATTCACTTGGCCCAGCGCCCTGGTCCGGCTACCGGACTGCCTACCCGTACCGAACAGGGCGATCTCGACCTGGCCCTGTATGCCGGCCACGGTGAATTCCCCAGGATGATCCTGGCTCCGGGGACCCTTGAAGAAGCCTTCGAATGTGCCCGCCTGGCTTTTGATCTCGCCGACGCCAGCCAGTCGCCCGTTTTCATCCTCACGGACCAGTACCTGCTCGACAGTTCCTACAACGTTCCGGAACTGCCCCTTCCTGCCGAACCGGATGAACACCACATTGTCGAAACGTCCGCCGACTACCGCCGCTACGCCCTGACCGAAAGCGGCCTCTCTCCACGAGGTATTCCCGGGTACGGGCAGGGGCTGGTCTGTGTCGACAGCGACGAGCACGACGAGGCCGGCTTTATTACGGAAGACGCTGAGGTGCGGGCCGCCATGGTCGACAAGCGGCTGCGAAAGTTCAAGGGGCTGCGGTCCGAACAAACGGTAAAGCACCACTTATTCGGACCGACAGATTATCGGCGCCTGCTGGTCGGTTGGGGCTCGACCCGGCTGGCCATCGAGGAGGCCCTGGCCCGGGTCGGCGACCCGGAGACGGCCTTTTTATACTCCCCCCAGGTCTACCCGCTCTCTGAGCAGGTCCAGGAGCACCTGCAAGGGGCACAGAGTCTGATCGTCATCGAAAACAACGCCACGGGGCAATTCGCCCGGCTCATCCAGCGGGAAACGGGACGCCAGGCCGATGCCTGTTGGCTGCAGTACAATGGACGACCTTTCAGCGTCGAAGCCCTGGAACACCGACTGCGTCAGGAGGTGACCTCATGACCACCAATATGTTTGTCCGAGAGGGATGCGACATCGCCTGGTGCCCCGGCTGCGGCAATTTCGGCATTCTCAAGCTGTTGACCGCTGCGATGGCTGCCCTGGAGTTGGATCAGCAGCAGACGGTGCTGGTCTCGGGAATTGGCCAGGCCGCTAAAATCCCCCAGTACATGCAGGTCCATTTTTTCAACGGACTGCACGGACGCGCCTTGCCGGCGGCGACAGGCATCAAGGCGAGCAATCCCAACCTGACGGTGATTGCCGAAAGCGGTGACGGCGATATGTATGGCGAGGGCGGCAACCATTTTATCCACTGTATCCGTCGAAATCCCGACCTGACCAACATCGTCCACAACAATATGGTTTACGGATTGACCAAAGGACAAGCCTCCCCCACCAGCCAACGCGGCTTTGAAACGCCGCTGCAACCGGCCGGCGTCATCCTGGAGCCGTTCAACCCGCTGGCCGTGGCCATCGCCCTCGAGGCCTCTTTTGTCGCTCGCGCCTTCGTCGGCCACAAAGAACAAACCCTCGATATTCTGCAGCAGGCCATCCGGCACCGGGGCTATGCCCTGGTCGATCTGCTGCAGCCCTGCGTATCTTTTAACAAACTCAACACCTACCAATGGTTCGACGAAAACACCGCCTATCTTGACGAAAACCATGACCCGAATGACCGCATCCAGGCCTTTGCCAGTGCTCTTGAAGAAGATCCTCTGCGGCTCGGCGTGTTCTACCGCAAGGAAAAACCCCTCTTCGAGGATCAGCTATTGGGTCACAAAAAGGAGAAAAAGCCGCTCTTCCAGCGACAGGTGAACCTGGAGGAAATCAGGAGACTGGTTCAGGAATTTAATGGATGACGGTGCCAAGAGCTGTTCCACTCCAAACGGGAGCAGCAATGAAGGTAACCTGCCGCCTACGCTGGGGAGATAAGCCATGACGGACCTTTCTTTTCAGGACAGAGCCAAGGGCGCCCTTCTGGGCGCCGTCATCGGCGACGCGATGGGGCTGGGCCCCCACTGGTACTACGATCTTGAAGCGTTGAGGCGCGATTTCGGTGAGTGGATATCGGATTACACGACGCCGAAAGCGGGCCGCTACCACGAAGGACTCAAAGCGGGGAATCTATCTCAGGCGGGGATTATCCTTACCCTGATGATGGAATCCCTGGCCGACTGCGGCACTTACGAGGAGGAGGATTTCTGCCGCCGGCTCGATGAAGAGCTTTTTCCTCTTCTCGATGGCACTCCGGCCCATGGACCGGGGGGATATACCAGCCAGTCGATCCGTGAAGCCTGGAGGAGGCGGGTCCAGCAGAAGCTCCCCTGGGGACAGACGGGTGGACACGCCGATACGACGGAGGCGATCGAACGAACACTCGCTCTTGCCGTCTTTTATGCCGGCAATCCGGCGGCCCTCGCCCGGACGGTAGCTTCCAATACGGTGTTGACGCAAACAGACGAGACCGTGGTGTCGATGACCGTAGCTTTCGGGGCGGTGCTGGGTATGCTCGTACAGGGGCACCGCCTCGACGCTGCCCTCTCCGAAAAACTGATGGGCCTTGTCAAGGACGGAGAGCTGCCTTTTCACGCCGTCACCGCCGCCAACCTGCAACCGCCCCGGCCCGGCGACCCCGATCCGCCCCGGGCCGGGCGTTTCGCCTCCCCCGATGCGCTGCTCTCCCCCTCCTACATGGCCCGGGCCGCCGCCGATCCCGACATCCGCATCGAACCCGCCTGGAAGGTCTCCCTCGTCTATGGGATGCCCTGCGCCATCTACCACCAGCTGCCGGCCGCCTACTATCTGGCGGCACGCTTCTCGGACGATTTCGAGTCCGCCATCCTGCATGCTGTCAACGGCGGCGGCCAAAACCAGGCCCGGGCCATGCTTACTGGGGCCTTGGTCGGTGCCCAGACCGGCTACACTGGTATCCCCACGCGCTTCATCGACGGACTGACGGAAGCTGACAGGCTCTGTCGCCTGGTGCAGAGGATAGCACACCGGGCTGAGGGCCAGGCCGGGCGGTTGTGATCCCGTGCCTTAAGTTGTCACCCAGGCCCGGGAGGGCATAGTGTGAGGATGGATGAGCAGGTCAACAGTCAGAAAGGAGAAACAGCCATGAAACAGACATTCCAACGTTTTGCCTACCAGGTTTCGACCATCGTCATCACCCTGGTGATGCTCCACGTCGCCGGCGCTCCGGCCTCAGCCGGCGAATATGCAGCCCTTAAGGATGTCCGGGGTCTTAACTCCGTCTTCGACTACAGTCTGGGCTCGGCCGAGGCGGCTACCACCATCTTCCCTGCGATCAAGAGTGTTTATGAAGATAAGAATGTGCTCGCCCTGCCTGCACGCCCTAAAACCGTCATTGTCTTTCACGGCAACGCGGTGAAACTCATCTCCACGGCCCGCAAGGATCTTGATGAGGCCAGCCGCAAGACCTTCGACAAGGTCGCCGAACAGATCCGCCAATTCAAAAAAGACGGCGTCACCCTGGAAGTCTGCATGTACGCCGTCAATGTCCTCGGGGTTGAGCCCAGCACCCTCATGCCTGAAATTGACCGGGTCGGAAACGGTTTTATCTCCGTCCTGGGGTATCAGGCCCAAGGATACGCAGTGGTGACTATCCAATAAGCCCACCAGCCACGGCAGCCTTCCTACCAGGGAAGCTCTACCCCGCTATAGTCATAGAAGCGTCCGTTATCTTTGGGGGCCAGATCCAAAAGCACCCGGGTCAAACCGGCTGCGCTATCCTCCACGCTTAACGGGGCCTCATCCCCTCCCATGCGTGTGCGAACCCAGCCGGGATGGAAAACTACCGACAGAATGTTTCTTGCCGAAAGATCGGCTGCCAACCCCCTCACGATCATATGCAGCGCTGCTTTGGAGGAGCGGTAGGCGTAATATCCCCCGGAGGTATTTTCCTTCAGGCTTCCCATAAGGGTGCCCATGCACGCCAGAATCTTCCTATCACTTGCGGCCACCTGCTCAACGAAAGCTTCCGCCACCTTCAGCGGCGCCAACGTGTTGGTGCGAAAGACCTCAAGGTACTCCTCGACATTCGTATCACCAAAGTCCTGGCCCGGCGGCCCTTTGACGCCGGCATTGTTGAAAAGGATATCAAGAGGTTCATTTCTAAGTTCTTCGGCCACCTGGGAGATCTGTTCTTCATCCGTCACATCGAGGCGAAGAATACGAACGTCATTTTTCCCCGACACCAGGCGGTTCAACTCCTCGGCGCTTTCCGGGGTTCTGCAACAGGCGAAAATCTTCCAGTTGTGTCCGAGGAAGCATCGGGTCAGTTCCAGGCCAATACCGCGATTGGCTCCGGTAATTAGTATCGATGGCATATGATTCTCCTTTCCTTTTCGGTAGCAGTGTTGCGCCGGATTAAAGTGTCGCTGTGTTTACTCAAACACATCTGCGCCCTTTGGCAACGGGGTGTGATCAGAAATCTATAGTCTTTGCCAGCCTCTTGGACCTGCTCGGCATGAACGGCCTCTTACCCCTGTTCGAAAAAGTTGAGATCGATCTTGTAACCGATCGGCATGCCGGGTAGAAGGGGAGAAAGCGTCCGGTACCGAGGAGTTACGGCGCCAATTGTCCGGGCTTTCCCGTAGCGTTGGTTCGTCTGGACCCATGGCCGTCTTCTCGCGGCCAGTAATCACGCTGCAACCGGAACGGTGCAAGCAGGCTGTTGCCCAGACGGTTGTCTTGCGGCTCGGCGTATCCCGGAATGCCGATGTTGATCGCTTCCTGAGGGACGTTGAGACGTACGGTACGGTGCAGCCGGTCCCAGAAGGAGAAAACGGTGGAATAATTCGCGTTGGTTTCCTCTTTTACCTGGGAATGATGGATGCCGTGCATGCGCGGGGTGACGAGGAACCGGACCAGTATTCGTTCAACCCGGATCGGCAGACGCAGGTTGCTGTGATGAAATAGGGTGCCGAGCTGAAAGATAACCTCATAAACCAGGTAGGTCGCCAGGGAGGGACCGATCAGTCCGATCTGAACAACCCGAAAAGCACTGGAGAAGGCTAGCTCGCCGAAATGAAAGCGGAAGGTGGTCGACAGATCCAGGTCGGGGTCAAAATGATGCACATTGTGAAGGCGCCATAACAGCGGAAGTCGATGATTGGCACGGTGCCACCAGTAGAAGGTGAGATCCATTAGTAAGAAGGCTGCAACCGGCCGCAGCGCGTCTGGAATCATGTGTAGCCGGATCAGCCCAAATTCGTTGGTACTGGTCCAGCCGAGGGTTGCCTCGGCGACAGGCCTCACGATCAGTGACACGGTGGCAAAGGCGATGATCCCAAATGTCAGGTTGACGGTGAGACGTCCCGCCAGCGCTCGTTTGGCTTGGCGAAGCGGGAAAGCCCGCTCCAGCAAAAAAAGCGTGATGATGCAAGTCCCGAGAACCGCAGCGCTGATAAGCGATGTCCACATGAAATGTCTTCCCCCTAGAGCAGATTAATGAACCAGAGAGTTGAGGCAGTCCATCTGTTGGCCGACCCAGAAGAAAAGGTTATCGAAAGTACAAGAAATCACAACGTGATAGACCCGGTCGGTACTATTGAAAGGGGTCTATCAGTTTTTAGGAGTCATGTGGATACAGGTGTCATGGTCGTATTTCTTTAGCCTTCGGCAGACTCTACAATGACAACTGCTGGTACCCTTTTCGGTGGGCTTGGTTGAAGGCTACGTTCCGAGACGGAACCGTGTGTTTATGTGGTCGTGGGGACGATCACACGGCGTTTCTTGTCTCTATATTGTTCAGTGAACGATCACATCGGCTTCCGGTCGAGTCCCCGGTACTGCACCGCTTCGGCCAGGTGAGGCTGCCGGATGTTTTCTTCGCCGGCCAGGTCGGCGATGGTTCTCGCCACCTTGAGAATACGGGCGTAGGAGCGGGCCGAAAGGCCCAGGCGGTCGGTGACCATCTCCAGGAGTTGGTGGCCCTGTTCGTCGACCTGACAGAACTTGCGGATATGGCGAGCCTGCATTTGGGCGTTGGCGTACAGGCCGAAGCGGGCCAGGCGCTCGCGTTGCCGGCGGCGGGCGGCGTTGACCCGGTCGCGTATGGACGACGAAGGCTCGGCATCGACAGGGTCGGCCAGGTCCTTGTGGGCGACGCGGGGGACTTCCACGTGCAGGTCGATGCGATCGAGCAAGGGACCGGACAGGCGGCTGCGGTAGCGTTGGATCATGACGGGGGTGCAGGAACATTCCCGTAGGGAGTCTCCGTAAAAGCCACAGTTGCAGGGGTTTGAACATCTTTTACAAGTTTTCCAATTCTCCTGAAACCCCGCACAAAATCGAAATTCCCCTTCAAATTCAACCACCTGAAGAACTCACCCAAGACCCCATCACCCTCGGCGATCACATGCGTCGCCGCCGATTAGAGCTTGGATTGTACCAAAAAGATGTCGCAATTCAGATCGGTGTGACTTCCTCAACAATTTGGAATTGGGAGAATGGCTGGTCGTCCATAGCATTGGGGTACATGCCGAAAATTATCAATTTCCTCGGCTATAATCCCCTCCCTCACCCCGAGGGCCTGATGGAAAGGCTGGCTTGGTACAGGCAGGTCAAAGGACTCACGTTAGAACAACTTGGTGCTGAGATGGGCCGTAACCCCGAGCAGTTGTCCGACTGGTTGAGCGGACGCCACAAACCTTGCCGGCGTAACCGGGGGGAGGTTGAGCGATTTTTAGACGATCGATTTGAGAAGATGGTTTCCACCTCCAGAGCCAATGTTTGATTTGACAGGAAGCGGATGGCTCAGGTTTCTTACTCCGGCCTGCCGCCAAGAAAAGCAAACGCTCGCCCACTCCGACGACAGCAGTTGATTTATATTGTACGTTCGTTATAATATAAACGCACCGTGCCGGTCTAGATATGGAATCTGGCACTTTTCGGAGTTGTTGGGTGCCAGTGCGTTGCGGTTTTACGAAAATTGGGCACCTTTTTGTATGGGAAAACTTATGATGCGCGTCAGCCAGAAAAATGAAACGCGGGGGAATATCCTTACGGCTTCAGTGCGCCTATTTGCGAGATATGGCTACGATGGTGTTTCAATGCGTCAGCTTGCGGCCGAGGTCGGGGTCCAGCCCGCCGCGTTGTACTACTATTTCCCAGACAAACAGAAACTGTATCTCGCGGTCATGGAGTTCGCTCTGAGAGACGGCACAACGGAGGCGACTGCGATGCTGCACGAGGCCAAGCCCCCCTTGGTCCGGCTGAAAAATTTCTGCATCACCATGATCAATACGCTCTCGGCCAATCCTGATCTGGTGCAGCTTCTTCAGCGTGAACGCCTGACGGATGATCAGAACCGTACGGAACTGCTGTACGAGGAGGTCTTCTCAAAACCATTCGAGGCCTTGGTCGAAACAGTCAAGGAGATGGAGCCCAATCAGGACCCGTTGTTGATGGCCATTTCGGTCGTCGGACTGATCAACTTCTATCTTGAATTAAAGCCGGTGCGACGATTCATGCCGGGCTGGCGGCCCGAGCATGAATGGCCGGAAACCCTATCCTTGCACGTGGCGAGACTGCTGAAAAAAATCTTTTCCAAGCAGGAAGCTAGTCGTCGAGGAGGCGTCATGGAACTATGGTAGGTGCGTGGCCAGACGTTGTCTTTGCTGCAGGGAAAGGAGCGGGGGTAGGTCGTCGGCAATGATGAAACACCACAGGCGGGCTTATCAGCAACTGCAAACTCACCAGATGATGATTACCTTCATGGTGGCAGGTTGTTACAGCACGGAACATGGCCGCGAAGCATGATCTTGAAAAGGTGTGAAGCGTGAAATCGAAACTGCCTTGGCTTGTCAAACGGTCCCCTGGCGACCCCAGAACCGCGGGCGCATTGACCTGGTGCTCCGGCCGGTCCGCTTGTCGTCTGGCCAGCAAGGTCGTGCTGCTAATCGTCTTGTCGGGCTGCTCGCCGGTCGCGCCATACGAGCGGCCGACACTGCCCGTGGTGGGGCAATTCGAAAACACGGATGCCACGATCCAGGAAACACCATCGACCGCGGCGATTGCTTGGAATCGGTTCTTCGGCGACCCCGGCCTGCGTGAGGTGCTTGCCCTGGCCGAGGCAAACAATCTCAGCCTGCGCATCGCCATGCATCGGGTGGCCGAGGCGCGCGCACAGTTCGGCATCCAGCGCGCCGAGCAACTGCCCAGCATCGGCCTTGGTGCCTACGGCAACCGCAGTAGGGTACCGGCCGACCTGTCTATATCTGGCCGTTCCTATGTCGCCGCGCAATACCAGGCCACGCTCAACCTGAGTGCCTGGGAACTGGACTTCTGGGGCCGCGTGCGCAACCTCAAGGACGTCGCTCTGGAGACCTACCTGGCCAGCGACGAGGCTTGGCGTGCCGTCCGGGTCGCCTTGGTGGCCCAGGTAGCGAACACCTATCTCGCGGAACGCGAGCTGGATGAGCGTGTGGCCATCGCCTGCCGGACCGTGGTGACCCGCGAGGAGGCACACCGCATTCTTGTCCGGCGCTATGAAGTCGGCTCCGCCTCCAGGCTGGATGCCGCCCAAGCCGAGATTCTGCTTAACCAGGCGCGCGCCGAGCTGACCGTGCTGGAACGCCTGCGTGAACAGAACCACAATGCCCTCGTCTTGCTGGTGGGCACGCCCCTGGCGCCGATGGCGCGGCCCCTGTCGGAGGTCGAGTCCGGATTCGTGCGAGGGATTGACCCCGGCCTGAGCTCCGACGTGCTCCTCGACCGACCCGACGTGCTCGCCGCAGAGCATCGGCTCAAGGCCGCCCATGCCAATATCGCAGCCGCCCGCGCCGCCTTCTTCCCCCGCATAACCATGACCGCTGGTTTGGGAAGCGCTAGCGCCGAGCTGGACGGCTTGTTTGGTGGCGGCAGCCAGGTCTGGAGCTTCCTGCCCAGCCTGAGTCTGCCAATCTTCGATGCCGGCCGCACCCAAGCCAACCTAGACCTGGCCGAGGCGCGCCGCGACGCGGCGGTGGCCGACTATGAACAGGTGATTCAGAGAGCCTTCCGCGAGGTGGCCGACGCCCTGGCCGAGCGGCGCTGGCTGGCCGAGCAGGTCGGCGTGCAGCGGGCCAGCCTGGCCGCGCAGTCGGAACGGGCACGCTTGGCTGGACTGCGCTACAGCAACGGCGCCGCCTCCTACCTGGAAGTGCTCGATGCCGAACGCGACCGGTTCGCCACCGAACAGGCCCTGGTGCAGACGCGGCGCGCCCTTCTGGCCAGCGGCGTGAACCTGTATGCGGCTCTGGGCGGAGGAGCCGTCCGGAGCACCGACACCGAGGATGAAAGATGATGAAACCGACGACCCGAAAATGGTTATCCAGAATCGCCGCGCTCGTTGTTCTGATCGGCATTGCCGCTTTCGCTTGGCTGCAATTCGCCGGCGACGGCGACGAGGAGGGCCTAGCCGGCGGCAACGGCCGCATCGCAGCGGTGGAGGTCGACATCGCCGCCAAATCGCCCGGCAGGGTCAGAGAAATCCTGGCCAATGAAGGTGAGTTGGTCACCGCTGGCCAAGTGGTCGCTCGCATGGATACCGACGTGCTGGAGGCCGAGTTGCGCCAAGCCGAGGCGCAATTACAACAGGCCCGTAGCGCGGTGGCCACGGCACGCAGCCAACTGGCCCTTCGCGAAGCTGAAAAGGCCGCCAACCTGGCGGTGCTGAGCCAGCGCGAGGCCGAGCTCGACATCGCCAGGAAACGCCAGTCTCGTTCCACCCTGCTGGCCAGCGAGGGTGCCAGCTCTCAACAGGAAGCGGATGATGACAGCGCGCGGGTCAAGGGTGCGGTCGCGGCAGTCGGCGTCGTGCGTGCCCAGGGCGCGGCGGCCGATGCGGCGATTACAGCGGCGCATACCCAGATCGTTGGTGCCGAGTCGGTGGTAGCGGCGGTCCAGGCCAGTATCGAGCGCATCCAGGCCGACATCGCCGACAGTGCGCTGCTGGCGCCTCGGGCCGGCCGCATCCAGTACCGGGTGGCCCAGCCCGGCGAGGTGGTGGGTAGTGGTGGCCGGGTGCTCAACATGGTCGACCTCGCCGACGTCTACATGACCTTCTTCCTGCCTACCGCCGCGGCCGGCAAGCTGGCCTTGGGCGACGAGGTGCGGCTGGTACTCGATGCCGCGCCCCAATATGTCATCCCGGCGAGCGTCTCCTTTGTCGCCGACGTCGCGCAGTTCACGCCCAAGACGGTGGAGACGGCGGTCGAGCGGGAAAAGTTGATGTTCCGGGTTAAGGCGCGGATCGACCCTGATCTGCTCAGGAAACACATCCTCCAAGTCAAGACCGGCCTGCCGGGCATGGCCTACGTGCGCTTCGACCGCACCGCGCCCTGGCCTGAGCGTCTGGCCCTGAAACTGCCGCAATGACCGCGAACGAGCCCGTCGTCCGCCTGCACGGTGTTGGTCTGCGCTACGGCAAGACCCAGGCCCTCGTGGACATCGACCTCGACCTACCGGCCGGCTGCGTGGTTGGCCTGATCGGCCCGGACGGGGTCGGCAAATCCAGCCTGTTCTCGCTGATAGCTGGGGCGCGGGCGATCCAGTCCGGCCACATCGAGGTTCTGACCGGCGATATGGCCGACGCCCGCCACCGCCGCGCGATCTGCCCACGCATCGCCTACATGCCCCAGGGTCTGGGCAAAAACCTGTATCCGACTCTGTCGGTATTCGAGAACGTCGAATTCTTCGCCCGCCTGTTCGGCCAGGGCCGAGCCGAGCGCGAACAACGTATTGCCGATCTGCTCCACACCACCGGCCTGGCGCCGTTTGCCGACCGCCCCGCCGGCAAGCTGTCGGGCGGCATGAAGCAGAAGCTGGGCCTGTGCTGCGCCCTCATCCACGATCCCGACCTGCTCATCCTGGACGAGCCGACCACCGGCGTCGACCCGCTCTCGCGACGCCAGTTCTGGGAACTGATAAAGCGTATCCGGACACGCCGACCGGGCATGAGCGTGCTGGTGTCAACCGCCTACATGGAAGAGGCGGCACGTTTCGATTGGTTGGTGGCGATGAACGAAGGTCGCGTCCTGGCTACCGGTGCGCCGGCCGAACTGCTGACAGAGACGCAAACCGATAGTCTGGAAGCTGCCTTCATCGCGTTCTTGCCCGAGGGACAAAGGGCTGGCTACCGGCCGGTGGTCATCGTGCCGCGTGAGAAGGACGGCGATGGCGAGACTGCCATAGAGGCACAAGGCCTGACCATGCACTTCGGCGATTTCGTAGCAGTCGATCAAGTCAGCTTCCGCATCGGCCGGGGCGAGATCTTCGGCTTCCTGGGTTCCAACGGCTGCGGCAAGACCACCACCATGAAGATGCTGACTGGCCTTTTGGAGGCGAGCGCGGGCGAGGCTTGGCTGTTCGGGAAACCGGTGGACGCAAAGGACATCGAGACCCGGCGCCGGGTCGGCTACATGAGCCAGTCGTTCTCGCTCTACAGCGAACTAACCGTGTGCCAGAATCTGGAACTGCACGCCCGCCTGTTTAGGATGCCGGAGGCGCGTATCGGCCCGCGCGTCGAGGAGATGGCGGATAAGTTCGATCTGGCCGAGGTCATGGATGCCCTGCCCGACGCCCTGCCCCTGGGTGTGCGCCAACGGTTGTCTCTGGCCGTCGCCCTGATCCACGGCCCGGAGATGCTGATCTTGGACGAGCCGACCTCGGGAGTCGACCCGGTGGCGCGCGACGCCTTCTGGCGCATCCTGATTGGGTTGTCACGTCAGGACAAGGTCACCATCTTCATCTCCACCCACTTCATGAACGAGGCAGAGCGTTGCGACCGCGTCTCGCTCATGCACGCCGGCCAGGTATTGGTCAGCGACACGCCCGCTGCAATCGTTGCGGAACGGGGAGCGAATTCGCTCGAAGCCGCATTCATCAGCCATCTGGAAGCGGTGGCCAGCGACGACGGCGTGGCTGAGCCCGAGTCAGACGCTGCCCTGCCGGCAGGTAGCGGAATGGCCACCTCCGCACCACCTTACGAAGGCTTCAGTTCTCGCCGGATGTTCAGCTACATGCGTCGCGAATCTCTGGAACTGAGCCGCGACCCAATCCGCCTGGCGCTGTCCCTGTTTGGCAGCCTGGTGCTGATGATCGTGATGGGCTACGGCATCACCCTGGATGTTGAAAATCTCAGCTACGCCGTACTCGACCGCGACCAGACCGTACTCAGTCAGGACTACCTGCTGAACCTGGAGGGTTCGCGCTATTTTGTCGAGCGCCCGCCAATCCGTGATTACGACGATCTTGATCGGCGCATGCGCTCGGGTGAGATCAGTCTGGCCATCGAGATTCCGTACGGATTCGCACGCGACGTCGCGCGCGGAGATAGGGTATCTATCGGCGCATGGATTGACGGCGCCATGCCGACCCGCGCGGAAACCGTGATCGGCTACGTCCAGGGCATCCACGCACAATGGCTGCATACACGCGGACGTGAAGAACTGGGCGAGGCGGCGCTGGGCGGACTGGCCACGATCGAAACACGTTTCCGTTACAATCCCGACGTCAAGAGCCTGCCCGCGATGGTCCCGGCCGTGATCCCCCTGCTGTTGCTGCTGATCCCAGCTATGCTGACGGCGCTGTCGGTTGTGCGGGAGAAGGAGTTGGGGTCCATTGTAAATCTGTACGTCACCCCGGTGACCCGCACCGAATTCATGCTCGGCAAGCAGTTGCCCTACATCGGCATGGCCATGGTCAATTTCCTGCTCCTGACCGCCCTAGCCCTGTTCCTGTTCAGGGTGCCGATTACCGGCAGTTTTCCTACTCTTGCCCTCGCCGCCATGCTGTACGTGTCGAGTTCGACGGCCATGGGCCTTCTAGTGTCCGCCTTCACCCGTAGCCAGGTGGCCGCTATGTTTGCCGCCGCCGTGCTCACCATCCTGCCCGCAGTGCAATTTTCTGGTATGACCGACCCGGTGTCCTCCCTGGAGGGTGCCGGCCGATGGATCGGCGAGATCTACCCGACCACCCACTTCATCACCATAGCCCGTGGCACCTTCTCCAAGGCGTTGGGCTTCGCCGACCTGCAGGGTGCTGTTCTATCGCTCGCCATCGCTGCTCCGGTGCTTATCGGCTTGGGTGTGCTGCTGCTCAAGAAACAGGAGCGCTGACCATGAGTCTGAGAAACGTCGGCAACCTCGGCATCAAGGAGCTGCGCAGCCTGATTCGCGACCCGATGATGATGGTGCTCATCATCTACTCCTTCTCGTTCGCCATCTACACGAAGGCAACGGCAATGCCGGAAACCCTGCAGAACGCTCCTATCGCCATCATCGACGAAGACCGTTCACCGCTCTCCGAGCGCATCATCGATGGCTTCATTCCACCCTATTTCATGCCGCCCGCGCTGATCACGCAGGCAGAGATGGATGCGCGCATGGATGCCGGGCTGGACACCTTCGCGCTCGACATCCCACCGGACTTTCAGCGCGATGTGTTGGCTCGGCGTTGCCCGACGATCCAGCTCAATATCGATGCCACGCGCATGTCACAGGCTTTTGCCGGGGCCGGGTATATCCAATCCATTGTCATGACCGAGGTCAACACCTTCGCACAGGGGTCTCAGATGACGGTCATGGCCTCGCCCATCAATCTTGAGTTACGTTCACGCTTCAATCCCGAGCTCAACCGAGCCTGGTTCGGTTCGATCATGGAAATCATCAACCAAGTGACCATGCTGTCCATCGTCTTGGCAGGCGCCGCGCTAATTCGCGAGCGAGAACATGGCACGGTGGAACATCTGTTGGTGATGCCGGTCACGCCGTTCGAGATCATGATGAGTAAGGTGTGGGCGATGGGGCTGGTGGTGCTGGGGGCATCCGCAGTGTCCTTGCTGATCGTGGTTCAGGGCATGTTGGCGGTGCCGATCCAGGGCTCCATCCCGTTGTTTCTTGCGGGTACGGCCTTGGTTCTGTTCGCCACGACCTCACTGGGTATCTTCCTCGGCACACTGACGCGTTCCATGCCGCAGTTCGGGTTACTGATGATGCTGGTGCTGCTACCACTGATGATCCTTTCCGGCAGCCTGACCCCGCGCGAAAGCATGCCGGAAGCGGTGCAGTGGATCATGCTTGCGGCGCCCAACACCCACTTCGTCATGCTCTCCCAGGCCATTCTTTATCGTGGTGCCGGGCTGGATGTGATCTGGCCACAATTCCTCAGCCTGGCCGCGATCGGCACAGTCCTGTTCGCACTGGCGCTGGCGAGATTCCGGCGAACCCTGGTGTTGATGGCATGAACCCTCGCACTAAGCCAAGTCCGCAATCCGGCCGGCATATCCCAGCTACTTGGCGCGCTTTGCCTGGCGGTATCTGGGCCTTGGGATTCGGCTCGCTGTTCATGGATGTATCTTCCGAGATGATCCATAGCCTGTTGCCGATATTCATAGTCACCGTACTGGGAACGTCCATGGTGACCGTCGGGGTGATCGAGGGCGTCGCCGAGGCGACGGCGGCAGTCGTGAAAATGGTCTCAGGGATGTTGAGCGATTATTTCGGGCGGCGAAAAGTCCTGATGCTCCTCGGCTATGGGCTCGCGGCCTGTAGCAAACCGGTTTTCCCCCTAGCCACATCGATTGGCGGGGTTTTCGCAGCGCGTTTCGTCGATCGCGTCGGTAAGGGCATCCGCGGGGCGCCGCGAGACGCACTAGTGGCTGACATCACGCCGAAAGAATTGCGCGGCGCGGCCTATGGCTTGCGTCAGGCACTCGATTCAGTCGGCGCTCTGCTCGGGCCGCTGATGGCTGTGGCTTTCATGCTCTGGCTCGCGGAAGATATCCGGGCAGTGATGTGGATCGCGGTGATACCCGCTTTCCTCGCGGTGGCGCTGCTGATGATATATGTGCGCGAGCCAGAGCATGAAGGCCAGCAAGAACATGTCAAAGTACCGTTCACTCTGGCCGGTAGCAAGCGTCTGTCGCCGCGATACTGGCATGTTGTGCTGTTGGGGGCGGTTTTTACCTTGGCCCGCTTTAGTGAGGCCTTCTTGGTGTTGCGTGCGGAGAACGTCGGGCTCACGCTCGGCTTTGTGCCGATGGTCATGGTGGTTATGAACGTGTTTTATGCAGGGGCGGCCTATCCAGCCGGCACCGCTGCCGACCGATTCGGCCCGCGCACCCTGTTGTTGATCGGTCTAGTTTTGCTTATTGCCGCCGATGTTGTACTGGCTTCGGCACATCGTACAGCGGCGATTTTCGCCGGTGCGGCGCTGTGGGGTCTGCACATGGCCTTCACTCAAGGCCTTTTCTCGAAACTGGTTGCTGACACTGTGCCGGTCGAGTTGCGCGGGACCGGGTTCGGCATCTTCAATCTCGTCAGCGGCGGTGCTTTGTTTCTCGCGAGTGTGATTGCGGGAACGCTGTGGAACGCTTTTGGACCCTCGTCTACCTTTTTGGCCGGTGCCGGCTTTGCGATAGCCGCCGTGATCGGTCTAGTACCATTGCACCTTGCCCCGCGATCAGGGTGATTGGCGATAGGAGCAGAATGACCCAATGGATGCATCAGGCCCCGTGCGAACCCGCGTATATAGATTCTTGTCCTATCGCGGTCGCAAATCTGCAAAGCACGAGAGCAATATCAGGAAGCTGTGGGCTGGGTTGGCGATACTGCTATGTATCGAGGCCACCAATTCATTCACAGCCTGGGCAGCAGAGCCGCCGAAGACCGGCACCTTAAGCTTCGTCCTGGAAAACGACTTGTTCTACGACGTCGACCAGCACTACACCAACGGTGTTGGCTTCGTCTGGGTTCCGGATCGCCGCACGCCGACGCCGGAGTGGGCGGTGCGCCTGGCCCGACGGGCACCGTGGTTTCCCGAGGAAGGCCCGGTATACCACGGCTACGCCTTCGGTCAGAGCATGTTCACACCCAGCGACATCAAGCTGTCCGACCCGCCCTTGAGCGAACGCCCTTATGCCGGCTGGCTGTACGGCCTGGTCGGGGTGGGCACGGCGACGGACGGCCAATTTGACCTGTTCACCCTGAGTCTGGGCATGGTCGGCCCGATTTCGCTCGCCGAGCCGAGCCAGAAGTTCGTCCACAAGGTCATCGGTGCCGATGAACCGCGGGGTTGGGACACCCAACTTGGCAACGAACCTGGCTTCGTCGCCACCTATCAGCGCAGTTGGCGCGGTCTCGCGAAGGCCTCTCTGGGCGGCACTCGGCTGGATCTCACGCCCCACCTTGGCGGTGCGCTCGGCAACGTGTTCACCTACGTCAACGCTGGCCTGACCCTGCGTTTCGGCAAGCACCTACCCAAGGACTACGGGCCGCCGCGCATTCAGCCCGGCCTGCTTGGCTCGGGCGAGTTCGTACCGACGTCCGGGTTCAACTGGTATCTGTTTGCCGGTATAGAGGGCCGCGCCGTGGCACGCAACATCTTCCTCGACGGCAACAGCTTTCAGGACAGTCGCAGTGTCGACCGGCGACCGCTGGTGGGCGATCTGCAGTACGGTTTCGTGATCGATTGGCAGGATGTCCGGTTCGGCTACACCCACGTCTTGCGTACGCGTGAGTATCGTGGCCAGGATAGCGGCGACGACTTCGGCGCCGTCAGCATATCGATCAACTTCTGAGCCGAAAAACTAACTGACCTTTTGGACCAAAATTCGGGGTAACTTCAAACCCGCAGATGACAAACACTATCGCAATCACGAAAGCGTTATACGATACCCGCAAAACCACTTTGACCGTCGAGGCCACCAGTGATTATCCGAATGCGAATCTTTATCTGGAAAACTTTGGGCCGATGACATTTACTCAGCTCTTCAAAGGGAAATACATTTGGAGCTATGTCAACACAAGTGTCCCAGGTTCGCCGGGAACGGTGACAGTGTCCGGTCCGGAAGGTAGTGTGACGGTGCCAGTGGCCATCAAATGACGATTTGGGCACTGATGTCATAGTCGAACGTTTTGGCAGCGTTCCTGTAAAATTTTATCCTGCCAGGTGTAGGAACGGTCACTCATGCTCTTTTTTCAACGGATCTTCCGATCCAGTCCTCGGTACTGGATCGCCTCGGCCAGATGGCCCTGGTGGATATTCTCCTCTCCTTCCAAGTCGGCGATGGTCCGCGCCACCTTGAGGATGCGCGAGTAGGTGCGGGCCGACAGCCCCAGCCGTTCGGTGACCATCTCCAGAAGCTTCTCGCCGGCATCATCCACCGGGCAGAACTTGCGGATTTGGCGGGCGCCCATGCGGGCGTTGGCATACAGGCCGAAGGGGGCCAGACGCTGGTTCTGGATGCGGCGGGCGGCTTCGACCCGTGTTCGGATGGTGGCTGAGGATTCGGCATCGATCGGGTCGGCCAGTTCGCGGTGCGGCACCCGCGGTACCTCGATGTGAAGGTCGATGCGGTCGAGCAGGGGCCCGGACAGGCGGCGCCGGTAGCGCTCGATCATGGTCGGCGTGCAGGAGCAAGCCTCATTAGGCTCCCCTAATTTTCCGCAGAAACAGGGGTTTGAACATCTTTTACAAGTTTTCCATTTCACCTGAAACCCCGCACAAAATCGAAATTCCCTTTAAAATACAGGTGCCTAGGGAGCTCACCGAAGAACCGACCACCCTCGGCGATCACCTGCGCCGCCGTCGCCTTGAGCTTGGATTGTATCAAAAAGATGTCGCAGTTCAGATTGGTGTGACCACCTCTACCATCTGGAATTGGGAAAATAACTGGTCAACGATCACCTTGAGTTGCATGCCGAAAGTTATCGAGTTCCTCGGATACAACCCCGTCCCCTGGCCCGACAAACTGGTTGATAAATTGGCTTGGTACAAACAGGTGCATGGCCTGACATTGGAACAGCTTGGGGCCGAAATGAACCGTGACCCCGAGCAATTGTCCGACTGGCTGAGTGGCCGGCACAAGCCTTGTCGGCGTAACCGGAAGGAGGTTGAGCTATTTTTATCGAGTCACGCCCAGGGGCCTGAGGCGGTCCAGCGGTTGGGGGCAGCTTTGCCGGAAGAGCGAGCGGTGGCAAGTGGTTCAATGAATTCTTTTATGGCAAGGACAACTTCCGAGAAGCTATGAGGAACGTGATCCTGCCGACGGCGTTTATGGAAGGCTGCCCCATTTGTTTGGCCTAATCGAAAACTTCGGTAAACGCGACGATCACATCGGGTAACGAAGCGCCTCTCCGTTCAAAGGTGAGGCGAGTGGCTTCGGCCAAATTTTCTCCCTCGAAGTTGAGCTGGCGCGATTCAGCAGGCGTTTCCGGACAGACGTGACGCTATTCTTGACACCCCCCTCACGCTCACAGTAGAGCCTCCAGATAGAATCTTTTCCACACGGCAGGTTTTTGTATATTCGAGCACTTTAGCCAGGTTGAATTTCTTCCGCGACTTGTTGAGTTTTAGCGCCTCCAGGATCACATCCATGCCTATTTCATTGCGGAACTTGAAACCATCCGCCAGAGTTTTTTCTGGGTTGTAGATCCGAATCGTCACACCATCGACCTAGTGCTCCTCGCTTCCTGGTTTGAACGCGGCCTCGCAAAACTTATGCGCGCCCATCGGGGGGAAGTCGAGCGACGACATTCGTGAGTTCCGGGGAACAGCGACAGAAACCTCGTGTGGAGTCTGAGTGGTGAGGCCGTGGAAGGCCAGGGCGGAAATCAGGCAGATGACGTCATTCGAAAATCGCAGGCCCAATGTCACCAGATCCGTGTTGCCAATCGGCAGCAGCTCCGCCAGACGATAGCCCACTCGGGTCACCGGTTTGATGGTGCCCTTGTCCCAGAGGCTATACAGCACAGTATGTGCAGGCGTGAAAAAGCCCTCTCTAATTTGAGAGGGCTTTCCAGGAGGGTCAATTCATCATCCCGCCACCATGTCCCATCGGCCAGTCAGGATTATGCATGCCCATGTTGCTGTTAAAATTTTGGCTCATGTGGTATCCACCGCCGTCATAGTAAAAGCCGGAATAATCATTAACGCCATCTCCGTCGGTGTCGGCAAAAACATCGTTGATGCCATCACCATTGGTGTCCACCCAGCCAAAACCATGCCGGTAGGGCATTTCAGAGATATCATCAATCCCATCACCGTTGGCATCCTGATAACCCGCCATGTAGCCGTAGCAGGAACTCTGGCCTGCGAAAGGACCGCTGGCCAGATCGTTGAGGCCGTCGCCATCGGCATCGATGAAGCGGTCGTTGATACCATCGCCGTTTGCGTCCACCCAGCCATAGCCATGGCCATAGGGTGTTGTTACAGTCCCGATGTCATTCACCCCATCGCCGTCCGCATCAGCAAAGAAATCGTTTAAACCATCGCCGTTTAGATCAGCCCAACCGGGCATCCCCACATATGGGGTTCCAGTGATATCGTTGATTCCATCGCCATTGACGTCCCTGAATCTGTCATTCACACCGTCACTGTTATCATCACTCCAGCCAAAAGGATGCTGGTAAGGCATACCGGTGAGATCACAGATGCCATCACCATCAACATCCACAAAACGATCATTGATGCCATCACCATTTTCATCGATGAAGCCGAAGCCAAAACCATAGGAACGCCCGTTCAGGTCGTTAATTCCATCACCATCAGCATCGATGAAATGGTCATTGAGACCATCGTTGTTGACATCTCTGTAACCCAGGTCCATGTGATAGGCATAGCCAGCAAAGCGACGCCCCTGGTCACATATCCCGTCACCGTCAATATCTGCAAAGTTGTCGTTGATGCCATCACCATTTTCATCAACCCAGCCGAAGTGATAGCCATTGAAACCGGTAAAAGTCCGGACCTGACCATCAGCCAGGGCCATGGTGCCGAAATCAAGACCCTGACCGGCGGCGATTCGGAAGGGGAATTCTATCTCCGTCCCGTCGCCCATCTGGATATACAGCGAGTGATCACCATTCGCGATATTGCTGATCGTGAAGCGGTCCTGGGCATTCGGGAACACAGGATTTGAAGAATTGTCGAGATAGATGGTCGCCGGCACAACGGCGACTGCGGACGTGGGGGTGATCAGGTCAATGAACCGGGACACCGCGCTCGACTGGGTCGTCAGCACGCCTGTAACCGTCGATGATTGCAAACTCGGGGTCGTCCCAGAACCGACATTGGAGGAACCATCATCGCTGCCACCACCGCCGCAAGCAGTGAGGGAAAAGCCTGCCAAAATCAAGAGACTGAAAATGGTGAGCCATTTCAAGGGTTTTTGGTACATAATTAAAGCTCCTTTTTTCTGATTTTATCCTATAAAACAACTACTTTAGCAAATAAAAGCACTGCACTTACTGTGCCGGCTCCAAGTCCCTGTCTAAGCCCCTTGAATCATGGCTCAAAAGAAGTCATTTGAGGTGAACACCTTTCTGGTCGCCTCATTAACTGTTGAATAATCAACATGATTCAGTGGAATATCCGATAATATTGCAATTCACGATATCTAGGGATGCATTGTCATTAGATTCTTATCTTCTTTGTCCTACTCAATTCTTTTCTGGATCATCCAGAGGTATTCAGCATTGGGCAACTCGGCAACTGGGCAACTGGGCAAGACAGACAATGTCTGTCTGTCAGATCAAGTCTCGATTGCTTTATCTTAATCATCTTCTAGCTGATTGCTAATTTCACCAGCAACCACCCATGTGGCTAGCCATGCGGTTCATGTGCTCCGGGTCCATGTGTCGGCCTTGCCCCATCCTGCCCCAGTGGCTTTGATGATCACAACCATTGTAACCACAGTGGAACCATGCCCCCTTGTCGCCAGCGATAAAACCACCTGCCTCATTGTTGGCCTTATCCAGCAAAGTCCAGTATTGCTGCTCAAGATCAGCAATTTCAGCTTCGAGTTGTTTCAATGTGCCGACGGTGGTGCTGTCGTTCGCTCTGGCAACACGGTATTCATCGCTTTTGCTGTTCAAAGATGCTTGCAACTCGTCCAGCTGGCCAGAGTATTTTGTCTTTACCGCATCGAGTTGCTGAAGTTGTTCAGCGGTCAGGTTCGCGTGCGAATTGCCGCTGCCATGCCCCATCAAGTTCCCCCGGCAGGCGAAGCTAGTGGAAGCAAGTGACAGGAAACCAAGAGCAAGTGCGACGGTTATAATTTTCTGGATATGTGCTGTTCTTTTCATCTTCTCTCTCCTTTTTTGGTGTTTAGCTACCAGTCTTTTCCGAAGCTGTGCTTGGTTGCTGCTCGTTACAGTAAGGGCAGTAAGACCAATCGTGCTCGATAATCCGGCTGCAGTTCGGGCAATTATGTTTGAGCGCGTTGCCGCAATGGGGGCAGCGGAAATAAGTGGCATGAATTGCCCCGGAACATTTCGGGCAAGTCAGAGCCTGAGGGGCCGGTGCTGGTTGGCGTCTGAAAATCAGCCAGATGATGCCCGCAACAATGATCACCATAAAGAACCCCGGCATAAACCAACCGCCCATGTGCCATCCGCTCCATGCGGAACCTGGACCACAAAACATTTTCTCTCCCCCTAATACCGCGAATGTCCGCAACCCCGGTGGTGGGTATGCGAGCTGTCAGTGTTTGATGAATAGTGCCCGTGACCATGTCCGCCCCAGTGCCCCCAGGGGCCACAGCCTGAAAGCAGGAAAAGACTCCCGGCCAGAACGATAAGTAACAGAACTGTTTTCAGCATGATGTCCTCCTTTTCTTCATTGTTACCCAGATAAAGAGCAATGCCGATGCCAACAGCGTAAGCTTATGAAAATATTAAGATAGTGCTTTGGTGTGGGGTGGTGGGCGGTTAATGTTTTTACGTTTCAGGCAGGTTTAAACCGAGCCACTGTCAAAAGTTTTGACAGTCTCAGGTCAGGCCGTATTCCTTGAGTTTGTTCTGCAGGGTCTGGCGGGTGATGCCGAGAATTTCGGCCGCACGGGTGCGGTTATTTTCGGTCTGGCGCAGGGTGGAGAGGATCAGCTCCTTCTCCATGTCTTTCAACGTCAGGCCGGGTCGGATGGCAAAGGGGCGTTCGCTATTGTCCGCATAGGACTGACGAACCTGCAGGGGTAAATGTTGCAGGGCGATCTTTTCTTCCAGGCAGAGGATGACTGCCCTCTCGATGGCATTTTCCAGCTCACGGATATTTCCTGGCCAGTGATAAGCGAGCAACGCCTCCATCGCTTCTGATGCAAAACTGCGAATGTCTTTGCGGTTTTTATCGCAGTAAAGTTTGAGGAAATGTTCGGCCAGGGCCGGGATGTCCATCGGTCGTTCCCGCAAAGGCGGCAGGTGCAGCGGAACAACACTGAGGCGGAAAAAGAGATCCTGGCGGAAAGTTCCTTCTTCGACCATCCGTTCCAGGTTTTTATGCGTGGCGGCGAGCATGCGAACATCAACCTTGATGGTTGCACTGCCGCCGAGCCGTTCGAATTCACCTTCCTGTAGCACACGCAGGATTTTCGCCTGGGTGGTCAGGCTCATGTCGCCGATCTCATCAAGGAACAAAGTGCCTTTATCCGCCAGTTCAAAACGCCCTTTACGCCGTTCGGCTGCGCCGGTAAAGGCTCCTTTTTCATGGCCGAACAGTTCACTTTCCAAGAGATTTTCATGCAGAGCAGCGCAGTTGACCTTGATGAAGGGCGCGTCTCTACGCAGGCTGTTGTGGTGAACCGCACCGGCAACCAACTCCTTGCCGGTGCCCGATTCGCCGGTGATCAAGACAGTCGCATCGGACGGCGCGACCAGTGACAGGGTTTCGGCCAACTCCTGCATTGGCTGGCTGCTGCCGGTTAAGTTGCCAAGATCGAACTTTTCACCCAGTCGCTGCTTCAGGGAGATGTTCTCCTGCTGCAGACTTGTGAAGTCGAGAGCCCGTTTAACGGTTAGGCTCAAGGCTTCGCTGTCAACCGGCTTGGTTACATAGTCGAAAGCCCCTTGCTTCATTGCCTCGACAGCATTTTCCACTGAGGAAAAAGCGGTGATGATGATCACCGGAAGTTCTGGCTTGAGTTCTTGAATCTTAACCAAAGCCTCCAGTCCATCCATTCGCTGCATCTTCAGATCCAGCAGAACGAGATCCACATCTCTTTCTTTAGCCAGATGGACTGCGACGTCGCCATCATCCGCTTCAATGATTTCGTATCCCGCTGCGCCAAGATGGGCTTTGAGCATGGTCCGATGTGCCTTATCGTCATCAACCAGAAGCAGGGTTTTTTTTGCCTGGCTCATGCTTGCTCCTTCCGCAGCGGCAGGATGATAGTAATGCAGGTTCCCTGGCCGAGCTCACTGGTCACTTCAATACGCCCATTGTGTTGCTCGATGATCTGTTGCACCAGAGCGAGACCAAGGCCGGTGCCATCTTTCCGGGTGGTGTAGAAGGGGTCGAACATTTTTGCCTGTTCTTCTCTGCTGATACCCTTGCCGGTATCCTGAACCCACAAACGGACAGTTTCTTCCGCCTCTTTCCCGCCAAGAAAAATGGTGTCAGCGACAGCGGTTGCCGCCAGACTGTTCTGCAGCAGATTGAGGAACACCTGCTGCAACAGGTCTGCATCCGCGCACAGTTTTAAACCCGACCCATGGATTTGTAGCTCCAACCCAACTCCTTTGCTTTTGGCTTCCTCCTGCACGAAAGTCAGGCATTTCTGCGCAATACTGCTGAAGTCGATCTTCATCAGTTCGGGCTCTCTCGGTCTGGAAAATTGCAGTAAGGCGGAAACCGTGCGATTGAGGCGATCAACTTCGCCAACCATCAGGTCTGCATATTCCTTCGCTTGTGCATCCTGCCCGGTGTTGCGGCTAAAGTACTGGGCGAAGCCCCGCAGCGTTCCAAGAGGGTTGCGGATCTCATGGGCAACTCCGGCGGCCATCTGCCCGAGTGCTGCGTGGCGACGGGAACGTTCCAAGGCCTCTTCCATGGCTTTGATTTCCCGCTGATCCCGCAAGATCAAGACCATCCCGCGCAAGCTGCCTTCCCGATCCCGCAGGTGGGACGCGCTGACTTTTAAGGGAACCGTTTCACCATCCTGGCGGAGACAGTCCATCGGTTGGTCGATAAATTCCTTACCGGAACGTAAGAAAGGGGCGAGTGAACACTCTTCGGGGCCTGTCAACTGTTGCAGGGTTTTGCCGTGCATATCGAGCTCTTTGCGGCCGAATATCTCCAGGGCTTTGCTATTTGCTGAAACAATCCGCCGTTCCGTATCGATACTGATCAAACCGGCCGGCATGCTGTTGATCACATTGTCGGTGTACAGCTCCATGTTCTCCAGCGCTGCCTTGGTAACCTGGGATTTGTGCGACAGGAACAGGGCATAGAGGCCACCCGAACTAAGCAGAAACAGAATGCCGAATAAGATCAGGCTCTGCTTAACATCTTCAGCGCGGGCGGCATCAAAGTCTTCCGTGTAGAGCCCCAGGTAGATGAGCTGTCGACATTCACTATTGTCGTTGCTACCCGGCATTCCACACCAGTTCCGCCAGCGTTGCATCATCCCCATCCGTCTCGGCATCATGCTCAACGGACTGAACTCTTTGGCAATTTCATAAATCCGCTCTCCTGATGAATCGGTCAGGAACCTTGCCAGTGGTTGAGCATTGCTCAAGACTTGTAACCCTGGAGGCAGGTCGGTCGGCTCCGGTGCTTCTCCGGCACTGGCAATGGGGTGACCTTTCTCATCTTGGATCACGATATAGGCGATGGTTTCCTCGCGAGCTGTTTCTGTGACCAGAGTGGCGAGGTTGCCGCCGCTTGGTCCCATCATCATCGAGGTTCTGGCCCCAGCCTCAAACGCTCGGATCAACGTTTCTGCTTCTTTCAGCAGAAACCCTTCCATGAATTGCTCTTCGCGATCCAGATTGTGCCACGTGACGATAGCCAGAACACCGGCCAGCAGCAGGCTGGCCAGAATAAACCCCAGTGCCGGTAGAGAGATGTGCCTCTTCGTGTGGTTCCTCGGAGCCATGTTTTTGCTGTGTTCCTGTGTTGACATTTGTCGCCGAAACCCCTAGCGTATGTTTTAACGTTTGAATACCTATTCATATAAGGGTGTGCCATGGACCAGGATATTTGTCAAGTTAACCTTATCCACGAGGATCGTGTCACTGAAGCGAAAAAGCAGATGCCGCTACTGGCAATTGTCGAGCAGATGGCGTCTGTCTATAAACTTCTCGGCGAACCGTCACGGCTTAAGATCATGCTTGCCTTAAGCGCGTGTGAAATGTGCGTTTGCGACTTGGCGGCGATGCTGGATTCAACCCCCTCGGCAATCTCGCATCAACTTAAACTGCTGCGCATGACCGGATTGGTCCAGGCCCGAAAGGAAGGCAAAATGGTTTACTACAGCCTTGAAGATGCTGCGGTTAAACCAATTCTGCTTGCTGGCCGGAATTACGCGAACGAGAAAAAGGTCTGAAGATGGATATGTTTGTTGGCGTTTTTCTGGAATCGTGGGAGGTGCTGGCGGAGTCCGCCCCTTACGTTCTGTTCGGTTTTTTTGCTGCAGGCATCCTCAAGACTTATCTCCCTGAACAGATGGTTGCGAAACACTTGGGGAGCAATTCGACCTCTTCTGTCATAAAGGCATCCCTGTTCGGCATCCCTTTGCCGCTTTGCTCCTGCGGGGTTATTCCAGCGGCGATAGAATTGCGGAAACAGGGTGCCAGTAAAGGGGCTTCGGCAGCCTTTTTGGTTTCAGTTCCTGAGACAGGTGTCGATTCGATTGCCATCACCTGGGCGTTGCTCGATCCGGTGATGACGATTGTTCGCCCGATCTCCTCCTTTTTTACCGCAACCCTGACCGGACTCTTCATCAACCGTTTGCCCGAAGATGTGGAACCCGCTTCGCAAGAGGAGGCGAAACAGCCCGGCTGTGGCTGACCGGCTAAGACGGATGGGGGTCCCCCATCAAAAAGCAAAGAATCACACTTTTCCCGCATTCGTTCCGGGCTGGCTTATGCCTTTGGCGATCTGCTCGGTGATATCGGCAGATGGCTGCTGCTCGGAATCGTTATTGCCGGTCTGATTTCATATCTTGTCCCTGATGATTTTTTCCTGCGCTATATGGGCAACGAAGCTCTGTCGCTACTGATTATGTTGGGGGTAGGCATTCCCATCTATATCTGTGCCAGCGCTTCGACTCCCGTTGCTGCAGCCTTAGTCCTGAAAGGACTCTCTCCGGGTGCAGCACTGGTCTTTCTGCTGGCCGGACCTGCAACCAATGCCGCCACATTAACCGTTGTTGCGCGTTACTTCGGCAAACAGGCCACCATGGTCTATCTGGCCTCAATTGCGATCTGCTCGTTGGTTTTTGGCTGGTTAACGAACCGACTTTACGAATGGCTTGAGCTTGACATTATAATGTGGGCCAATGAGCCGACCGATGTGTCGGATTCGCTGTTTATGCAAGTTTCGGCGGTGGTGGTGCTTTTCTTTATTCTGCTTAATCCGCTCTCCCAGAAATTAAAAGATACTTCTGACGGGTAATTAAATCCATAAGTTCATTGATTGCTTCAAGTCACCATACCCTCCAGAACAGATAAAGCCTCGGGCAGCTTATGTGGGCTGAGGCTTTACTGAGTATTTTGTCCGCCAGTGTGATCCCTCTTTTTAAGCTTAGGACAAATCACTCATTATCGGCGTGTCAATAATCCGAAAGAATTTTAAAACGATCTGGCCGAGAGAAACCTGAAAATCCCTTAGGGACAAATCTTGAAGCGTCAATAGTTTTTCCGATCCAGCCCCCGGTACTGTATCGCCTCGGCCAGATACTGTTGGCGGATGCTCTCATCCCCGGCCAGATCGGCAATGGTCCTGGCGACCTTGAGAATGCGGCTGTAGCTGCGTGCCGACATACCGAGTTTATCGACCACCATCTCCAGCAGTTTTTGCCCCGCCTCGTCCAGCGGACAGAATTTGCGGATATGCCGGGCCGCCATGGCGGCGTTGGCGTGCAGGCCATAAGGGGCTAGCCGCTCGCGCTGGATCGTGCGGGCTGCTTCGACCCGGGCACGGATGGTTGCCGAAGATTCCCCTTCGACCGGATCAGCCAGATCCTTGTGCGGCACCCGTGGGACATCGATCTGCAGGTCGATTCTATCGAGTAGCGGGCCGGAAAGACGTTGCCGATAACGTTGGATATCGTGCGGTGTACAAGTACATAAGTTATTGAAATCACCGAGGAATCCGCACTTGCAGGGGTTCATGGCGGCAACCAGCATGAAGGTCGCCGGAAAACTCAGCGTGGTGGCGGCGCGGGCGATGGTGACGTGACCGTCCTCCAGGGGCTGACGGAGCATTTCGAGCACGTTTTTCTTGAATTCGGGCAGTTCATCGAGAAAGAGGATACCATTGTTGGCCAGGGAGACCTCGCCCGGACGGGGAATGGCGCCGCCGCCTATGAGACCGGCATCAGAAATAGTGTGGTGAGGGCTGCGGAAAGGCCGCACGTTGAGGAGAGCGTTTTCTTTGGGCAAAAGGCCGATGATGGAGTGGATCTTGGTCGTTTCCAGTGCTTCCTCAAAATTCAGCGGGGGCAGAATGGTCGGCAGGCGGCGGGCCAGCATGGTCTTGCCGCTGCCGGGCGGTCCGATCATCAGGAGATTATGGCCTCCGGCGGCAGCCACTTCCAGAGCTCTTTTAACATGGTCCTGGCCGCGCACCTCGGAAAAATCGTCGCAGCCGGCGGGTAGGGCTTCGAGATTCTGCTCGTGGCTGCACTGGTGGGGGGAGAGAATCTTTTCCCCGTTGATGAATTCGACCACTTCGGCCAGGTCGCGCACGCCGTAGACGGGCAGGGCTTCGACAATGGCGCCTTCGGCAGCGTTCTCCCAGGGGACGATGAGACCTTCTGTCTGCCAGTGGCGGGCGGCGACGGCGAGGGGGAGAGTGCCGCGAACGGGCTTGACCAGGCCGTCGAGGCTGAGTTCGCCGATCAGGACGTACTTACGGATGTTCTCGCTTTTAACGATACCGATGGCCGCCAGGATACCGATGGCCATGGGCAGATCGTAGGCGGTGCCTTCCTTTTTCATGTCTGCCGGCGCCAGATTGATGGTGATGCGGCGGGTGGGGAAGTCGTAGCCTGAGTTCTTGATGGCTGACTTGACGCGATCCTTGCTCTCCCTGACTGCTCCTTCCGGCAACCCTACCGTGGCGAATTGGGGCAACCCCTGGGCGATATCCACCTCTACATCAACAGGGAACGCTTCGATGCCGTTGAGCGCTCCTGATAGTACCTTGGCCAGCATACTCCCTCCTCAAAAATGAACCCATTAAAATTAAAGAACGCTTAATCTAAACAGAAAGGCCCCGGATCGCAAGCGATAAAGCTGCGAACCGGGGCCTGGGTTCAAAAAGAGAGGCAGGGAGGTTACTGGTGATCCATGATGTATTTCTCCGCCATAATCGCGGCGACGGCGCCATCGCCGACGGCGGTGGCGATCTGTTTGAGGATCTTCTTGCGCACGTCGCCGGCGGCAAAGACTCCCTCCATGGAGGTGCGACACTCGCCATCGGTGAGAATGTAACCCTCTGCGTCGAGGGTGAGGGTTTCGGCGAGAAAATGCGCCTTGGGAGTGACGCCGATGGCGACGAAGAGGCCGGAAACTTCGAGCAGGCGCTTGTCGCCACTGGTCGTATCGGTCAGTTCGATGCCGGTCAGGCCGGAGGTATCTCCTTGCGTGCCGGTGACCTGGGCGTTCCAGAGAATCTCAATCTTGTCGTTATTTTTCAGCCGATCCTGCAGGATGGAGGTGGCCCGCAGCTGGTCGCGGCGATGGATGAGATACACCTTCTTGGCAAAGCGGGTGAGAAAAAGGGCTTCTTCAGCGGCTGTGTCGCCGCCGCCGGCAATGGCGACGACCTGGTCACGGAAAAAAGCCCCATCGCAAGTGGCGCAGTAGGAGACGCCGCGCCCGGTGAATTCCTGCTCGCCGGGAATGTCGAGTTTTTTCGGTTCGGCCCCGGTGGTGATAATGACGGTGCGCGCGAGGACGGGCTTTTCGTCTACGGTGATACGACGCACCTCGCCTAAGTCTTCCAGGGCCTGTACTTCACCATACTGGACTTCGAGTCCGAATTCCTGGCAGTGCTCCTGAAAACGCATCATGAGGTCAGGGCCGTCGATGCCGCCGGGAAAGCCTGGATAATTTTCGACCTTGGTGGTCGTCATGACCTGGCCGCCCATGATCATGCGTTCGACAAGAAGGGTCTCGAGTTTGGCGCGGGAGGTGTAGAGCCCGGCGGTCAGCCCGGCGGGGCCGCCGCCGATAATCAGGGTATCGTAAATTTTTTCGGTCATGGGTGTCTCTCCTGTGGAAAATTTGGTCGCCAAGATAACACAGCCGGCTAGAAAAGTGAAAGAACTCTCAGTTGACGGGAGTCAGTCTGAGGATAAGGAGTCCCTTGATTTCCCTCGGGCCTCTGGCTAGTATGGGAGGCGTTTCGGGTAGAAAAGGCGCATTTTTGCATGGAGGGGGAAAGGTTTCAGGATGTTATGAAAAAAATGACGGGTTTTCTGGTCTGGTCACTGGTCTTTCTGCTGGTGCTGCTGGCTGCCGATCAGCTGATGGTGCATGCTAAGCTCAAAGGGAAGGGACTGACGGCCGTGCAGACCTTCTATATTGATTTTCGCGATCGCCTCTTTGCTCTTGTTGACGGCAAGCCGACGCCAAGTGTTGAATCCCTCATCGAACAGGCGGAGACTCCAGCCCCCGAACGCCCTGTGACCGTGAAACCAACCGAAAAGTCTCCCCGCTATCTCTACGTCGATAGGAACGGCGAGCTGCATTTTGCCGAAAGCCTGCAGCATGTTCCAGCTGAGTACCGCCAGGAGGCCGAGCCCCTGTCCGACTGAGGCTGTCCCCGGTAGCTCAGGGCAAGTGACCATAAATTTCAGGACGGCGATCGTGGTAGCAGCGGATCTGGGAACGGTATTCGACCATTTCGCTGAAATCGAAGGTCGCCGCCAGTTCGACGTTTTGCTCGCCTCCCTCGGCCAGGACCTCTCCCCGGGCCGAGAGCAGCAGGCTCATGCCGAAAAAATCGAGCTTTCCCTGAATACCGCAGCAGTTGGTCGCGACGACGAAAAGCTGGTTCTCGATGGCGCGGGCACGCAGCAGGGTGCGCCAGTGCTCCTGGCGCGGCTTGGGCCATTCCGCCGGCAGGCAGATGATCTCGGCCCCTTCCAGAGCCATCTTGCGGAAGAGCTCGGGAAAACGCAGATCGTAGCAGATAGCCACTCCCAGGCGACCGACGGAAGTCGATACGACCAGAGAATGGTCCCCTGCCGACAGGAACCGATCTTCTCCCATGGTGGAGAAGAGATGCAGTTTGCGGTAGGTGCCGGCGACCTTTCCCTGATCGATAATATAGGCTGTATTGTAAAGGGCCTTCCCTTCTTTTTCCGCCAGACTCCCCACCAACACCATGCCTGACTCGGCGCTCTGCCGACAGAGTGCCTGCACGACTTCGGGTGTCCGCTCGGCCAGTTGGCCAAGGCGCTTGTAGTCGTATCCCGTGCTCCACATCTCCGGCAGTACCGCCAGCTGCACGCCCTGTGAAGCCAGTTTTTTCAAGGCTGAAAGAGCTTGGGACAGATTGGTATCAATGTCGCCGAGAGCAATGTTGAACTGGGCGACTCCGGCCATAACCTTATGGGTCTGTGACATCATGGGTGAATCCTGTCTGCTAAGGGCTAAACCGAGGCATCACAAAGGTTTTGTGATAATGAATCGGGGCGAAGTATAGCCTATCGGGTGGTTGTTCGGCAAGTGTCCAGGTCCTTCAAACATCTTTTGAAATCAAAAAATCCCACTGGAACCAACCTGAAAAGCAGTTCAGGTTTCCCCAGGATGAACAGACAATTGGCAGGCTGAATTTCGTGTTGAACGAACCATAGCTCCAATGAAAAAAGAAAGAGGTGGTGAAAAAAATGTTGCGAAGCCCACTGAGTTTCTGCTAAAAACCCCCATAAAACATCGTTTGTTTTTATCGAGATGACCGAAACATAAATGTAAACGACAGCCCGTTCCTAGTTTTCTTGACCCCCGCCGGGAAGCATGTTAAGCATTTAATCGCGTCCGGATAAAAAAGAAGATTTTATGGAGCAGTCCTTTCTCTTTGCAAGGGCGATTCCTGTGCATTTTTAACGTCCACCTTTTTCGCTGGATGATTTGCCATGGCCAAAGTTGCCACTTTTTTTATCATGCTCGCTTTCTGGGCCCTTCTCTCGGGAATGTTTGACGCTTTTCACTTCACGCTCGGGGTGATCTGCTGTCTGCTGGTGGCTCAGTTCAGTCACAGGCTGCTCTTCCCGGACGGGATAGGGGGCCGCTGGATACGGGATATTTTCGGCATGTTCCTGTATCTGCCCTGGCTCTTCTGGCAAGTCATCATCGCCAATTTTCAAGTGGCCTACATTGTCCTTCATCCCCGCATGATGGATCTCATCGACCCCCAGCTTATTCGCTTCAACACCCAGCTCAAGCGCCCCTTCGCCAAAGTGACCTTTGCCCAGTCTATCACCCTGACACCGGGGACCATTACGGTGAGTGTTCACGAGGACGAATTCACCGTTTATGCCCTGACCCGTAGTGGGGCTGAATCCCTGCCGGGGGAAATGGAGCAGCGCGTGGCCAAAGCTCTGGAGGATAAAGCATGATCACCCACATTGTCATGGCGGGCGCCATTTTTATTATCCTGTTGATGGCCTTGTGCCTGATTCGGGTCGTCGGTGGTCCAACGGTGCTCGATCGTATCCTTGGGGGCAGTGTCATCGGGACCAAGACGACCGTTCTGCTGCTGCTGATCGGCATGATGTACGGTAATGTCGGCATGTTCGTCGATATCGCCCTCGCTTATGCCCTGCTGAACTTTATTGCCACCCTGGGGGCGACCAAGTACTTTTTGCGGCGCAAAAGTGTGCATCTTGAAGGCGAGTCCTGATCTGGAAAGGAAAGAATAGACCGATGAGCATCGTTTCTGCATTTCTCATTCTGGGGGGCCTCTTCTTTTTTGGGGTGGGAGTCGTCGGTATTTTGCGGCTCCCCGATTTCTACACCCGGCTGCATGGGGCCAGCAAGTGCGATACCCTGGGCGCTTTTCTGATTTTGTCCGGGCTGGCTCTCCATGTTCTCGCCGTCTTTGATCTGGCCCATGTGCTGGTCAGCCTGAAAATTATGGCCATCGCTATCTTTCTTTCCATTGCCAATCCGACAGCGACCCATGCCATCACCGAGGGCGCTCTTCTTGCCGGGGTCGAACCCTGGCGCAAGGGAAAGGGGGCAAAATGATCTGGCAAGTCGATCTGCTGATCCTGGTTCTCGTCGTTATCTGTGCCCTGGCGACCATAACGACCAAGGATCTTCTCGGTGCTTCGGTTATCTTTGGCGTCTACAGTTTCATGATGTGCCTGCTGTGGGCCGAAATGGGCGCGGTCGATGTGGCCTTTACCGAAGCGACCGTCGGTGCCGGCGTCAGTACGATTCTGTTTATTGCCGCCATTTTAAGGACGACTCGAAGGAGTAAAGATTGAAAACCGTCGCTTTGCTCGCAACGCTGTTGACCGGGGCCCTGCTGTTGTACGGCACCAAGGATTTCGCCCCCTGGGCTGATCCGCAATCGCCGGCCAGCACCCACCTGTCAGCCTATTACATTGAGAATGCCGTCAAGGAAACTCATGTCCCCAATCTGGTGACCGCCGTTCTCGGCGATTACCGGGGCTACGACACCATGTTCGAAACGGTTGTTATCTACTGTGCCGGATTGGCGGTCGTCAGCGTGCTCAGGAGACGAAAATCATGAAGACGCTGCAGCAGCGCTATGAGGGGCGGGGTTTGGGGCACGATCTGATCATTCAGACCTCGGTGCGCCTGATGGTTCCCTTTATTCAGCTGTTTGGCCTTTACGTCATCGTTCACGGCCATTACAGCCCCGGTGGCGGTTTTCAGGGCGGCGTTCTGCTGGGAGCCTCCTTTATCCTGCTGGCGCTGGCTTTTGATATCAAGATGTCCATGCGGCATTTTTCGGAAAGAATCAACCTGGTTCTCGGCAATACCGGTGCCCTGCTTTTTGTGGGCACGGGCGTGCTCTGTGCGCTGGTCGGTGGCCTCTTTCTGGATTACAGCGCCCTGACGGCCCTGTTCCCCATGGACGCTATCGAGTGGCGTTCTTTCGGAATTTTCATTGTCGAGGTCGGCGTCGGGCTGGCTGTCGCGAGCATCATGCTGTCGCTCTATTGGGATCTCAGTTCCAACGGCGACCTGGAAGAGGGGCTCTAGCATGGAAGCGTTTATGGCAGAGGTGGTGGCCAAGTACAACTACTGGCTCTATGTGGTGCTGATGATGATCGGTTTCTATGCCATGATCGGCAAGCGCAACCTGGTCAAGAAACTGCTCGGCATGAATATCTTCCAGACGGCGATCATCCTGTTCTTCGTCTCTACCGGGGTCAAGCGCGGCGCCGCCATCCCCATCGTCGACAAATATGCCGCTCTCAAGCAGGGGGTCGACGCCACCACCATCGTGAACCCTCTGCCCCACGTGCTCATGCTGACGGCCATCGTCGTCTCCGTGAGCGTGACCGGGGTGGCCCTGGCGGTGCTGCTGCGGATCTATCGTGAATACGGCACCCTGGAAGAGGATGAAATTCTGGAGAAGATCGGCCAATGACGAGCACCAACCTTCACCTCTATGTGCTGGCCGCTCCCCTGTTGACCGCTTTTGCCGTCAACCTGCTGGGGCGTGCATCTCGCCGCTGGATTGCCCCCCTGGCCCTGGGAGCGCTGAGTTTCTCAGCGATTGGCGCCGTGCTGCTGCTGTTGCGGGTTCTGCGTGACGGTGGTTTTTCCTACACGGTGGGTAACTGGCGGGCGCCCTTCGGCATCGAGTTGCTTATTGACCCCCTGAGTGCGCTGATGCTGGTGCTGATCGCCGCGGTGGCCCTGCCGGCGACGGTGTCGGCGCTGAAAAGCGTGGAGCAGGAACTGCCCGGGCAGGAATATCTCTTCTTTACTCAATATCTCATCCTGATTGCCGGCCTCATGGGGTTGGTGCTTACCGCCGACGCCTTCAACCTGTACGTCCTGCTCGAGATCACCTCCATCACGACCTACGGTCTTATCGCCATGGGGAAAGGGCGGGCGCCGCTGGCCAGCTTCAACTACATCATCATGGGCAGTATCGGCGCCTGTTTTTACCTGCTGGGGGTGGGCTATCTTTATATCCTTACCGGCTCGTTGAACATGGCCGATATCGCTGGCATTCTCGGCACCATGCAGGAGAGCCCTGCCCTGGCCACCGCCTTTGCCTTCATGCTGGTCGGCCTCTGGGTGAAAATGGCCTTCTTCCCGCTGCACGGCTGGTTGCCGCAGGCCTATTCCCTGGCCCCAACGGGAGCCGGTCTGCTCATTGCCCCCCTGATGACCAAGGTGACGGTCTACCTGATGATCCGCGTCATTCTTTCTGTGTTTACCCCGGATTACGCCTTTTTTCAGCATGCGGTGGTGCAGTCAGGCATCGTCTGGGTGGCGGCCGCTGCTATCCTCTGTGCTTCGGCCCTGGCCCTGGCCCAGCGGGATATGCGCCGGATGCTGACCTATATCATCATTGCTGAGGTCGGTTATATGGTGGGGGGCGTCTGGCTGGCCAACGCCAATGGTCTGACGGGAGCGATTCTGCATATCGTCAATGATGCCCTGATGACGCTCTGTCTCTTTCTGGCCGCTGCGGCTATCATCTACCGCACCGGCAGTCTTGAATTTTCCAAGCTGCAGGGGCTCTATCGCAAAATGCCCATCACCATGGCCGCTTTTACGGTGGGGGCTTTTTCCATGATCGGCGTACCGCCGACCTGCGGCTTTTTCAGCAAGTGGTATCTGATCCTCGGTGGTATCGATGCCGGTCAATGGGGTTTTGTGGCGGCGCTTGTCATCAGCAGTCTGGTCAACGCCATCCTCTTTTTCCGCATCATTGAAAAGGGCTTTTTCTTCGCGCCGGGAGAGGAGCACGGCCACGGCCAGGCAGGACATGGTGAGGTAGTGGCCGAGGCGCCTGCACAGATGCTTCAGCCCCTGGTCCTGGTAGCGATTGCTCTCATCGTGGTAGGGCTGAGTTCGGGGACTATTGTCGACAAGGTGATCCGGCTGGCACTTCCCGCCTCCTTCTGAACCGGATTTTAGTGTTTCTGTGTCGCATGACGGAATGAAATAGGAGCCCATGGCATACTCATCTTCGATATGGCCGATGCTGGCCGTCTGCATCTCCCTGTTGGGGACGATTCCCATCATGCTGTCGGGGCGCAAGCCCAACCTGCGTGAAAGCTGGACCCTGCTGATTGCCATCGGCAAGTTTCTGCTGGTGGTTTCCATGCTGCCGACGGTACTTGCAGGCGGCACTATCAGCCTGACGATCGCCGAGGTCTTTCCGGGGGTACCTATCGCCCTGCGTGTGGACGCCATGGGAATGTTTTTTGCCCTGGTCGCCTCCTTTTTGTGGATATGCACTTCGGTCTATTCCATCGGCTACATGCGGGCCTTGGAAGAACACGGGCAGACGCGCTACTTCGCCTCCTTCGCCCTGGCTATCTCTGCTACCATCGGCGTCGCCTTTTCGGCCAACCTGTTCACTCTCTATCTCTTCTACGAGGTGCTGAGTCTTTCCACCTATCCCCTCGTCACCCATGAACAGAACGCCGAAGCCCGTTTTTCGGGGCGCAAATATCTGACCTATATCCTCGGCACCTCCATCGGCCTGGCCCTGCCAGCGATGCTCATCACCTATGCGCTGGCCGGGACCCTCGATTTCCGTCACGGCGGCATTCTGGCCGGCAGCGGCGCCTCGCCCTACCTGCTGGCTCTTATTCTCGTCTTTTTTCTTTTTGGCTTTGCCAAGGCCGGCCTTATGCCTTTCCACGGCTGGCTGCCGGCGGCCATGGTGGCGCCGACGCCGGTAAGTTCCTTCCTGCATGGCGTGGCTGTCGTCAAGGTCGGGGTCTTCTCCATCCTGCGGGTAGTGTTCCACATCTTCGGCCCCGATTTTCTGCAGGAAATCAATCTCGGAATCATAATCACCACCGTCGCATCGGTGACGTTGCTGGTCGCCTCACTGGTGGCTTTGACCCAGGACAATCTCAAGCGTCGACTCGCCTATTCCACCATTGGCCAGCTCTCCTACATGGTGCTGGGGGCCGGGATGCTGTCCGCCGCCGGCATGACGGGAGGCACCCTGCATATCGCCATGCACGCCTTTGGCAAGATCACCCTCTTTTTCTGTGCCGGCGCCATTTATGTGGCCTCGGGAAAAAAGTACATCAGCCAGATGGATGGACTTGGTCGCCGTATGCCGGTGACCTACATGGCTTTTATGCTGGGCTCTTTGAGCATTATCGGCATGCCGCCTTTGGGAGGATTCATCAGCAAATGGTACCTGGTTATCGGCGCGGTGAACAGCGACCAGCTGATTCTGCTGTTGATCCTGTTGGTCAGCTCTCTGCTCAATGCCGCCTATTTCCTCCCCATCGTGTACCGGGGCTTCTTCGCCAAGACGCCTGAAGGGGAGGATGAGGCCGGCGTCAAGGAGGCGCCGGTGCTCTGTCTGATTCCCTTATCGGTGACGGCTCTGGCCTCCCTTGGCCTCTTTTTCTATCCCGACCTGTTCCTGCGGCTGGCCCGCATGGCGCTGTTTCCCTGAGGTGCTGCATGAAAGCAGATAATAAAGTAAAAAAAGAGTTCGATTGGTTCGATCACCCGCAGAATATCCGCAAGCTGCGGATAGGCTTTTACGCCGTCCTTGTTCTGCTGGTGGTCCCCGACTTTTTTCTGCACAAGCATACCCTCTTTTCATCCATGGAGGCCTGGCCCGGATTTTATGCCCTGTTCGGGTTCATTGCCTGTGTAGCGATCATCCTGATTTCCAAAGTGCTGGGCTTTGTACTGAAGCGCCCCGAGGATTACTATGACCGCTAGTGTGCATCCTTCGCTCTTCTTCCTGGCCGCGGCGATTTTGCTGTGGCTGTTGCCGCTGGCGGGGCGTCGCCTGCTGATTCTGCTGGCGCCGGCCGCAGCCTTCTTCGTCATTACCCAGCTCGATCCAGGCCTCAGCTACGGCTACGAACTCTTCGGGTTCGATCTGAATCTGCTGCGGGTGGACAAGCTGAGCAAGGCTTTCGGTTATGTCTTTACCATCAATGCCTTTGCCTGCTTTCTTTTTGCCTTTCATCTCAAGACACGCTATGAGCATGCGGCTTCCCTGGCCTATATCGGCGCCAGTATCGGTGCCGTTTTTGCCGGGGACCTGATCAGCCTCTACCTCTTCTGGGAAGTCATGGCCGTCACCTCGACCTTTCTGGTGCTGGCCCGCAAGACCGAGCGCGCCTACGGGGCCGCTTTTCGCTATGTCATGGTTCACATCTTCGGCGGACTCTGTCTGTTGGCAGGCATTCTGCTGCAGGTCAACGCCACGGGATCCGTCGCTTTTGATGGCTTCAGCCTGCAGGGTCTGCCAACTTATCTGATCCTCATCGGCTTCCTGGTCAACGCCGCCGCGCCGCCGCTCAGCTCCTGGCTGTCCGATGCCTATCCCGAGGCGACGGTGACCGGCGGGGTCATCATGACGGCTTACACGACCAAGACGGCGGTCTATACCCTCATACGCGGTTTCGCCGGCTGGGAAATCCTCATGGTGGTCGGCTGCTTCATGGCCCTGTATGGGATCATCTACGCTATTCTTGAAAACGATATGCGCCGTATTCTGGCTTATTCCATCATCAACCAGGTCGGTTTCATGATCTGCGGTATCGGCATCGGCACCGCCATGGCCCTCAGCGGCGCCGTGGCCCATGCCTTTGGCCACATTATCTACAAGGCGCTGCTGTGGATGAGCGCCGGCGCCGTGCTGTACATGACCGGCAAGAGCCGCTGCACCGACCTTGGCGGCCTCTACAAGACCATGCCCCTGACCATGATTTTCGGCACCATCGGGGCTCTGGCCATCTCCAGCTTTCCTCTCTTCTCGGGCTATACGACCAAGCCGATGATTATCGAGGCCGGCGTGCACGAAGGATTCTTCTGGGTCTGGCTCATTCTGGAAATCGCTTCGGCCGGCGTTTTTCTGCATGCCGGCATCAAGTTTCCCTATTTCGTCTTTTTTGCCAAGGACAATGGCCTCCGCCCCGGCGAGCCTCCCAAGCATATGCTGGCGGCCATGGCTTTTCTCTCCTTCATCTGTATTTTTCTGGGCGTCTACCCGCAGCCTCTTTATGATATTCTCCCCTTCCCGGTGGAATACCACGCCTACACGGTGGAGCACACCCTCAACCAGCTGCAGCTGTTGATGTTCTCGGCGCTGGCCTTCTTCCTTCTTCTCCCGTTACTCAAAAGAACCAAGACGATCTCTCTCGACACGGACTGGTTTTACCGCAAGGGGGGGGAGTTCTTCTACGCTCTGGCCGCCCATGTCTTCAACGGTCTCAACGCCTGGGCGGATCGAATTTTCGTCCAGCGTCTGCCCGCGCGTCTGGCCAGCTTTTTTGCCGAACCAGGAGCAAATGTACAGAAATACGCTCTGCGGCTGTTGACCGAGGGGGCTGGGAATGATGGGGAATATGCCGAAGGAGCCCGGCAGATCGAGCGCCGCAGTCAAGCCGGTGCCTATCCCGTAGGGTTATGGGTTCTGCTGGCCGTCGTCTTTCTGGCCATCATATCGCTGCTCTTTTTCGTGGTGTAGTTGAGGCATTGTCCAGTCCGGCGTACAGGTACATCAGGGAGGTACAACGGTGAACAGATTCTTATTGGCTCTTGATCCCTCATCCCATTCTCGCCAGGCCGCTGAATATCTCGCCGCCATTGCCGGTCAGCTCGAGGGCAGTCAGGTGCTGCTGCTGACCGTCATGGCCACCTGGCCTTCCGGTGTCCCCAGCCCGGTCACGGATGAGCCGGTCAAGATGACCGGAGAGGTTCATGGCGGTGAGGATGCGGGGGAGTTGCTTGGCAAGGCCCAGGCATTCATGGCGGAGATCGTCGCACTGTTCCAGCGCCGCGGTGTTGCTGCCAGTCGGATAAACCGTCTGATCGTGCCGCAGGACAAGGGTGTCGCCGAGGACATCGTCGCGATGGCGCAGACGCACGAATGCGACACGGTCGTGGTGGGTCGGCGCGATCTCTCGGCTGTACAGGCTATTTTCCTCGGCAGCGTCTCTAGCGAACTTGTCAATAGCCTGGAGGGGCGCACGGTCTGGGTGGTGGAATAGAACTCCGCAAGCCTCCAGGCACACATTCATGAACGCCCTCTATCTCCACATCCCCTTCTGTCGCCGTAAGTGCCCCTACTGCGACTTTTTTTCTGTCTCCCAGACCTCCCCCGTGTTTCAGGAATATCCCCGCCTGCTTATTGCCCATCTGCGTTTGCTGGCCCGACAGGAGCAGGCAGGTCCTTTTTCCACTGTATTTTTCGGTGGTGGCACGCCGTCCTTACTGAGTCCTGAGTCCGTGGATGAGATCTTGAGTGAAGTCGCCTGCTTGTTTGGCCTGGCCTCAGACGCCGAGGTGACGCTCGAAGCCAATCCAGGCACGCTGAGTTTCGAGATGCTGTCAGGCTTCAGGTCGGCTGGCATCAATCGCCTCTCCCTGGGACTGCAATCCCTCCAGGATGCCAGGCTCAAGGTTCTGGGACGTCTGCATACAGCGGCGGAGGGCCTGCAGGCCGTGGAATGGGCCAGAAAGGCGGGGTTTGACAACCTTTCCTGCGATCTCATGTTTGGCCTGCCAGGGCAGTCCCTGACGGCTTTAATGGCCGATGTGGAAGCTGTCCTGGCGCTGCAGCCGGAGCATCTCTCTTATTATGGTCTGACGGTGGAGGAGGGCACCCCTTTTGAAGAGCTGCACCGTCAGGCTGTTCTGCACCCGGCCACGGAAGACCTCGCCACAGAGATGTACCTGGCCCTGGATGAGCGCCTGGGGGTGGCAGGCTACGAGCACTACGAGATATCCAACTACGCAAGGCCGGGGCATGCTTGCAGACACAACGAGGTTTACTGGCGCCGCCAGGGTTATCTGGGCCTGGGACCGGGAGCCCACAGTTTCAGCGAACAGGGCTGGGGAACGCGGTGGGAGATCCCACCGGATATCGACCGGTATGTTCAGGCTCTAAGGGAGGGGCGTGATCCCAGGATTTATCTGGAAAGCTTTGATCGGTCTGGGGCGATGGCTGAGACCCTGTATCTCGGCTTGCGCGAAGCGGCAGGTGTCGACGAGGCGCGTTTCAGGGAGCGCTTTGGCCAGGGAGTGGCGGAGGCTTACCCTGTAGCGGTAGAAAAGACGGTCGACTACCTTGTGTACGAAAAAGGACGGTGGCATTTTACCCTGTCGGGCTGGCTTCTCTACAATCATCTCATTCAGAATTTCCTGTAAAAAGTCGCCGTTTTCTCTCGGGCTTTGCCCTTGACAAAGCCCAATGCCATTGTTATGTTGTCTGGCATTAGCACTCAAGACGTTCGAGTGCTAACAGGATGTGGCAGGGCCGGGTCAGCCGGCTTCTGTTTTTTGTGGGACGGTGCGATATGGCAGCAGACCTGAATGAACGTGGTCGCCTCATACTTGAAGCCATCATCGAGGATTATATCGAGTCGGCGGAACCGGTCGGTTCGCGCAGTGTGACCCGCCGTCACCAGATGGGACTGTCGCCGGCGACGGTGCGCAACGTCATGGCCGACCTCGAAGACATGGGCTATCTGGTTTCGCCCCACACGTCCGCCGGCCGTATCCCGACTGAAAAGGGCTACCGCTTCTACATTGACTCCCTCCTGCAGGTTCGAAAGCTCAGTCTGCGGGAGAGGCAGGATCTGGAGCGCCGCTACCACTTCAAGGGCCTGCGGGTGGAAGAACTTCTGCAGGAAGCGGGCAAGGCGCTGTCGTCCATCTCCAACTATACGGGGATCGTCATGGCGCCCCGGTTGGCCACGACCGTTTTTCGGCACATTGAATTCCTGCGGCTGTCGCAGGGGAAGATCCTGGTTGTCTTCGTCTCCCAAAGCGGCTTGGTGCAGAACAAGATCATCGAGGTGGATGAGCCCATCCGTCAGGAAGAGCTGGAAAAGATCACCAACATGCTCAACCATACCCTGACCGGGAAGACCATCCAGGAAATCAAGGAGAAGATCCTGGACGAAATGTCCCAGGAGAAGGCCCTTTACAACGAGCTACTACAGAGGGCGCTGCTGCTTTCGGGCGAGGCCCTCAAGGATGAGCTGGGTGGTCAGGTCTTCATCGAGGGGGCGTTCAACATCATGGAACAGCCGGAATTTTCGGATCTGGAACGGATGAAGCGGCTCTTCCGGGCTTTTGAGCAGAAAAGTGTACTGGTCGACCTGCTCGACAAGAGCCAGAAAGCGCAGGGCGTGCAGATTTTCATCGGAAGCGCGACGGAATACAGTGAAATCGAAGGGTGCAGTCTGGTGACGTCTTCGTATTCAGATCGCCAGGGGACCATCGGAACCCTCGGGGTCATCGGCCCTAGCCGCATGCCCTATTCCATGGTCATTCCCATCGTGGACTATACAGCAAAGATGGTAAGCCAGATTTTGGCTATTGAGTCGGAATAGGAGAAGATCAAGGTGTCTGACGCAAGCAAAGAAAATCAGGAGAATCTTGAAAGCAACCAGGCTACAGAGATTGCCGCGGAGGAAATCCCTGTGGAGGAGGCCGTGGCAGGGCCGGAGGCAGCTCTGGCCGCCGCCAAGGAAGAGGCTGCTCGCCGTTACGATCAATACGTGCGCGCCTGTGCGGACCTGGAAAACTATCGCAAGAGAGCGCAGCGGGAAAAAGAAGATTTGGCTCGCTTTGCCAATGAGAACCTTATCCGGGAGATTCTGCCGGTGCTGGACAATCTGGAGCGGGCCGTCGAACATGCCTCCACAGATGAGGCGGATGTCCAGGGGTTGCTGGAAGGGGTGTGCATGACCATGGACCAGTTCCGGAAGGCCCTGGCCAAGTTCGGCGTCGCCCCTATTGAAACCCTGGGCAAGCCCTTTGATTCCGCGGTTCATGAGGCCATGGGACAGCTCGAAAGCGCCGACCAGCCTCCCAATACGGTGGCGCAGGAACTGCAGAAGGGTTATCTGTTAAACGATCGGTTATTGCGTCCGGCTCTTGTCATGGTGACACGCCAGCCAGCAAAGAAATCCGAGACGGAGACCAACTGAAAATCCAACACAAAAACAGCAGCTTAACGTCTAAAGGAGGACATATATCATGGGTAAAGTAATCGGTATCGATCTGGGAACGACCAATTCCTGCGTAGCAATCATGGAGGGTGGCGAGCCCATTGTCATAGCTAATTCGGAAGGAGCCCGCACCACCCCATCCATGGTGGCGTTCACCGAAAGCGGCGAGCGGGTGGTTGGCCAGCAGGCCAAGCGACAGGCTGTGACCAATCCGGAAAACACCCTGTTTGCCATCAAGCGTCTCATCGGGCGCAAGTTCGACACGGAAACGGTGGCCAAAGACATCAAGATCAGCCCGTTCAAGATCACCAAAGCGGAGAACGGCGATGCCTGGGTGGAAGCTCGCGGCAAACAGTACAGCCCGCCGGAGATCTCCGCCATGGTCCTGCAGAAGATGAAGCAGACGGCGGAGGACTATCTCGGGGAAGCGGTCACTGAGGCTGTCATCACTGTACCGGCTTATTTTGACGATTCGCAGCGGCAGGCCACCAAAGACGCCGGCAAGATCGCCGGCCTCAACGTACTGCGCATCATCAACGAGCCGACGGCAGCGGCCCTCGCCTATGGTCTGGACAAGAAAAAGGAAGAGAAGATCGCTGTCTTTGACCTGGGTGGCGGTACCTTCGATATCTCTATTCTCGAACTGGGCGACGGCGTTTTCGAGGTCAAGTCGACCAACGGTGACACCTTCCTCGGTGGCGAGGATTTTGACCAGCGCATTATTGACTACATTGCCGACGAATTCAAAAAAGACCAGGGCATCGACCTGCGCGGCGACAAAATGGCTCTGCAGCGCCTGAAAGAAGGGGCTGAAAAGGCCAAGATTGAGCTGTCGTCCTCCATGGAGACCGACATCAATCTGCCCTTTATCACTGCCGATCAGAGTGGCCCCAAGCACCTCAATCTTAAATTGACCCGGGCCAAGCTGGAGAGCATTGTTTCTGACCTCCTCGACAAGTTGGTTAACCCCTGTAAGGTCGCCATCAAGGATGCCGGTCTGTCGGCTTCCGAGATTGACGAGGTTATCCTGGTGGGTGGCATGACCCGCATGCCGGCTGTGCAGAAGAAGGTACAGGACATCTTCGGCAAGGTTCCCAGCAAAGGGGTTAATCCTGACGAGGTCGTGGCCATCGGGGCCGCCATTCAGGGCGGCGTCCTCAAAGGCGACGTCAAGGATGTGCTGCTGCTGGACGTTACCCCGCTCTCCCTGGGTATTGAAACCCTGGGCGGGGTCATGACCAAACTGATCGAGAAGAACACCACCATCCCCTGCAAGAAAAGCCAGATTTTCTCTACGGCCGCTGACAATCAGCCTGCTGTATCGGTTCATGTTCTGCAGGGCGAGCGGGAGATGGCGTCCGACAACAAGACCATCGGTCGTTTCGAACTGGTCGGTATCCCGGCGGCTCCCCGCGGCGTTCCCCAGGTTGAGGTAACCTTCGACCTCGATGCCAACGGTATCCTGCACGTCTCGGCCAAGGATCTTGGCACCGGCAAGGAACAGTCCATTCGCATCACCGCTTCTTCCGGCCTCTCCGAGGAGGAAATCGACAAGATGGTCAAGGATGCCGAAAACCACGCTTCCGAGGACAAAAAGAAGCGCGAACTGATCGAGGCCCGCAATCAGGCCGACAGCCTGGTCTATACGACCGAGAAGTCGCTCAAGGAACACGGCGATCAGGTTGACGCCGAAACCCGCAAGAAGATCGAAGAAGGGGCTGAGGCGCTGAAAAAAGCCATGGAGGGCAGCGACGCCGACGAGATCAAAAAGAAATCCGAGGAGCTTGCCCAGGCCAGCCACAAACTCGCCGAGGCCATGTATGCCAAGGCGCAGGCAGCGGAAGGGGCAGCTCCCGAAGAGGGATCCGCCGGTCCCAAGGATGCGGGTGCCGACGACGTTGTCGATGCCGAATTCGAGGAAGTCGACGACTCCAAGAAATAACTGGATTCCACAGTTTATCTGCAGCCCGGTAGGGGCACGGCGCGCCGTGCCCCTACCACCATTTTGACCCCAGGAAAAAGGATTGACCCTTGGCCAACGGCAAACGTGATTATTACGAAGTACTGGAAGTCAACCGCAACGCCAGCGAAACGGAGATAAAAAAAGCCTATCGCCGCCTGGCCATCAAATTTCATCCGGATAAAAACCCAGGCAACAAGGAAGCGGAAGATCGCTTCAAGGAACTCTCCGAGTCCTACGCGGTGCTGTCCGATCCCCAGAAGCGCGCGACCTATGACCAGTATGGTCATGCCGGTCTCGGCGGCGGCGGTTTTTCTTCCGAGGGCTTTGGTTTCGGAGGCAGCCCCTTTGAAGACATTTTTGGCGACATTTTTGGCGATATCTTCGGTGGCGGAGCACGACGAGGGCGCGGCAGGCGTGGAGACGATCTGCGCTATAATCTGACCATCTCCTTCGAGGAAGCCGCTTTCGGGGTCGAAACCAAAATCCAGATCCCCAAGTACCAAAGTTGTGAGGTCTGCGACGGTTCCGGAGCGAAAAAAGGGACCAGCGCCAAAACCTGTCCCACCTGCCGTGGGGCCGGGCAGGTCCGATACCAGCAGGGTTTTTTTTCCCTGACCAGACCCTGTCCGGACTGTGCCGGCGAAGGAAAGATCATCGAGACCCCCTGCCCCGAATGTAAAGGGAGCGGACGGATCAAAGAGAAGAAGACGGTTTCTCTGAAGATCCCCGCCGGGGTGGAAACCGGCAACCGTCTCAAGCTTAACGGCGAAGGAGAAGCCGGTTCCCAGGGTGGCCCACCGGGGGACCTTTTTGTGGTGATCACCGTGAAAGAGCACCCTCTTTTCCAGCGCGAGGGTCAGGATATTCTCTGCGAGACCCCTATCTCCTTTGTGCAGGCCGCTCTGGGGTGTGAATTCGAAGTGCCGACCCTGGAAAAGAAAGTCAAGATAAAGGTCCCTCCCGGCACCCAGTCGGGAAAAGTTCTCAGATTGCAGGGCCTGGGCTTTCCTTCTCTACAGGGGTATTCCAGGGGAGATCAGCTGGTGGTGCTGCGGGTGGAGACGCCTACCAAGCTGACGGCGCGACAGCGGGAGCTGCTTGAAGAATTCGCCCGGGAAGAAGGCGAGGAATGCCATCCCCTGGGAAAGAGTTTCTTTACCAAGGTCAAAGAGCTTTTTGGCTAGCACAAAAGGCCGTGAAAACAGCTTGACTGGGCAGTTCTGAAAGGAGGAGGGGGAGCGATGAAAGGCATTGTAATCGGGTTTCTGGCCTTGTGTTTCGGCCTGGCTGGTGTGCCACTGGCTGTGGCGGTAGAAGAAGTGCAGGCGTCTCAAGTAGCCTCTCCCGACCAAAAGGCCTTTGAGGCCGGCAAAACGTTGCTGTCTTTGGGACAGCAAGATGCCGCCCTGGCTGCCTTGCGGGCTTTTCTGCAGAACTACCCGGCCTCTCCGTATACGCCTCAGGCCCACCTCCTGTTGGCCAGGATCTTCCAGGTCCGTGGGGAGACGGATCTGGTATTTCTGCATTTGGACAGGGTGCCTGAAACTGTCAAAGGGATTGAAGGTCGGCTTCTCGAGGGGGCTGCGCTTGTTTCGGCCGGGCACTCTGAGCGCGGATTGGCCTTGTTGACGGGGATTCAGACGTCGACGCTGCCGGTCGAGTTGGAGCTGATGCGTCTGAACGCGATGTCCGAGGCTTATGCCCGCCAGAACAGAAGTCTGGAAGCTTTGGTGATCGTGCACCGGATAGTTGAAGTGGAGGCCAAGGGGTTTGGCCGGGCTCAGCGCCTCATGCGTGAAGAATTGACCGATGATGAACTGAACGAGGCCGCCTTCATGTTTGAGGGTGGCCCCTTGGGTCTTGAAGCCGACTATGTGCTGGCCGTCCGTGCTTATGAGGGGGGAGACAGGCAAGGGGCGCGGTTTTTGCTGGAGCGTATTGCCCAGGCGAAGAAAGATTTTCCCTCCAGGGCGGAAGCCCTGAATCTGTTGGACAGCATCACCGGAAGTCCCTGGCTGGAGCGGGCCATTGGGGCGGTACTGCCCCTGAGTGGAAAGTTTGCTCCTTTTGGCGAGTTGGTGCGTAAAGGCATGGAGCTTGCGGTCCAAATCGAAGGGATAGATTCTTCGGAGATGGACCTTGTTTTCCGTGATGGCGGCGGTGAAGCTGTGACCACAGCCCATGCCGTCAGAACCCTGGCCAGGGAAGATCGGGTCATGGCTGTGGTCGGCCCACTCTCCGGCGTCGCCTCGGAAGCCGCCGCCGTTGCCGCGCAGACGGAGAAGCTGCCGCTCATGACGCTCTCCCAGCGGGACGGGCTGGCCTCCATGGGATCCTATGTGTTCAGAAATTCTCTGACCAGCCGCCTGCAGGTGGAAGCCCTGGCCCATTATGCGGTGGTGGAAAAAGGTCTGCTTGGTTTTGCGGTGCTTTACCCGGAAAACCGTTTGGGGCAGGAGATGGCAGAGCTTTTCACCGCGGCCGTGGAATCGCGCGGTGGAGTTGTGGTGAAGACGCAAAGCTTTCCGACGGAAGGAACGGATTTTCGCCGCTCCATCAAGTTGCTGCTGAATCAGGATCCTGACGCGCCGGAAGAAGAAGTGCCGGTGGACAAAGAGGAGTTGGCAGAAGAGGGACTCGCAGAAGAAGAGACACCTGCCTGTGAAGGGCTGGAATTTGAGGCACTCTTTATACCGGATTATGCCGACAGGATCGGCTTGCTGGTGCCACAGCTCGCCTATTATGAGGTTGAAAATGTGCAGCTTCTTGGCATTAACGGCTGGAATTCCCCGGAGTTGATCCGGGTGGCCGGCGCTTATGTCGAAAAAGCAGTCTTCGTCGACGGGTTCTATCCTTACAGTCCCTATCCTTTCGTAAGGGATTTCGTCGCGCGCTATTTTGAAGTTTACGGTGAAGAGCCGTCTATCCTGGAAGCTCAGGGTTACGATGCCGCCATGCTGATGCTGTCGATATTGTCGCGCCCGGAGATAAGAACGAGAGAGGATTTTCGCCAGGCCCTGTTGCAGGTGGTGAACTACCCTGGTGTCACCGGGGCAACTTCTTTTGACGTGGATGGTGAGGCGGAAAAGGTGCTCTTTATTCTACAGGTTCAGAACGGGAACATCGTTCAGATCAATTGATGGGTGTCGCCTTTTCCCACCAGGGGTCTACCCTGCCGCTCAGGCTTGTTCTTCGAGTTGCAGCAAGGCCTGGAGCAGGCGGGTTTTCCCCATATCGATATTTCTTGACGCCGCCAGGGACAGGGCTCTGCCGTAGATGGCCTCCAGTTCGAGGGGGCGGCCTTCCTGCCGATCGATCATCATGCTGGGACGATAATCTCCCATTGTTTCTGTGACTTCCAGCAGGCGGGGGATAACCTCGGTCGCGTCGATGGGGGCGCTGAGCCCCTGGGCGTTAGCGCCGGCGATGACTTCTCGCATGATGGCTTCCACCTCCCGTCGTATGGCGGCTTTGGAGAGCAGGTATCCCGTGGGGCGCTGTGTAAGGGCGCAGAGTCCATTAAAGGGGATGTTCCAGATAAGTTTTTCCCAGCGGGCTTTGACCAGATCGGTGACCGTCTCGCAGGGGATTCCGGCTTTTCGGAAAAGCGCCGCTATTTTTTCTGCCCGTGCTGGGCCGCCGCTCCCGAATTCTCCCAGTCGTATAGCCCCCTGTCCCAGATGGTGGACGGTACCGGGCTCGCCGCGATTGGAGCACAAAAACGCCACGCCTCCCATGACGCGATCCTCGCCGAAGGTTGCTGCTAACACCTCTTCATTTCCCAGACCGTTTTGCAGTGTCAGAAAAATCGTGTTTTCTCCTGCCGCCGGCCGGCAGAGTTCAACCAGCTGATCATTGTGAAAGGTTTTCAGCCCGACAATGATCAATTCTGCCCGTTCCAGCTCTGCGCAGGCAGCGACGCCTTTGACCTCAGGGAGATGAAAGTCCCCGTTCACCGAAGTGACGGTCAGTCCTTTTGCGCGGATCGCCTTATAGTCCCGTCTCAACAGAAACTGGACGTCATTGCCGCCTCGCTGCAGCATGGCACCGTAGTAAAGCCCGAGAGCGCCAGCACCGATAATGGCTATTTTCATGGTTCGAGCCATCCTTTCGTGAGCATTGAACACAGGGTCACCATAAAAACGTAAAATAGCACGAACAACCAGAAATGACAGGGGTAAATACGACAATGAAAGGCGGCTGACATAGGGCAAACAGTCTGCGCCTGTTGACCAAAGCCGCTTGCTGTGGTATATTTCAACGGTTTCCGAAAGGGGAAAAAACATGTTTAAAGTCGGTGATAAGGCAGTATACCCCGCACAAGGGGTAGGGGTGATTGAGGCGATTGAAGCCAAGGAGTTTGCCGGACAAAAGCATGAGTTTTATGTCCTTCGGATCGTTGACAGCGATATGCTCATCATGGTTCCGGTGTCCAATGCAGGCAATGTGGGCTTGCGGGGCCTGATCGGCAGGGATCAGATTCCCTCCCTGTACGATGTGCTCGGCGATAAACAGGCCGATGCCAGCGGCGGCGTCTCCTGGAGCCGAAGACAGCGGGAATACAACGAAAAGATCAAGTCCGGCGATCTCTTTGAGGTGGCAGAGGTCCTTCGAGAACTCTATCTCATCAAGGAAGGCAAGGAGCTCTCCTACGGAGAGAAGAAGGTTCTGGAACTGGCCCGCAAACTGCTGGTGAAAGAAATCGCGCTGGCTGAAGGGGCTGAGGAAAACCTGGTCGTCGAGCGCCTGGAAAACTGCTTCCTCAACTAGGGGGGCACGCACCATTCTTATGAAGCCGGACGCCTTGGCGTCTGGTTTTTTCTTTTATGCCTTCATTGGGTCAAACCGTTGTAGAGACGGGATTCTTGACAGCCTTCAATCCCTGCTCCGCACGGTTTCGGGGATGCGGTTCGTCCTTTTCGGAGCAGCATGAGTGTCATCGTTCTGATCCCCGCCGCCGGCATGGGTCGCCGTATGGGAGCCGCTGTCAACAAGCAGTACCTCCATCTGGCGGGACGACCCATTCTAGCCCACACCCTCGCCTGTTTCGATCATCATCCCCTCGTTGATGCAATTTATGTCATCTCGCCTTCCGATGAGATTGAGTTCTGCCGCGAGGAGGTGGTGCGCCGGTATGGTTTTGCCAAGGTGCGGGAGATCGTGGCCGGTGGCGCTCAGCGGCAGGATTCCGTGCGCCATGGCTTATTGGCCTGCGACGCGAACCCCGACGACATCATTCTGATTCATGACGGGGTGCGCCCCTTTTTCCCCGGCCATCGTCTGGCGGATCTTGTCGAGAGCGCCAAGCGCACCGGCGCCTGCCTGGCCGGCGTGCCGGTCAAAGACACCATTAAGGAAGTGCGGAAAGGGATGGTGTCTGGCACCCCGGATCGCAGCTTCCTCTGGCAGGCGCAGACACCCCAGGCCTTCCGTTTCGAGATTATCGTCAAGGCCCACGAGCAGGCCTTGTCGGATGGTTTCCTCGGCACGGACGACACCAGTTTGGTGGAGCGATTGGGACTGCCTGTAGCCATGGTCGAGGGAGACTACCGCAATATCAAGATCACGACGCCGGAAGATCTGCTGGCCGCCGAGGCCATCTGGCAGGCCGGCCAGGAGGATTCCCCATGCTGAGAGTCGGTCATGGCTACGATGTCCATTGCCTGGTGCCGGACAGAAAACTTATTCTCGGTGGCGTTGAAGTTCCTTATGAACTCGGGCTGCTGGGCCATTCCGATGCCGACGTTCTTCTGCACGCCATCTGTGACGCGATCCTGGGGGCTCTGGCTCTCGGGGATATCGGCCGCCACTTTCCCGATACCGATCCGGCTTACCGCGGTATTTCCAGCCTGGTCCTGCTCAGGCATGTCATGACCTTGGCGGCGGAGAAGGGTTACGCCATCGGCAATATCGATGCGACCGTCATCGCCCAACGCCCCAAGCTGGCGCCTTATATCGGGCAGATGGTCAGTCATATTGCCGAAGCCTGCGCAACGGAGAGCGCCAGGGTTAACGTCAAGGCAACCACGACGGAAAAACTCGGGTTCGAGGGTCGTGGTGAAGGTATTTCGACCCACGCCATCGTCCTTTTGCAGAGGATCAGGGACGAACACTGATATTCCAAAGGCCTGACGGGCTTTTTTACAGATTACAGGGAAGGATTCCTTATGAGCACGCCAGACGCAGCCCCGGTTTCCCACTTCATCCGCAACATCATCACCGCCGACCTCAAGGAACAAAGAGTGGTCGGGCCGGTGGTGACGCGCTTCCCGCCGGAGCCCAACGGCTATCTGCACATCGGCCACGCCAAGTCCATCTGTCTGAACTTCGGCCTGGCCGCCGATTTCGGCGGCCGCTGCCATCTGCGTCTCGACGACACCAACCCGGAAAAAGAAAGCGTCGAGTATGTGGAGGCCATCAAGGATGCCGTGCGCTGGCTGGGTTTCGACTGGGGGGAACATCTCTACTATGCTTCGGATTATTACGAGCAGCTCTACGATTTTGCCTGCCAGCTCATTGCGGCCGGCAAGGCCTATGTCGACAGTCTCCAGGCGGACGAGGTGCGGGCCCTGCGGGGCACCCTGACCGAGCCGGGACAGGAAAGCCCCTACCGCAGCCGTTCCGCTGACGAAAATCTCGACCTTTTCCGCCGCATGCGGGCCGGCGAGTTCCCGGACGGCGCCCATACGCTGCGGGCCAAGATCGATATGGCCTCACCCAACATGAACCTGCGCGATCCTGTCATGTACCGCATCCAGCGGGCGAGCCACTACCGTACGGGTAATCAGTGGTGCATCTACCCCATGTACGACTTCGCCCACCCGCTGTCGGACGCCATCGAGGGGGTGACCCATTCCATCTGCACGCTTGAGTTCGAGGATCATCGCCCTCTCTACGACTGGTTTATCGATAATCTGAGTCTGCCCAGCCGCCCCCGTCAGTATGAGTTTGCCCGTCTCAACCTCGAATACACCGTGATGAGCAAACGCAGGCTGCTGGAACTGGTGCAGAAGAAGGATGTGACGGGCTGGGACGATCCGCGCATGCCGACCATCGCCGGCCTGCGCCGACGCGGATTTACTCCGGCGGCCATCCGCACCTTCTGCGACCGTATCGGCGTCGGCAAGAGCGACAGCTGGATCGACATGAGTGTCCTTGAAGACTGTCTGCGCGAAGACCTCAATGAAACGGCACCGAGGGCCATGGCCGTGCTTCGTCCTCTCAAGCTCGTCATCGAGAATTACCCGGAAGATCGGGTGGAGGAATTCGAAGCCGCCAACCACCCCCAACGCCCCGAAATGGGTAGCCGCCTCGTGCCCTTCTGCCGGGAAGTCTATATTGACCGGGAGGACTTCATGGAAGATCCGCCCAAAAAATTCTTCCGTCTGGCGCCTGGCCAGGAAGTCCGCCTGCGTTACAGCTATATCATCCGCTGCGAGCAGGTCATCAAGGATGAGCAAACGGGGGAAGTGGTCGAGGTGCGCTGCAGCTACGACCCCCAGACCAAGGGGGCGGCTCCGGCCGACGGCCGCAAGGTCAAGGGTACGATCCACTGGGTGTCGGCCCGGCATGCGGTTCAGGCCGAAATCCGGCTCTACGACCGCCTCTTCAAGAAGGCCAATCCCTCCGGGGATAAGGACGGCACGGACTATCGGAGCCATCTCAATCCCGACTCCCTGGAGATACTGGTGAAATGCCCGGTCGAGCCTTCACTGGCTCAGGCTGCGGCAGGGCAGGTCTTCCAGTTTGAACGCCAGGGTTATTTCTGTGTCGATTCACGGGATTTCGCGGCCGGAGCCCTGGTTTTCAATCGGGCGGCCACCCTCAGGGATTCCTGGGCCAAGGCGGGCAACTGACCCTCCCCGAGAGTCCGTTGATCCGAAACCCTTGGTCAAATGGGGTTTCCATGACTGATATCCTGTGCTATTAAGGTGAGACCGCCAGCCCCGCGCTGGCGGCTCTCAATTCAAGGCCAGACAAGGAGAGTCTTTTTTCATGACCTTGCGCGTTTTCAATACCCTCACCGGCAACAAAGAAGAATTCGTGCCGCTGCAGCCCGGCAAAGTGGGCATGTACGTCTGTGGCGTCACAGTCTACGATTACTGCCACATCGGCCATGCCCGCGCCAATATCGTCTTTGACATCGTCTACCGTTATCTGCGTTTTGCCGGTTACGACGTCACCTACGTGCGCAATTACACCGACGTCGATGACAAGATAATCAAGCGGGCCAATGAGAGGGAGATTTCCAGTAAGGAGCTCTCCGAAGAGTTCATCCGGGCCTTTGACGAGGATATGGCCGCCCTTGGTCTGGAACTGCCTACCCATCAGCCCAAGGCGACCGAGTTCATCCCTCAGATCGTGGCCATCGTGCAGAAGCTCATCGACAAGGGCATGGCTTACGAGGCGGAGGGTGATGTCTACTACGCCGTTGATAAATTCCCCGACTACCTTAAGCTGAGCAAGCGAAACATGGATGAAATGAGGGCCGGCGCCCGCATCGCGCCTGGGGAACGCAAGCGCAACCCCATGGATTTTGCTCTGTGGAAGGCCGCCAAGCCGGGAGAGCCCTCATGGGAATCGCCTTGGGGACTGGGACGGCCGGGTTGGCACATCGAGTGCTCGGCCATGTCGGTAGAATTTCTCGGCGAGTCCTTCGACATTCACGGCGGCGGCAAGGATCTGGTCTTTCCTCATCATGAGAACGAGATAGCCCAGAGTGAAGGCGCTTTTGGGCAGCCTTTTGTCAAATACTGGCTGCACAACGGCTTCGTCAACGTCAACCAAGAGAAGATGAGCAAGTCCCTGGGCAATTTCTTCACCATCCGTGACATCCTGAAAAAATATGATCCGGAGGTGGTACGCTTTTTCGTCCTCTCAGCCCACTACCGTTCGCCCATCGATTTTTCTGACAAGAACCTGGAGGACGCCAAGGCCGGTCTGACCCGTTTTTACGAGTCCCTCAAGGCGGCCCGCGATATTCTTGAAAAAACGCCGATTCCCAACCAGGTCCCCTGTGAAATGGTTAAAGACGAGGAGCGGGAGGTCTATGACCGCATCGAAGCCTTGGAAGACCGCTTCTGCGAGGCCATGGACGATGACTTCAACACGGCCCTGGCCATTGGCCATCTCTTCGAAGCAATTCGGGGCATGAATCGCATCATGGGTGAAAAGCGTTTTGACGAGTGCCCGCTGTCCCTGCTGGTTCTCAAAGACGGTCTTACCAAGGTCGAGCAGCTGGGGAGCGTCCTAGGCCTCTTCCGTTCCGAACCGGCCGCCTGGCTGGCCAAAACCCAGGAAGAAGGCCTCGCCGATAGCGGCCTGAGTCCCGCTGTGATCGAAGGCTTGATCGAGGAACGCAAGCAGGCCCGTAAAAACCGGGATTTCAGCCGGGCCGACGAGATTCGCGACGAGCTGGCCGCCAAAGGCGTTCTTCTGCTGGACTCGCCCGAAGGGACGACCTGGAAGCTCAAATAGAGGACAATGGATAAGCAGCGGCGAAAGAGCAAGACTGGGGGCGAATGAGCCCCCTTTTGCGTTTGGAGCCGTCTGCCGGCGAAAGGGTGCAGCCATGGCACGATTCGAACTAACATCCGACTATCAACCACGCGGGGATCAGCCGCGCGCCATCAGAGAACTGGTGGAAGGGATTCAGCGACAGGATGCGCACCAGGTCCTGCTTGGCGTGACGGGCTCGGGCAAGACCTTCACCATGGCCAACGTCGTCGCCGAAGTGCAGCGACCCACGCTGGTGCTGGCTCACAACAAGACACTGGCCGCCCAGCTCTACGGCGAATTCAAGGAGCTCTTCCCCAACAACGCCGTGGAATATTTCGTCTCCTACTACGATTACTACCAGCCGGAAGCTTACGTCCCCTCGACCGACACCTTCATCGAGAAGGATTCCTCCATCAACGAAGAAATCGACAAGATGCGCCACAGCGCCACCCGCAGCCTGCTCAGCCGGCGGGATGTCCTCATCGTGGCCTCCGTCTCCTGCATCTACGGTCTCGGCTCGCCGGAGGCCTATTACGGCATGCTGGTGGGGTTGGAGGAGGGCATGGAGCTCCCTCGCGATGAGCTGTTGCGCAAGCTGGTGGATATCCAGTACAGCCGCAACGATGTCGACTTCCACCGCGGCACCTTCCGGGTGCGAGGCGATACCGTGGAGATTTTCCCCGCCTACGAGGAGGACCGCGCCCTGCGCGTCACCTATTTTGGCGATGAGATCGAATCGATCAGCGAAGTCGATCCCCTGCGCGGCAAGATCATCGATCGCCTGCCGAAGACGGCTGTCTTTCCCGCCAGTCACTATGTGGCCACCAAGCCGACCCTCGACCGCGCCATCTGCGAGATTCAGGACGAGCTCCGGGAACGCATCCAGTATTTTCGCGCCAACAATATGCTGCTGGAGGCCCAGCGCATCGAACAGCGCACCCTCTTTGATATCGAGATGATGGAAGAGATGGGTTACTGCCAGGGAATCGAAAACTATTCCCGTTTCCTCGACAGCCGCCAGCCTGGGAAGCCGCCGGCCACCCTCTTTGACTATTTCCCCGAGGACGCCCTGCTCTTCATCGACGAGAGCCATGTCTCGGTGTCTCAGGTCGGGGCCATGTACCGGGGGGATCGCTCGCGCAAGGAGACTCTCGTCAACTATGGTTTCCGGCTGCCCTCGGCCCTCGATAACAGGCCGCTGACCTTTGAAGAGTTCGAAGCCAAAGGGATACAGACCATCTACGTTTCGGCCACTCCCGCCGACTATGAACTGAAGAAGGCGCAAGGCGTTGTGGTGGAGCAGATCGTGCGCCCGACGGGACTCATCGACCCCCCCATCGAGGTGCGCCCCGCCGGCGAGCAGGTCGACGACCTTATCCACGAAATCAGGGCGACAGCTGCCGCCGGCGAGAGGGTGCTGGTGACGACCCTGACCAAGCGCATGGCCGAAGATCTTACCGCCTACCTTGAAGAACTGCAGATCAAGGTGCGCTATCTCCATTCGGACATCCATACCGTCGAGCGCATGGAGATCATCCGCGATCTGCGCCGGGGAGTTTTCGATGTCCTTATCGGCATCAACCTGCTGCGCGAGGGCATCGACATTCCCGAAGTCTCTCTGGTGGCCATCCTTGATGCCGACAAGGAGGGCTTCCTGCGCAGCGAGCGCTCCTTGATTCAGACCTGTGGCCGGGCGGCCCGTAACGTGAACGGCCACGTCATCATGTATGGCGACCGCATTACCCGCTCCATGCAGGCCTGTATCGACGAGACTCAGCGTCGCCGCACCACGCAGCTCGCTTACAACAAGGCGCACGGGATTACCCCGGAGACGGTCAAGAAATCGCTGCGCACCATTTTGGAGGATATTGCCGAAAAGGATTACATCGACATACCCTTGGCGGCAGAAGAACAGGACAAATATCTTAGCGCCAGAGAAATTAAGCAGGAAATCAAGGTACTGCGTCAACAGATGCTGCAGGCTGCCGCTGAACTTGACTTCGAAAAGGCAGCCGAATACCGCGACCGCCTGCTGGCCCTGGAGAAGCACGACCTGGGCCTGAAGTAGGCGGGAGGTTGGCGATCAGAAAAGACCTCTAAGCAGGCCGGGAAAAACCTGTTAAGCTGTTAGAAAGAATAGATTAACCAGCATGTGATGGAGGATAACTATGAGCAAACCCGGTATGGAAGAAAGACGTTCTCTGGAAGTAGCCGAGGCGGCGCGTGAGACGGAATGGCAGCTGCCTAGCTTTGTCGGCGAGATGTTCATGGGGCGCTTCCGCCCCGCCCTGATCCATCCCTATCCAGAACAGGGGGCGGAGGATCGACGGGCCGGCGACAAGATACTGGAGAAACTCAAGATTTTTCTGGCGGATAAGGTCGATGCTGATCGCATCGATCGGGAGAAGGAAATACCGCCTGAGGTGATCGATGGCTTGCGCGAGATGGGACTGTTCGGGATCAAGCTTCCGACCGAATACGGCGGGCTTGGGCTGTCCCAGGTGAATTACAATCGGATCGTGCAGCTGGTTTCCAGCCACTGCGCCTCGACGGCAGTGCTGCTGTCGGCTCACCAGAGTATTGGCGTGCCGCAGCCTCTGAAGATGTTTGGCACCGATGAGCAGAAAAAGGCTTATCTGCCGAGGCTAGCCAAGGGTGAAATCAGTGCCTTTGCCCTTACCGAGCCTGGCGCCGGCTCTGACCCCTCCAAAATGACGACCACGGCGATTCCCACAGACGATGGCGAAGCCTACATTATGAATGGGCAAAAACTTTGGATAAGCAACGGTCCGGTGGCTGATCTCCTTATCGTCATGGCTCGCACGAATGATCTGGAGGAGGAGCGCCCCGAGATCACCGCTTTCGTGGTGGAAGGAAAGTCAAAAGGGCTGACCACCGAACACCGCTGTGACTTCATGGGCCTGAAGGGGATTCAAAACGGGTTGCTGCGCTTCGAAAATGTGCGGGTGCCAAAGGAAAATATCGTTCTTGGGCTCGGCAAAGGGCTGAAACTGGCGCTGCAGACGCTGAACACCGGCAGACTTACCCTGCCGGCTGCCTGCGGCGGGGCTATGAAGCAGGCCTTGGCCATGTCCACGGAGTGGGCTAACGAACGCAGCCAGTGGGGAGCTCCCGTGGGGCACCACGAAGCGGTGGCCGCCAAAGTGGCGACCATGGCGGCTGAGATCTTTGCCGTGGAAAGTCTAGCCTGGCTGACCTCGGCCATGGCCGATCAGGGTGAGATGGATATCCGTCTCGAGGCGGCTTTGGCCAAGCTCTTTTGCAGTGAGGCCCTGTGGCGGACGGTGGATGCCGGGGTGCAGATCCGTGGCGGCCGTGGCTATGAGACCGCCGAGTCGCTGAAGGGAAGAGGTGAGGCGCCCATGCCCATGGAGCGATTGTTGCGCGATGCCCGCATCAATCTCATTATCGAGGGGACGAGCGAAATCATGCGCCTGTTCATTGCCCGCGAAGCCCTGGATCCTCACATGCGGGTTGCTGGTGCCTCGGCGACCTCGTCCAAAATAGACGTGATAGGTGCCGGCAAGTTCTATGCGCGCTGGTATCCGATGTTGTGGCTGCCACGCTTCAAGGGTCCCGAAGGCTTCGAGTTGCGGGGTCCCCTGGCTTCCCATCTGCGCTTTGCCGAGAGGGCCAGCCGCCGTCTGGCCAGGGATCTCTTCCACATGATGATGCTCCATCGGCAGGGCTTGCAGAAGAAACAGGTGATCCTTGGTAAACTGGTCGATACGGGAGCCGAACTGTTCGCCATGAGTGCGGTGTTGTCCCGCTGTGCCTCCCCGGGCTGTCCCGCCGGAGCTGAGGAACTGGCCGATCTCTTCTGTCGCCAGGCCAGAAGGCGGATAAAGAGATTCCATCAAGAGGTCTATTGCAATGACGATACCCGTACCTACCGGGTAGCCCGCCAGGTGCTCAAAGGCTCTTTCCCCTGGCTGGAGGGCAACATTGTCAGCACTTGGAAACAAGAGGCGCATCCGCGTAGGGATGAATGAGTCTGGACACGCCGGGGGGCAGGGGCAAGGCCGACCTCGCCCCCCGGCCCCGGCTAACTTGCCCGTGGTTCAAGCGGGGAGGGGACGTCTTTCCGCCAAAAAGATCCAGCCCTTGGCGATGCGATAGATGAGCCAGATAGCGGCCCCCGTCAGGATGAAGTAGCCGATAACGACGATGAAGGTCAGCGCCCCCAGGAAAAGCCAGAGCAGGGTGAACCAGAAGGTGCGCATCTGCCAGCGGAAATGGCTTTCGAGCCAGGTGCCGGCGACGTCCTCCTTTTTGATGTAGTTGACGATGACGGCGGCAAAGAGAGAGATGCCGAGGAAGAAACTGGCGGCCTGCAGGGCGTAGACGGCATGGGTCATCTTCACCAGCGGGTCCAGGTTCCGGCCGGTTTTAGGCTCAATTTCCAGCACGGGCGCTTCAGTCTGTTCGGTCATACTTTCCTCCCTTTGATACCTTCTCATCTGCCGAGATTAAACCCATGCCCGGCAAGATGCAAGGACGACGGAATCTCCTGTTGAAATCTCCCAAGCGGTTCGGTAAGATGCGCTATTTCATCTTGTGTGAAAGGGCGTTACAAATCAATGGGTTATAAAAACCTTCGTGAATGTGTCCGTGATCTGGAAACCCGGGGAGAACTTGTCCGCATCGAATGCGAGATCGACCCGAACCTGGAGGCGGCCGCCATCCAGAGAAGAGTCTATCAGGCGGGTGGCCCGGCCCTGTACTTTGCCCGTGTTAAGGGGAGCCGCTTTCCCATGGTCGGCAATCTCTTCGGTACCCTGGAACGGACCCGTACCATCTTCCGGGACACCCTCGATACCTTGGCCCGCCTGGCCGACCTCAAGATCAATCCCGCCTCTTTTTTGAAAAACCCTCTCAAATATGCCGGCGTGCCGCGCGGGGCTCTACACCTGCTGCCCAAGCGAGTGAAGTCTGGCCCGATCCTGGCAGGGCGCACCAGCCTGAGCCAGTTGCCCCAGCTCAAATCCTGGCCAGACGACGGCGGCGCCTTTATCACTCTGCCGCAGGTCTATTCGGAGAGCAGCCACAACCCCGGTTGGCGCCAGAGCAATCTGGGTATGTATCGGGTGCAGATTTCCGGTGGCCATTATCGTCCGGGGGCCGAGGCGGGTCTTCATTATCAGATTCACCGGGGTATTGGGGTGCATCACGCCGAGGCTCTAGAGCAGGGGGTGCCCTTTCGTGTCAATATTTTTGTGGGAGGGCCGCCAAGCATGACGGTGGCGGCAGTCATGCCCCTGCCGGAGGGGATGCCCGAGCTCTCCTTTGCCGGGGCCTTGGGTGGTCACCGCATTCCGCTGGTGACACCGCCGGGACAACTGCCCATGCCGGCCGAGGCGGATTTCGTCATTACCGGTACCGTCGATCCGAAGCGCACCCTGCCGGAAGGGCCCTTTGGCGACCACCTCGGCTATTACAGCCTCGCCCATGATTTTCCTGTGGTTCAGGTGGAACAGGTTTACCATCGGCATGGCGCCATCTGGCCCTTCACCAGCGTCGGGCGTCCGCCGCAGGAGGACACCAGTTTTGGCGCCTTTATCCACGAACTGACGGGAGACCTTATCCCCACCGTGCTGCCGGGGGTGCACGCGGTGCACGCCGTCGACGCGGCCGGGGTACACCCGCTGCTGCTGGCCATTGGCAGCGAGCGTTATGTCCCTTACGCCAAGAAACGGCGCCCCCAGGAACTTCTGACCATTGCCAATGCCATTCTCGGTCAAGGCCAGTTGTCCCTGGCCAAATATCTTTTCCTGGCTGCCCGTGAGGATCAACCCGACTTGGATGTGCACGATGTCCCCGGCTTTTTCCGGCATATCCTCGAACGGGTCGACTGGCGCTGTGATCTGCATTTCCAGACCTGCACCACGGTGGATACCCTCGACTACTCTGGCAGCGCCCTCAACGCGGGCTCTAAAGTGGTGATCGCCGCTGCGGGTGAAGAGCGCCGCCGTCTGACCTCCGATATTCCTACAGAACTGAGTCTGCCGGCCGGTTTCTCACATCCCCGCGTGGCTATGCCCGGTGTGCTGCTGGTGCAGGGGCCCTCCTGTTCGCGCCCGCGGCACACCACTGACCCGAGCATGGAGGCGTTCTGCCTTTCCTACGCGCCGGAAAGTCCCATCAATCGCTTCCCACTGATCGTGGTTGTCGACGACAGTTCTTTTGCCGCCGCCCACCTGAACAATTTTCTGTGGACTGCCTTTACCCGCTCCGATCCGTCTCTGGACCTCTACGGCATCGGTGCTTCGACCACAGGTAAACACTGGGGGTGTGCAGGGGCGTTGGTCATGGACGCCCGCAGCAAGCCCCACCATGCCCCCCCCTTGCTCGATGATCCCCACGTGGAGAAACGGGTGGATGCACTCGGCGCCCCGGGCGGTCCCCTGCACGGGATCATCTGATTCGCACCCTCATCGAAAAGGATAGACATGTCTCTTAAATTTCTAGGACGTTACAAGGATTTTGGCCTGCTGCTGCTGCGCGTCGGCATCGGCGTCATGTTTCTCTTCCATGGCACTCCCAAGCTTCTTGGCGGTCCAGATAAGTGGATTAGTCTGGGTGCCGCCATGCAGTATCTTGGCGTTGACGCCTTTCCCATGTTCTGGGGCTTTTCCGCCGCCGCCGCTGAGTTTTTCGGCGGCGTTTTTCTCATGCTGGGACTCTTTTTCCGGCCGGCCTGTTTCTTCCTGGCGGTGACCATGGCTGTAGCCGCCACGATGCACCTGGGGCGGGGCGAGGGACTTATGGCGGCCTCCCATGCCATCGAAAACGGCATCTTCTTTGTTGGCCTGATTTTTATCGGACCGGGGCGCTACAGTGTGGACAGGGGCTGATGGGCTCCAACGAAAGGTGCGGTGCTTGTACGTATGAAAAAGCGAGGTTTTGATCTTATCCATGCCATCGGTGAGACTCCCTTGGTGGAACTGACCCGGCTGCAGAAGAATCCCCGGGTGAGGCTTTTCGCCAAACTCGAGGGGAACAACCCTGGCGGTTCTGTCAAAGACAGGCCGGCCGCCTACATGATCCGCAAGGCTGAGGAAACGGGGGCTCTTGACGCTGGCAAGGTGATTCTGGAGCCGACCTCCGGCAACACCGGTATCGCCCTGGCCATGATAGGCGCCTCCAGGGGATACCGTGTGAAACTGGTGATGCCAGCCTGTGTGAGCCTGGAGCGGCGGGCCATTCTTGAAGCGTACGGTGCCGACGTCGTCCTTTCGCCGGCCGATGAGGCCACCGATGGGGCCATCCGGCTGGCACACCGGATTCTGGAAGAGGAACCGGGGCGTTATTATATGCCCAACCAGTACGGCAACCCGAACAATCCCCTGGCCCACTATGAAACGACAGGACCGGAGATCTGGCGACAGACGGAGGGGCGCCTTGCCGCCTTTGTCGCCGGCATGGGGACCTCGGGCACGCTCATGGGTGTCGGTTGCTATCTGAGGGAGCAGCGGGCGGGTATTCATATTGTAGGTGTCGAGCCGCGCCTGGGACATAAGGTGCAGGGGCTTAAAAACATGCAGGAAGCCATCGTGCCGGCCATTTACGATCAGAACCAGCTGGATATGAAGCTGACCGTGGAGGACGAGGACGCCTTTGCCGCAGCCCGGTCCCTTGCCATGGAAGAGGGGATCTTCGCCGGCATGTCGAGTGGTGCCGCAGTGGCGGGCGCCCTGCGCTATGCGGAGACTCTGCAGGAGGGGACCGTCGTCACCCTGCTGCCTGATCGTGGTGACCGCTACCTGAGCACCACCCTGTTTCGCTCGGTCTGCGCCAACTGTCCTCCGTAGCCTCGGTTTGATCAGAAAGAAGATAAGCGGCTTCAACCCTTTTAAAAGCGGCCTTCCGAACTTATTCCGGAGCCGCTTTTTTTAATGCCATGGTCGCGATTTTTAGGTGGCGTAGAAGCCGTGGGCTTGTTGACACCTGTTAATAATGGGCTACATTCATAGAGTAATATTTTTGAACTCAGGAGGTGACTGTATGAAATGCACCATGGCCATTAGGGTGTCGGTAATTCTTTCGATCATGGCTTTCGCCCTGCCTGTTCTGTCGGCGCCGCTTCCCTTGGGTTTGCCACCGGTTCCGATTCCAGCCGACAACCCCCAAACCCCCGAAAAGATAGCCTTGGGTAAACAGCTCTACGAGGACAAGCGGTTCAGTTCGGATGGAACCGTTGCCTGTGCCAACTGCCACTTGCCTGAAAAAGCTTTCGTGGATGGGCTGCCGGTCTCCGAAGGGGTTGGCCAGCAGAAAGGCACCCGCAATTCGCCAACGGTTATCAATGCTGTTTATTTCAAAGAGCAGTTCTGGGATGGACGTCGGCCCAGCCTGGAAGAGCAGGCGAAAGATCCCTTTATCAATCCGGTGGAACATGGATTGGAGAGTCACGACCCCATCGTGGAGATTGTGCAGACCGATCCAGATTACGTAACTCAGTTTGAGAAGGTGTTCGGGCTGAAGGCTGCGGATATAACCATAGATCATGTGGTCAAGGCCATCGCAAGCTTTGAACGCACTATCATCTCCGGGGATTCACCATTTGACCGCTACCAGTACGGGGGCGACAAAACGGCTATGTCCGAGGCGGCTATCCGGGGGTTGGAGGTTTATCTTGACAAAGGGCGCTGCCAGAGCTGCCACACCATTGGTGAACAGGACGCCCTGTTTACCAACAACGATTACCACAATCTGGGCGTGGGTTTCGCCAAGATTGAACCACGCATGATGGAGATCGTTACCGCTTTCCGAAAAGCAAAGGCTACCGGAGAAAATGTCGATGAGAAAGTCCTCACGGACGCCGACGTATCGGAACTGGGGCGCTTTGCCATCACGTTACGTCCCTCGGATGTCGGTAAGTTCAAGACATCGGGACTGCGTAATATTGCCGTGACAGCCCCCTATATGCACGACGGCAGTCTCAACACTCTAGAAGAAGTTATCGATTTGTATGACCGGGGCGGCGAGGCTAATCCCATGCTCGATGGGGGCATTCGGGTTCTCAATCTGACCGACCAGGAAAAGTCCGACCTAGTCGAATTCCTGAAGCATCTGACCAGTCCGGAGTATGCTCATCTGGCAAACCAAAAGTGATCAAGGAGGCATCATGAGCACGAAGGTCAATCGAAGAATTTTTCTGAAGCAGTTGGGGGTGGCTGCGGCCATGACGGCAGTGCCCTTGAATCTGGTCGAAGTGGCTTGGGGAAAGGAAAAGGGTGAGAACTTTACCTTTGCTTATATCTCCGACCCTCACATTACTCACATCAGTGGCAACAAGTTTGTGAAAAATTTCGATAAGGGCCTCGAGAAGGCTATTGCCGAAGTCAACTTCATGTGGCCGCAGCCCGATTTCGTCGTCTTTGGCGGCGACCTTGCCCAGTTGGGAAAAAAGGAAGAACTCGACCATGGCATGGAAATGATGTCCAAGCTCACAGTCCCCGTCAAATATGTCATCGGCGAGCACGACTACTATCTCGACCTGGGCCAATACTGGGAAGAGAAAATCAGCAAACTTTACTACAGCTTCGATCACAAAGGTGTCCACTTTGTCGTACTTAACAGCATCCTGACAGATGATGACTGGACCCACAAACGCTGGCCAACGGCCATGGAGCGCATGCTGCAGATGGCCAGGCTCGATAATCCCAACGGGTCGCCCTTCATGGTCAAGGAAAAGCAGCGTCAATGGCTTAAACAGGATCTGGCCAAAGTGGATAAAAACACTCCGGTCGTGGTGATGTCCCATTCCCCTCTCTACAAGGTGTACAAGGGCTGGAACTTCTGGACGGAAGATGCTGAAGAGGTCCAGGCCCTCCTCAAGCCCTTCAAAAAGGTAACGGTTCTGCACGGGCATGTCCATCAGATCATGTACAACCAGATCGGCAACATCTCCTTCCACGCCATGATGTCCACCGGCTGGCCCTGGCCCTATCCCGTTAGTTACAGTCAGGCAGCCAACATGGTGCCCAAAATGACCGTTTTTATGAACCGGGCCGATCCCTTCCATGAGCGGGATGCCACCGGTTGGTCGGCCATTAATCTTGAAAATGGCCGGGTTGTCAATAATCTGGAACTCTGGCAGAACACGCCTCGTTCGGTCCGTTTTGACGAAAAAGCGAAACATCCGGTCGACAGCCAGTATCAGGACCCGGCCAATCAGATACCACCTCAGGTACATTACTGATTTTCAGAAAAAGGAGGATCACCCATGGGAAAATTACTGCTCCGTGGTGTTCTGGCATTGGCGATGGTCTTGGTGATGGTGCCGGCGGCCATGGCTGATGAGTTCACCAAAGAAGACCTGGCCAAATGGGAAAGAGATTTTATGGCAGTTGTCGAGGAAGGGGATAGGCTTTTCCATAGCGCCTTGGGAAGTAATGCTGTTTCCTGTGATATGTGCCATCCCAATGCGACCAACACCCATCCCGAGACCTATCCAAAAGTTCAGAAACAATTGGGTAAGGTGGCTTCCCTTAGGGATATGGTCAACTGGTGTATCAAAAATCCTCTCGAAGGTGAAGGGATGGAATTGGCGGCCGATGACCCCAAAATGATTGCCTTGGAGGCGTATATGCATTACGAGCGCCGTGGTGTCCCACTGGCACCTGGCAAACACTGATCGCTGGCGGAGAAGGGTGGTCCGATAGAGCCACCCTTCTCCGTTTCTTTCTGAAAGACCGTGTCGCCACCCTTATTTGATTTGCTGCACTTCCCGCTCTTTTCCCCAGCCCCCCTTGGAAAATCTCATCTAATAAAACCGCCATGTTCTTCTGAATATTTGGAAAAAATTCTGCTATTGTGGAAACACAATTAACCTACATCAGTGATCTCGTGCGGAGACGCCATGCAAAAAATCATTCTGTCTATTTTTGCGCTGCTTTTAAGCTTTTTCCCTGCCTATGCCGAAGAGACCACGCCTCAAGAGGCGGTCGCTATCGTCTACCCGGGAGTGGCCGAGGTCATTCCCTCTTTAGCCAACCTGCAGACTGAGTCCGCGGACGTCCTTGCGAAAACGCGTGAGCTTGAAAATCTGACGACAATAGAATCTCAGATCGAACAGATCCGCCTAAGGCAGGAGGAACTCAGCGGCTGGATAAAAGAACAGGGGGATCCCGCTGAGTGGAATTACGACAGGCTAGCCGAAACGGTCGCTAACTTAAAGGCACAAGAGGTCGAACTGGATAGAATTATGTCCTCCCTTGTGACAAGAGTGGCGGAATTGGAAGGCTACCGAAAGGAATGGAAGGAACGTCAAAGTTATTGGCAGGGGTGGCAAGGGGTATTGGCGTCTGTCAAAGCGAAGGTCGCTTCGGAGCCTTTCAGTACCGCTTCAAAGGTCATGTCCACCGTTATTGGAAGCATTGACAAGGTAGTGCCTGAGTTGGTTAATCTGCAGAAAGAAGTGACAGCCCTACAAGCCACCAGCCGAGATATAAGAACCGAAATGGAAACCTACCTGAAGGATTTCCGTCAGAAAACCTTCAGCAGGACGGCGCCCCCCTTTTATTCCCGCCAGTTTTACGAGGCCTTTAGCACGGACCTAGTTAATGCCGTGCTTGACGGGGTGCGATCCGTACAGGGAAGAACCTTGGGCTTTTGGCAGCGCCAAGGCTGGATTCTTCTCGCCCAGACCCTGTTGGCTTTGGGATTGGCGGTTTTTATAAAAAGGTATCGTCGGCTGGCGGAAGTAACGCAGGAGTGGACGTTCATCCTTGATCATCCCTGGGCGACAGGGGTGTTCGTCGCGATCGTCTCTCTGGGTTTTCTCTATACCGATGTGCCGGGCCCTTATCGTTTGGGACTCTGGCTGCTGGCTGCCTTTTCCGCGGCTGTCCTGACTGCGGGCTTGCTAAAAAATCCCCGAAAAATTGCCATGGTTTATGCTGTCGCGATCCTTTTTGTCTTTTCGGTTGCCCTGCAGTTGATCTCCTTGCCTACACCCCTCTATCGGCTTTATTTGGGCTTTATCGCCATTGCGGGTATTCCTTTGTTGTTGATCATGGCCAAAAGCAATCGCAAGGCCCACGGGGGGCGCGTCGATGGGTTTACCCTGCTGCTTCGCCTTGGCATTGGCGTGCTTTTTGTCTCCCTCGTGGCCCAGGTGGGCGGTTTCAGTAACCTGGCTTCCTGGCTGATAGAGTCGAGCGTCGCGACGATTTTTCTCTATCTTTTCACAACGATGAGCATTCGGCTGACTCGTGGTGGGATTGAATTCATTTTGAGTCGACCGACATTCCGGACGAAACTCTTTTTCATGCAATTCGGCCCTGAGTTTGAAAATCGTTTAAAGGGACTTCTGAAAACAGTCTTTTTGGTCTATGCCTTTTTGTATTTGAGTACGATTTGGGGACTTTATTCTTCTGTAGGGCAGGCTTGGGATCATATCCTGGGTATTAGTTTTACGATAGGCGAGATGGTTCTCTCGGTCAAAATGATCCTGCTTGTGTTAATCACAGTCTACATCGCCTTGGTGGTCTCGTGGTTTTTGAAATCCATTCTAGAAGCGGAAGTTTTTCCCAGGAAACAATATGACAGAGGAGTCAGGGATGCCATTAAGAAACTGCTTCACTATTCCCTCATCCTGGTCGGATTTATGTTTGCTCTTAGCATTGCTGGCATCGAACTGAAAAACCTGGCCGTGCTCGTCGGTGCTTTTGGCATCGGAATCGGTTTCGGGTTGCAGAATATTGTCAATAATTTCGTCAGTGGCCTGATACTGCTTTTCGAAAGACCTGTTAAGGTAGGCGACACCTTGGTCGTCGATGGTGAGTGGGGACAGGTTAAAAAGATCGGTTTGCGGTCTACCATCGTGGAAACCTATAACCGGGCTGAAATCATTGTTCCCAATTCGGAGCTCATTTCACAGAAAGTAACAAACTGGAGCCTGTCTAACCGGGTGGCTCGAGTGGTTCTCCCTGTAGGAGTAGCCTATGGAAGCAATGTTGAAAAAGTCCTGCGTATTCTTCTTGAGGCGGCCACGGCACACCCCGACATTCTGAGCGATCCGGAACCTTCCCCCATTTTTACGGGATTTGGCGACAGCTCTCTCAATTTTGAGCTGAGGGTTTGGGTGGAGGATGTCGGTCAGATGCTGGTAGTGAAAAGCTGGCTGGGCCAATATGTCGATAGGAAATTTCGCGAGGAAGGGGTGGAGATCCCCTTTCCACAAAGGGATCTCCATGTACGGTCCATTGATGCGATGGTGTTGTCAGGGTTACGAGATAAACAGCGGAAGGACGAGGAAGAAACAAAACCGCAAGGACACCCTCTTGCCGATCAGGTGTCCTTGCGGGAATAGCGCTCAAGCGATCAAAGGTCTCTTTTTGATACGAGATCAATCCCAGCGTTGGGAAAGTTTCTTTTTTTGTTTCTCAAGAGATTTCTGACCGCTTTCGATAGCCTCCATAAATTGACGGCGCCATTCGTCAGCGACCTCTTCTCCTTGACTCAGCAGCTCACTTGTACTGTCGTTGAGGTTTTCGACAAAATCCGACAGCGAGTGAACAGTGTCCTGAACCCGGGCTTCCGCCTCGTTTCGTACTTTTTTAGAGTAGCGGACGATCTGTCTACGGGTTTTTTTTCCGGACTGCGGGGCAAAGAGCAAGGCCAACCCTGCGCCAATGACTCCTCCGGCAACTAACATCATGGCTCCCACAGTCGCGGTATTTTCCCTCTCACTCATGGTATCCTCCTTGTTCAGTTGGGATGACAATTCCATTTAATCACAAAAAAGCACCCATGCAACCATCCTTTGTAGGCATAAATAGGGGGGAGCCCCTCAACCAATAGTTGAGGGGGGTGAGAAATCGTGCTAATTTGTCACAGCCAATGGCAGGAGGGAGGTTGTAAATGAAAAAGCGTCCTTGCATCGAAATTCTCGGGACGGGGCGGGCAGTGCCTGAGAGAATTCTGACCAACCAGGATCTGGAAAAACTGGTGGACACTTCAGACGAGTGGATTCTGGCGCGAACCGGAATCCAGCAGAGGCATATTGCTGAACCGGGAGTGCCCCTCTCCTTTTTCGCAGCCCAAGCTGCTCAAGCAGCCCTTGCGGACGCCGGCGCTTCCGGTGAGGAGATCGATCTTATTATTCTCGGTACAGTGACGGGAGACAGCAAGTTTCCCGCCACAGCTTGTGTGGTACAAGACCTTATTGGAGCCAAAAGCGCGGCTGCTTTTGATGTTTCGGCAGCCTGTTCGGGATTTCTTTATGGGTTGCAATTGGCCGAAAGCATGATGGCCATGCAGGGCTATAGGCGGATATTGTTGATAGGCGGAGAGATTCTGTCCTCCATGGTGAATTGGAAAGACCGTGACACCTGTGTTCTTTTCGGCGATGGCGTGGGGGCTGTCGTCCTCGGCCCGGCGCAGGGCTCTCACGGAGTTCTCAGCACATATATTAAAAGCGATGGCGCTTTCCGGGATTTTCTCCATAGTCCTGGCTGTGGCAGTCTCAATCCTCCCAGCCATGAGAACGTGGATAAGATGCTGCATACCATTCACATGGAAGGTCGGGAGGTGTTCCGCCACGCAGTGACGTCCATGGCCGATGCCCTCAATCAGGCTCTTGATCAGGCGGGTGTTGCTGTGGAAGAATTGGATCTTCTGATCCCCCACCAAGCCAATCTTCGAATTATTGAGGCCGTCGGAAAACGCTTCCGACTTTCTCCAGACAAAATTTTCGTCAACGTAGATCGGTTTGGCAACACATCGGCCGCCTCCATCCCCATTGCTCTGGACGAGGCGCGTAAGGCAGGTCGCATCGCCTCTGGCTCTCTCGTCGGCATGGTGACGTTCGGGGCCGGCTTTACCTGGGCGGCAGCGGTAATCCGTCTCTGACGATTACTTTCTGTGTCTCCTTCTTGCCTTCACTGGTTTTTGTGATAAATTAAAAAGAAAAGGAAAGGAGGATTAGGGGAATCGATATATCACATACGGATAGAGAAAAGCAGTCCCCGATGGGGGATATTCATCGTTCTGCCCCGCAGGACGAAGATGCCGGCAGAAATAACCCGGCGGAAAAGTAAAAGGCCTCTCAACGGAACGTTGAGAGGCCTTTTGACGTCCAGGGGGGATTACTCACCCCGAAGTTTTCGAAGCACCTCCGGATTTTCCTCATTTTCGGCCAGAATGACATGGCAGGTCATGCAGTCGCCGGAGATGGTCTGACCATCCTCGCTTTCGTGCATGTCATCATGGCAGCGAAAGCAGCCGATATCAAAATTTTCCCCATGTCCAATGTGATTGATGTAGGTGTTCCAGCCAATATTCATGCTGGGCCAGACGTTCTGCCTATAAGCCTCCTGGGTTCCCCGTATCGCCATCTGCAACAGTATGGGTTTAGAGGCCACCAACTCGCTATATTGCGCTTTGTACCATCTCGTCAGTTGGGCGGCAATGGCGGACTCCGCTTCTTCGTGGCTGCCATAGCTGGCCGTGATGGCGACGAGAGCCTGCTCCTTGATGAAAGGCAATTCTCTCGGTATTTTCCCTGAGAGAAGTCTTTCGTCCAGGGCCGCTTCAGGGCTGCGATAAATATGAGTGGGGCGATTATGGCAATCAATACAGTCCATTTCTCTTGTTTCAAGAGGCGCCGTATCCTGTGAGTCGCCTGAACGGAAAACGGTCTTGGAGCCATCGGCCCTGGTGAGGGTGACCACAGGTATGGTAAGGCGCTTCTCATCGGATTGGTAGGTGATGGTATTTTCAGGCGCCACGTGCCAGTGGATGCCGTGGGCCTTTTCAGCGAGATTTCCGGCCGAGCCGATTTTCATCAACATCACCGTTTGCACATGCGTGTTTTTGTCGTCAGGCAGAAATTTGTCGTTGACAATGAGCTTTTCTCCGTGGAATTTTTCCGGCTGATGACATTCTTCGCAGGTTTCACGGGCAGGGCGCAAACCGTGAACAGGAGTTTCAATGGGTCGGGGATGTGTATCAAGGGCAACGGCGAAGAGCTGTCTTGCGCCAGAGACTTTAGATTTTACAAACCAGGTGGCTCCGGAACCGATATGGCATTCGACACAGTTGACCCGTGAATGGGGTGAATTCTGGTAAGCGGTATATTCCGGTTCCATAACAGTGTGGCAGAATTTGCCGCAAAAGGCATTGGATTCAAGGTAGTGATAGCCACTGTAGCCAAGCAGAGAAAAAATAAAAAGGTTAGCGCCGGTCAAAAAGATACCGAGAAAGATGAGTTTGCGAACACGGGCGAACCTCGTTTCGTCCGTAAAGTGTTCTTTAAGGTAGTCCAGTGTGAAAATCCGGACCTCCTCTTTGCCCTTTAGGAAAAAAAGACCAACAAAGACCATGAACAGTCCAGCCATGAAGGCGGGTCCTAGGATCATGTAGATGACGGCCCCCAAGTAGGGGTTATCAAGGTGCCACAGGGAATCGATGACCACCAGGCCAAGCAGAAACGGGAATACAGCGGTGGTGATAATGGCTCCGACCAGAGAAACTCTGCTGCGGGCTATGCCTTTAAAAAATGCATCAAGAATATGTTTCAGGTTTCCCATGCCGTTGCCTCCTGTTGTGGTAGTGGAAAGGTGTCAGCGCTCCGTGTTGCTGCCTCCCGGGTAATTATAGCCGCTCACCGTGAAAATGCCGTCTCGACAAGCCGTGGGTGAGCCGATTGTGCAAAAAAGGCTACAACCCTCTGCCGAGTTGCAGCCTTTTTTTGGTGGTAGTCTTGAACGCTCATAGTTGAAGAACGGCTGAGGCCAAAATGACAGTAGCCCCAAGGTAAATTCCCTCGCCTGACGGGTTAAAATCCGGTGATGGCGCTGAACCAGCCTTGAGCGAGACCAACAGGACCTCCGGCGGCAATGGCTCCTCCAACAAGACAGGCAATTCCCCAGATGCCAATCAGGGCGGCGAAGGCAAGGGTCAAAATAAAGGAGACCCTGAAAGTGATTCTCATCAAAACCAGGCCCAACTGTGAGTGAACCTTTTCATGGACTTGAACAGCAGTCTGAACGTTGCTCATAGGGGTTCTCCTTTCTTTTAAAAAGTACGGTTGCTTCCAGCATCAGTTGCCTATCTTTTGAATGAAGAATAGCAGCGCCGGGGCAGGGTGTCAAGAAAAAAGTTAATAAAAACAATTGGTTAGGTGTAAACTGTAGCTATCATTAAAAGGGGAAAGAGGCCCTGTCTCTTTTTGGGTAAATCTTAAATTGCAATATATTGTAAATTGAAATTGTAAAGAGCTCCAGCTGTCCCGTGTAAAGAGCTCAGCTAGAACAGCGCTGGTGGAGAGTGTCAATTCTGCACCAAGGCAGCGTAAGGCGTGTAACGCCGCTGGAAAGGTGTTTGATCCGCTGGGAGGTTGGAAATGCAGGGAAAAGTGGAAATTAAAATTTCAACTTAATCGGTCAAACGACTTGCACGCAAAACCTTCCTGTGGTAGTTGTTTACAAGAGGTTAAGGTAGATTTTAAAGAATCTCTCGAATAAGAAATTTCTGACCAAAGTCTGTTGTAACGGTCGTAGTAATAAGACAGAGGAGAAAATCATGAAAACAGCTTATCAGGTCAGGGTCGGAAAAGCCGTGACCAGTTATCTCGCTTCTGCCACCATGATTGGACTTTCTATTGCCGTTGGCCTTGCTGTTTCTAGTGCTTTGGTTGCGGTCCTTTGGGCACCAATGACCGGCCTTCTGAGTGGTTTGTTCTAAGCCTCGTTTTTAAGGCCGCAAAAGAGCGTGTGATATCGTTATTATGACCCCACCAAAAATTTTTTGGTGGGGTTTTGTTTTGTCGCGGCCGGAAGGGGCGCCCAGAGTGGCGCTGCTTGTGTCAACAGTGGCTCACCGTGGAAAGGCTTTTGCTAAATTACTCCTGATTCTCGTAGTTTATTATTGCAATAATTCAGGCACTGTGATAAAAACCGCTGCATCTGCAACACTTCTCGCTGCCCTTAAAGAGTTTTACCTCTTCTTGTGTAATAAAAACGAAAGGTTGGGGCTGTTGCGCATCGCTGTGCAACACGTTGGAATCACGCAACGTAAGGCGCGTTAAAAACACCGTGCGGGGATCATGGCTTGGCTAAGGTAAGTGGACGTGGGGCCTACGACTGGTTTCCGTAAAGAGCTTTTCAGGTTAGTCAACAAAATAGGTTGAAAGGGAAAGATGTTATGGATCAGATGCCAAAAACCAAGAAAATGACCTTGAACGAGATGGAAAGCATAGTCTCGGGAAGACTGCTTTCCGGTGGCGCCGGTTATTATATTGGCGTTATTGTTTCAGCGCTACTGGTTGTCGCCGCGGTGGTAGCCGGTGTGCATGCCTTTATTGTCGGCCACGAGCACACGTACGGAGTGACCAGGGAAGTGTCCTGGGGTATTCTCATCGCGACCTATGTTTTTTTCGTTGTTACCTCTACAGGCCTTTGTCTTGTTTCTTCGATTGGCCATGTTTTTGGGGTCGAATCGTATATGCCGATCGCCAAGCGGTCAGTATTCCTTTCTATCGCGACTATTCTGGCTGGGTTTTTTGTCATTGCCTTTGAAATCAAAATTCCCTGGAGGATGGCTATTTACAACGTGATTTCTCCTAATATCACCTCCAATATCTGGTGGATGGGTACTCTTTACGGGGTATATCTCGTCCTGATGATATTTGAGTTTCTCTTCCTTAACCTGAATAAGCACAAGCTGGCCGTGGCTATGGGCTTTGGTGGCGCTGTCGCCGGTATTGCAGCTCACAGTAATCTCGGCGCCGTTTTTGGCCTGCTCATGGGTCGCGAATTCTGGCACGGCCCCTACATGTCTATTTACTTCATCGCCTCGGCGATGATGACAGGTACCGCTGTTATCTTCTTCTTTCACTATCTTGCGTACAAGGTTAACAACGAAGATCTGAGCCTTGACAGGCCAATGGTTGCCTCCCTCGATGTGGTGCGTCGCCTCGGCATTCTCCTGATCTGCGTCATTATGTTCTTCACGATCTGGAAAATGGTGGCTGGTGTGGCCGGGATGCCTGGCGGCAAATATGAAGCGGTCATGGCTTTGGTCAGTGGACCCTATGCCATCAATTTCTGGCTGTTTGAGGCAGGGTTTGGCCTGATCTTCCCGCTGCTCCTTTTTATTGCTTCCAAGGGTAAAAACCTGATGATGATGTTCGTTGGGTCTGCGATGATGATTGTCGGTATTTTTGTCATGCGTTATGACCTTGTGATCGTGGGGCAGATTGTTCCCGTTTATCACGAACTCGGTGTCAAAGAGTTCAGCCACCTCCTGTCTTACACCCCCTCCTTCCATGAGATCATTATCACGCTTGGTGGTTTTGGGGTGGCATTCTTCCTCTTCCTCGTCGGAGAGAAGCTTTTTGCCGGACACAAAGTCGAACATCATTGATGGATTTTCAGGTCTTATAGCGATAAGCAATTGAAGGAGAATATAGCATGAAGAAAAATAAAGTCGAATTCGACGGCTTGCAGAATGAAGGAGTAGAGAATGCTCCCGTAGAGGATCGGCGTCGTTTTCTAAAGATGGGGCTTGCCCTCACCGGCGTCTTTGCTGGAGGTACCCTTTACTCAGCCTCTTCAGCCGTAAACAAGGTGTATGCTTCTGCCGGCGAATACGCTAAAAAATATCCTTATAAGCCGCACTACAGCATGATCATGCACCAGAACCGCTGCATCGACTGTGAGCGTTGCATGACTGCCTGTGTCAAGACCAATGATGTGCCTGAGTACGGCTACAGGACGACGATTCTTGAAAGGGAAGTCAAGGATGCCGTTGGTCAGAAACGTGAATTTATTCCCGTTCTGTGTAACCAGTGCAATCTGCCGCAGTGCACCAGGGTTTGTCCTACACGTGCCACCTATAAAGACAAAACTACTGGCATCGTCATGATGGATACTGCCAAGTGTATCGGCTGTCTGACCTGCCAGCAGGGTTGCCCTTACAATGCGCGCTATTTCAGCGAAGAAAAACATGCTGTTGACAAGTGCAATTTCTGTCTTGACACGCGCCTGTCAAAAGGCGAGACCCTGACGGCCTGTTCTGAGGCCTGTCCTGCGGATGTTCGGGTATTTGGTGATCTTTCTGATCCCAATAGCCGCATTTACCGTGAGGTTCACCAGATTGAGAAAACCGTGTGGGTTCTTCGCCCTGAAGCCGGAACGCGGCCCAACGTTTTCTACACTCGCGGTTAATTATCCGAGCCTCGATTAGCGCAGGCTCTGACCCCATTTGTGAATATCGGAGGTTTGACCATGAAAAAGTTCATGTTGCGCTCATTGGGCGCCATGTTGTTAACCTTGCTGGGAACAGCTCCAGCAATCAGTGCTGAAGAACAGGATTTTGGCGGTCCGGAAATAGCCTATGAAAAGCCTGTCAAGGGTGTCGTCTTCAGCCACAAGACGCATGTGGGTGACTATGGTTTCTCTTGCGACAGCTGCCACGACGGAATCTTCGACATGATGGAAGGCGCCGCCTTTGAAAATGGCGATTTCACCATGGCCAGCATGTACCAGGGTAAATATTGTGGTGCCTGTCATGATGGATCCATGGCTTTTGCGTCCAACACCCAGTGTGCCTCCTGCCATGTGCAGGATGGTGGCGATATCATCTATACCGAGCCGGTTGTGGGAGTCCTTTTCAGTCATGCAGTCCACAGCGACATGGGCCTGGATTGTGCCAGTTGTCATGAAGGGCTGTTTGAGATGCGAGCTCTCGCGGCACAGGAAAAGGACAATTTCGTAATGGAGGCACTTTACCAGGGTGAGTACTGCGGTGCCTGCCATGACGGATCCATGGCTTTTGCTTCCGATACCCAATGTGCGACCTGCCATATCGGTGTTAAAGGTTACCGCCGGGCCGTAGGTTCTGCAGCCAAAGAGAAGCCTGCGCACTAAATCAAAGAAAGTGGTTTGGGGAGGGGTGACCTATTCGCCCCTCCTTATTTTGCCGCCATGCCAGACACAAAAAGACTGACTTTAAAGCTTATTCGTTTTGTCGCCATTATGGTCGTCGGTTCAGTCTTGACGGCAGTTTTGCTCATTCTTGCTGTCCCAGCCCTGGGGAAGTGGCCGACCGTGATTACTGCAGTTGCCATTGCCCTGTTCATTGCCATGTATGACATGGGACTTTTCAAGGGTGATTTTGAAATTTGACCTGCCGTTAACATCTCTTGCATAGAGCAAGGCCTCTGCAACGAATCTTGATGGTTCTATTCCACCCCCTAGCTTGCTTCTTTTGTGTTGATTATGCCCAAAGTCGACCACTGCAAACAGTTGACCGTCATACTGAACAGCGTTGCCGACGGTGTTTTCACCGTCGACGATCGTATGCGGATAACCTTGTTCAATAAGGCAGCTGAAGAAATTACGGGCTTCACCGAAGAAGAGGCGATTGGCCGGCATTGTCATGATATTTTCCGCACGGATGTGTGTTTTACTTCCTGTCCTGTCAAGGAAGCGTTGGAGTCCGGGCAGCCTGTTATAAATCGTGAAGTAGACATCATCACAAAAGAAGGAAAGAAAGTTCCCATCTCCATCAGTGCCTCAATGCTGAAGGATGAAAACGGTAAGCCTCTTGGTGGTGTGGAGACTTTTAGGGATCAATCCCTTATTTACGCTCTCAAAAAAGAGATAGAGGAAAAATACACCTTTCATGATCTAGTCAGTCGCAATCCTGCTATGCGACGACTTTTTGATGTCCTCCCTGACATTGCCTCCAGTGAGGCGACCGTTTTGCTCAAAGGGGAGAGCGGGACAGGCAAGGAGCTTTTTGCTCAGGCGATTCATGATTTAAGTCCTAGACGAAAAGGACCTTTAGTCATTGTAAACTGTGGAGCCCTGCCCGAACCCCTGCTTGAGGCGGAAATATTTGGAGCTCGTCGAGGGGCCTATACCGGCTCTATTGAAAATCGACCGGGTCGCCTGGAGATGGCCGAGGGGGGCACACTTTTTCTTGATGAGATTGGGGACTTACCCCTTCCTTTGCAGGTTAAGCTGCTGCGAGTCCTGGAGAACCATGAATATCAGCCCCTGGGAGCAAGAAGCCCCCAAAAGGCTGATGTCCGTTTTCTCACGGCGACAAATTGTGACCTGGAAGATATGGTCGAAAAAGGAACCTTCCGTAGGGACTTGTTTTTTCGCATCAACGTAGTCGCTTTGCAAATTCCCCCACTGCGTGAGAGGCCCGAAGATATTCCTTTGTTGATTGACGTTTTTCTTGATCGTTTTAACCGAACCTACGGCAAGAAGATAAGGGGTTTTTCCGGAGAAGCACTCCAGTTTTTACTGGGTCACCAATATCCAGGTAATGTCCGAGAGTTGCTGAATCTGGTTGAGCAGACCGTTATTCTATGTCGCAGCGGAGAAATTGGCGTTGAGCATCTTCCCGCTGGATTCCTCGAGGCTAACGATCGCGATGAAGATGTCAGTTTCGGGCGACGTAGCCGCATTAATAAAGCGATTCTTCAGGACTTGCTCGCCCGTTATGAGGGGAATCGCACCAAGGTTGCCAGGGAGCTGGGCGTGGACAGAACAACCCTGTGGCGATGGATGAAAAAATTTGATTTGAAAAACTAGTATTTCGGTTCAATAGCAGAATTTAAAGCGCGTCAGCCTTACAGACTGATGCGCTTTTTTTTGTCTATGCAACACAGCGTGTTGCACTCGTGTCGTTGTTGCAGGTCGCAACATGTTGCAATATGTGCGCAACGGCTCGCGTATGCGGTAGACAGGCCGTTAAGAGCGCTTTAATGGATTGCGCCATGCAACAGTGATGCATAACGCAACATTCAGGGGTGTTAGGTTTGGAGGCAAAAAAATTTAATAAGTTTTCAAGTACCTAAAAACACTAAGGAAAGTAGAAATTTTGTGCAAATATCTTTTTTGGCACATCTCTTGGAATATAGAAAGTCAAACAACAGCGGTAACGGAGATAAGCCATGGGGAGTCAATATCTTGGAATGAAGTTGGGGCAAAAAATAGCAGTTCCCTATTATGGGACGCTGGTAAGACCGAAAGCTGGCTATGAAAGTCTATACCTTGTTGCAGATGTTGCAGCGGGAGGTTCTGCCACGTTGCAATTTAAGGTTTGCATCTGGGATAAAAACAGTAGACCTAAAATCGTTGAGTGGCTGCAGGAGATAGGGGTGAACGGAATAATTTGCAGCGATGAAAAAGTTGAGGTGGAAGAACTTTTGGCTGGTGAGGGAATCTGGCTTGAAAAAGGAAAGTTTGGTGATGCGGCGGATTTAGTAGCTTTGTGTGTCAGCAGCATGGAGAGCAACAGAAACAATAACTAACAACAAAGGAAGGTGCCTTATGAGAGTCGAAAACAGCAAAAGCAAGCCGGTTAGTGACAAGTATCTCCGTAACACTCTGATGGCCATGGGCGTGGTGGCGCTATCTGCCAGTCTCTATGTCGCCTGGCCAGCCTTGGTACATTTGGGGAGCAAAATGATCTAGGGCTTCAATAACTAATTTATCAAACAAAGAAAACGGAGGTAGTTATGAGAACCGAGAATCTTATCAGCGATCCTATTAAAGCCACCTATAAATTCGGCGTATACAGTGCCATGGGCTTTGTTGGTCTTTCCCTTGCCGCATTCATTGCCTGGTCGTTTACTTGCGCAGGGGGTGCCTTGATCGAAGTAATTGGCAAGATGGTTTAGTCGGAAAAATAAAAACCCAAAAAAGTGGAGGTTGCTATGAAAGCAGAAAATATTATAACCGAACCGATTAAAATGACTTACAAAGTTGGTGTTTATAGCGCGATGACTTTTGTAGGGGTCTTTCTGGCAGCCTTCGTGTCCTGGTCATTCTGCTGTGCTGGAGGGGCCATTATTGAAGGGTTGGGCAAGTTGATTTGATAGGGCAGAAAAGGGTTTAAAAGATGCGGAAAGGGGGAGGTCATGATGATTTTGAACGCAAGTAATAAGCCCATTGGTTTGGGGGCAGGCCTTGGATTGGCTGCAGTGCTTGTGCTCATAGGGTTTGTCACCTCCCTCTTTCTTTTGTGGTCGGTGTCCTGTCTTGGGGGGGGTGCGTTTTTGCTGGCCAGCGGATTCTGCTGAAAGTCGATTGGGATTAAAGGCCGCTACAATCAAAATGTTGCAAAATAAAGAGTTGCATCGACTGTTGCATTATTTTGAAACGCATAAGTAGCTTATAAGTAAAGACAAACATTTGAGTCGATGAAAACAGACATAAAAATCGTTGAATATACAACGTAAAATGTAGGGTGCAAATAGCCTCTTGTGAATGATTGCTCGATAACACTTCGGAATAATTACAAAAGAACAAGATGTTGTCGGTTTAATTATTGGGCATGATTTTTGGATTGGCCTAAAGACTGCGAGAAAGAGGGGTTTTATGAGACCTGAAAACAGTGTAAGCAAGCCCCTTTCAGGCGTATATCGACACTTGTTGGAAAAGGACGAGTGCAATCGAATTGCTATTCCCTACTATGGAGCGATCCTGAGACCGGGAGTAGGTATTGAAAAACTTTACTTCATCGCGGACGTCGATAAAAAGAATTCTTCCCTAAAGCGAGTATTTTTGGAGGTATGGAATTCGAAGATATCGCCAGAGTTGCCGGGTTGGTTGCGGGATAAAGGCGTAAGCGGACTGGTGTGTAGGGACGGTTGTCGGAGTTACCTCCAACCGATGGAAGCCGCAGGAATCAAAGTTCTATTAGATAAGGCACTTGATCTGGCCTGGATAGAAGGAATGGCCACAACCTCAAGAAGAGCCTGAATGCTCTGTTGTGTGGCTTATTAAGTAGAGGTGGCAACGTGAGGATCGCTATAACAGCCAGAGGTTCCCACCCTTCCAGTGAAGTTGATGAAAGCTTTGGGCGGGCTTATTGGTTTCTGCTTTTTGATACGAAAACTGAAAGCTATGTAGCTGTCGATAATACCGTTATCAGAAACTCGCAGGAGAATGCCGGAGTAAAAGCTGCAGAGCTACTGAAGGAGCGAAACGTCAATATATTGTTGACTGGAGAGACAGGCCCCAAAGCTTTTCGCTCTCTAGTGGAGAAAGGGATAAAGGTGTTTCATGGTGCTTCTGGATCTGTTGAAGATACTCTGAATGCCTGGCTGGAAAAAGGGATGATAGAAGCAGAACACGCTAACAGCCCGGGTAGTCCTTATTGCCTGGTCGTTCAATCAAAAACACTGCAGGTCGATGCTCCGAAAGTTTTGCTCGATTTGTTGAAGCCATAGATAGGTCTTCCAGCCTATTGATAAAGGACGGAAGCCATGGAGGGACTTATGAAAAAGTCAAAAAAATTTCATCAAATCTTGAACTCGTTTTACAAAATTGGTTTGTACAATATCGTTGCTGCCACTGTTGTTTGGTGTTCAATCTTTGTCATCTGGTCAATCGTAAATTTTGTAGTGACATCAAAAATAGGGACGGGTGTTTTTATATAGACTCTAACAGGTCAAAGGAAAACATAATGAAATCTCAGTTCGTCCTGCCGATCGAAATAAGACATATATTTAAAGTCGGTCTTTTCATTGTAATAACAATGATCGGGCTCGCTGTGACAGCCTTTATTCTTTGGGCCCTGTTTTGTATGGGGTCGGCCTGCGTCCAGGTTCTGTCTACTGGTAATTACTAGGTAACGGCTTTTTTGATGGGCAGAAATGAAGATCTGATAATTTAAATAGATAATTTATCCAGAGATCTGGCTTCTCGACGAGAAAAGTTGATCTCTAAATTTTTTGTGTTAAATGATGAAATGAACCACATAAGCGGACCCTTTAACCTTTGGCCGGCCCATTTCCAAAAATCCCGGGCCCAGCCTAAAGAGTTTTGTCGAAATGCCTGCCCTCAATGTGGAGCATCAGAGGCGTATTCTCTTAAGGATGGCCGGAAAAAATGTGTAATTTGCGGGAAAAAGTTTAGTTCCCTTCCGAGGAAGAGTCGGATATCAATGGACCTGTCAAGGCGAGTGGTCCGACAGTTTATCTCCATGGTGCCTGCAAGACAGGCCGCTGCAGCAGTGGGTGTTAATCATAAAACTAGTCTTAGAATATATAAGAAAATCAGGTTGTCGCTACTTGACAAGAATCAGATGCTTGCCAATCAGTATATTAATGAATGTGACCCCACTGAAGATATTTTAAAATATTGCCCCGGCGAGGAGACCATTCCATTATTTGCCGTTGCAACCTTACATCAGAAAATCGTCCTGTTGCCCGCTTATATCGAAGGAATGTGGGCAAAGGTCAATTTTCCCGCTTCAGTTGTATATGCTGATCGACATTCTGCCTTCAACCTCGATTTTGAGATGTTTGATCAAAGAAGCCTGAGCGTTCAAGCTGGATCATGCTTGATTAAACCATGGCTTTTTTGGCCATATGCCAGAGATCAATTAAGGATTTATCATGGGGGTGTAAAGGTCAACTTTCCGCTATTCCTCCATGAGATGGCATTTCGATTCAATCTTTCCCTGTCCGGCGATCAGGAGGAGGGTATCATTGATGACCTTGTCGCCTGTTTATAGAATGATCGTTTTGAACGGTCATGTGTTTTCACTTTTATTGGAGGAGCAATGAAATGAAGTTCTGCCGAATTCTCACTGTAGTCCTTGGTGTTTGGCTACTGGGTACTGCCGTCCCTGCCCTGGCCAAAATGGCCCCCGATCCGAATGCATGCCTTCAGTGTCATGCAGATGTGGTATCCGCCTCCGATTTTATGGATTCGGTCCATGGAAAAAATGCCTGCACAAGCTGCCATGTGGAGGTTACCGATCTCGATGAGCACTTGGCAGGGAACATTGAGATCGGGGCTGTAAATTGTGCTACTTGCCATTCCAATGAGCACCGGGACCATGCTGATAGTGTGCATGCGGAAAGTGGTATAGGCTGCATCGAATGCCACTCTGACATTCATGGGCAGGCAAAATTAAGTGGATCTAAAGTAGCTGTGGTCGAAAAATGCAGTGAGTGCCACGATGTTGAAAGCTACGTTCAATCAAGTCATGGTCTGGCCATCGCAGCTGGGAAAAATGATTCGGCCGCCTGTAACGATTGTCATGGGATTCACGGCGTGGCCAGAGTGCCAGATCCTGAAACATCAGAAGGTGGTGCCTTTAAGACAGCGGCATGCATCGAGTGTCATGCGGATGAAGAGAAGATGGAACATGCTGGTGTTAATCCGCATGCAGTAGAAACCTACCTGGAGAGCTATCATGGCAAGAACTACCGACTAGGATTTCCCCAGCAATCTGCTGGGTGTGCCGATTGCCATAGCGCCCACGGCGTCCTGCCCCCAAGCCATGCTGAGTCAACTATCGGTGAAGCAAAAATAGTAGACACCTGTGCTGCTTGCCATCCTAAAGCTACCAGTCAATTCACTAAATTTTACGCCCATGGAGACCACGGAGATCGGGAAAATTATCCGATCATGTACTATACCTTCATCAGTATGACCGGCCTTCTGATCGGAACTTTTACAGTGTTCTGGATTCACACGCTCCTGTGGATGTTCCGTGGATTTGTGGAGAACAGGCAGAAGGCAGCAGCTCTTGCCGCCGGACATGAAGCGCATCATATTCCCGAGGCGCATAAACAATATCGTCGATTTGAAAAAAGGCACATTTTCTTGCACCTTACCGTCATCATCAGCTTTCTTGGGCTATCGCTTACTGGCTTGCCCCTGAAGTTTGCGGATCAGCCTTGGGCCCAGACGATGATGTCTTTCTTTGGTGGCGTGCATTACGCCGGCCTCATTCACCGCGGGTGCGCTATCCTGACCTTCTACTATTTCGTGGGCGCCATCCTCATGAGCATTGATTTCCTTTTTATCCGCAGGGATATCAAGGCGCATCCGTTTGTAAGACTCTTCGGCCCAGATTCTTTGATGCCAAACTTCAGGGATGTCCGTGATGTGACCGCGATGGTTCGCTGGTTCTTCTTCAAAGGGCCAAAGCCAGCCTTTGAGCGCTGGACCTACTGGGAGAAATTCGACTTCCTGGCGGTCTTCTGGGGTATGTTCGCCATCGGCGGCTCAGGCCTCATGTTATGGTTCCCCGAGATTTTCGGGACATTCCTGCCCGGTTGGATGTTCAACGTTGCCACCATCGTTCATTCGGACGAAGCTCTGTTGGCTACCGGGTTCATTTTCACTGTTCATTTCTTTAATACCCACGGGCGACCCGAAAAGTTCCCCATGGACTTCGTTATCTTCAATGGTCAGATGACCAAGGAAGAATTTATTGAAGAGCGCGGCGATCAATGGAAGCGCTACGAAGAGGAAGGTACAACGGAGAATTATGTGGTGACCAAGCCAAGTGGAGTGCTGTATGACTTCTTCTTCAAAGGGTTTGGGTTCCTCGCCTTCTTCACAGGGATAACTTTGGCTATCCTGATGCTGTACGCTTTCATCAGCGGGTAATCTTTCGAGTCCTTAAATAAGCAGGCCCCCGGTTCTTACCGGGGGCCTGCAAGGAGTAGTGAATTATGGCGAAAAAACAGGGAATAGGTCTAGCTGTAGTCGCTTTTGCCTTTTACATCATTGGAGGTATAGGCACTTTCGGTGGCCTCATTTTGATGGGAATGATGCGGGGGCAGAATGTCATGGGCTGGGGTGACGGCACTGGTATTGGTAGTCTCTTCCTCGCGGCAGGGTTATGCCTGTCTATTCTCGGCGTTTTGCTTATGCGTCTTTTCCGCAACAGGGGTTTCGCCTGAAACCTAATACCCTTTGTGAAAAACTCTTTTCAAGGCCGGTGTGACAACCTTCCTTAACCAAAGAAGCAGCCAGCCAAGCGGTGTGCCTTTAAGGCGTATTTCATCGAGCAGGATCTGTTTTTCCGATAAGGCGTGCTGGTCGTTCGGGTTGATGGCCAAAGCTTTATCGAAGCAGGATAAGGCCTCTTCCTCCCGCCGCAGGCGCGACAGGGAAACCCCCTTGTTACGGATGGCATGAGTGTTTTCCGGTTCGATATCTAAAACGCGGTCGAAGCACTGAAGGGCCAGGTCATCCATCATCAGTTTGGATAGGCAGACGCCTTTTTGGCCCAGTGCCGTTACGTTTCTGCCATTCAACTGCAGGGCCCTGTCCAGCATGGCAATGGATTCCCGCACACGTCCCCGGATAGAAAGAACGACTCCGTAGTTGGCATACAGGAAATCGGCAGGGGGCGCTTTTTCAATTGCCTCTGCCAGAAGTCGCTCTCCCTGCTTCAAGTCTCCTTCCAGACAAAAAGCCTCGCCCTCAAAAAACAGGGCAAATCCTTCATCCCCATGGTCACGGGCGTCCCTGGCCATTTGTCGGGACAAGGCAATGGCGTCAACAGAACTGGTGTCTTCAAGATCGGCAATCCGTTGAAAAGCCTGAAAATATATTTGAATGTCCTGAGCCATGGCAAGGCCTTTCCTTTGACGAGTTAAATGACAAAGCCGATTCTAGCAAAACAAGGTCTGGGTTCAAACCAAAAAAAAGGGCGCATCCCGAGGAATGCACCCTTTCTTGCGACCAGGTCAAACGATCGTTACTTCGCGAGAAGTTGCAGAACGTTGTCGGTGAAGGGGTTGGCGAAGAGGATGATCATCGCTACAACGAAAACGTAGATAGCGAGGGACTCGATCATCGCCAGACCAATCATCATGGTGGTCAGAATTTTGCCGCTGGCGCCGGGGTTGCGGGCCACGCCTTCAACGGCGCTTTTAATAGCAATACCCTGGCCAAGGCCGGTACCAAAAGAACCGATAGCCATCCCGAAACCTGCAGCGATCATGCACCAAGCAAAAAATTCCATGTTACTTCTCCTTCTTTTCTGGGTTTATTGTTCCTATACGATATAGGACTTGGTTTGTGACGAAAATCTTCAAATTAGTGTGCTTCTTCAAGGGCGCCAGCAATATAAATCATCGCCAGCAGAGTGAAAACGAAAGTCTGGATAAAGGCAATCAGCACTCCCATCATCATCATTGGCACCGGAAGCAGGAAGGGAACGAGGGCCAGGAAAATCATGAGTACGATTTCATGTCCGTACATGTTCCCGAATAGACGCAGAGAAAGAGACAGGGGCCGGGCCAGGTGGCCGATAATTTCAATGATAAAAATGAGGGGAGCCAGTACAAGAATGGGTCCCATGAAATGCTTCAGATAGCCGATGCCATGCTCCTTGACGCCAATAATATGGGTCATGGCGAAAACAGTCAGAGCCAGAGCGGCGTTGGTATTAAGGTTGGCAGTAGGAGGGTAGAAACCAGGGATAAGGGCAATCAGGTTTGAAACCAGTATGAAAAGAGCAAAGGTGGCAATCAGCGGGAAGTAGGCCTTGCCCTTGGGACCCATGGTCTCTTCTATGAGGTTTTCGACGCCGGTGACGACAACTTCCATGAAGTTCTGCATTCCTTTCGGGACGGCTTGCACGCTGCGTGAGGCGAGAAAGGCGACCAGAACGAGAACGATCATGACGAACCAGGTGTAGGTGACATGTTCACCGATGTGGGTATGAAGTTGCTGTTCGAGCCATTGCAAAAAGAGAAACGGGTGCGTCATGATAGTTTATGCCTCCTCGCTCAGAAAGAACGTTTCAGGGTCGTCCAGATAATATTGATAACCACAACCGACAATCCTAAGGCCAGACCGACAGGGTGTACTTTAAATATGACAATCAGTACAACCAAGGCTGTGGCCAAGGCTCCCAGCCGAATAACGTAGCTGAGTTTAAAGCCTCTGGTGGAATGTTGCTGTGGATCTCCTATAAGCTTTTTCAGGGAAAAATGCAGCCAATGGAAACCCGATATAGCAACAATTCCTCCGGTTAACACCCCAAGAATAATGGGTGGTGAAGCACTGATACCGCTGAGAACCACCAGGATTCCGAGAATGAGCCAGTTGCGGCGAGAAAGATCGCGCAGCAGGCTGTCCTCATTCATATTTGCTGGGATCCTGATTTTCCATCTCCTGTCGTTTGAGCTCGCGATTGGTCAGAATGTAAATATTCCGAAAACCAGAGACGATGCCCAGGAGAAGGAATATGAGGGTGAGCCAGGGCGAGGTGCCGAGCCATCTGTCAAGGTAGTAACCCATGGCCAGACCGATAAAGGTGCTGGCAACCATGGATATTCCCACGCTCGACAGGAATCCGACGGACTTGATCAGTTGACTTCTGTCTTTAGCCATGAACCCCTTTTGAGCCTACCGCTTACACCATCCCATAAAAACCAGCCCTTATTAGCACAGGGACTATCCCATGTCAACCACGTTTATGGCGGCGAATCAGCTGGATCCACGTTTTCTGCCCTTCCAGTCACGCAGGCTCCAGGACAGTTGGCTGCAGAGACCTCGTAGTAAAGAAAGGTCATCCTGGCTGGGTGCGGCCCGATGCATGAGTTGCCTTATTCGGTTCATAACAGCTTCAGGGCGAGCAGGATTGAGGAAGGCGATGCGGGTCAAGATCGATTCCACCTGGCCAAAGAGTTCTTCCATCTCACCCTGACGAGGAGTTGGCGCCATGATAGTCGAGGAGCTGGTCTTAGGGGTGCGACTCAACTCGTACAGAAAGAGTATAACGGCCTGGGCAAGGTTGAGGGACCCGAGCTCCAAGGAGGTCTCGACGCTGGCGGCGTGCGAGCAAAGCGCGACCTCGTCACTGGTCAGTCCAGAGTCTTCCCGACCAAAGATGAGGCCGAGTCGACCCTCGGGAGGCAGTTTTTGCTGCAGAGTGGGAACCTTGGAGATATCCAGAAGATCGCCCCTGAGCCTTCCTGGGCGACGCGTGGTAGCCACAGACAGGGTCAGGTCGTCGATGGCGGCGGTCAAGCTGGGGAAAAGGCGGGCCTCGCCGAGGAGGTGGTTGGCTGCTACGGCGAACTTTCTGGCCTCGGGGTGCAGATGCAGGCAAGGGTTGACAAGACGCAAGTCTTTGCAGCCGAAGTTGGCCATGGCCCTGCACACCATGCCGATATTGCCGGGGCTTTGCGGCTCTACCAGGATAACGCTGATATGGGCCAATGAAATGTTCATAACCACTGAAATCTTGGGTGAAGGTGAATGGCCACCTCTGAGAGTCAGCCGTCAGAGGTGGCCATTCTAAAATCTAGTGAAATAGGAGGAACTGGAGCTTAGCCGTTGGCATTCAGCCCTTTGAAAGATGCGTAGGCGGCCTCGACAGTCTTGTCCAGATCGTCGGTGGTGTGGGCCACGCTCATGAACCCGGCCTCGAACTGACTCGGTGCCAGATTGACGCCCCTGTCGAGCATCGAACGGAAGAATTTGCCAAAGGAAGCCGTATCGCTTTTGGAGGCATCGGCAAAAGAGTAAACGGGCCCCTCGGTGAAGTAGGTGCAGAACATGCCGCCGACGCGCTGCCAGCAGGTGGCAAAAGGTGCGGCCTTGGCCGCCTCGATAAGGCCTTTTTCAAGATAGGCGCTTTTTTCTTCAATGCGCTGATAGAAGCCATCTTCTTTCAGAAGTTCCAAGGTGGCGATACCGGCGCTCATGGCCAGCGGATTGCCCGAGAGCGTTCCGGCCTGATAAACGCCTCCTTCGGGGGATAGATGGTCCATGATTTCGCGTTTGCCGCCAAAAGCGCCGACCGGAAGGCCGCCGCCAATAATCTTGCCAAGACAGACGAGGTCGCCACGGACACCAAAGCGTTCCTGCGCGCCCCCATAGGCAACACGGAAACCGGTCATGACCTCGTCAACAATGAGGAGAATGCCCTCGCGGTCACAGAGAGATCGCAAACCGGCGAGGAAGCCATCCCTGGGAGGTACGCACCCCATGTTGCCGGCGATCGGTTCAAGGATAATGCAGGCCACCGCGCCCTTGTTGGCCTCGGCGAGGCGCGTAACGTCCTCAAGGTCGTTGTAAGTAGCGGTGAGGGTGTGTTTGGCAAAATCTGCCGGCACGCCAGGAGAAGTCGGGACGCCAAAGGTGGCAGCCCCAGAGCCGGCTTTCACCAGCAGGGAGTCGGCATGGCCATGGTAGCAGCCGTCAAACTTGATGATCTTGTCCCGACCGGTGAAGCCACGGGCCAGGCGGATGGCGCTCATGGTCGCTTCGGTGCCAGATGAAACCATGCGCACCTTTTCAATGTTGGGATAGGCTTCACAGACCATCTCGGCCAAGGTGATTTCTTTTTCGGTAGGGGCTCCGAAAGAGGCGCCGCTGTCAGCCGCGGATTTGATGGCCTCGACAACCTTGGGATGGCAGTGCCCGAGAATCATGGGCCCCCAGGAGCCAACATAGTCGATGTAGCTGTTACCATCAACGTCGTAAAGATGAGAGCCCTGGGCCCGACTGATGAAAACAGGGTCACAACCAACGGACTTGAAGGCCCTGACAGGACTGTTGACCCCACCGGGTATGGTTTTCTTCGCCTGGGTAAAGAGTGTGGTTGAATTCGAGTGATTCATGGGGCCCCCTTCTTTTCGCCCGGAAGGCGTCGTGAAAAAGAATTGATATGACCGTATGCGCAGATCAAGTTTAAGTAGATGACTGCTTAACACAGGGGGCAGAACATGTCAAGAAGTTGAAAAATAACGGGAAGTTGTCGGCCGGTTGCGAGAGGCCTGGGGTTGTAGAGAAGTTATTTATAAAGAGCTGGGGTGGTCGCTTTCGATTTTTAATCTGGCTGGTCGGGCGCATAACAAGTTGACAATGTTATGGTCTTATCTTATAAAAACCGCTCAGACCAATCGGTATATTTTGGGCTGTGTCCGCAGCCGCGCAGGGAGTATGCATGGCCGAGCTTTTACTGATTCTGGTCGGTGCCATTTTCGTCAATAACTTTGTTCTTGCACGATTTCTTGGCATCTGTCCTTTCCTTGGAGTCTCCAAAAAAGTCGAAACGGCCCTCGGGATGGGGATGGCGGTCACTTTCGTCATGACCATCGCCGCGGTGGTCACCTGGTTTATTCAATACTTCATTCTCAATCCTTTTGGTCTCGAATATTTACAGACCATCGCTTTTATCCTGGTCATTGCCTCTCTCGTTCAATTGGTCGAGATGGTCATACAGAAAGCCAGTCCCGTACTTTACCAGTCCCTCGGCATTTTTCTCCCCCTTATAACCACCAATTGTGCGGTGCTTGGCCTGGCGGTGCTGAATATCCAGAAGGAGTACTCCTTCCTCGAAAGCGTCATTTTTGCCATAGGCGCGGCGCTGGGTTTTACGCTGGCCATGGTCCTTTTTGCCGGTTTGCGGGAGCGGGTAGATATGTGTCCTGTACCACCAAGTTTTAAGGGAACAGCCATCGCTCTGGTGACGGCCGGATTATTGTCATTGGCATTTATGGGTTTTGCCGGGCTGGTCAAAGGCTAAACCACGGAACGGGGAAGTTTTTTCGGATGTTGGAAGCTGTAATCAGCCTGGGCGGGATCGGATTTTTGGCAGCTGTGGCCTTGGGTGCTGCCGCCAAAAAGTTTGCCGTCGAAGTAGATCCCAGAGAAGCCGCCATCCTGGAGGTTTTATCTGGAGCCAACTGCGGCGCTTGCGGATATCCCGGTTGCGGTGCCTATGCTAAGGCCGTTGTGTCTGGCGAGGCCGCCCCGACCCTGTGTCCTGCCGGCGGGGCTGCTACGGTTCGCGATATTTCCCGCATTATGGGAGTAGAGGCCGTAGCGGCAGACCCCGAGACAGCGGTCGTTCTTTGCCAGGGAGACAACGAGTCGGCCCGCGTGAAATATCACTATCTCGGCCTGGAGGATTGTCAGGCTGCCCAAAAGATTGCCGAAGGGCCCAAAACCTGTCCGGGTGGCTGCCTTGGGCTGGGATCCTGCGTCCGCGCCTGTCCCTTCGAGGCGATAGAGATTACAGCTAGAGGGCTCGCCGTTATCGATCGGGAGAGATGCACGGGCTGCCGGAAATGCGTATCCGTCTGCCCCCGCTCCGTTATCCGCATGACTCCAAGACTCGCCACGGTCCATGTGCTGTGCAACAGTCAGGACAAAGGGGTCCTCGTGCGGAAATATTGCCAGATTGGCTGCATCAGCTGTCAAATCTGCAAAAAAACAGCGCCTGAAGCCTATGTTATCGAAAACAACCTGGCTCGGGTTGAGTATGCTCACCATGAAGATGCGGCGCTGGCCGTGACCAAATGTCCGACCAAGTGCATCTTGGATTTTTCCCAGGCATATCCGCCGGGGAGCCAATGTGTGCCATCTTCCCCGCAACCCACGGCAGGCGACCTGTAGTGGCCCTGGTTTCCAGGTAAGAGAAAGCGATCGGTGGATGAAGTTGACAGTCTTTTCGGGAGGGGTTCATCCCTCCGATAATAAAGAATGGTCCGCCCATAAGCCCATTGAGGTCTGCCCGCTGCCCGAAGAGTTGGTGATCCCTCTGTCGCAGCACATCGGGGCCCCAGCCAAGAGTTGTGTGGCGCCGGGGGACCGCGTTCTCAGGGGTCAGGTCGTGGGCGAGGCGCATGGATTTGTTTCCGTTCCCGTCCACGCCTCCACCTCCGGTGAAGTGGTGGCGGTGGAACCCAGGCTTCATCCTTTTGGAAGCTTTCTTCCAGCCGTGGTCATCCGTCCTGATGGTGAGGATGCTTGGGCGCCGGGCCTCTCTGCCGCCGATCCCGACGCACTTTCCCGTAGTGAGATTGTTGACCGAATCCGTTCGGCCGGTATCGTCGGCATGGGGGGAGCTACTTTTCCCACGCACGTCAAGCTCAGTCCTCCCGAGGAAAAACCAATCAACACCCTGATCATCAATGGTGTCGAGTGCGAGCCTTACCTGACAGCCGATCATCGTTTGATGCTCGAGGAGACAGACAAAATTGTTGACGGTATTCGGATCGTCCAGAAGGCCCTCGGAGCCGAACGCGTCATCGTTGGCATAGAGGTGAATAAGCCTGATGCCGTCGTGGCGATGGCCGAGGCCTGCCGTCCGCATGGCATCGAAGTGGTGGGGCTACCCGTGATGTATCCACAGGGGGCTGAAAAGCAGCTGATTGTTTCGCTGGTTGGGAAAGAAGTTCCTTCCGGGGGCCTGCCTATGGATATCGGGGTCGTCGTGCAGAATGTGGGAACCTGTGCGGCCATTTCGGATGCGGTCCGTTTGGGTCGTCCGCTGATCGAAAGAATCGCCACGGTTACTGGGGATGCTGTAGCCGAACCCAAGAATCTCCGTGTTCGCATAGGAACCTCCCTGGCGCATATGGTGGCCTTTGCTGGTGGCAGCAAGGGAGAGGTCGGGAAAGTTATCATGGGGGGGCCGATGATGGGAGCTGCCCAACTGTCTCTGGATGTGCCGGCAACCAGGGGAACATCTGGTGTTCTTCTCTTTAGTGAGCGTCTTGTCGCGTCTCAGCAGGAAGGTCCATGTATCCGCTGTGGGCGCTGCGTTCATGTCTGTCCCTCCCGTATTTTGCCCACTTCAATTTCGTCTTACGCCAGGATAGATCTTATGGATGAGGCTGAAGGACTGGGTGCCATGGACTGTATCGAATGTGGTTGCTGTGCCTATTCGTGCCCGGCACGGATTCCCCTGGTGCAGGCCATCCGCTATGCCAAAGGTGCCATTCTGGCCAAACGAAGGAAGCTTTGACGTGGAAAAACAGCTGTACCTCTCATCTTCTCCCCATATCCATGCAGGGGAAACCACTGAGAAGATCATGCGGGCCGTTATCTACAGCCTTTTGCCTGCCTGTGGAGTAGCGATCTATTTTTTCGGTCACCAGGCGCTGCTGATTTTGCTTCTTTGCGTTGTCGGCTGTGTGGTTGCCGAAGCTGTCTGTCAGAAGATGATGCATAGGCCTGTAACTATTGCCGACGGCAGTGCAGCTCTGACCGGCATTCTCCTCGCCCTCAATTTGCCACCCTCGAGTCCTTGGTGGCTGGCTGTCCTTGGTGCCGTCATCGCCATTGTGGTCGGCAAGCAGGTCTATGGCGGGCTCGGATACAATCCTTTCAATCCGGCCCTGGTGGCACGTGTTGTTTTGCTGATATCCTTCCCCGTGCAGATGACAGCTTGGACAAGCCCTTCGCCGCTGGGCTCAAATGTTGACGTTGTGACCGCCGCTACACCGCTGGGGGAAATGAAAACCGCCGTGATGCTTACCGGTGAACTGCCCCTTGCGGCCAAGCAGGGTTTTTCGGATTATTTCCTCGGGAACATGGCCGGCTCTTTGGGTGAAATCTCTGCCCTGGCGCTGCTTCTTGGCGGCATATATCTGTTGTGGCGGCGCATTATTACCTGGCACGTCCCCGCATCCTTTATCGGCTCTACCGTGATTTTTTCCGGCATTTTCTGGCTTGTCGACTCCAGTCGCTATCCCAGTCCCCTTTTCCATTTGCTTACCGGCGGCCTGATTCTCGGAGCCCTCTACATGGCAACGGACATGGTGACGGGGCCAATAACCCCTAAGGGCCTCATCGTTTTCGGGATAGGCTGTGGTGTCATCACCGTGCTCATAAGACTTTTCGGAGGTTACCCAGAAGGGGTTTCCTTTGCCATTTTGCTTATGAACGCCGCCACCCCTTTGATTGATCGTCTGACCCGACCCCAAAAGTATGGGCTGGCCTCGGCGCGGCGCTGAGGGGAGAGTGTTGTCATGAAAGAAATCGGACGTCTGGCCCTTGTATTGACACTTATTGCCGCTGGTGCGGCTCTGATTCTCTCCCTGGTGGAAGCTGTGACCAGGGCGCCTATCGCTGAAACCCGACGTCAGGAAACCCTCAAGGCTATTCGGGCCGTCTTGCCTGCTGAAATCGACAATTCTCCTGATGAAGACACTGTGGATCTCGTGGCCGGCAAGGATAAAAAGGGGCGCGATGTAGTTCACACCTTTTATCGTGGAAGAAAAGAGGGGCAGGTGACTGGTGTCGCCTTTAAGGTCGTAGCGCCTGACGGCTACAGCGGGAACATTGTCATTATGGTTGGGGTTATGCCCGATGGGCGAGTTCATGGCGTAGAGATTTTGTCTCATGCAGAAACTCCCGGTCTTGGTGATGCCATTGAATTGCCCTGGTTTAAAAAGCAGTTCAGCGGAAAAAGTCTTGAAAATGCGGATTGGCGCGTGAAAAAAGATGGTGGACAGTTCGACCAGATCACTGGTGCCACCATTTCCCCCAGAGCCATTGTGGGCGCCGTCAAAAAGGGGCTGGAGTTTTTTTCTTCCAACCGGATAGAGGTACTGGCATCCGGGGAGGGGTCGAGATGAGGCTCATGACAGAATTTTCCAAAGGGATCTGGAGAGAGAATCCTGTATTTAAGCTTGTTCTTGGCATGTGTCCAGCTTTGGCCGTGACAACCAGTGCCGAAAATGGTTTAGGCATGGGGCTGGCTACCACCTTTGTCCTTGTGTGTTCCAATATTGTCGTTTCTCTCATGCGCCGTCTTATCCCCTCCAAAGTGCGCATTCCTGCCTTTATTGTCGTGGTCGCTTCGTTTGTCACTGTTGTGCAGCTGTGTATGGAGGCCTATTTATACGATCTGTATAAAGCGCTGGGCCTTTTTATTCCGCTCATTGTGGTTAACTGCCTGATCCTCGGTCGTGCGGAAGCTTTTGCGTCCAAAAACCCTTTGCCCGTATCTGTCATGGACGGAATAGGTATGGGGCTGGGCTTCACCCTGTCCTTGTTCATTCTTGGGGGGGTGCGTGAAATTCTAGGCTCTGGGGCTTTGCTGGGCTACAGTTTGTTTGGGGCGACCTACAAGCCTTTCCTCCTTATGATCCTGCCTCCCGGTGCTTTCATTGCCCTTGGTTTTCTCCTGGCCCTGATGAACCGCTTTGAATCCAGAAGGTCATAGACCGTGAAGCCTCTAGGCTGGCGACAGGTATTCCATACCGTGCCAGTGGGGGAAGCGGACAGGGCATGCAAGGAGAATAATTGACTTAACTAGTTGTTAATACGCCGAAATGATAGAGATAATTGCATACAGTATACTGTATTTTTTCCTTGACAAAGGATTCCAATTATCCTAACTTGCAGTCGGCCAAGCCCGGCAGTGTGCCGGGGTTTTTCTTGGATTATATGCTATAAAACACCGTTGGGAGGAGCCGTTTCATGTTAGACATTTATCTTCCGATACTTGTCCTCATCGCTGTTGCGCTGGCTTTTGCGTTGGGGTCGGTCCTGTTCTCCTGGCTGATCGGCCAGAAAAAGCCGAGTGCCGTCAAGCTGGCCCCCTATGAATGTGGTATGCCCTTGATCGGGACAGCGCACGAGCGCTTTTCGATCAAGTTTTATCTGGTTGCTGTGGCCTTTATCGTTTTTGATATTGAGGTGGTATTTATGTACCCTTGGGCCGTTGTGTTCAAGCAGCTCGGTTGGTATGGTGCCGCAGTTATGGGGGTCTTTCTTTTTGTCCTCGTTATCGGGTTTGTTTATGACTGGAAAAAAGGAGCACTGGAATGGGAGTAGAGCAGACTCTTGGGAATAATGTCATAACCACAACGCTGGATAAGGTGGTCAACTGGTCCAGGGCCAAGTCTCTGTGGCCAATGACTTTTGGTCTTGCCTGTTGTGCGATTGAGATGATGGCTGCCGGTGCTGCCCGTTTTGACCTTGACCGGATGGGTATTTTGTTTCGTGCATCCCCCCGTCAGTCGGACCTTATTATTATTGCCGGAACGGTGACGAAGAAGATGTTGCCGGTAATTCAGGTCGTCTACGAGCAGATGCCTGAGCCCAAATATGTTATTGCCATGGGCGCATGTGCCTGCTCCGGTGGAGTTTTTGATACCTATAGCGTTGTGCAGGGCATCGATGAAGCTCTTCCGGTCGATGTGTATATTCCTGGGTGCCCGCCCCGTCCTGAGGGCTTGATGTTTGGTCTGCAGAAACTGCAGGAGAAGATCATGAAGGAACAGAATTCCTTTGGTGCCGCTATTGGAGTGGGTGACAGGGTTCTTGAGGCATAGGCTGAGCCGTGCAACTGGATCATTAATTTAGGGATAAAGATATGAGTGAAAATGCCGCCGTTGGCAAATTGAAAGCCAAGTTCGCCAGTTCAGTTCTGGATGTCGCGGAGTTCAGGGGTGAGACGACTGTGACGGTAAAGAAGGAAGATATCGTCGCCATTTGCTCCTTTCTGAAAAAGGAAGTCGGATACAACTTTCTGACGGATCTTTGCGGTGTCGACTATCTTGGAAAGACTCCTCGCTTCATGGTGGTTTATCATCTTTATAATATTGGCACCAAAGAGCGCTTGCGTCTTAAGGTTCCTGTGGAGGAGAGCGATGCCACGGTTGATACGGTGACCGGAGTCTGGTCGACGGCCAACTGGCATGAAAGGGAATGTTGGGATCTGATGGGGATCTCCTTCAATAACCACCCGGATCTGCGCCGCATTCTCATGGCGGAGGATTGGGAAGGGCACCCGCTGCGCAAGGATTACCCTGTGCAGGGGCCCGACCGTCGTCCCTACCAAGGACGGATTTCCTGATCGATCTGTGAGAATATTCACTTATTTCCTATAGATGAGGCACGTGATGGCAATGACCGAAACAATGACCGTGAATATGGGACCCCAGCACCCCTCGACCCACGGTGTACTGCAGTTGATCCTCGAGCTGGACGGGGAGGTGGTAAGAAAAGCAACACCGCATATCGGCTTTCTGCACCGGGGGGTAGAAAAACTCTCCGAGTACCGCACTTATCATCAGACCATTCCTCTGACTGACCGCCTTGACTACCTGGCTCCGATGAGCAACAACCTCGCCTATGTCCTTGCGGTGGAAAAGCTCCTCGGCATCACCGATGAGATTCCTGAGCGAGCCAAGGTTGTCCGTGTCCTGCTGGCCGAGTTGACCCGTATCAAGAGTCACCTGGTCTGGCTGGCGACGCATGCTTTGGATATCGGCGCCATGACGGTCTTCCTCTACTGCTTCCGCGAGCGTGAGCACATCATGGATATCTACGAGAAGATTTCCGGCGCTCGTATGACGACAAATTATTTCCGCGTGGGCGGCCTGTCCGCGGACCTGCCGGATGGCATCGTCAATGAAATAAGTCAATTCATTGATGCAATGCCGGGACACATCGATACCTATGAAGGGCTTATCACCGGCAATAAGATCTGGCAGAAACGCATCAAGGGAGTCGGGGTCATCTCGGCTGAGGACGCCATCGACGTTGGCCTGAGCGGGCCTGCACTGCGGGCATCCGGAGTAGACTGGGACCTGCGGCGCGACGACCCCTATTGTGATTACGAAGATTACGATTTCAAGGTCTTCACCAGCAATGATTGTGACACCTGGGGTCGTTATCAGGTTCGTCTTCTTGAAATGAGAGAGGCCTGCAAGTTGGTCAAGCAGGCCATTGCCAAGCTCAAGCCCGGCCCTGTTATCGCTGACTTGCCGAAAGTCTGCCTGCCGCCCAAGCAGGATGTTGTCAACACCATCGAAGCGCTTATCCATCAGTTCAAGCTCATATCTGAAGGATTCAAGCCGGAGATTGGCGAAGTTTATCAGGGCTGTGAAAACCCGAAGGGGGAACTTGGCTTCTATTTGGTTTCAGATGGATCGGCTCATCCTTATCGAATGAAGATTCGTTCTCCTTCCTTCATCAATCTGCAGGCGTTACCGCAGATGGTCGTGGGCCGCATGATTCCTGATGTCGTCGCCATTATCGGCACGCTTGATATCGTGCTTGGCGAGATCGACCGCTAATTGATTGCTGGACAAAGGGGTTTAAGTTATGAGCAATGCCGCGGAAACTGTTCAGGAAGAAGAGATCGATCTGGCCGCAGCCAATGAGGTCATCGATAAATATATGGACATGCATGGGGCGCTGATGCCTGTTCTGCAGGATGTGCAAGAGGCCTATGGGTATATTCCGGAGCCTTGTGTTCATCTTATCGCGGAACGTCTTAACGTGTATACAAGTCAGATCTACGGTGTTCTGACTTTTTATGCCCAGTTCCACTTGGAACCTAGAGGCAGATACATCGTCAGGGTTTGCATGGGTACCGCCTGCCATGTAAAAGGCGCTGGCCGCATCGCCGATACCCTCAAGGAGCGTCTGGGGATAGGTCATGCCGAGACCACGGAAGACCTCAAGTTCACTGCTGAATATGTTGCCTGTATTGGGGCCTGTGGTATGGCGCCTGTCATTATGGTCAATGATGGCACCTACGGCAGTATGACGGTTCAAAAGATGGACGAGGTTATTGCCAAGTACAAGGCAATGGACTGAGATTTCTTCAACAAACCCAATCCTAAAGCGGGGATGAATCCATATGGCCGCGAATGCTGAGAACATAAAAGTCCTTATCTGCCAAGGCACCGGAGGGCTGGCCTCAGGAGCCCAGGCGGTAGCCGAGGCTTTTGAAGAAGAATTTGCCAAGAAGGGCGTTGAAGCCAAAGTTGGCAAGCGTTGTGAAGTTATCGGTACCGGTTGTCGAGGCCTCTGTGCCAACGACGTTCTGGTTGACATTGTCATGCCTGGGCATGAGGGGGTCACCTATGACTTTGTGACTCCTGAGATGGTGCCGCAGATCGTCGAAGAACATGTCATAGGTAACCAGCCTGTTGAAAAAAAGAAAGCCGGTCCCTATTACGAAAAATTCCTCGAAAAGCAGCATCGAGTCGTCTTTTCCCGTTGTGGTACGGTCAATGCGGAAAGTATGGACGACTTTATTGCTCATCGCGGCTTTGAGGGCATCAAGAAGGCCGTGAAGATGGCGCCTGCCGAGGTGATTGACGAGGTCAAGCGCTCCGGATTGAGAGGACGCGGTGGCGGCGGCTTCCCCACGGGCGTGAAGTGGTCTTTTTGTGCTGCTTCGCCTGGTAACGAGAAGTATCTGATTTGCAATGCCGACGAAGGGGACCCTGGTGCATTTATGGACCGGTCCATTCTCGAAGGCGACCCTTATGGCCTGATCGAAGGGATGATGATCGGCGCCTATGCTATCGGATGCACCTTTGGTTACGTTTATTGCCGCGCTGAGTATCCTCTTGCCATCAAACGTCTCCAAAAAGCCATCGATACCTGTTATGAAAAGGGCATTCTAGGCAAAAACTGCATGGGGCTCGGTTTTGATTTCGACATGAGAATCAAGGCTGGTGCCGGCGCCTTTGTTTGCGGCGAGGAAACAGCTCTGATGGCCTCCATCGAAGGGCAACGTGGCATGTCCCGCCCTCGGCCACCCTTCCCGGCTGTTCGCGGCCTTTGGGGTAAGCCGACCAATATTAATAACGTCGAAACCTTCGCCAACGTTTCCTATATTTTTTACAACGGTGCGGATTGGTACTCGAGCATCGGGACGGAAGGGACCAAGGGAACCAAGATCTTTGCCCTCACCGGAAAGGTTAAGCACACCGGTCTGGTTGAGGTTCCCGCTGGCACGACCATGCGCGAAGTTATTTTCGACGTCTGCGGCGGGATTCTGAAAAACCGCAAGTTCAAAGCCGTGCAGGCCGGTGGACCTTCCGGCGGTTGTTTGCCTCCAGTCGCGCTGGATGCCCAGGTAGACTACGACTCTCTGATAAAAGCCGGCGCCATGATGGGTTCTGGTGGTCTCGTCGTCATGGACGAAACGACCTGCATGGTGGACATTGCTCGTTTCTTCCTCAACTTTACCCGGGTTGAATCCTGCGGCAAATGCATACCTTGTCGTATCGGTCTCAAAATCATGTTGGAAATTCTTGAGCGCATCACCTCCGGTGAGGGCCAAGAGGGCGATATTGAGATGCTGGAAGATATGGCCGTTGATATCAAGAAAAGCTCATTGTGTGGCCTTGGGCAGACAGCCCCCAACCCGGTTCTGTCGACTATCCGGTATTTCCGGGATGAGTACGAGGCCCATATCAAAGATAAATACTGTCCTTCCCATTCCTGTAAGCCGCTTCTTAAATTTGAAGTCATCAAAGAGGCCTGCAAAATGTGCGGCATGTGTTACAAGGTCTGCCCTGTCGATGCCATCATTTGGGAAAAGAAGCAGCTTGCGGTCATCGATAAGGAGAAATGCACGAAGTGCACCTCCTGTTATGATGCCTGCCCCTTTATGGCCATTGAATAGCCAGGTCCCTAGCTGATTTGATACGAGGTTAAGATGGTAAATCTTACTATTGACGGCAAGCAGATTACTGTAAAGAAGTCGGCTACAATCTATGAAGCCGCTAAAGAGGCCGGGATAGACATCCCGGTTCTCTGCTATGCTAAAAAACTCCTTCCTTATGGGGCCTGCAGGATTTGCCTTGTTGAGGTCGAGCAGATGAAGGGTCGCCTGATCCCCTCCTGCACCACACCCGTGACGGAGGGAATGGTTGTAAAGACAACTTCTCCTGATATCACCAAGGTGCGCAAGACAGTTCTTGAATTTCTGCTGGTCAATCATGTTGTGGAGTGTCCTGTCTGTGACAAGGCTGGGGAATGTGATCTGCAGGACCTCACCTTTCAATACGAAGTTGTTAAAAATCGTTTTGAAGGGGAGAAGTTCAATCTGCCTACCGACGAAGTCAATCCTCTTATTGAACGCAACATGAACCGCTGCGTGCTGTGTGGAAAATGCGTTCGCGTTTGCGATGAAATTGTCGGCTACGGTTCCTATTCCTTTATCAATCGCGGCTTTGAAACAAAGATTGCAACAGCCTTTGATCGCGGTCTCAATTGCGAATTCTGCGGTCAGTGTGTTTCCATGTGTCCTGTCGGTGCGATTTTGCCCCGTCCATTCAAATTCAAGGCCAGACCCTGGCAGCTCAGCGAGGTCGATACCGTTTGTGGCTACTGTGGAAACGGTTGTACCGTTACCCTTGGCGTTTTAAACGACAAGGTTGAGACCATCCGCTTTAACGACAAGACGGGAGTCAACGACGGGAATCTTTGTATCCGTGGACGTTTTGGCTACGGCTACATTCACCATGACGATCGGCTCCGTAAACCGCTGATTCGTAAAGACGGTCAGCTCGTCGAAGCTGAATGGAATGAGGCTATTGAGGCCGTTGTGAAAGGTTTTAACAAGGCCGGCAATGAAAAAGGTCTTGGTATCCTCTCTGGTGCCCGAATGACCAATGAGGAGCTTTTCCTTCTGAAAAACCTGGCAAAGACGCTGGGAACCGGCAATCTGGATCATTCCGGCGGTGAGTGCTACAAAGGGCTGACAGAAGGCCTGATGGAGACCCTTGGTGTTAAGGCTTCCACGGGGACTTTCCCACAGGTGGAATCCTGCGATGCCATTCTGGCAATCCGCTCTGATTTTTATGAGACACACCCGGTTTTCGGGATGGTGGTAAACCAGGCGGTCAAACGACACGATGCACAGCTCTTTATCGTTTCTGATAAAAAAGGCAAGTTTTCCAAATTGCCTCATGCTAAAACGCTTCTCGGCAAGCCGGGCACTGAAATTCAGATTCTTAACTCCATGGCTCAGGTTCTTCTGAGCGAGGGGTTGGCAGTTACCGATGGTGTTGAGGGTGTTGAGGAGCTTAAAGCGGCCCTCGCCAAATACGCTCCTGCTGATGTGGCAGAGCGCACTGGAGTGAGTGTCGACGCCATTAAGGCTGCGGCCCGTGCTCTGGCCGGCGCAAAGAAAAGCGCTATTCTGCTGGCTTACGGCCTGCCCTACGCCGCCCACAGTAAAGAACTGGCCATTGCTGCGGCCAACTTGTCCATCCTCACCGGAAATGCGGGTCGGGAAGGTTCTGGGCTCTACCTGTGCGGAGAAAAATCGAACAGCCAGGGCGCTATTGATCTCGCCATACTCCCGGAGGCAGGAGCCATGGGAGCCAAGGACATGCTTGAGGCTGCCAGAAATGGCAATCTCTCTGCACTCTATGTCGTGGGAGAAGACCTGCTTACCTCCTACCCCGATCGCGATAAGGTAGAAGCCGCTCTGAAAGGTTTGTCCTTTCTCGTCGTGCAGGATATCTTCCTGTCACCGACAGCTCAGCAGGCCGATGTGGTTCTGCCCGCGTCCTCCTTCGCTGAAAAGGATGGGACCTTTACCAATGCGGAGAGGCGTATCCAGCGTGTTCGCAAGGGTGTTTCCAGCCCCGGTGATGCCAAAACGGATTTTGAGATATTTGAGCTTCTTTCGGCACGCTTTGGGCGCAACATCTCCTATACTGCCCCTGCGGCAGTGTTTGCCGATATTGCGGCCAATGTCGCCGAATACGCCGGCATTCAACTCGATGCTGTCGGACCTCAGGGTGTGGTTTGGGGTGGAGATGATCTGGCTCTTAAGAAGAAGCGTGTTGTCGCCGTTGATGGCCCTGAGGCGCCCCAAGGTGACTTCCTCCTGGTGACGGGGAGCTCCCTCTACCATAGCGGGACAATGTCGACCCGCGCTAAAGGATCTCTCTCGGTTGTGGCCGAGCCCTATATTGAATTCGGGCAAGAGGACGCCAAAAAACTTCAGGTTACAGATGGTGATGTGGTGACTGTTAAAGCAGAAGGCGGACAGATCAAGTTGAAAGCCAAAGTTGATCGGCGTCTTCCTCAGGGTGTGGTCTTTGCGCCGTACCACTTTGCCTCGGCTGAAATCAATCGTATTTACAAAGGGGCATCTGCTGTTGCCGTGGAGTTAAGCAAATAAAGGGTCCAACGCTTCTTGGAGGAGATATGGAGTGCCCACAGTGTAAAGCCAGCGTTTCAGCTAAGGCGAGGTACTGTGAACAGTGCGGGATCAATTTGGAACAAAATGTTGAATTTCTGCACGAGAAAGCACTCGAACTTTATCACCGAGGAATGATTGACGAGGCTTTACGGCTTTGGGATAACGCGATAAGTCGTAACCCACATTTTGCTAAAGGATTCTATTACAAAGGGCTGGCTTTATATGATCGGGGCGATTTGCAGGATGCCGTCGCGGCCTTTCATGAAGCTCTGAAAGATAGTGAAAAAAGTTTCAGGGTTCATTTCAAACTAGGCATGGCCCAATACGGGTTGGGCGACCTTGATGCCAGCATTCAAAGCTACCTGGATGCGCTGAATCTCAACCCCGGGAGTGCTGAAACCCATTATCGACTCGGCTTGTCTTATCTCAGGAATTCAGATCTTGAGAGAGCTGAAAAGGCTTTAACCGAAGCGATTAAGATAAATCCTAAATACACGCGAGCCCTTTATATACTGGGAATCGTTTACTCCCAGAAGGGGGATGCCGATCAGGCTATCCAGCAGTTTGAAACAGTAGTGAAGATCAGTCCTTCCTACACTGCCGCTCGATTTGACCTGGGTATGGCTTTTTACCGGGCAGGACGCCTTGACGAGGCTGTAGAACAGTTCCAAAAAACAGCTGAAGCAAATGATCGTTTTGCCCCAGCCCATTACATGTTGGGCGAAGTTTTTCGAAAAACTGGACATTTTGATTTAGCCATAAGCGCCTATAATCAAGCAGTTCAACTTAATGTCAAAGATGTTGATACCTATGTTCGGCTGGCTGAATGCAATTTACAGCTAGATATGATAGATGCTGCCAGGGTCGTGATTGAAAAAGCATTGCAATTTAACCCTCAGCATCGTGAAGCCAAGTACTTGAAGCAGCATATTGGAGAGATGACCACGCCCCATAAGCCTGGTTTTTAAGTTAGCCGTTTTTTTGTTATAAAGAGCACGTCTTAAACGATCAAGGAAGAGGATTGTCATTATGCCTGAAGTGTTGAGCCTCTCAAACAATGTCCCGCTGTTTCTTGCCGCGATGATGGTCAAGATTCTAGCAGTGTTCGTGGTGCTTATTCTTATTGTTGCCTATGCAACCTGGGTTGAGCGCAAGGTGATTGGTCATATGCAGACCAGACTGGGCCCCATGCAGACTGGTTGGCATGGTTTGCTGCAGCCGATTGCAGACGGCCTCAAACTTTTCTTCAAAGAAGATATTGTCCCGGCGGAGGCATCCAAGGTTGCCTTCATTCTCGCGCCGATGATGATCCTGGTACCTGCCTTCATTACCGTGGCGGTCGTGCCGTTCGGCCCGGATATTGAAGTTTTTGGCTACCTGGTTCCCCTACAGATTACCGATCTTAATGTCGGCATACTGTACGTCCTGGCTATGGCCGGACTGGGTGTTTACGGTATTGTCCTGGCGGGGTGGGCATCCAACAGCAAATACTCTCTGCTTGGCGGCATCCGCTCCTCAGCTCAGATGGTCTCCTACGAATTGGCGGCTGGACTGTCAATTGTCGCCGTCTTCATGCTGGCTGAGACTTTGAGTCTGCGAGGAATCGTCGAAGCTCAGGCTGGTTCGCACCCACTCTTTTCCTTCCTGCCGAATTGGTACATTCTGTCCCAGCCTCTGGCCTTCGGTCTCTTCGTTGTCGGTTCACTGGCTGAAATAAACAGGACGCCATTTGACCTGCCTGAGGCAGAAACAGAGCTGGTTTCCGGTTTCTGTACCGAATACTCCTCCATGAAATACGCTCTGTTTTTCATGGCAGAGTACGCCAACATGGTGGTGATCTCGGCTATTGCAGCTACCCTGTTTCTCGGTGGCTGGGCCGGACCCTTCCCGGGGCCGATCAACCTGCTGCTCAAGGTTTTTGCTTTCATGTTCTTCTTCATCTGGCTGCGAGCAACCATGCCGAGGGTGCGTTATGACCAATTGATGTTCATCGGCTGGAAGGTGTTCATCCCTCTGGCGCTGGCAAACGTCGTTGTTACCGGCATCGTCGTTCTCATGATGCAGTAATTTAAAACCTGACACGAGGATAGGCCCATGTTCAAAGAGTTTATAAAAGGTCTGAGCATCACCTTCAAGCATATGCTGCCGGGAAATTCAACTACGGTTCAATATCCGAAGGAAAGACTGCCCACTTCGGACCGTTTCCGCGGTTTGCATCGACTGGTTCCGGCTCACGAGCGCGAAAAGTGTGTCGCCTGTTATCTCTGCCCAACGGTTTGCCCGGCTAAGTGCATTACCGTTGAATCGGCTGAAAACGAGAAGGGTGAAAAATACCCCAAAGTTTACCAGATCGATCTGTTGCGCTGTATCTTCTGTGGCTACTGCGTGGAAGCCTGCCCAGTGGAGGCGCTGGAGATGACTGGTGAATATGAGCTGGCCAACTACAAGCGGGAAAATTTCACTTACACCAAAGAGCGACTTCTCAAGTAACTGGTATAGGAGCTGAAACCATGGAACTTTTCTTTTTCTCTCTGGTCGCCTTTGTTGCGGTCCTTTCCGGGGTGATGGTGGTTACCTGCAAGAGCCCTATCAACAGTGCTCTTTCTCTGGTTATGACCTTCATATGCCTCGCAACGTTTTACATCATGCTAAATGCCCCCTTCATGGCAGCCATTCAGATCATGGTCTATGCCGGCGCTATCATCGTGCTGATCATCTTTGTCATTATGCTGCTCAACCTTGGCACTGCCACGATGAAAAAGACCTCACATAGTCTCGCCTGGTCTGGTTTGGTTGCCTTGCTTCTTTTCATTCAGGCGGCTGTTTTTCTCAAAAACAGCAATGTCGCCGCCCAGACTGGCGAGATAACCAATGAATTGGTGAATAAGGTCGGCCACACTGAACTGTTGGGCCTGAGTCTTTTTACCGAGTTTCTTCTCCCTTTTGAAATTGCATCGATCCTGCTCCTCGTTGCCATTGTAGGTGCGTTGGTGCTGGCCAAAAAAGAAGTTTAGTCACCAAAAAGGACAGGAGATAGATCATGATAACCGTTCACCATTACCTTACTATAAGTGCGATCCTGTTTTCACTCGGTACCTTTGGGGTGCTGACCAGGAAAAATGCCATCGTTGTTTTCATGTGCATTGAACTGATGCTCAATGGTGTCAATCTTTCATTTATCGCGCTTTCCCATCACCTTGGAAATATGGATGGCCAGGTCTTTGTTTTCTTTGTCATGGCCGTGGCCGCTTCAGAGGCTGCCATAGGGCTCGCCCTTATGATTGCCTTTTTCCGCAACAAAGAGTCCATTGAGGTGGAAGACTTCAACCTTCTTAAATGGTAATTGCTCCCTGTACTATGGGTTAATCCGCTTAGAGGAGAGATAGATGTACGACAAACTGTGGCTTATACCATTCTTTCCCTTGCTGGGGTCCATTATCAACGGACTTTTCGGCTCGAAGATCAAGAATGAGAAGGTGATCGGGGGCATCGGAACCCTGGCCATTGCTTCGTCTTTCGTGGTCTCAACCAGTTATTTCTTTCAGCTTCTCAAGGATCCCGTTAAGGTTCATGAGAATGTGATCGCCTCCTGGATGTCCGTCGGCAATCTGCAGGTGGATTGGGGTTTTCTCCTCGACCCCCTGTCCGCCCTCATGATCATGGTCGTCACCGGGGTGGGGTCACTGATCCATTTATACTCAATCGGCTACATGCATGGAGAAGACGGTTACTTCAGGTATTTTTCTTACTTGAACCTCTTCGCGTTCTCCATGCTGATGCTTGTCCTTGGCAATAACGCTCTGGTTATGTTTATCGGTTGGGAAGGTGTTGGACTCTGTTCCTACCTGCTGATCGGCTATTATTACCAGAAGAAAAGCGCTGGCGACGCTGCCAAAAAAGCCTTTGTCGTTAACCGCATTGGCGACTTCGGCTTTCTTGTGGCCCTTTTTGTACTGTTCTGGACGCTTGGTAACGACCATGGTGTATGGACGGTCAACTTCGTAGAAATTGCCAAGCATGGCCATCTTTTGGGCACCGGTAGCGTTGTAGTCACTCTCGTTACGCTCTGCTTTTTCCTGGGAGCCACCGGAAAATCAGCGCAGATTCCCCTATATACCTGGTTGCCTGACGCTATGGAAGGCCCCACACCGGTTTCCGCACTGATTCATGCCGCAACCATGGTTACTGCCGGCGTCTACATGATCGGGCGCATGAACGGCCTGTTCGCCATGGCACCTGATACCATGATGGTCATCGCGATTGTCGGAGCGGCAACGGCTATTTTTGCTGCCAGCATCGGCCTCGCACAGAACGACATCAAGCGCGTTCTTGCTTACTCCACGGTTTCTCAGCTCGGGTACATGTTCCTTGCTATGGGGGTTGGCGCCTTCACGGCCGGGGTTTTTCACCTGATGACGCACGCCTTTTTCAAGGCATGTCTCTTTCTTGGGTCCGGCTCGGTCATTCACGCCATGCATCATGCTTATCATCATGCTCATGTTCATGATGATCCTCAGGATATGCGTAACATGGGCGGCCTTGCCAAAAAAATGCCCATCACCTATTTAACCTTCCTCGTGTCCACTATTGCCATTGCAGGTATTCCAGGTTTTTCCGGCTTCTTTTCAAAAGACGAAATTCTCTGGTGGGCTTTCGGATCGACCCGCGGTCACTGGTTGCTCTGGTTGGTTGGCGCCTTCGCTGCCGGTATGACGGCGTTTTATATGTTCCGCCTGGTGTTCATGACTTTTCACGGCAAACAACGAACTCATGTCAAGGCCAAAGACCACATCCATGAGTCTCCCCTGGTGATCACTATTCCTCTGATGGTCCTTGGCGTGCTTGCTGTTATTGGGGGTTTCGTCGGTGTTCCGGCGGTCATCGGTGAATTGTTCGGCCACTTCCCCAATAAAATTGAACACTTTCTGGCCCCTGTTTTTGCTGCTACCCAGGAGGCTCACCATATTTCAGCCCACGGATCGCATGCGCTTGAATATGGCTTGATGGGAATATCCGTTGGCATTGCTCTGGTTGGTATCATAGGCGCATGGTTCCTCTATCTGGCTAAACCCGAACTCCCCGGGAAGTTTGTGGCTGCCTTTCAGGGCCTGCACCGCGCAGTATTCAACAAATGGTATGTTGATGAACTTTATGACGCTCTTTTTGTCAACCCGACCAAAAAGGCCGGCACCTTTTTCTGGAAAGGTTTTGACGTAGTCGTTGTCGACGGGATCGTTAACGGACTAGGTCGCCTTGTCAACCTTTGCTCCAGAGGGTTGCGCCTCACCCAGACCGGCTTTGTTCACAATTATGCTTTGAGCATGGTTGTCGGTGTCGTCATCATTGTTGGCTATTACGTCTTCAAGTAAGTGGCGCTTAGATCTGCGATAGAAGTGAAATAAGGAGCGAATTCCAATGACCGAACATCTTCTCAGCCTGATGACCTTCTTCCCACTCGTTGGGATGCTGGCTCTGCTGTTCATTCCTAAGGAAAACGGCGGCCTGCTCAAAGGTTTTACGCTGGTGGTGACTCTGATCACCTTTTTCATCAGCTTGCCGCTTGCTTTTGACGACGTTTTCAAGACCTCGGCAGCCATGCACTACACCGAGTTTGCGCGGTGGATCAGCATTGGTGATTACTTTCAAATGAACTACAACGTCGGTGTTGACGGGATTAGCCTTTGGCTGGTTCTCCTCACCACCTTCATCATGCCAATCGCAATTCTCTCCACCTGGCGGGCTGTCGAAAAGAATACCAAAGGGTATATGGCTGTCATGCTGCTTCTCGAGACAGCCATGCTTGGAGCTTTCATTTCCCTGGACCTTTTCCTTTTCTACATCTTCTGGGAACTGATGCTCATCCCGATGTATTTCATGATCGGTATCTGGGGAGGCAAAAACCGCATCTATGCTGCTGTAAAGTTCTTTATCTTTACGGCGGTCGGTTCACTGCTCATGCTGGTAGCCATTATCTTTGTTTACTATCAGGCCACCACCGCAGGCCTTGCAGATAACGGCTTTGCCATTGCAGACTTCTACAAGTTGTCCCTTGATCCTGGGCTTCAAAAGTGGCTCTTTCTGGCATTTGCTTTCAGCTTTGCCATTAAGGTCCCTATGTTTCCTGTTCACACCTGGTTGCCTGATGCGCACACCGAAGCACCCACCGCAGGCTCGGTTATCCTGGCCGCCATCCTGCTCAAAATGGGAACTTACGGGTATGTGCGTTTCGCCATGCCGCTTTTCCCCGAAGCAACACACCAGTTTATCCCCTTTTTGTCCCTCCTGGCTGTCATCGGTATCATTTACGGGGCCTTGGTGGCGATGATGCAGGATGATGTTAAAAAACTGGTCGCCTATTCCTCGGTATCTCACCTTGGTTTTGTCATGCTCGGCATCTTCGCCCTGAACATGCAGGGTGTGGCTGGCGGTATGCTGCAGATGATCAATCATGGTATCTCCACAGGGGCGCTGTTCCTTATCGTCGGCTTTATTTATGAACGCCGTCATACGCGGGCCATTGCGGAATTCGGCGGCATCGCCAAGGTCATGCCGGTCTTTGCCACTATATTCATGATCGTAACTTTCTCTTCCGTAGGGCTACCTGGCACAAATGGATTTGTCGGTGAATTCCTGATCCTCATGGGAGCCTTCGAAAGTGAATTGAGGTGGTACGGAGTATTCGCCACAACGGGTGTTATTTTTGCTGCGGTCTATATGCTCTGGATGTTCCAGAGGGTCATGTTCGGCGAGGTCAAGAATCCTGAAAACGCCAAGCTTAAGGATCTTTCCCTGCGTGAAGTTGTCATTATGCTTCCGCTTCTGCTCTTCGTTTTCTGGATCGGGGTATATCCCAATACCTTCCTGGATAAGATGAATCCCGCCATCGAACAGTTCATTGAGCAGGTTAATGGGAAGCAGCAGGTCGCTATTGTGGAGCAAGTTTCACCACAGTATTACGGCGAGGAAAAATAAGTCTAATAGCATACTTCCGTATAAAAACGCTTCCGAAGGAGCATTTCCATGGAAAATCTGGTGCAACAAGCCATTCAGTCCGTAAATATCGGGGCTATCATGCCATCACTGGTCTTGACCTGTTTTGGTATGGCAACCCTGCTTATAAGCGTTTTTTCCCGCCGGGGTCAAACAACGCACGTCGCCTGGATATCGGTTCTTGGTATCATTGTTACGGGTTTTTATTCTCTGGCAGCCTGGAACAATCCCCAGACTGGTTTCTATGACAGCGTTATCCTGGATAATTATGCCACCTTTTTTAATATCACCTTCCTGATTGCGGCTGGATTGACCATCCTGATGTCGGATGATTATCTCAAGCGTGAAGGGTATCCCATTGGCGAATATTATCCCCTGATACTGTTTACCACGGCCGGTGCCATGTGGATGGCCTCCGGAAACGACCTGTTGACCGTGTTTCTTGGTCTTGAGGTCCTGTCCATCTCCCTTTACGCCCTTGCTGGTTTGTTCCGTGGCCAGCTTCAATCCAACGAAGCCGGCCTTAAATACTTCCTTCTGGGGGCGTTTTCCACGGGCTTTCTGCTCTACGGCATAGCCCTTACCTACGGTGTGACCGGGACTACCAAAATACAAGCGATTGCTGATTATTTTGCCGCGAATCCGCAGGCCCTGACCAGCCCAATGGCCATTGCCGGCATGCTTCTCATCAGCATCGGTTTTCTTTTCAAAGTGGCCGCCGCTCCTTTCCATATGTGGACCCCTGATGTCTATCAGGGTGCCCCTACTCCCATTACCGCCTTCATGAGTGCCGGCCCTAAAGCAGCAGCCTTTGCCGCTTTTATTCGGGTGCTCACCATCGGAATGGAAGGGATGGAGACCGATTGGACTGCCTTACTGTGGGTTCTGGCCGTGCTGACCATGATAGTCGGCAACTTTATTGCCATCTATCAAACCAACCTCAAACGCATGCTGGCCTATTCCTCCATTGCCCACGCCGGCTACGCTCTGGTTGGTCTGGTGGCGGCCAATGAAATTGGCATCTCCGGCATCCTTTTTTACATGCTGGCCTATACCTTCATGAATATTGGCGCCTTCGCCGTGCTGGTTCTCGCTGGCAAAACAGGCGAAGAAAACCTTACCCTTCAAGGTTTTGCAGGCTTCGGTTTCAAGCGTCCCATGCTGGGTGTAGCCATGACCATCTTCTTGATCTCTCTGATGGGCATTCCCCCCACCGCAGGGTTCTCTGGTAAATTCTTTATCTTTGCCGGCGCCGTCAAGGCTGGGTATGTCTGGCTGGCTGTCCTTGGTGTACTGAATTCCGCTGTTTCTCTTTATTATTACCTCCGGGTGATTGTTTATATGTACTTCAAGAACCCTGAAGAGGATTTCAGCTGGGTCAAGATCCACGCTGGCGCGGCTGTATCGATTATCATCGCAATCGTGGGTGTTCTCTACCTTGGAATTTTGCCTGGGTCTGTGATGGAATTGGCTAAACTGGCAACCTTCTAAGACGCCATCCTCAAGTTTTCTCCAAACCCCGGCCTCGGTCGGGGTTTTTTTTTGAGCCTCCTGGTTGGTTAACTACAGACACCTTTATTCTAAATTTAGGTAATATAGGGAACCTGGAAAAACCGAGAGAATGATCACGTTGTTCGGGGGGGGGCATATGGCTGTAGAAGATATTCACTCATTTCTACAAGTTCTGGAAAAAGAGGGACAGTTGCATAAGGTCCATGTGGAAGTCAATTGGGACCAGGAGGTCCCGGCTATCACCGATCGCGTCTGCAAGCGTCCCGGCGGCGGACCGGGTTTGCTTTTTAATAGGGTAGTTGGTTATCCTACCCCTGTATGCACGAACCTGTTTGGATCAAGTCGGCGCATGCGTTTGGCTCTAGGGAATACTGACGCCGATATCTTTGGAAATCGTCTTTTGTCTGCCATGAAGGGATGTCCTGGCTCCACCAGCCTTCAGAAACTAGCCTCTTTGCTGGAGCGCAAAGAATACCAGCCACAATTCCAACAGAACTCACCTTGTCAGCAACGTATAGTGGAGACGGAACCTGACGTAGGCGCCTATTTGCCTGCATTACGAACCTGGCCCAAGGACGGTGGCCGTTATTTAACCCTTCCGATGGTCGTAACCCAAGACCCTGACTCAGGCGTGCAAAATTTTGGAATGTATCGAGTCCAACTTTTGGGAGGCAATCAACTCGCCATCCACTGGGGGCCTTTTTCAGACGGCGCCAGGCATCATCAAAAAAATCGAAATCGAGGGGATAAAACTCCGGTAGCCGTCGTAATCGGTGGACCTCCTGCCCTGCTGTATGCATCCGGCGCTCCTGTCCCCGCCGGAGTGGATGAAGCTACCTTTGCCTCCTTCCTATTGGGTAAGCCGGTCTCCATGGCCAAGACACTCACGCATGGGCTTGCCGTACCTGCAGGAGCAGATTATGTCCTGGAGGGGTATGTGGAGAAGGATGAAACTGTAGAGGAGGGGCCCTTTGGAAACCACACAGGATTTTACGATCCTCCCAAGCCAGCCGCCCTTTTTAAGGTGCAGACCCTGACTTGTCGTAAAGATCCGGTATATGTCTGTACCGTGGTCGGTCCGCCCCCGATGGAGAACAGTTACATGGCGCAGTTTTCCGAACGCCTTTTTCTTCCTCTGTTGCAATTGGATCATCCCAGGGTTTTGGAAATCCATCAGCCGGTTGAAGGGATATTTCATCAGTGTACTTTTGTGTCTGTAAAAAAAGATGGTCCGGGGCAGGGAAAAGACGTGATCAGGCAATTGTGGGATGGGCCCTGGTTGCCGCGAGCCAGGTTGCTGGCTGTGTTTGATGAAGGGACGAATCTAACGGAAAGCAACGGATTGCTGTGGCATGTCTTAAACAGAATGACACCTGCGAGTGATTTGATGGTAAAGGGTGAGCAGGTTGGCATTGATGCCACCAGCAAAGTCTCTGGTGAAGACAGTTTTACGCCGGGACGTCTGCCAATTGTGGAAAGTCCCCATATCCAGCAGTTGCTGGCAAACCGCTGGGCTGAATACGGCCTGTAGTAACTGGCTGCCTAGCTGGAAGATCGCAGGCAAAAGGCGGCGGCAGGAAATCCCTTGTCTGCCAGTCACAGGCGGGTGTAGTATTTCACTTTTATTCAGCAGGCCAAAAAAACAAGGGTGATGTTCATGACGGAAACGAGCTTTTTGGCAAGAGCCAGAACTCTCCTGGAGATGATCAAGTTTTCCCATACGGTGTTCGCCTTCCCCTTTGCCCTGATGGGTGTCATCCTTGCTTCACTGGCAAGTGGGGCCTTGCCGACTTTCATGCAGATCGTCTGGATTTGTCTGGCCATGGTCGGGGCACGCTCTGGGGCCATGGGTCTCAACCGCATCATTGATGCCACCATAGACGCCAAAAATCCCAGAACCGCCCAGCGCCATATTCCTGCGGGAAAAGTGTCCATGCCGGAGGCCTGGGGGTTTGTGCTGGCCTCTTTTGCTCTTCTGCTTTTTTCGGCCTGGATGCTCAACCCCCTCTGCCTGAAGTTGTCACCGCTGGCCCTGTTTTTTTTAGCGCTGTATTCTTACTGCAAACGTTTCACTCCCTTGGCCCATATTGTCCTGGGCATCTGTCTGGCCGCCGCCCCTATTGGGGCCTGGATCGCCTTACGGGGAGATGTAAGCTGGCAAGTGCTCGTTCTCGGGTTGGCCGTGCTTTTCTGGGTCGCTGGTTTCGATATCCTCTATGCCCTGCAGGATCTCGATTTTGACAGAGAGCAGGGCCTCCACTCCATCCCGTCGCGTCTGGGAGTGGAGCGCTCCCTTCTGCTGTCCCGGGCATTTCATGCCGTGATGGTTTTTTTGCTGGCTCTGCTCCTTTCGGTGCCGGGGCTAGGGTGGATTTATCTGCTAGGTGTGCTGGTCGTGACGGGGCTGCTGGTCTATGAGCATCTGCTGGTCAAGGCGGACGACCTGTCGAGACTGGATGCCGCCTTTTTCAATATGAACGGATACATCAGTGTGACCATCTTTGCCTTCACGCTGTTGGACAGCCTGGTTTAAACCCAGAACAGGGGACGGTTTGATGACCCATATAGCCGTGGCGATGACAGGAGCCTCCGGAGCCGTTTACGGGGTACGCCTGGTCGAAGAACTGCTCAAGGCAAATTGTCAGGTCTCTCTGGTGCTGACCAGGTCCGGTCTGGATGTGCTGCAGTACGAATTAGGCCTGGACTGGTCCGGCACTGCAGTCCAGACGCAGGTAAAGGTGTCCAGGCATTTTGCCGGTGCCCAGAACCTCTCTGTCTACGATGAGCAGGATATGTTTTCTCCCCTGGCCAGCGGTTCCTCCGTGCCCAGGGCCATGGTGGTCATCCCCTGCTCCATGGGGACGGCGGCCCGCCTGGCCGCCGGCATCAGTGGAAATCTGCTGGAACGAGCTGCCGATGTGGTACTGAAGGAGCGCCGGGACCTGATCCTGGTGCCCCGTGAGACACCTCTAAACCAAATTCACCTCGAAAACCTGCTTACCTTGAGCCGCGCCGGGGCTCATATCCTGCCGGCCATGCCCGGATTTTACCACCGCCCCCAAACGCTGGATGACGTCGTGAATCACCTGGTTGGCAAGGTTTTGGATAGCCTGAATATTGAACACAACCTGTTCCCGCGCTGGGGACAGTTGCAGGAGTAGCAAAATGGAAGCGCTCTATGAAAAGATCAGGTCCCGATTAGCGGCGGGGGAGCGGATGACTGAGGCCGAAGCCCTGGCTCTGTTCGAAGCCAAAGACCTGCTGGAGATCGGCGAGCTCGCCGCCCTGGCCAACGAGCAAAAAAACGGCCAGCGAGTCTATTTCAACGTCAATCGCCATATCAATTACTCCAACGTCTGCGTCAACCAGTGTACCTTCTGCGCCTTCTGCAAAAGCGCCGAGGAGGCAGGGGGTTATACCTTGGCCCTGCAGGAGATTTTGGCCAAGGCGAAAGAGGCCAGGGAGGCTGGCGCAACTGAAATCCATGTCGTCGGCGGCCTGCATCCCGAACTGCCCTATGAATTTTACCTGCAGATGCTCTCTAGCATCAAAGAGGCCTGTCCGGAGGTTCATCTCAAGGCTTTTACCGCGGTGGAAATCGATTACTTCAGCAAGCTCTCCGGGCGTTCCGTCGAGCAAGTTATTGAAGACCTGAAGGGCGCCGGATTGGGCTCGATGCCGGGCGGCGGTGCCGAAATATTCGCGCCAGCGGTGCGTGAGAAGATCTGTCCGGAGAAGATCTCGGGCGCCCGCTGGCTCGAAGTGGTGGAAAAGGTGCATCGGGCTGGCCTCAAAACCAACGCGACCATGCTGTTCGGCCATCTGGAATCCTATGCAGACCGGGTGGACCATCTTGCCAAGTTGCGGGCCCTGCAGGATCGCACCGGCGGATTTCAGGCCTTTATTCCCCTGGCCTTTCAGCCCGACAACACGAGGGTGCCCGGTGCCAAAGGGGTCGGTGGCGTCGATGCCCTCAAAACCCTGGCCATCAGCCGCATCTACCTCGACAATTTCCAGCACATCAAGGCCTACTGGGTCATGCTCGGTCTGAAGATTGCCCAGGTCGCCCTGGCTTTCGGCGTGAACGATCTGGATGGCACCGTGGTGGAAGAGAAGATAGGCCACGACGCCGGGGCCGAATCTCCACAGATCCTGGCCAAGGAACACCTGGTAAGCATGATTCGCAAGGCAGGCAAGATACCAGTGGAGCGCGATACCCTTTACCGGGAACTGGGAGAGGCGACATGAGCGAACTGTCGCAGGTGGTGGAAAAGGTACGCCAGGGTAAAAGAATTGACCGGGCCGAGGCCCTGATCCTGCTGGAGCAGGCCGACCTGCTCGCGCTAGGGAAGATGGCCGACAGTTTGCGGCGGCAGAGACATCCCCACGGAAGGGTGACCTTCGTGGTCGACCGCAATGTCAACTACACCAATGTCTGTCAATCCCGCTGCCGTTTCTGCGCCTTCTATAGGAATGCGGACGCCAAGGATGCCTATCTGCTCACCCACGACGAGATTCTCGCCAAGGTGCAGGAGTTGGCGGAACACGGCGGCACCCAGCTTCTCATGCAGGGAGGCTTGCATCCCGAGCTCAAGATTGACTGGTTCGAGACCCTTTTCCGCCGGATCAAGGCGGCTTTCCCGGCCATGCAGGTGCATTCTCTCTCCCCCGCCGAGGTCATCCATGTGGCCCGTCTTTCCGACCTCAACATGACGCAGTGCCTGTCCCGTTTGCAGGCGGCCGGCCTCGACTCGGTACCGGGGGGAGGTGCCGAGGTACTGGTAGACGAAGTGCGTCAGCAGATATCCCCCAACAAGATCGGCTGGGAGCAATGGGCGGATGTCATGAAGGCTGCGCATGGACTGGGAATGCGCACGACGGCGACCATGATGTTCGGCTCCAAAGAGGGGGCGCGGGACATCGTCGAACACCTCTTCCGCATTCGGGAAATCCAGCAGGAAACGGGTGGCTTTACCGCCTTCATTCCCTGGACCTTTCAGCCGGATAATACGGAACTGGGCGGTCAGGTGGCGACGGGGGTCGAATACCTGAAGGTACTGGCGCTGTCGCGCATCGTCCTCGACAACATCGACAACATCCAGGCCAGCTGGGTGACCCAGGGGGACAAGATGGCTCAGGTGGCCCTCTTCTTCGGAGCCAATGACCTGGGAGGGACCATGCTCGAAGAGAACGTCGTGGCCGCCGCCGGGGTAACCTTCCGTATGTCGCAGCAGGAAATCGTCACGCTGGCACGGGAGGCTGGCTTCATCCCGGCCAAACGCAATACGCTCTATGAGATACTGCAGGAATACTGACCAGACAGAAAAGGACGACGCTATGAGTTGCCTGCGCCCCAATATCGCCCAAATGGCTGGCTATGTGCCGGGGTATCAACCCCCGGACAGCGAGGCCTGGATCAAGCTAAACACCAATGAAAACCCCTATCCCCCGTCGCCGCAGGTGGTGGAAGCCATCCGCCAGGAGCTGGGCGAGCTGGGCGACTCGCTGCGCATGTATCCGGACGCCGGCAGCGTCCAGGTGCGGCGGACGGCGGCGACGCTCTTCGGGTTTGAGCCGTCCTGGGTGATAACCGCCAACGGCTCCGACGAACTGCTCAATAACCTGATCCGCGCCTTTGCGGGGGAGGGCGAAGAGGTGGCCTATATCCATCCCTCCTACTCCTACTACGCGACCCTGGCGCAAATCCAGGGAGCGAAAATCCGCACCTTTGGGCTGACGGCGGATTATCGCATTGCTGATTTCCCCTCCCGTTACGAAGGCAAGCTCTTTTTTCTCACCAGCCCTAATGCGCCCTTGGGCTTCACGTTCCCCTTGGATTATGTCGCCAATATTGCCCGCCGCTGCGCCGGCATGCTGGTTGTCGACGAGGCCTACGTCGATTTCGCCGAGGCCAACGCGCTGGAGCTGGTGAAAGAGTTCGACAATGTGGTGGTTACCCGCACCTTCTCCAAGAGCTATTCCTTGGCCGGTATGCGCCTCGGCCTCGCCGTGGCCCGACCGGAGGTAATCCAGGCCCTCGACAAAATTCGGGATCATTACCATCTGGACCGGCTGGCCCTCGCCGCAGCGGGCGCCGCCCTGCGCGACCAGGCCTATCTACGGGAAACCGTGGGCAGGATACGTGACACCAGGGCATGGTTTTCGACGGAGCTGGGCGCCCTCGGTTACGCGCTGGTCGATTCACAGACCAACTTTGTTTTTGCTTCTCCGCCCGACCGCAACGGCAAGAGGGTCTACGAGGGGCTTTACGCTCGCAAAATACTGGTGCGTTACTTCTCCGATCCCCTGCTGGCCCATGGACTGCGCATCACCATAGGGACCAGGCAGGAGATGGAGCAGACCCTGGCGGTCCTTAAGGAACTGGGTTGAACCAAAAGGGTCCGCCGACAAGGGAGGCCAGCATGGAGCCCGGGGCTTTCGGCGAAGCCCTTCTGGCCTGGTACGGTGACCAGGGCAGAGAGCTGCCCTGGCGGCAAACCCGTGACCCCTACCGTATCTGGCTCTCCGAGATCATGCTGCAACAGACGGGGGTCACCGCCGTCATCCCCTATTACCAGCGCTTCCTCGAGCGCTATCCCACCGTCGCGGCGCTGGCCGCAGCACCGATTGAAGAGGTGGTCGATCTCTGGGCCGGCCTCGGCTACTATTCCAGGGCCAGAAACCTGCACGCCACGGCCCGGCAGATCGTAGCGCGTTTCCACGGGCACTTCCCCGCCACCCTGGAAGAATTGCAGTCCCTGCCAGGCGTAGGTCGCTCCACGGCTGGAGCGATCGCCGCGCTCGCTTTTGAAAAACGCGCTCCCATTCTTGACGGCAACGTGCGACGTATTCTGTGCCGGCTCTTTGCCTGGCAGGAAGATCCCGCCACTGCTGTGGCCCAGCGGCAGCTGTGGGAATGGGCCGACCACCTTACGCCAGCGACGAGGGTGCATGACTACACCCAGGCCATCATGGATCTGGGGGCCACCGTCTGCCTGCCCCGAAATCCCCGCTGCTCCGACTGCCCCGTCGGCCGCTTCTGTCTGGCTCAGACTCTGGGCCTGGAAAAGAGCCTCCCCCGGCGGCGCCCGACCAAAGCCGTGCCTACCGAAGCACAGGTTGTCCTCATCCTGGCATGGGGAGGCCGCATTCTTGTTCGTCGCCGGCCCCTGCACGGCCTGCTGGGAGGACTGTGGGAGTTTCCCGGACGCGCGCTTGTCCACGGGCAGTCCAGCGCGCAGGCCGTCGCCGCAGAGCTGCTGGAGAGAGGGTTGTCGGGGCGAGTGCAGCCCGTCGGCACGATCCGGCATGCCTACAGTCACTTTCGTGTGCAGATAGAGATTTTTAAAGTCCAGGTTGAAAAGTTCGAGGGTGTGGCCGAAGGGGGAGACGGCGAGCAGTGGCTGCCAGAACAGGCCCTGCCGGAGATGCCCCTGCACGGCGCCCATAAGAAGGTACTGGGTCTGCTTCTCAAAAAGTCAGACCGTTCATCACGCAAGGAGACCACCATTGCTAGCCAAGACTGACAAGATAGAGATCATCACGACCGCCCCGGCTCTGGCCGCTTTCACCCAGAAACTTGCAGGACAAAGCACCATCGCCGTCGACCTTGAGGCGGACTCCATGCATTCTTACCGTGAAAAAGTCTGCCTGCTGCAATTTACCACGGAAGAGGAGACGATTCTCATCGACCCTCTGGCCGTACCCGACCTGACCCCCCTGGCACCGGTGCTGGCGAACCCGGCCATCCGCAAGATTTTTCATGCCGCCGACTATGATATCCGCTGTCTTTACCGCGATTTTTCCCTGGAGATCAACGGGCTCTTCGACACCATGATCGCCTGCCAGTTTCTGGGGGAGGAAAAGGTCGGGCTGGCCGATGTCCTGCTCAAATATTTTGGTATCGAGTTGGACAAGCAGTACCAGCGGGCCGACTGGTCAAAACGCCCCCTTTCGCCGGAGATGATTCGCTATGCCGCCGAAGATACGGCGCATCTGCACCGGTTGAGCGTTATTCTGGAAGAGGCGCTACGGGAAAAAGGCCGGCTGACCTGGGTGCAGGAAGAATGTGGATTGATGGAAAAGGTCCGTCACAGTGAGCCAGGCGGACCACTTTTTTTGCGTCTCAAGGGTGCCGGGGTGCTGCCCCGCCGCTCGCTGGCTGTGCTGGAGGCTCTCCTGCAGTGGCGGGACCGGGAAGCGCAGCGTCGGGACAGTCCCCATTTCAAAGTGTTGGGGAATAAGTCGCTGCTACACCTGGCGCGAACGATGCCTCATTCCCTGCAGGGGCTGGTGGGGATCGAAGGAGTTTCGCCGCGGGTAGTGGATCGCTATGGCAAAAGCCTGCTGACGGCGATAGAGGCCGGCAAGGCCGTGCCAGAAGGGGAGCTCCCCAGCTTTCCCCGCACTGAGCGCCGCCTTCGTGACGAACAGGTAGACCAGCGGCTGGTGCGCCTGAAGGCGTGGCGCACCGAAAAAGCCGAGGCCCTGCAGATGGATCCAGGCATAGTCATCAACAATGCCCTCCTGGAGGAGATCGCCTGGCATCAGCCGCACGATGAAAAAACCCTCCGCCAGACCCCCGGCCTCAAAAACTGGCAGGGCGAGGTGTTGGCAGAGGGTTTGTTGAAGACGCTGGCGCAGGCTTAATTCCTTTTTGAAATCAGCTCTTCTTACCAGGAATGCCCGGGGCGGTCATCGGCAGGGGATCGAGCAGGCGGTTCAATTCCGTTTCATCGAGCACTTCTTCTTCCCGGGCCACTTCCCGTACGGTCCGACCGCTTTCGTGGGCCTTCTTGGCGATCTGGGCGGCGCGATCATAGCCGATGACCGGTGCCAGCGACGTGACCATGGCCAGGCTCTTTTCCACGGTGGCTTCGCAATGGGCCCGGTCGGCCTCCAAGTTTTGCACGCAGCGTCGGCTGAACTGGGTGACGCCGCTGGACAGCAGGGCGATGGACTCCAGCAGGTTGTGAGCGAGCAGGGGCATCATCACGTTGAGTTCAAAGTTGCCCGATAGTCCCCCCAGGGTGATGGCGGCATCGTTGCCGACCACCTGGGCGCAGACCTGCATGAGGCTTTCGGCCATGACGGGGTTGACCTTGCCCGGCATGATCGAGCTGCCAGGCTGCACCGGTGGCAGGATCAGCTCCCCCAGTCCGCAGCGCGGGCCGCTGCCAAGGAAGCGGATGTCGTTGCTGATCTTGAACAGAGCGCCGGCACAGGTCTTGAGGGCACCACTGGCATAGACCACGGCGTCCTTGCCGCCCTGCGCTTCGAAATGATTGGACGCTTCGCGGAAGGGGAGACCGGTTACCTCCGCCAGCCCGGCGATAACCCTGCCGGCAAACTGCGGATGGGTGTTGATGCCCGTCCCCACGGCCGTCCCGCCGAGGGGAAGTTCCATGAGTCCTTCCAGGGCCGTTTCCAGACGACGGTTGGCCAGGGCCACCTGTCGGGCGTAACCGGAAAATACCTGGCCCAGGCGGATCGGCGTGGCGTCCTGCAGGTGGGTGCGGCCGATCTTGATAATGTCGGCAAAGGCCTCCGCTTTTTCCCCCAGTGCTTCCTGCAGAGCGAAGAGGGCGGGGATGAGGCTGTGGCGGATCTCCACGGCGGCCGCCATGTGGATGGCCGTGGGAATGACGTCGTTGCTCGATTGTCCCAGGTTGACGTGATCATTGGGGTGGATCGACCGCTCGCCCCCCCAGCCTTCCAGTTGGGTGGCGCGGTTGGCGATGACCTCGTTGGTGTTCATGTTGGTGCTGGTCCCCGAGCCGGTCTGGAAGATATCGAGGACGAAATGGCTGTCGAGTTCGCCGCGGATGACCTCTTCGGCGGCCTCCATGATGGCCATGGCCCGCTCACTGTCAAGCAGGTCGAGTTCCATGTTCACCCGCGCGGCCCTCTCCTTGATCATGCCGAGGGCCCGCAGAAAGGGGCGGGGGAAGCGGTATCCCGAAATAGGAAAGTTCTCCATGGCTCTCGCCGTTTGGGCGCCGTAAAGGGCGGCGGCGGGCACGGTCATTTCTCCCATGGAGTCCTTCTCGATGCGTGTTTCGGACATGACGTCTCTCCTTGTTGGTCACCATGTGCTTTGAAAATTCTGCTCCGTTGCAGGGGTCTGACTTTTGAGAATAGCAATCTCGCTTGTCCTGTCAACGGCTTATGGCGCCGGAAGCAAGAATTATCCCTGTCACAGTGTCTGTTATTGCCTTTGCCTGCCGCCAAGGCTTCACGTATGATGTGCCCATGACCACCCTGGCCCTGATTCTCATCCTGTTTTCCGCCTTCATGCACGCCTTGTGGAACCTGCTGGTCAAGCGCAGCCGGGACAAGACGGTCTTTATCTGGTGGATGTTCGTGGCCTCGGCTGGCTGCCTGCATGTGTTCCTGCCACTGCAGCCCGAGCCCTTTCCTGCCCTGTCCCCGGCGGTGCTGTTGCTGGCGGCGGCCGGAGCCGCCTGTTTTGTGCTCTATCACCTCTTCAATGGCCGCGCTTATCGCGACGGCGATCTGTCCCTGACCTATCCTTTAGCGCAAACGTCCATGCTGTACGTTCCCCTCTGGGGGGTGTGGTTACTGGGGGAGCAGATCTCGCTGCTGGGAGTGGCTGGCATTCTGCTGATTCTGGGCGGAGCCTGGGCGGTGCAGCTGCGGCGCTTTACCCTGGGCGAGATAGCGCGGCCTGTCCGCAATTTGGGGAACCCGTCCGTACAGGCCGCTCTCGCCGCCGGTTTCATCTACTCCCTGGGAGCGGTGGTCGACAAGGTGGGGGTGAGCCTCTATCCTCCTTTCCACTTTACCTACCTGCTGGTCATGTTCATGCTGCTGCTGATGACCCTCAACCTGCTGCGCAGCCCCTATCGCGGACGCATTATGAACGAATGGCGCCAAAGCCGGCACCTGGTGCTGCTGTCAGGGCCGATTATGATGGGGTCGTTTCTCACTTTCCGCTACGGGCTGAGCCTGGCCCCCATGAGCTATGCAGTGCCGGTGCGCCAGGTCAGTCTGCTGATCGGCGTCCTCATCGGGGTTCTCTTTCTGGGGGAGACCTGCGGGCGCATCCGCTTTTCGGCCACCCTGCTCATTCTGGCCGGCGTGGTTCTGATCCGCCTCGGCTGAATCCGGGCGGCCCATGAAAGGACAAGGATAATGAAAAATCTGGCAAACTTCTTTTTCGAAGTCGGCATGCTCAAGCGCACTCCACGCACGGGCTTCCAGTTCCTGGGCTCCGGGGCCGAATCCGTTGCCGAGCATTCCTTCCGCACCGCCATCATCGGCTTCACCCTGGCTCATCTCGACGAGGAGGTCGATACGGGCAAGGTGGTGCAGATGTGTCTCTTCCATGATGTCCCCGAAGCCCGCACCGGCGATCTCAATTATGTGAATAAAAAGTATGTCAAAGCCGACGAGGAAAAAGCCGTGGAGGATCTGGCCCGTACCTTGCCCTTCGGTGATGACTACCGGGCCCTGTTGGAGGAATTCGGACGCAAGGAGAGCCGCGAGGCCCAAATCGCCCATGATGCCGATCAGCTTGAGATGATTCTGGCGCTTAAAGAGTATAAGGACCTTGGCAACCGCAATGCCGATGAATGGTACCCCTTTGCGGTGCGCCGCCTCAGGACCGAAGGGGCCCGCCGCCTCGCCGAAACCATCTGGACCACGGATTCCACCCGCTGGTGGTTCGATGGCGACGGCGACTGGTGGGTGAACGGCAAACGCTGAGGCAAGCGGCTTGACTGCATCGGGCAGAGGTGCTAGAAATAAGGGCTTTTTAAAGCCAACATGGGGGTGCGTTCATGCTTGACATCAAATATCTGCGCGAAAATATGGACGAAGCCGAACGGCGTCTGGCCACCCGGGGCGGGGCTCTCGACCTTTCCGCCTTTCGGGGTCTCGACCAGCGGCGGCGCGAGCTTCTGGGCGAATCCGAGTCGCTCAAGGCCGAAAAGAACAAAGTCTCCGCCCTCATCGGCCAGACTAAGGATAAAAGCCAGGTCCAGACGGAGATCACCCGCATGAAAGAGGTCTCCGCCCGTATCAAGACCCTCGATGATGAACTCAAGGACGTCGAGGAGAAGCTGCAGGGCCTGCTCATGACCGTCCCCAATATTCCCCATGAGAATTGCCCGGTCGGCGCCTCCGAGGAGGACAACAGCGAAGTGCGCTCTTGGGGCTCCCGGCCCCAGTTCGACTTTGCCCCCAAGCCTCACTGGGAGATCGGTGAGCAGCTCCGTATCCTCGACTTTGAGCGTGCCGGCAAGCTGACCGGCGCCCGCTTTGTCCTCTACCGGGGAGCCGGTGCGCGCCTGGAAAGAGCCCTGATTAACTTTATGCTCGACCTGCATACCACCCGCCATAAATATATTGAAATTCTGCCGCCCTTTATGGTAAATAGGGTCTCCATGACGGGGACAGGGCAACTCCCCAAGTTCGAAGACGATCTTTTTCATCTAGAAGACCCGGATTTTTTTCTCATCCCGACGGCCGAGGTTCCCGTAACCAATATCCATCGGGACGAGATTCTGGCGGCCGGCGCGCTGCCGGTCCTTTACACCGCCTATACGCCCTGCTTTCGCAAGGAAGCTGGTTCTCATGGCAAGGACACGCGCGGCCTCATTCGCCAGCATCAGTTCAACAAGGTGGAACTGGTCAAGTTTGTCCGACCGGAGCATTCCGACGCTGAACTGGAAAGCCTGCTGGATAACGCCGAGGAAGTTCTCCGTCAGCTGGGGCTCCCCTACAGGGTGGTAGATCTCTGCACGGGGGATATCGGCTTCTCCGCCGCCCGCACCTTCGATATCGAAGTCTGGCTGCCCGGACAGGATGCCTACAGGGAAATCTCCTCCTGCTCCAACTTTCGCGATTTCCAGTCCCGTCGAGCCAGCATTCGCTTCCGCCGGGAAGAAGGAGAGCGACCCGAGTTCGTCCATACCCTGAACGGATCCGGACTGGCGGTAGGGCGCACTTTGGTGGCGATTCTAGAAAACTATCAGCAGGCCGATGGGTCGGTGCTGATCCCGGAAGTCCTCAGGCCCTACATGGGTGGCTTGGAACGCATCGAAGCCTGATAAAGTGACTGCGGAGGAGTGGCCGAGTGGTTTAAGGCGGCGGTCTTGAAAACCGTTGTACGAAAGTACCGTGGGTTCGAATCCTACCTCCTCCGCCAAATTTAAAGCATAAACGCACGTTTCACATACATATCCATAGCAGTATCCGCAACGGAGAGGTGGCCGAGTTGGCTGAAGGCGCTCGCCTGCTAAGCGAGTGTACGGGGTAAACCCGTACCGAGGGTTCGAATCCCTCCCTCTCCGCCATTTTTAAACAATAAGATACCGGGATTCGAAGCGAAGCAAGCGCTGCCAGCGGCAGAAAAGCGGACAGGATGTCCGCGTCAGCGAGCGTAGGGGAGCCGACGCCGGAGTCGCCGTGATGGCGACGACAGAGTGGGCGAATCCCTCCCTCTCCACCATTTTAAATCGATGAATTCCTCTTCTTTTATTCCCTGACCATACCCTTTCACTCCTTGCATCAAGAGGTATCCATGTCTTTTGTTGCCCGCCGTGCCGTAGTTCTCTTTGTTCTGCTGGTGACAGGTGTTTCAGGCTGTGACTCAAAACCCTCAACCGAAGGGTCGATATCCAGTGAGGCTGTAAAGCCAACCGGTTCCGTCAAGGTCGTCGTGCCGCCCGAGGTCGAAGGGCAATGGAAAGCCGTCAAAATCGCAGTACAGGATCGACAGCACAATACGGAAAAAATCTACACAGTCGACATCGGCTCCTCTTTCCAGCTCGACGACGGGGGGATATCCGTCCACACCAAGGTGTTTTTGCCGGCCTTCATCATGGATGGCGTGGAGATGACCTCCGCTTCCAATGAAACGAAAAACCCGGGTGTGCAGATCTCGATCTTTGAAGGAAGACAGGAAATTTTCCACGGCTGGCTGTTCAGTCATTACCCCGGGGCGCACGCCTTCAGGCATCCACGATTCAACTTCACCCTGGTCGATTACCTGCCCACCGAAAAAAAGGTTGACAATCCATAGAAAATAAGCGATAAACCTTCTTCTTGACACGCGCCACTAGCTCAGCTGGATAGAGCGTCTGACTACGGATCAGAAGGCCGGGAGTTCGAATCTCTCGTGGCGCGCCACTAAAAATGAAGCCCCAGCATTGAAAAGTGCTGGGGCTTTTTGCATCGGGAAGACCATGGATAACGCGGACGAATTCTTCATGCGGCAGGCAATCGACGAAGCGGTGGCCGCCGAATCGATCGGCGAAGTCCCCGTTGGCGCGGTCCTGGTCAAAGATGGTCAGGTCGTCGGCCGTGGGCACAATCGGCGAGAAACCAGCAACGATCCCACCACCCACGCCGAAATGATCGCTATCCGCCAGGGCGCCGGCCATATCGGGCACTGGCGCCTCCTCGACTGCACCCTCTACGTCACCCTGGAGCCCTGTGTCATGTGCATGGGCGCCATTATCCTCGCCCGCATACCGCGCCTCGTCTTCGGCTGCCGTGACCCGCGCGTCGGGGCCGTTGGTTCCATCTACGATTTCTCCAAAGATCATCGCTTCAACCACCGCGTCGAGGTGACCGAAGGAATCCTCGCCGAAGAATGCCGCGACCAGCTCAGTGGGTTTTTCCAGAAGCTGCGGGCCCAAAAGAAAGCGGAAAAAGCCAAAGAAGCGCCCCCACAGTAAAACGCAGCGCAAAACGCGCTTGGCAAAAGGGCCCGCAATAAGGTAGGATGTCGCCCAATTCGCCAACACGCTTCTGGAGGGGTGTCCGAGAGGTCGAAGGTGACAGACTCGAAATCTGTTGTGCCGCAAGGCACCGTGGGTTCGAATCCCACCCCCTCCGCCAGTAAAATCAAGGGCTTATCCGAATACGGCTAGGCCCTTTGTGCTTTTGACGTGCATTTTTGCGCACTTTTGCCGTACTTCTCCGCAAACATCGACAAAATATCACCACTTATCACAACAACTGCCGGCCAATTTTCAGTAGAAAAGGGGACAGGCTACTTTTCCTGAATCTTCCTTGGCCGCCCTATAGGCCTGAGAGTTGATTCAAGACCGAACTTCCCGCACACTCTCTTTTGCCAGTCATCTTCTCCAAACGGCGCCTGCCGCTCCATGCTTTTTTGCCAATTGTTTTGTTGCTCTTGCGTCAGGGGTTGATTTACAAATTCAGCCCAATTCAAGTTATAGAGAGTCGGTAGCGGAGCCGTTATCTGCCTTTCCTTTTCCCCGCTGCTTTCGCAGTAGGAAGACCATGGCCAGTTTTGTGCTTCATCCACCATACCGGCACGCAGCGGATTGGCTTCGATATAGCGGGCCGCAGTGACCAGATAATTGTCTTGCTGAACAATAAAGCTCTTATAGCGCCCTTGCCAAACGTGGCCACTGCCGCCGTAATGCCGGTGATAGCGACGAACATGGCTGGTCATCAACCACTGCATGCAACGACTCAGTTCTTCCCCCTTTTCCGCACGAACCAACAGATGAAAATGGTTGGGCATCAGGCAGTAGGCAAAGAGAGTGATCGGATAGCGCTCAGTGGCCTCACTCAGGAGGTTGATGAACGCGAGATAGTCCTGATTTTTATGGAAAACCTGCTGGCGATTATTGCCGCGATTGAGGATATGGTAGCAGTAGCCGTCGGCTAAGCCTCTGGAAGTTCTTGGCATGGGTCACCTTAGCGAAAAGTAGCCTGTCCCGTTTTTATGTTCCGTTTTTATGTTCAATGTAGAATCAAACCCACTCCACCGTGCCATCGGGATGACGCACGCCTTCCACACGATAGCCGTTTTTCTTCTTTTCCTGTTCCAGCCAGTCGAAATACTCACTGTCGCGCTCGTCAAAGGGCCAGTCCCGGTCCATGTAGCGCACCAGCGCGTACCAGAAGCGCAGGGCCTCTTCCGGCGTGGGCAGAAAAAAGCCGGCGAAGGATTCGAGATCTCCCGTTTCCGAATCGGGCAGGTCGATGTTGAGCCGTGAACTCGAAGCCAGTCCGGAAGTGGTGATCCCGGTGGTGGAGAAATGCAGATCGTAGAAATCGACGACCCGATGCGGCTCATTGCAGCGGTAGAGATAGACCTTTCCTGTCGAACGTTCGAAGATGTGGCAGGCGTCGCGATCGGCAGTGCGTGCCTTGTGGCGGGCGTAAAAACACAAGAGTGCCAACAGGCCAGAAGCGACCCAAAAAGGGGGTTCAATCCTATTGTGGTACAAATGGGCCAACACAATCACAGCGGACGCAAATGCCCCTCCTCCCGCCATAATCATAGTAAAGCCCCAGACCCGGGACTTGCTGACAATCGTTTTGCCGTAATAGCGCTCGGGGGTCATGGTCGCTTGGTGATAACCCAACCATCCAATGCTCCCCCCCCCCGGTGCATCCTCCGGTACCTCGAAGGGCAGGGGCGGGGAATAGGTGCGCTTCCTGCCGGCTTCGGACTGCTCGAAGAGCTCCAGGGTGCGCCCGTAGCGGGCGGCCATCTGAGGGTTCATGCGGCTGCTGTTGTTTTCCGGTTTAATCATGACAATACGGCCTCGGGAAAGTGCACCACCACCGGGTCGGGACCGGCGAGGGCGGTGTGTTCAATTTTAACGGGAAGGACCCGGCTGCCGTCGCCGTAAAGATCGACCAGGGCCTGGGCTTCATAGGTAGCAAAATCTCTGATCGCTTCGAAATTGTAGGCGAGGGTCAAGGTATAGGATCCGTCCTCATTTGATATCAACTCACCCTCGTCCCGTGGAAGAATCACCTTTTTTTCGGCAGGCTTGCCGAAGCGCAGGGGTGATAGACCAAAGAGGGTGTAGTCGATTCGGGTTTTACCTTCGAAAATCAGGGGCAGGCGGATTCTAAGTTCGATCATGTGGCCCGTGAAACCCAGGCGCCGAATACGGGGGTCCAGGCGGGGACTGAAGAGAATATTGAAAAGCGTCGCCTCAGCGATGGCATCATCACGCCAACTTTCAAATTCTCTGGAACCTTTGTAGCGATTTTCCTTGTCGCGGCCGAAGGGACCGCGGACCAGAAAATGCTCCAGGGGGGTTCTGGAGAAAAAGAACATGAGCGCACCCCCCACCAGCATGATGGCGAGACCAGCAGCGGTTCCCGCTCCGACACGACTTGCCTGGAGGCTGCGGCCCAGGGGAACCTTCGTCTTGCCGAATCGGGCGGCTCGAGTCGCTTGCGTCCCCCTGAAGCCGCTGGCACCGAGGGTGTTCATCTCGACCACCCCACCCAGTGTCGTAGCGGCAGCCAGAATGGTGGAGCCTAGGGCTGAAACACCAGCGGCGACTGCACCACTGGTATTCCCCACCTTGTACTCGGCCCAGGCATCGTTCCAGGCCTGGGCTACGACGATGACATTGGCGACGAAACCGAACACGTGAGCGCCCCCTGCGACGGCGATTCTCTTCTTAGTGAGGAGTTGTTGCTGCCACCGCGGCAACTCTTTGTTGTCCCACCCGGCGCCGATCTGCTTGACCTCCTTGAGGTAGGTGTATCCGAGGCTAATGAGGGAGAAGATTGCCGCATACGCCCGGGTCTCTTGCGTTCCAATCTGTCCCTCTTTCATCCCCTTCACCGCCTTTCCTAGATTCATCACCTCCAGCACGGCGAAGAGGCGCACGGCATTGAGTTTGATCAGCGGGTGATTGTTTTGCAGCCACTTCACGGAACGACCGAGGGTCAGAGCCATCTGGCTGGACACGCCGTTTTTGATTACCACCCATTGGGGTACCTCAAAGCACCCCCGCACCAGAGTCGTAAAACTGTTGTTCAGATATCGCACCTTGGCGGTGGCGGCGGCGCTTCCCGCCAGCACCTGCGCCAGATCGAAGTTGCTGTGGACAAGGGTGTATTCGCCATCGGAGATCTGTTCGACAACCTTGGTAAGGAGCGCGAAAACCTGCTTTTCCAATTCAGGATCTAATTGGGCCGCAGCCGCCATGTTTTCAAAGAACTCGGCAGCCTTATCGACATTCTTGCCGAGGGCTTCGATTTTCCTGGGACAAGGGCTGAGGGCACTGACCAGGAAATGATCCGGCTGCCTGAGGCTTGTACTGAGATACTGCCTTCCCTCGCCATAAATCAGGTGACCGACCAGTTCACTGGAGAGCAGATGCCCCTGAAGCAGGAGTTCGACATGGGGGTGTTCATCGTAGTCCTTCATGACGGTATGAATGTCGGGACATCCTTCAACGGGTGCACTGGTAATGAATTGACCCAAAACCACGGCGGCGTCTTCCAGCGCGCGAATGTGCTCGATCTGCCGGTCCCACTGGACGATCTCCCTCAGTTCGTCCATATCGACAAGATCGGCTGCCTCTTGGGAATCAAGGCCCATCTGAAAGACAATCTCCGCCATGGCGTTCTTGGTTCCGGCCTCTTCGGCGGCTTGGTCTCTCCCCTCCAGGTAGTTCTGCTTGCAGACGAAAACCTCCGTCGCCAAATCTTTGGCGATGCCGATGGGATCGTGCAGATAGACCACAGGAATTTTGCTTTCCCGATGAATGGCCAGATCATAGCGCAGGGGAGGCTCGAACTGATCCGCCGGGCCGATCACTCCTTCCTCCTGGTTGAAATCGGGATAGCTGGAGAGATCGATCTTCTGCATACGCCGGCTGCGCAGCTTGGCGGCCTCTTCGAAATCATTCCCGGCCATGCCGCCCATGGCGTCAATACGGGCCCAGCTCCATTGCACCTCGGAGTAGGCCATCTCCAGCGCGACCGCTTTTCCCTGAATGGTGCAGGGTACCACCACGCGGCTGTCGCTGGTTTGCACCGTGGCGGGCCGCACATCCTGCCCCTTTTCGTAGGTCAGATTGACGTCGCGGAAAAAGCCTTCCCGCTCGACTTTGAGCTCTCGCCAGAGTCGGCCATTCACAAAGATATAGAGCCAACCCATATCCTGGCTGCAACGCGGGTATTGGGCTTTGGTGCGGTCGGCGTTAGCCGTCGTGGAACAGCGGGGCAGCAGGGGAACCAGGATCGTTTGCCACCTTGGTGAGGTCTCCTCTCTGGAACAGGTGGAGAAGCCCTGTACCAGGGGGATCTGATAGGCACCGTGCTTTTCATCCGGCTGGTAAAGAAAAAGGTCATAGTCACCTTCGGCGAGGTTTTCAAAAATCAGTTCGCGGCGGTGATCATCGGTGCGGGCTGTGGAGCCCAGGGGGACTTCATGGGTGCTGTCGCCGTTTCTGGCAATCAGGGTGCCCTTCATGTTCAGGCTTTGGGTGCCAGCGATCTCCAGGGCGAGCTTAAAGGGTGTACCCGGTTTGTCCAGAGCGTCGACCAAGGCGAGGGCCTTGGCGGGAGCGGGCGAGGCTCCCGGTTGCACCAGGGGCATGGGGGCGGTGTTGCGGTTGTTGGAGACCATAAGATCGCCATTGCGCACGGCCGCTATCCCTTCAATGTACACATTGGGGGAGGCGGTTATAAAATCGGCCTTGCCCATGATGGTGCCGGAGTGAAGTCCCTGGCGATTGCCGGCTTCATCGCCGATGCTTTTGGCGAAGCTGGAGTTTTTGGTGCAGACGGGATGGCCGTTGATAAAAACAGTGGCAGCCGTATTGGCAGCATCACTTGATTTGGCGATATTGGTGTAGGGGATATTGACGACAGCGGGACCGATCTGCGTGCGACAGACATCTACCGTGGTCAGGGTGCCGCCGCTGCCGGCATGCACGGCACTGCGGCCGTTGATAAGGACGTTGCCGGAGTGTGAAACAGAATTTTTATGCGTGACCTTGGCAGTTTGTATCTTGGTCTGATTTTCGGACATTGGTGAAGTCTTTAGTCTGGATAAATCCTGATCTATTTTTTGAAGCTGAGCCGATGTTATTTTCGCCAATGATTTTTCATTCCCCGCAACTTGCAAAGGTTCAAGGTCCGAAATTGACGGTTCATACTCCTGTGTCCCCTGTAATTTTTGTAAATAACGCCTGTACCGTGGGATGAGAGGTATAACTGCTCGGTCAGCTATTTGCAAACCACCATATTCTTCTTCCGGCCCATCGTGATGAAATTTATAAACCCATCTGTGAAGTTCAGAATCGGAAATGCCCCTACTCCGTGCCAGTGTGATGTTTTCTGAAGTGAAATCAACCAGCGCTCTCGCTTGAGCATCCATGTTCCACCGATTGTCATCCGAAAGACCGTAGGCGGAACCGGTTCGATTGATGAACTGTCCTAAACCACTTGCGCTGGTAGGTCCTGCCGCCGCATCCGGGTTAAACCCAGATTCGTGTCGTGCGATGGCAAGGGTCATCGCAATTAGGTCATCAGACATCCCTTTTGCGCGGCCAGCCGCTACAATGGCGTCAATAGCTTGTTGTTGTACATCAAGAGAGGCATCCCCGTGTCGGCGACTGAAACCTGAAGGGCGGCCTGGAGTGGAATCGATAGGAGAATGGTAGTGTGACCATTCAGCTACTTGACTTGAGGTGTAGGCTGCACCCCGCGACGAAAATATGTCATCAGTGTTCATTGAACGGCTCCAGGTGAGTCAATGGATTCCTGAGGAAAATAAGAAAAGAAAAAGTCTAATAATCTGCGCTATTCATTGGCGGTAATTTCATCGACTAGGCATTCAATCTTTGACTTCCATGACATGGGTTCATCACGACTTATCGGATATATCTTGGCCGCCAGGAGGCAATTTTTCTCATCGGTACGGTACAGTGGAGAAGCGACTGAAGTGAACCCACGCTTGATAAGTTGTGGTTCATCCAGACGGAATAGCAAAATCTCCCAACAACACCGTGCGCCACCACTAAAAACCGATAAGGCAAAATACTCAACCCCTTGATGGCTCAGTAAAAACCATGGTTTTTCCTGCTCGGGATCAAGAACATAATTGGAGGATTCCCAGAGGAGTAATTCAAGCGCCTTATCGTCACTCCACGTGACGCAAAGCCTGCTATTTTCTTCTGAGGTCTCTGAACTCAAGACAATATGTCCCCCACTTAAGGGTGTAGGAATGTGAACGGCTTGAAGGCTGTTTACTTCACAAGAAGCTCTCATTTTTTGTGAAAGAGGATTTGTCAGAGAGTTTGCGGTTGAGGCACACCCAGAGAAAACTAATAAAGCAGAAAGGTACGAGAGAACTCGGGTACAGGCAATGCGGCGATAGGACTGAACCACGGTATGAATCATTATGATCTCCCTTGATGTAATCTGCCAAAATGTGTAAATGGATTTCGATCTCTATAGTAGGGATGTAATTCAAAAACTTTAAAGTTTTATAACGTTGCTGCCTGATTGACCATTGAAATTTCAAATTAAATTTTATGGGAAGGGGATCCTTCCCCGGCTTCACAGCGGAATAGTCACTGTTTTGGATGATTTTCTGGACATCGCCTCTCCAGGATACGGTGGTTTATGTAGCCACAGCGCCCCACGGGGCGGGGTGGCGCCTGCTTCGCAGACCAATAGGCTGGTGATCGCTGAATAGGTGAAGTCTAGACGGGCACAGCCCAGGGCCACTGACAGCGGCAGGGTCGCTGCACCGATGTCGCCGAGAAAATGGCAGGGGTAAAGCTCCTCCATGCCCTGCCGGGCATTTGGCCATAGGTTCTGGCGCACTTGATGCCATTCGAGAGTTTGGCAGGCGCTGGCATCCAAGGGGAGGATGACGGCGGCCGGTTCGAGTGTGTTTTGGTCATCCTGTGTGCTTTTTCTGATGGCCTCGGCGAGTCCCGTCATGCTCTTTTCATCTGCCTGACCGGGAAAGGGTTCCACGGTGGCGGCGAGAGTGGTGATGTGGGCAAGGCCTGGTGCAGTTGTGGTTTTTTGCAGGAACAGAAAGACGGCGGCTTCGCCGGGAAAGATCCCGCTGCTGCCTGCCGTCAGCAGGGTACGACTTTGCATCACCTCCAAGCAGGTGGCGGTATCGACGAGGGTGTCGGCGCCACCGAAGAGGACGGCATCCCACATCCCTTTTTTGAGTTGCTCACAGGCCTCAAGCAGAGCGGACACGGACCCATCCGCCGGGGTCAGGAGGCGGATTTCAACCTGTTCGGCTTCTGGCAAGGTGCTCCGCAGGAAGGCCTGTATTTGCTGGTGATCGACCTGACTGCCTCTTATGGTGTCGATGGGAGGCAAAAGCAGTATAACCAGCAGGGAGCGGCCGACAGGCAGGGAAGGCTGTTTTTCCAGAAGATTGTACAGGGCCTCTTCCAGAAGGGCGAGAAGACGATCCTGGGGTGACGTCAAGTCGTCAAACTCCGGTAGGGCGCCAGTGTGGATGGGCTGGAGCTGGTCGGGATTGTTTTCTGCCGGCAGCATCAGGCCGGGATGCGGTCTTGCCGTGGACATATTGGTAGCCACGCCGCCAAAAAGAGCGGCCGTTTCGCTGCCAAAACGGCAGCAAAGACCGATATCCATTATTTGGACGACGGTCTGGGGTTTGGCCACCTCAGGTCGTGAAGGATAGCTGGCGAGGGACGTTTTGCTTGGGCACATCAGGTTAACGCCTCGGCGACGACTGGATTTTTTTCTGACAAAAGATTGCGCAGAATGAGTAAGCCGAATTCTTTTTCGTGCAGATCGAGGACGACCCCGCAACGAAAGATCTGATGAATTTCCTGACGGTTCGTATCGATGACAAGAGTGTCACATACCGGGTCAAGGCGGCTGAGTTGTTCACCTGCGTGACGAAAAACGGCGGGTTTCAATTCGGGCAGCCGGATGAGAACCTCGTGGGAAGCTTCCGCGAGCAGCCCGGTAACCTTAAGGACCATCTCCCCTTCAAAAGGGGCATTAAAGCGTTGATCCTGGGGGGCGACGTTGTGCATTGTTGCCGGGAGCGGCACCGCCCAGGGGCAAAGGCCCTGGGCGACGGATTCGGCATCGATTTCCCCGACTTCCTGACAGCGGGGATCCCAGAATGGCGGCAGGGGACCGAACCCCGCGGGCTGCACGCGGCTGGCCGGACTGCTGATAAAGTTGGGTCCAATTTCGATAGCGGGCAGGCCAAGGTTCTTGGTTCGCAGGCCGCGAAAGCTGTAGCCGACGCCAGCCGGGTTGGCGAGGCAGACTTGTTCAGGATGGGCAGGGTCGCTTCCGCCAAAGGCATTTTCGTAAATCAGGGGCACAGGGGCGGTGATGGAGGCAGGTTTCCCCGGCAAAGGAGTCAACATTCTGCGCTGCCAACTGCGGTTTCCGAAGACACGCAGCTCTTTGTGCCAGTAGCGGTTATTGTTCTGGCACAGGCTCAGAGCTACCTGAATGACCCGGCTGCCGTACGGGTCAGGCTGCGCGCTGCCGAACAGGTAGAGTTCGGCCCCCTGTTTGAACGGGGCCACTTCACTGCTGGCCACCAGGCTTGAGTACGTCGGTTCGCCCCGGTACTGATCAGCTTCCACGATAGGGCCTTGAGGCAAAGCGGTCAGGTTACCCTGACCGTCAAATTGATAACTGGCCTTAAAGACCAGCGTCCATTGTCGGTGGCCTTGGCGGCTCCAACCGGGATAAAGACCGGCCGCCCAATCCGTCTGGTTCTCAAGCTGCATCAACGGGCCTCCTGTCGGACTCTTTGCGGCGCTTCTTGGGCCAGATGATGCTGACGTTTCACCTGCAGGACGTTGGCACTGATACCGACCGGGGCCCCCTGCAGATAGGCAAGCAGGTCAAGCAGGTGATGACTGAAACGCCCGGCCCAGTTTAGACACTGTTGCCTGACCCAGGGAATATCCAACTGTCGGCCCATAAGGAGGCGCTGACCGACGGCAAGCCGATCGCGATGCTTGTTCCACCAGACTGTCGGGCCGTTTTGTCGATCCGCGCCTGTCTGCTCGGTTACCAGCTGCAGATGGGGAGAGACCTGGAGGTCTGTGCCGCTTACCCAGCGCCAGATCTGAGCCGAGAGGGCGGGGTCCTTCAGCTGCGGGGTCAGGCTCAGTAGGGCATCGATGGCCTCCCGGGTGCCATGAAGAGCCAGCAGTTCAGCCGCGCGTTCGGGGTGTTTGGCGGCATAGTGACGGATGACTTCGACGAGCTTCGGCTCGGCCGCCATCGCGCCCAGGCGTAACAACTGATAGAAGGCTTCGGGCTCGCTTTCCGTTTCAATGCAGCGCCACAGGTGTTTATCCGTTGTCCTATCCCCATGTAGCCTGGCGCCCCAAAGGGCTGCCGCCAAGATGAGGCCCGAGGTTGCCGCAGGGCGACTGTCGCCCTGCCAGCCCTGAAGGTAGGGGGCAAACAGGTCAAGGCCGCTGCCCGCCTGTCGGCTGGCGTATTGTAAAGCCGCTACCTGCAGGTGAGGATCAAGACCGCGCAGTTCGGCCGCCGAGGTCAGCGCCGCAGGAACGGCGTAGGATTGTTCCTGCCAGAGCTGAAAAAGCAAAGCGCGAAGATGGGGGGTCTCCCGGTAGAGTTCGAGCAATTGCTGACCCTCGGCGGGAATGGACACCAGGGCCAGGGCCTGAAAGGCCCCCTGCTGAACCGCGCCACCTTCGGCCAGGCAGGTCACAGCCTGTTCATATCCTGCCAGCCGGCGCTGCCTGTCCCTGGACAGCAGTTGGCTGGCGAGGCAGACAAAGGTTTCCCCCTCATCGGTCGGATTTGCCGACGTCTGCGGGCGGTGAGCCAGGACATGCAGATGGATGAAAAGGCGCTGCTCCAGGCCTGCCAGCATGGAGGCATCGACCAGGGGCTGCTGTTGCAGGAAGCACCTTTGAACATAGAGGGCTTGGGCCGATTCCTCATGGGAAGCCAGAAAATGGATGGTCATGGGGTCAATTGATCTCGATGGTCGTGCCCTGTAGCCGCATGCGGCCATGGGCGATACTGATAATCTGCCGTCCGTTCAGGCGGATTGAGCCGTCTTTGTGAATTTCCAGCCAACTGTCTCCCACCTGCAGGCGGATACCGGTGGCCGCTTCCAGGTTCAATTGACCGTTGTCTGTCTGCAGACGCGGGGCGGGTTCTTCTCCCTTGGCCCTGAGGCGGCCGCAGACAATCAGGCCGACCTCTGTCTCCATCGTCATGACGGCATCCCCTTCTTTGAGATATTCGGTCTGATGCAGGTGTCCGGCCACGCGATATTTTTCACCGCCCTGTTCCACCAGCAACGCTTCTCCCTCACAAACGGTGAGAACCGTGGCAAGATGCACCGGGAGGTGGCTCGTTGGATGGAGGGCTTTCAGGTTGCTGTGCATGTTTTTCCCTTCCTTATGGCCTCTGCGGGAATTGCCAGGGGACTCAGTTTCCGCTGATCTGGTTGCCTTTAAGATGAATGCTCTGACCGTTGATAGTGACCTTATCGGCGCTGATGGTCAGGTCTCCTGACGGGGATATCTGAATGGTGCCGTTGCCCTGCCTGATGGTTATGGGACCGCCACCCTGACCGAGAAGACTGATGTCTTTGGCCGCCTGAATGCTCAGACTGCCCTTTTCAATGGCAAGTTCCATCTTGTCGTTGCGCACCTGCATAGACAGAGCTTGGCCGACATCGAGGATCAGGTTCTCGCCAGCTCTCAAGGCGATGTCATGCTTTTCAGCCTCGAATTGAATATTCTGGGCGGCCTTGAATTGGATATCGGTGGCGGCCTGCAGGGAAATATCCTTATTGCGGGTCATCAACTGCTGGGAGTTTTCCACCGTGACGATATGGTCACCACCGCTTTCGACGAACTGGCTCTCTCCCGACTCCATCAGCAGAGTTTTGCCGGCGTGGATTTCCATGTCGCCTTCGCGGGTTTCCAGCCGCACCTTGTGGGATCCGGCCTGGGCATCGAGGGTCAGGATATTTTTCCGTTCGGCGGTGAACAGGTCGATGCGTTCCTTCTGGCGGCGGTCATCCATGCAGAGCTCGTTGCCGCTGACGGTACGGATGATGTTCTGGCTGACATTTTCGGCGTTGACCACATTGGGGGTCTGGGGATTGGACAGGGCACCGAGTATAACGGGGCGGTCGAGGTCGCCGTTGAGACAGGCGAGTACCACCTCCGTTCCCCCCTGCAAAGGAAAGTGCATGCCATGCTGCTCACCACCATACGGCTGCATCAGCCGCACGGGATGGCTGGCCTGGGCCAGGGGGGCCTCGCCGCGATCAAAGTCGGTACGGATACGATAGCGTCCCTGTTCATCGAGACAGGCATATTCCGTTCCGTCGCTTTCAACCCGGGCGGTAAACAGACCGAGCACTTGCCGATGTTCCGGGACGGGCGACCGAAAAGGAATCTGTGCCTTGATGAGCTGAAGACGGTTGACATAGGTGGGGCCTTTTACCTCTTCGCCCCGGGCCAGGGCAGCTTCCTGGTGGCCGCTCTGTTCCATGCTGACCACCAGATAGTCGCCATTGAGACTTTCGTCAGGGTGGTCGCTTATTTTAAGCCGGAAGCCGGGAACGATGCCCCGACAGTCCGTCTCCGCCTCAAAGGTCTCCCGGCGGGCATCCAGGGCCTGTCGACGGATTTGCGCCATGTGCTCGCCCTCTTCCGCCGTTTTGAAATGATCGCCGTGGATCGCCTGTTCCCCAACGGCATTATCCGAGGTTGCATTGAGCCTGACATCCAGAGGGGTATCGGGGGTGCGATAATTGTAGTCCGTCAGGCGAACGCCTCCCGGCAGCCACTGCGCCTGGGGAGAAAGTGCAAAGACCGTTTCGGCCGTGCGAACCGAACCGGTCTGGGGTCTGTATTTCAGCTGCTCAATGCCCGGCAGCATCGGCCGACGGGTGCTGTCGTCACAGAAAACGACACGGCATCCCTGCACCCGGTTTTCGAAAGTGAAGAAGATCCCGTGGCGGGCCAGTTGGCGGCGGAGAAAGTCGAAATCGGATTCAGCGTACTGAACCACGAACTCTCGTTGAGGATAGTTTCCTGTTAATTCGAGATGGAATTCGTCTTTGCCATATCCAGCCCCGATCAGTACCTCTTCGATAAGCTGACCGATGTCGCGGCCTAGAAAGACCCGATTGCTGGTGTTCAGGGTCAGGGGGAAGAGGGGGGAGCTGAGAACGGCCCGGTAGGAGACGCCGTCCGGGGTGTTGCCAGTGCGCTCAAAGCGAGAGATGACCCCGTGCAGATAAACGGGTTGAGGGCCCCAGCTCAGCTCCAGGGTGGCGCTGCGTCCGATGATGGTGCGTGGCAGCAGTTCGGCGTCCGAATGCAGACAAATCTCAAAGCGAAAGTCTGCCGACAGACCCTGAGCGGAGCCGCTAAAACGGGTCAGGGTGAAGGTGTCGTCCGGTACCGTCCGAATGCGCAGGAAAAACTGGCTGCAATTGGCGGCCGGAAAATGAGCGGCGGGAAAATTCATGAACCGTTCTCCTTGCTAACTGGCTGCGGCGAGGGCAGAGGAATCCGCGGCGTCTTCGACCAAATCACTGAACAGGCAGGAAAGGTCTCCCTGCTCATCCAGCTGCAGGGTCATGATCTGCGGCATATCGTCGGCCACCATGAACTGCAGCAGGCTGCGTGCTACCCCGGTCATCACCTGCTGATCGATAAGGGTATTGAGGGAGCGGGCGCCGAATTCAGGGGACTGACACCTGGCCGTCAGGTAAGCGATGATCTCCGGGGCGCAGCGCAAGGTGATGCCATGGCTGTCGCCCAGCCGGCAGGCTATCTTGTCCAGCTTGAGGGCAGCGATCTGCTGCAGGGCCTGTTGGTCGAGGGGGCGCATGGGAACGACCTGCATCCGCGCCAGCAGGGCGGCGGGAAAGTGCCGGGCCAGATCCGGCTGGACGGCTTCGTGCAGTTCGGGGTACCCCGGGGTTTGGCGGGAGGTTTCATCCTGCTCCAGGGCCGACTCGTTCAGCGCGATGATGGCTTCGGTTCCCAGATTGCTGGTCATGATGAGGACCGTATTCTTGAAATCCACTTCACGCCCTTCGCCGTCGCGCATGAAGCCGCGGTCGAAAACCTGGTAGAACATGTTGAGCACATCGGGATGGGCTTTTTCCACTTCGTCGAGCAGAATGACGGAATAGGGCCGCTGACGCACGGCCTCGGTCAGGACACCTCCTTCGCCGTACCCCACATAGCCGGGAGGCGAGCCCTTGAGCTGCGATACAGAGTGGGCTTCCTGGTATTCGCTCATGTTGATCGTGACCATGAAGCGTTCGCCGCCGTAAAGGACGTCGGCAATAGCGCGCGCCGTTTCGGTTTTGCCCACGCCGCTGGGTCCTGTGAGCAGAAAGACGCCGATAGGCGCGTCTGCTTCGCCCAGACCAACCCGGTTGCTGCGCAGGGCTTGTCCGATGGCGTGAATGGCCTCGGTCTGCCCAACGATGCGCTGACCGAGCAGCGTTTCGAAGTCGAGCAGGCTGGCAAGGTCGCTCTTGACCATGCGGCCGACGGGAATGCCGGTCCAGTCGGCCACGACCTGAGCGATGGTTTCGGCGTTGACCTCCGGCTGCACCAGGGTCGATTCCTGCTGAATCTCCTGCAGATGCTGCTGCAGTTCTTCCACCTTGGCACCGTCACAGGGCTGTCGGCGCATCGCCTGAATCTGACGGACCAGCTCCAGTTCCGCCTGCCAGCGTCCCTGCAGGGTTTTGACCTGTGTGGCGGTCTCCTCGTGTTGCTGGCACAAGCGGTTCTGCAGGGCTTCATCCACCGGCAGTCCCAGATCGGTCTCCTCTTGCAGGTGGCGCAGACGACGTTCAACAAAGGCGAGCTGCTCCTGGGCACTATCAAGCTCGGCTGGCGTGGCTGCCTGGCCCATGCAGACGCGTGCCGCGGCGGTGTCGAGCAGATCAATGGCTTTGTCGGGGAGAAAGCGGCCATTGATGTAGCGGCTGGAGAGGCGAACGGCCGCCTCCACAGCCTGATCCGTAATCAGCGCCTTGTGGTGTTCCTGATAGTGGGATTTGAGACCGTTGAGCATGACGATGGCTGTTTCTTCAGAGGGTTCGTCAATTTTGACCATCTGGAAACGGCGCTCCAGGGCGGCGTCCCGCTCGAAGTACTTCTTGTACTCAGACCAGGTAGTGGCGGCCAGAGTGCGCAGTTCACCTCGCGCCAAGGCCGGCTTGAGCAGGTTGGCGGCATCCCCCATACCTGCATCGCCGCCAGCGCCAACCAGGGTGTGGGCCTCATCGATAAAGAGAATAATGGGGACATCACTGGCGCGGATCTCTTCGATGACGGACTTGAGGCGCTTCTCGAACTCCCCCTTGACTCCCGCGCCCGCCTGCAAGAGGCCCAGATCGAGACAGACCAGCCGCACATTTTTCAGACTATCGGGGACGCTCCCCTCGATGATGCGCAAAGCCAGTCCTTCCACCACGGCCGATTTCCCCACACCGGGCTCGCCCACGAGAATCGGGTTGTTCTTGCGGCGCCGGGTAAGAATGTCGATCATTTGACGGATTTCGTCGTTGCGGCCGAGAACCGGATCGATCTCCCCCGTTCTGGCCTTGGCGGTAAAGTCGGTGGTATAGACGTCGAGATGCGGCGTGGGGCCCGTCATCTGACCGGGAGACGCGGTGTTGGCTGAAGGGGGCGCAGTCGGGGCTGGTGCCAGGGAGGGCTGACCTTCCACGGAGATAGCCAGAATCTGGGCCGCCTCCGCCTCGATCATTTCTCGGGAAAGGCCATCCAGCAGCAGCCAGGCCTGCCCGGGGAGCAAGGGGGCGATTTTCAGCAAGGCTTCAAGCAGAGCCCGTGAACGGATTTGAGCCTGTGGGTCGTGCAGGGAGGTGAACGTCCAGGCCCGCTCCAACCATTCCAACAAATGATGGGAAAAGGCGGGCTTGTGATGATTGCCGCAACGCCAGCGGGCCAGGTCGTCAAGCAGCTTTTGCCAGAGCTGGTCGAGGTTGATGCCGTAGTGGCGCAGCAGCAGGTCAAAATCCCCCTCGCCTCGTTCCAACAATTTGATAACGACATGCTCAAGCCCAATTTCGTAGTGGCCGCGCATGGCGGCAAAACTGGCGGCTGATTCGAGAGCATTAAGACAGTGCGGGTTCAGCTTTTCAAGCAGCCTTTTGATGTGAGTCGATCTCATGATTCCCCCGAAGAGTACGGATTAAAAAAAGATCAAGCCGCCAGGTGAAGGCGACCTGACCCTGATGCTGTGGTGGTTTGACGGCAGGCGGCCAGGCTGGAGGAAGACAGGAGCACGCGCTGGCCTTGAGGCGCCGCCGTGCCCAGCCAGCAGCCCCAGCCCAGGATGAGGTGAGGGTTGCCGAGGCAAGCGGCCTGACCCGTCGCCGGTTGCATATTAAGCGCCAGGTCATAGTCGAGTCCCGGCTCCAGATAGTCTCCCAGCAGGCTGGCGACGGCCAGGGCCAGAGGCTCTCCCGGACGTAAAGCCAGCGCTTTTTCAAAAGACAGCGGGCCGGCAAGAATGCGGACATGGCTGTTCACATCCAAAAGGCGGTTGCCCAACAGGGCGTTGCTCCCCAGGAGGCACTTTTCACCCAACTTGGCGGGTTCATCTATGCCGATCCAGCGGGGAACGTTCTGCCGCAGACGAACAGGGGCGTCGAGAAAGTCGGCCAGCATGCCGCACAGGGCCTGGCTGCTTCGGATTCGGGTACCAAATACACCAGCGTAGTCGATTCGCCCCGTAGCGGCCGACATGCCGGAGAAGGCGGTCAGATACCGGCTGTAGAGACTTTTTGTGCCGCCGTGGTGGTTCAGTTTTTTCCAGGCCATGAACAGCAGGGTATACAGGCGCTGGCTGAACAGGTTTAAAAAGGCGCTCAGCTCGTCGCTGCCGTCCTTGTCCCGGGCCGTGATGTCGTTGAAATACTGGGGCAGCGGGGAGTCGACGCCGTATAGCCCCATGAAGTTCAGTTCGAGACGATAGCGCTGATCCCGGTCGCGAAAGCAGCGGCGTATCTCACCCGCGGGATAGGAGAGCTCCCGGGCCGGAGTCGGGACGATGAAGCGATGCAGCTCTTGATCCCCATCCCCGCCACGACAGCTCATTTCCAGCAGGTGAAGGGCCTGAAAAGCGGTATAGGCTGACGGTCGGGCAAGTAAGTCTTCGATCAGATGAGAAAGTTTTCCCCGAGCAAAGGTTCCCATATCAATTCACTTTTAGACGGGCTCAGCTGTGAGCCGGTTTGCACAAAGGCGTTGACGGTGACGTACATGGTGAAAAAATGATGCAAAATGGTGCCAAGGAGATAGGCATCTGCTGGGGACAGGTAATCCCTTTCAGCCATCTCCAGCTGAATATCCACGCCGCGCAGCAGGGCCCCCCGGTGGACGCGGTGCAGAGGTTTACGCTGGATTTCGGTGACGCCTCGAATGCGTCGCCGGTTCTGAGGCTGATCGCTCCAGTTATAGAGCATGAGGAGTTGCCGAAGGTTGTCCCGACTGGCCAGGCTGTTGTAGCCGACGCTCAGATGGGTCACCAGAGCCATGCGGTAGTCGGCGCGCTGGGGCGGCAGCCGCATGGGGGTGGGGCGCGTGATGTTGCAGGCCGTGACATTGGTCGGAAAGCCCTGTCCCGGCGCCCGGATGTCGCCCGTCTGCAAATGGTCCCTGGGGACGTTTCCGTTAAAGACGGTGATGTCGCCGGAGAGAGTCTCGGGCTCTTCGCTCAAGGCGCCCCCGATCGCGAGGTAAGTCTGGGGGCGCAGACCTTCGCGGTGGCGATGGACGACCTGAAAATAAGATTCCTGATGGCCGCCGTGATCGAACTGGGGCAGGGGAGCATAGTTTTTTCGCAGCCCCGTCCGCGGTTGGGCACCGGTCACGCCGTTGACGCTGTAGACCTGCAGGCTGGCCGGATTGTTGTTGTTGGCGATAACCGGGTATTCCCATTGGCGGTGATGGAGCTGGATCGGTTCGCTGCTGCTTTCAAACAGATTGATGGCCGGGGCGCAATGCAGGCGAAAGTTGTCTTTGCTCAGGCGCAGATCGTCGCCGAGAGGCTCCCGCAGGTGGCAAAGGATCTCGAATTCACAGCAGTCGTCCGGCCAGGCCAGGCGATCCAGGTGATGTACGGCGACGAAGAGGTACTTCTCCGGAAAGCAGAAGTATTCGTGCAGGAGGTGAAAACCGGGAAAATCGCGGCCGGATGAAGGAATCATGACCTGGTCGGGATCAAGATGGCAGGGCTTTACGGTTTCTTGCCCTCCCAGCCGGAAAGGCGGATTTGGGTGGCCCGGATAGGCGATTTCGACCTGAGCGATCTGTGCGGTGAAGCTGTGGTAGAGTTCCATGGCGGTGGAATGGTCGCCATGGAGATAGATTTTCAGACTTTTCAGATCGAGTTCGTCAGGGGAAACGTCGTGGTCCAACTGGAAGTGCAGGCGGGCCGTCTGGCGGCCGTGCACCGGGGTGTCGAGCTGAAAGTTTGCCAGACGCAGGGGCTGCAGCTCCACCTCGCTGGTCGTCCGGAAGCGGCAGTGAACCCGTTCGTCCAGGGCTCCTGGCCCTTGTCCCGGCACGTTGATGCTGCCGCTGGAGAGCTGGGTTCCCCGGGGCAGGATCAGGGTCTGCGGCAGCTGTCCCGGCCGGGGTGTGAACTGCATGATGCAGCAAGAGGGAAAGGGCCGTAGAAAGCAAGGGCGCACATGGCTGAGCAGGGCTTCGGACAGCTCGGGGATGTCATCGTCGATGCGCTGCTTGACCTCGGCCGTCAGAAAAGCCATCCCCTCCAGCAGGCGTTCCACATAAGGGTCGCGATCCTTGACATCCAGCAGATTCAGCAGGCGAGCCTTTTCGGGAAAGGCCCGGGCGAACTCCTGGGCCGTTTCCTGCAAAAGGCGCATTTCGGCATCGAAGTAACTACCCATGGTAATAATCTCCTCCGGTCGAAACGGTAATGTGGCCGCTGCGAAAGAGGGTCACCAGGTAGCGGACCCGCTGGTGCCCCGGCAGAGCCCCGCAGAGTTCGAAGGCAGTCCCCTCTTGGTTGCCCTCCAGAGCCAGGGCGCGCACTTGCGGATGCTGCAGTCGGGGCTCGTAGAGGGAGACGCTTTGACGCAGGCAGGCCATGATCTGGTCCCGGGAATAGGGGAGGGCCAGGTAGAGCGCCGCGATGTCCGGCATCCCGTAATCGGGGAGGTGGACCAAAGAGCCCCTGCGCGAGTTGAACAGGCGCTGCAGATGGTCTCTGACGCTCTGGCAGGCGGCGTCTCGGCCGCTGGTGCGTGAGTTCAACGGCGCGGCGTCAGGGCGCGTGAGTATGTCGAGAATGGTCTGGGTCATAAAATCCGAAGGCCATCAATAAGCCGTACAGGGATTGGCTCCCTGTACGGCGCGGTGGTTTAGCGTCCTTCCGTCCAGGAGTCGGAGAAGGAGATATTGCCGTCCGTGTAGGCCCAGGTGATCTTGGCATAGCGACAAGCGACCTGCTCCAGGTGGGGATACCGTTCCTTGTCCAGATCCTTGACGTTGTGCATCGTCGGCTTGACCGAGGTGATCTTGACGTTCTCCAGGGTGTGGGAGAAATATTCCTCCTCGGTGCCGGTGTCGTTGATGCGATACCATTTCAATTCGATCTTTTTCAGGGTCTGCCCGTTGCTGCAGGCCTTGTACAGATAAGGGGTGGCGTTGTCGAAGGCTTTCAGAAAAATGAAAGGTTCGTGCTTGCGGGTGCCGGTCAGGCTGCCGGTATCGCTGTCGGTCGGGATGCGCAGCTCATGGTCGAAACCGAGAATTTCGATAGTCCCTTCGCGACCGGAAACCTTGACCGGACCCTCTACCTTGGACCCCTGGTCGTCAAGAATGGTCATGTAGCCTGGAATTGCCATACTTTTCCTCCTCTTGGACATTAGTGGCGGTGCTCTACGCACCGGTTATAAGTTGGATGCCCTGTGGCTGGTAATCAGTTGTTATCGCGGGGCATCTGCGCGACAAGCTTGAGCTGTACATCCACCCCTTCGATCTGGAAGTGGGGCTGAACAAAGAGATCAACGCTGAAATAGCCCGGGTTTTCCGGGATTTCCTTGACCGTAACCTTGCCGTCGCGCAGGGGGTGCGTGGCGATGAGTTCGGGTTCCGGGTCTTTCATTTTGGTGACCAGGGTTTGCAGCCAGCCGTTCAATTCGTTCTCCAGAACCTGGCGGCTCTTGGATGAACCAATATTCTCCCGCTGCAGCACTTTGAGGTAGTGAGCCAGTCTGGAGACCAGAAAGATATAGGGCAGCCGCGAATTGATCATGCTGTTGGCATTGGCGTTGGCATCGGCATATTCCGCCGGTCGCTGTACCGAATTCGCCGAGAAAAAACAGGCGAAGTCGCTGTTCTTGTAGTAGCTCAGGGGGATAAAGCCGAGGTTGGCCATTTCCAGTTCGCGCGTTTCGGAGATAAGCATCTCCGTCGGCATTTTCATCTGCATGCCCTTGCCCGTGTCGTGCATGTGGACCGGCAGGTTGGCGACCTTGCCGCCTGCTTCCGGACCACGGATGTTGACGGCCCAACCGTGCTGAGCGAAGCTCTGGGCGATGTTTCCGGCAAAGGCGAAGACCGGGTTGCCGAACAGGTAATGGCGATGATCCAGGCCACTGACGTCTTCCTCGTAGTTGAAGGTTCGCACGGGTGTACTGTCCTGGCCGTAGGGAAGGCGAAGCAGAAAGCGGGGCGTCAGCAGGCCGATATAGCGGGCGTCTTCGGTGGCCCGGAAACTTTTCCAGCGGGTATATTCGGCTTTTTCCATGTAATTGGTGAGATCGTTGATCTTGGCGATTTCGTCGACACTTTCCTTGCCGAAGAAGCGGGCGCCCACGGAAGCCAGAAATGGACAGTGTGCACTGGCGGACACCTTGGAGATATCACGCAAAAGGGCGGTGTCCTGGGCCGAATTGTCGAATTCATAGTTGCCGATGATGGACGAAAAGGGCTCGCCACCGGGGGTGTCGTATTCATTGACGTAGACGTGACGATAGAGGCCGGTCTGAATAATTTCAGGGGCTTCCTCGAAGTCCTCCCGCAGATCCTCCTTGGTGCAATCCAGAATTTCGACCTTGGTGTTGCGGCGGAAGTCACAGCGATCCACCAGAAACTGGAGTCCCCGCCAGGAACTCTCGATCTGCTGGAAGCTGGGATGATGCAGAATGGCGTCGAGTTGCCCGCTGATGGTTTGATCAATCTGGGCGATATAGCGATCCAGCAGCACCTTGTCGATGCGCTCGATCTGGGCGCTGTTGCGGGCGGTCAGGTCAAGAAACACCTGGATGCCGGCAGTGAGGCGTTGCTGCAGAGAGATGTCCGCCATCTGCGAGGCATCGGCGAAGCGGGTCAATTGAATGGATTCCCGCAGCGGATCGATATCGACCAGTTTGCACAGGCGTTCATAGGCATTCTCGGCGTCGAGAACACGTTCTTCCGGGCTTGCGTTTAACTTGGCGGCGGCTTGCTGTGTGCTCATAGATATTTTCTCCCAGGGGATTAAATGCTGCGAATGTCCACGGCGGCGGTCTGTTCGGCCTGAACGAGCCACTTTTCCAGTTCTTTTTTAAGGCCTTCCAGCTGCGGTTGATTGCCGACGATCTTTTCCAGCTCCTTGCGGAACTTGGCGTTGTCCAGCAGGTTGGATTTGAGATCTTTCAGCAGATTGCGCATGGCCATAAGACTGTGCAGTTCGGGAATCTGCTGGGCGACATGGTCGGGGCGAAAATCCTTCATCGACTTGAAGGAGAGACCAACTGAAATTTCACTGCCATCGTTGGCCAGCAGATTGGGCACGTCCATCCGGGCCGAGGGAGCCAGATCGGCCATGACGGATTCAAAGTTGTCTTTGTTTATGGTGATCCTTTCCCGGTCCGCCACTTTGCCCTTGGTCTGGCCGTTACTGAAATCTCCCATAACCAGCATTTTCAGGGGGAGTTCCATCTTCTTTTTGTGGCCGCCGGATTCCACGTCCAGGGACAGGTTGATGCGGGCCTTGGGTATCTCTTTTTGATAACTGTCACTCATCCTTCGTCTCCTTCACTGCCGGGGGGGGCCGGCGGGTTGTTTAATAAGCAAAACGGGTTTCAGACAAAGCCGGCCGCCGCCCCGACATCGATGCGGCAGGCCAGTTTCTGCAGATGTTCGATCTGTTCCGTCAGCCGGCTTTTGAGCTCCTTCTCGGCGCCCTTGAGCTTGCCCTGCAACAAAGCCGTGTGCTGGCGTAGTACTTCGACGGTCAGTTCAGGCTCCCAGGTTGACAACGGCTCCTCAAGCAGGCGCGATTCCATCTCTTCGAACAGAACCTGGGCAATGGTCGCCTTGCCGGCGGCGAGGCAGAGTTGCGCTTCGGCCATCTTCTTGTGCATACGCTGTTTTTCGGTCCCCATGGGAAGCGATCGCAGGCATTGAAGTGCCTCGGCGAGCTTTTTGTTGCGGGCCAGGGGCAGGGCTTCAGCCAGAACTTCGTTCCGGATGGCCTCTTCGGTGTCGTTTTCGTGGCAAGTGTGGGCCCTGGCCGGGACTTCCTGCCAGGTCTGCATCCACGTCTGGCAAGCGGTTCCGGTAAAGGGTGTGCCGTCGGCAAAGCTCAGCTCGGTCAACTGCGGATGACGCTCCAGCAGATCCCCCAGGCTGTTACGGATAAAGAGAGATATATCCGCGCGGCCCATCTGGTCCGCCGCGCTGGCGGCCTGCCACTGGAGGTCGAAGTAAAGGTGAAATCCGGGCTCGAAAAAGAGTTTTTCGCAGCAGCACAGGGCCTCGGCGCCCGAACCGGCTGTCAGCTTCTGTTGCAGCTCGGCCCAGCCGCTGGGTCTGGGCGGCGGGATACGGGTCAGGCCGTTTTCGTCAGGGGGGACGCCCAGGTTGCCCCAGCGCAGGGCCCGCGAGAAACCGAGGGCCCGCAGCCATTCCCCGCCTTCCAGCAGTCGCGTGTGCAGCTGGCGTGTCACCGTGGTCAGGTCGTGCTCCGAGGCCAAGGACAGCGTCGCCGTGGTCGGAGCGGAAGTCGGCCTTCCCGAGGGCTCTTCCGAGGCGGCGGGACGCGAAACGGGGGCCGCGGCCGGTGCTTCAGGTGGCCGCTGTTTGAGGCGTTTGTCGAGCCAGCCAGCCAGGGAACTCAGGCGAGGAACTTCGTCGCCCAAGTGTTCCGTCAACAGGTGGTTGATGGCGGCGGTTTCCTCCTGAAGGTTCTGCAACAGAGCCGTTTCGGCCTTTTCTTCGTGCAACTCGACAAAAGAGACCAGCCGGGGATTGTTCAGCAGTCCCAGGGCCGCCACACGGGCATTTTCATGGCGGGGAAAACAGTCCGCCCACAGATTTTCGACTAGCCCCCGGTAACAGCGCAGTGCGTCCAGAAGGCCGCCCGGACCGTCGACGTAAGTCGTTGACAGCAGATGGTAGCCAGCCAGGCGCAGATCCTTGCTGGTCACGCTGAGAAGCTTGCGGCAGAGTTTGGTCACTTCCGGATAGTCGGTGCCCTGGAGTTTGTCGAGCTCTTCCTTGATGAACAGGAATTCGTCCAGATAGCGGGGATCGGTGCCTGCAGGCGAGTCGCTTGTCAGTGGACGGCATATATCGGCTACCCAGGGTTCAGGTGAATAGGTCATCCCAGCATCTCCCGGCGGCCGGTACGGTAAAGCACGTCCAGCATGCTGGCGTCATCCTTGTCCAGCAAATTTCTGAGGTCGACGCGGCTGGAAAAAGAAGACAGCTTTGGCCATTCCCGACCCAGATCGAAAACCGCGTTGTCGTCTAGTTCGTGATTGAGCAGCGGCAGCAGGTAGGATGGGAGCAGCGGCCGGAAAAAGAGGGTCAGACTGGGCTCGCTCTCTGCTGTTCCTTCACTCCAGAAGTAGTGAGCCCGCCAGAAGCGATCCTCGAGGATTGATTCGACCATTTGGACCCAAAAGACAACCGAAGCTGTTTGTTCCTGCGCGGGTAAGGGCAGGCGTATGCCCCAGTGGGTCCGGCTGGCCCCGCGCTGCAGGACGGTTTTCAAGACGTTGTAGAAAGTCTGCCAGAACTGTTCGCGATTCTCCTTGGCAATAGGTTGCCGCAGCCCGTTCCAGTAGTGTCCCATCGTCAGCTTGTCAAAGCCGCGTATCTGGCTTTCGAGCAGTTCGCGTTGTGTCAGGGCCGGGTTTTCAAAGCTTTTCTGGTCCAATTCGCCTAACAGTTTGGCCAGCGCGACATTCTCACGCTGCAGGTGCACCGGATTGTCACCGTAGTCGAAGCAGTGGTCGAAGACAAAAGGCGCTGTAGCCCGATGTCCGTGCAGTAGCGGCGCGGGGGCCACCCATAGCAGGGCAAAGGGATAGATACGTCCGCTCTTGTCCTGGCTGGCGCGCAGCGTACCAATCAGGTTGTGCTCCTGTTCGCCCCCGGTCAGGACAAAATGAAGCCGGGCAAATTGACGGTATGCGGGCGGCCAGCCTTTTGGATGCAGGCGCGTGATGGTGCCCACCCCTTCTTGCAGCCACTTTTCGAACGCGGTGGTCTCGCGGCAGCAGAGGTTGTGGCGAATGAAATCGCCGTGAAGGGGCAATTTGCCGAAGCAGGCCGTACGCAGCCGAGACGACGGGTTGATGTTTGCCCTCGTCTTTTCAAACAGTCCAAACATGGAGGAGCCCTGTCAAAAAATAGTGGCCGGCAGCCGGAAGTCTGAGAACAGGCCGCTGACGAAGATATTGCTGTCACGATCGGGGCGAAGTTTGAGCTGAACGGCCAGGGTGTGGCCCGGAGCCGATTCCAGATCCCAGGCCAGCATGTAGCCATCGGGGTCGTTGGTGATTCGCGCCTGTTTGAGCAGATGAAAGAGGCTCCAGTCGCCGGCGAAGTCGAGCTTGCCGAGCGCGCGATTGCCACTGGTTGTCCCGCCGACGACAGCAAGGGGCATCTGCTCATCGCCGGGCCACTTGAAGTGCCGCCATTCCTGAGGCTCGTTTTGGTAAATCATCTGCTGTCCGCTGGCTTCAAAGCGCACCATGCGCAAGCCGCGGCTAGGAATGGGGTAGATGGAAAAATGTACGTCCGGATGGTTTTGCCCCTGCCTGAAGAGACCGGAGCTGATCTGCGATGCCTGGGTCAGGGAGCGCAGCAGAGAGGGGTTGAGTTTGACGCCGATCCCAAGCCAGGACTTTTCTGCCCACTGATGACGTTTTTTCCGCAGAAAGGGTTTGAGCTGTTCGTCAGTGAAGCTCCAGATAATGCCGTTGTCCGGACGAAAGAAGTCGGAAACGTCGTTAAGTGAGGCGTCAGAGCCAGTAAGGCTGAAGGGAAACCGGTCGACAATCTTGCGTTTGTAATGAAGGAAAACCGTGCTGTTCCATTGGTTCTGCAGATAGTTCCGGGTTTGCTCAATGGTCATCAGCCAGGCCTGCTGAATCGGATTGGTAAGAACCTGCTCGGCCACCTTGCGGGTGCGGGCTTCAATGCCGTTGAGAAGACTTTTGGTGGAAAGCCAGCATTTGTACAACTCCGAATCGTTGGCGCCGCTGCCGCCCAGAATGCTGGCCGCATAGTGAAAACAGTCCTGCTGAACATCAATGGTGGCGGCCAACTGCTCAATTTCCGCTTGAGCCGAGGTCAGAGCCAGCAGGTATTGATTGATCAACAGACTGGTGTTCATTTTATCGCCGGCATCTGCGAGTTTGCGCAGGTCATGCAGGGGCGCCTCCAGTTCCGGCACCAGACTGCTTTCCCGGGAACCTGAGAAAACCTGAATCTCTTTACTTTCCGAAAGGTTGATATTCCTGGACACAACTTGCATGAGCTCGGCGATGGGCCCATCGTTGCGCGCAAGGAGCAGCATCTTCTTGCTGGCATCGTCCAGGGAACGGAAAGGATCCAACCGGGTTTCTTCCAGCATTCTGAACCAGTGTTCCGCGTATTCAGTGAAGTAGAGGCCGCGGATTTCCCGCTCTAACTGGCGGGAAAGTTCTTCATTCACAAGGTTTGAATCGGTGCTGTCATCCGTTGTCTGCAGGTAGCCGGTCACCCAGTCGCCACGGCTCGCCAGGGCGACAAGGTCCTGTATTTCTGCTCGAGTGAATTCGTACCAGCCCTTGGCGGTATACATAAAGGGGACCGCATGGGCACTGCTGAGAAGACCACGCCCAGGCCCTTTAATCATGTCCTGCAGGCCGAGATCACGGGCCTGCAGCCTGCCCTTGTTGCGGATCTGCGCATACAGCCGTTTGGGGTCCGGCAGGGCTTTCAGGTAGTTCTGAGCCTCAACCACCAGGGCCTGATCCACCTGACGTGCCTCCACAAAGTCCGGATGATCCTGGGGAACCTGCATGTGTGAGAGGTAGGTTCGCAGCAGGACTTCGAGATCTCGATTGTTTTTTTCTTTAACGGGTTCGTCGGCGCTGGATTCCGGCAGCCTTTTTTCCAGGCGCGACAGGAGGATTCTCGTCGCTTCATCAAGGTCAAGGCGGTCCGGACGGTTGAGCATCAGGTAGGCTTTGAGTCCATCATAGTAATCGTCGCGAATGGCGTCCTGACGTTTGGCCGACGAGGCGAGCCACTGCTTGCCGTAGGTGGCCAGTTCGATCTCGAGGTCGTCCAGGGCCGGCTGAAAGAACAGGCGTTCGAAGGACCCAAGCAAGAGGGAGCGGATTGCCGGAAGTTGCCTGTCCCCTTCATAGACGCCCATTGTCAGAGAGATGGGGAGTTTTTCCTCATACGCCTTGAGCTTCTGGTAGTGCCGCAAAACCTCGGTCAGGGCAGAAAAACGCTCCGAGGGGGCAGACTCTTTCGCTTCGACCACATCGGCAAGACGTTCGGCGGCCACATCCCCTTTTTTCAGCAGCAGAGTGTTGGCGGTCAGGGTAGTGCTCAGCAACATGATACTGCCGGCAATCAGGCCGAGACAGCCGACGATACTGGCTGTTTTCAGGGTGCGGTTTATGATTCCCGATTTTTTGGTGCGGCTGACATCCTGGGCATTGGGAAAGACGACGGACTGAAAGAAGTTTTTGACAAAGAAGCTGGTGGACTCGGGAAGTTCCGTGGCTTCTCTGTCTTCGACAAAGCCGAAAGCCTGGCGCATTTTTCCCAGGATTTTTTGAATGGGTGTTCCCTCCTGGGTGGCACTCGTCAGGTAGATGCCGCAGAAGTTGGGCGTATCCTGGTAGGGATTTTCCTTGGTCAAGCGGGTGATGAAATCGACCAGCCGGTTTTGGGCGGCCTCGAATTGACCGGGAAAATCGAAGAGCTCGTTTTTGGCTTGAATTTTACGTACGAGAGACAGCTTGTACAGGCGCATTTCGGTCAGGCGGCGGTGCAATTCCCCCATTTTGGTGCGGAAGAGGTCGCCAATGTTCTGCGGTGCCTCGTGGCCCAGCCAGCAGCCCCAGACCTGGTCCCGCTCTTTGTCATCGAGATCGGCGAAATAGGAGGTGAAGCCATGCAGGAGGTCGCATTTGGTAAATACGACATAAATGGGAAAAACGCAGCCAAGGCGGGCGGTCAGTTCATCAATGCGATCCCGGATGATTTTGACATGCCGCTCGATTTCCTGGTTGTCGGCAGTAAGCAAATCGGCCAGACTGATCGCCACAATGGCGCCGTTAAGGGGTTGGCGGCGACGGTGCTTGCGCAGCAGCGCCAAAAAAGCCAGCCATTCCGGGCGATCGTCCTGCTCGGTGGTGTAGCGTCCCGCTGTATCCAGCAGGACGGCTTCGTTGGAAAACCACCAGTCGCAGTTGCGTGTGCCCCCGAAACCGCGAATATCGATATCGTTGTCGTGAGCATAAGGGAAGTGGAGCCCCGAGTTACGAAGCAGCGAGGTTTTACCCGCGGCTGCCGGGCCGATGATCATAAACCAGGGCAGAGCGTACAGCGCGGCGTTACCCCGGTGTTGTGAACCCAGTTCTGACGATTTGAGAGAGGCAATGGCCTGGTTCATCTTGCCGCGCAGCTCTTCGATCTCGGCCTGTCGGGACTGGTCCTGTTCGATGTGCGCATCGAGGTCTTTGCGAAACAGGGTGGAGCGATTCTTTACGACCAGACGACGGATCAGCCAGACGCCGACGAAAAAGACCAGAACACCAATGATCAGGTAGGCTCGGAGGGTCGTCTCCGTCAGGCCGACATAGGGGCCGGCCCACCATATCAGTGAGAGAACCAGCATGAGACCCAGGATGCGGGAGCCGAGGCGGCCGAAAAGATACGCCTGAATGATGAGCAATATGTTTTGCATGGAATTGTCCTGAAAGGTTGATGAAGGGGCTAATAGAGGGCGGAAGAGCGTTTAAAAACGGATTTCTGCTGTTGTTGGATATGGTCGACGCTGGCCTGGGCAATGTTGCCGGATACCAGGGAGTAGCCGATGTAAGTAAAAAAAATGACGGAAATGGTCACTACAGCGATAACCCAGTAAGGAACCTGTCTTCGCATCCTGTTGATCAGGGCGTGTCCGGGAAGGCCGACCGGAGCCAGCTGGCGTGGCGGCTGACCCCGGTACCCATCGATCTGGCTGCGCAGGTCCACCTGCAGAGCCATCAGCTTCTCAAGGCCTTTGACTTTATAGGCGCCTTCGAAGCCAAGCTGCAGGCAGTAGTAATAAAGTTCCAGCAGATGAAGATTCTCCTCCCCGCCCTGACGCAGGTTGGTCAGGCGCGTAAAGAACCCTTCGCCTGCGGTATGTTCCCCGAAAAAATCGAGCTGAAGAGGTTTGGCCATCCACTCCAGGCGGCCCGGCCAGGTTGAACTCAGGACCATTTCATCGATGAAGGCGGCCATGGCGTAGCGGGCATCTTTCTGCTCCACCATGCCGATCTGCAGATCAAAGGCCTTTTTCTCCATGGCGGCAAACTCCGCCAGAATGCGTTCACGAAAGCTGTCATCCAGAGTGGCGGCTTTCTGGTCATTTTTCAGGGGCGCCACCAGGGAAAACAAGACCTCACAGCATTGAAGAAGAGGGTTGTGGGGGGCGGTTCGGGATTGCGTTTGCATGTCAGTTATTCCTCAACCGTTACGAGTTTGACATCTGTTGTGCTGAACAGGTGGGGCAGATAGATCGCCAGGGTGCCCTCGGTTTTAATCTGGGCCCAAAAGTCACCTCGGGCTTCGAGACGAAAATATTCATAGCCGCTGCGGGTGGACAGCTTTGCCGGCGGCCGCTGAGTGTGAATGAGTCGTACCCCGGGCAGGGCCGTGGCCACCACGGTTTCGATGACGCTGCGAGGCGTCACCTTGACCTGGCGGGCGAAGTCGGTAATCCAATTGGGGTCATCCGATTCGTAGAGCGCCTCCAGAAAGAAGGTGTGCTGACTGAAGACCGCTTCGGGAATTTCATAGCAACACAGAAGGCTGCTGCTTTCCCTTTCAAGGTCTAGCGACGACGGTTTGCTGGTGCTTTTGATCTCCAGCAGACTCGTGAGCATGCCCTCAAGTCGTTGGAATATTTGAGCCAGTTCTTCCTGGTTGTAAGGCGGGATGAAGTCGATTGTCAGTTCGCTGTGGTGGGTGCAAAACGCCCCGAGGCTCTGGCACAGAACCCGGTACAGCTGTTCTGGGTGCAGGTCGGGGTTTTGGTGCAGATGTCGCAGCTGCGGGATCGCCATGTTGAGGTTGCGCAGCAGATTGTCGCTGCCGGGGTCGGCTTTGGCGAATTGGGCCGAGCCGCCGTCGCAGCCCGCCCGGGTCTGCTCAATCTGTTTCCGTTTGGCGTTCAGGGTGTCAATTATGCGGCCAAGGCGCTGCAGCAGTACCGGCGAGGCGGCTATCCGGCAGACGGGGGGAATGAACCCTTCCGTCAGTCGGTAGTGATGGTCGCCGTCGTGGATGACTTCGGCGATTTTAAGGCGCAGAAAGGGCAGCGTGGCCTGTTCGCCGGATAGCAGATGCAGATTGGGTTTGGCCAGCAGAATCTCCCGCTTGCGGCTGGCATCGAAACTGTCCTCTAGGTCGCGATAGTCCGCCAGCCAGCCACTGGCTTGGTTGCGTTGTGGGTAGCCGGAGATTCCGGCGACGTGCTGGTTGGAGGGAACCGCCAGATAAATGGCCAGAGGTTCACCGGCCGGCGCTTTCAGCTCACAGGAGAGCGGCTCATCCATCGAGGAGTGATATGCGGCCAACCGTCCATCCTGAAAAAGTATTCTGGCCTCAAGCAGTTGAAAACGCCCCAGGCTCAATGCTTCCTGGTCGATCGCCAGAGAGATGAGCCCCCAGCAGAAGGGGTTCAAAAGGGACTGCAGCATATGTTGCGCCCGTTCCCGCTGGCTATCCCATGCCTGAAAGTGCTGTTGGCTTAAAAAGAGGCCTTCGGCCCAAACGACTTTATTCATACAGCGCTTCCATGGCCGGACCGGCTTTGTCTTTTGAAATCATCTCCCGTTGCATGGGTGCCCTCAGTTCACAAGGCGAAGACTGTTGTCTTGCAGCAAGGCTTCAAGATTGGTGGAAAGATCGATCCACAGAAAAGAACGGTCGGCCCGTTTGATGGCCCGCCAATTATTGTCCGCCTGATTGTGAAAGGCGGCCATGACGCCGACGAATTGGGCCTCGTCATGGCGTTCAATTTCCAGTTTCTGTTGGGAGGCCGGATCCAGGGTCAGGATTTCTTTACGCAGCAGCTGGTTGCCCAAAACAGAGGTTTCCGATTTCCACAACTCGTCAAACGTGGCGCGTTCAAACGCTTTGTTATCACGAAGCTGGTAGATCCGTACCACGACCGGCAACGCCTCTTTGTGCTCGTTCATGTTGAGGGTGGCCGTGGAAGACAGGCTGACTTTCACCTTGGGAGCGGAACAGCCGCCCAGCATGCAGGCGGTCAGTACAGCGAGAAGAAAGACGATCATGGAATGATTTTTGTTCATGGTGGCTCCTTGAAGGCGGATAGCTATTGGACCGGAAGAGGGGTGGCGAGTCGATTCCGGTACGCGATGTATTCTTTAACGAAACCACTGACGATCAGTTCCTGGTGGCGAAGATAGTCGTTTTCGCGGTAGCTGCGGTGCAGGCGGCGGTAACTTAACCAGGCGAAGGGACGCCAGCCGAAGAGGCTAAAGGTGCGGGAACGGATGCTGGCGGGAGACAGCTTCTCAAGCGATTCCTTGGCGACGCCGTCGAGGGCCCCATGCAGCGCCAGCTGATGGGCAATCAGGTCGTGCATGACCCCTGAGAGATTCTTTCGCCCTTCCTCCTTGTCGGTCAGCCAGCCCAGCAGCACCTGCTCAAATTCAGTTTGCCCAAGAGAAGCGGCCTCATGGCTGAAGACGCGGCTGTGAGGCAGGCCGAATTCGACGTAGAAGCGCCGCTGTCCTTCGATTAATCTGGCCAGTCCGCCACAGACCGCCAGAAGAGCGCTTTCAGCCGATGACTTCACCTCGATGGGCCGATTTGAGGTTTTATGGCGACCAGAAATGGCACGGTTCAACATGGCAGTTCGTCCTTAATGTTGGCCGAGTATTTTGCCTCGGCCACTGCTGGTTTGCGGTGTTGTCTCTTAATATTAAAAAACTTAAATTTGAGCGCTTTTTTAAAGTGACATGGTGGTTCGGCTAAAAGACATGTGATTACAACTAATTGCCATATCTTAAAAATTAGAGAAAGCTTAAATACATTCTTTCGAATATTGTGTCAAGCATATAAAATAAAAATTGATTAATTTAATAGAATGAATTATAAGACGCCTTTAAATTTTCTTGCCCTGCCAAGGCCCGGCTTTAGCCGCTCCAGGGAGGCAGGAAGGGGGAGTTCATGGAGGCGATGGCACACCAGTCGCGATTGCAGGTCCGGGTTGGCTCGAAGATGTTCCCGGTGGTGGCGCTGGTCGGAAAAGAGACGTTCAGCGAACCTTTCGTGTTTCGCCTGACCGTTGTGTTTGCGCAAGACGAGCGTCTGGCATCCCTGTTGGGTGATTCGGCAGAGCTGATGATGAAATCGACAGGCGGGTTTGAGCGCCGCGTCAATGGGGTGGTCAGCGCCGCCAAACAGACAGCGGTTTCAGAAGACGGGCAGAGTATAGGCGAATTGACGCTTGCGTCCCGATTGGCGAGTCTGCAACGGCGCACCGATTGCCGCTTGATTGTGGGCCTCACCCTGCCGGAGATTGTCGAGCAGACCCTGTGCCGACATGGAATCCCTCAAAGCAGTCTCCACACCCATTGGAGTCGAAACTATCCCGTCCGTTCCGCCACCTTGCAGGCGCAAGAGAGTGATTTCGACTTTTTAAGCCGTCTCTGCAGTCAGCAGGGGATCTTTTTCTGGAGTGAGTCCGTCGAGAGCGATGAGTTGATTCACCTGGCAGACCATGACCAGGATTTTATCTTCCTTTCCCGTCCACCCCTGCGTTACCGGCAGGCGGCGACCCCGGTGACTGATGGTCTCGCGGCGGCCAGCGATGCCATTGTCTCCCTGAGCCTCAGCGCCAGTCTGACGCCGGAGCGCTTTATCGTTCATGATGTCTGCGAGAATCAGCCGGGTGAGTCCCTGGAAGGGCAGAGCCTGGCGCAAGTGGCCGAGCGAACGGGCCCAAAAACAGTGGATGTCCGTTTCGGGGTTGGAGCCCTTCATGTGGAGGAGGCGGAGTATGCTGCGCGGGTGCGGTCTCAACAAGCGGTTCGGCAGGCGATGGAGCTGCGATTAAGCAGTCATGCCGCCGATCTGCAAATCGGTTGTCTGGTGCATATCGAGGCCGATGAATACGGGGCTGGTATCAGCGGCGACTACCTCATCACCTCCATCGAACATCAGGCCAGTCAGGCCGCCGGACTCGGGCTTGGCGGTGAAAACGACTGCCCCTACACCAACACCGTAACACTTATTCCGCGGGGAACGCCTTGGCGAAGTGCCTGGCACGGTCACTGTCACCTGCCCATGACCTTTTCCGCCCGCATCGAAAGCCGCCAGGCAACACCCCTGCTCGATGAATCCGGACGCTATCGTTATCGCCAGGTGGCCAGCAGCGAAGTAGGGTCCCTTGGTGAAAACTCCGTCTTTGTGCGGCGCCTGCAGCCCTATGTCAGCGGAGGAAGAAATGAGGCAGCCGGCTGGCACACGCCTCTGCATGACCAGGCTGAAGTATTGGTGAGTTGCCTCAACAACGATCCAGATCGCCCCATGATTGTGGGTAGCTTGCCCAATCCGGATACCCCCTCCGTGGTCAACGGCGAAGAGCCATGGCTCAATCGACTGCTGACTGCCGCAGACAACGAACTCTGCTTCAGCGATCGCCGTGACGCCAGTGCCATTACCCTGCGCACTTTCGCGGGGCAAAATATCCTCCATCTCGATGCCGCTCTGGCCGAACACCGCCTCCGCCTGGCCAGTGAACATGGGTTGGTTACGCTCTATGCCAAGAAAACCCAACACATCCACAGTGGGGACACTTTCACAGAGAAGGTCGGCCAGGACCGCGTGCAGACCGCAGAAAACTGTCATGCGACCAGAACGAAAAACGGCAAGATTCATTATCAGTCGGCCCGGGATGCCCACTTGCAGGCAGCCGCCGGCATCCAGCTGCAGGCAGGCAGCCATATAGAAGCCCGCTGCCAGGAAGATCTGCGCCTTGATATTGAGCAAAGCACACGCATAAACGTTCAGCACGGCAACGCCGTCATCCGCGTGAACAGAGGCACTCTCACCGTACAGGCCGGTCAGGCTATCGACATCAAAGGCGACGGCGGCGGCCTCATCACCATCGGCCAGAACGGCGGCGGGTTTGAAATGGCCCCCAACGGCGACGTCACCCTGTTCGGCAAGGCCATAAGCTTTAAAACCAGTGGTCGGGTCAGCCTGAATGGGCAGGTGAATGTGGATGTGACCAGTCCGCCAACCATGGTCTTGCCTTCGGCCAGGGAGCCAGGACATGTGGGAGAAATTCAGCGATTACATGCTTTGGAGAGTGCCAAGATTTTCAATCTGGCTTGGAGTCAGGCACGGATTTCCGTTGCAGAGAAGGTAGGGGCCTGTTTCGCTGTCAGGAATTTCGAGGGCGGAGAAAAAGTCGAGGTGACTGTTTTCGAAGCGAAACCTGGGGATGAGTGGCAGGAGGTTGACCGTCTGTTTGGGACGTTGCCTGATGGCTCAGGATATTGCCAGCTTCTTTGGCAACGTGAGGAAAAAGAGGTGGCGCAGGATCTCATCATGGACGAAGTGGCGGGTGATCAGCGTCCCCTGATATACGCATTTAAGGTAGCTATTAACGACGTCATGTCAGAGATGTCACCGCAATTGAATCTGTGTGCAGATATCCAGTTTTCAGTCGAGGATGAAAGTGGCCATTCTCTGGAAGACGGTGCCGAAGTCCGCCTTACGGATGCTGAAGGCCGACAGCACTTTTCACAGGTAAAAAAGGGAATAGCTCTGTTTGAAAGCGTTCTTCTCGGTCCTTGGCAGGTTCATCTGGACACCGACAACCTGATCATCGAAAGAGGAGATCAGCCATGAACGCAAATTCCTTTGTTCCCACCGCCAGTCCCGTCTTTCGACCGGGCTGTTTCAAGAAAAGGTATCAGTTTAAAATCAGGCATCTGTCTCCTCCGGTGATTGTCAACCTGAGAGAAGATGCCAATCCTGCCCTTGATTCTAACGCCCGCGACCACCTCAGGCCCGAGGAAATCCGCTATTTTAAAGAGAATGGCAATAATGCCGTAATTTTTATTCACGGATTCAATGTTGAGTACGGGCAATATTCACATCATGTCGAGCTGTCCCGGTGGGGTTTTGATACAATTCGCAATCGCCCCATGGAGCCGAAGATAATTTATTCTTCCAAGCCCGCTAACACTTACCGTGATTTAGAAGTTCTCAAAAATCAATATGCCCATTGGCAGGTTGAGAATCCAAACCTATTTAACGATATTGCCATGGCGGATCTTAATGGCACAGGCGCCCATGCCTGGTATCTTCATATGGAAGACAACCTCAATCGCGCTACTGGCCAATTTGACCGGACCAACTATCAAAAATACTCTCGCATGATCCATCTGGCTTGGTCCGGCGATGTTTTTGCCCTCGATTACATGGCTGCTGAAACCACTGCCAATAAAGCGGGATTCGGATTGGTGCGTCTGGTCGATCAGCTAGCCTCAGAGGGCATTTCTGTTAACATCATCGCACACAGCCTCGGCAATCGTGTGCTGTTAGTAGCCATGAATATACTGGGGCAGATGCGCGGACGTCATGAGAGTATTGCCCACGCATTTATGTGGCAGCCTGCCGTGCCTGATACGGCCCTGTCCAATGATCCTGAAAGGGATACGAGTGTGCTACGCAACTGGAATTTCGTACACGCCCATCGCGCCGCCAAGAAAATCGTGGTGCTTTATTCCAGCCAAGACAACATTCTTGGGCCCTACCAAGATAAGGATTCTCGCCGTGAAGACTGGGAGGCAGGCCAACACGGTGAGGTCAGAAGTGGACAAATCGGCGGCATTTATCGCATTGCAACCAGCGCGGGGGTTCCGGGAACACAACTATTTTATGCACCTTGGAGTGTCTCAGCGCTTTATGCACGAAATCTGTTGAAGGATAATCTGCCCAAAATCGAGCAAGCTCTTCATGAAGAAATCGCCAAAGATACCAATGGGCTTTTTAACGAAAGTCATATCCCCATTTGGCCGCCTAAAGTCTTACCGGCTTTGGGGGCATTGATTTATTTGTGCCACATGAGCCGGGAAATGGCCGATGACGCTATGAAAACCTTTCGGGCACTGGCTAGGGCGGATTATGAGGTCAAACAACCGCGTCCGGCTATGGGGTATGGAGGGCCGGAGATAGATAGTGATTTGTTTATTCAAAGACTTGTTCGTGAGGAGAAAATCCTCCCAGTGGATCAAAGTCTCTGGTTGTTCGATCATTCCGGAATGAAGGTTCCGAGCGACTTGCTGTTTGAGAAGGTTTATCAGGAAGAAATAATGGATTTGTTGTTGAGTTCAACGGGTTTTGGGGCGTATTGATGGGGCGTTTAGGTGTTTTGATCGTTATTTTTTTGTTTTTGCTTCTGGCCGGCTGCCGCGCGGATGGACAAACCACCCTGACAACACCCTCACTCCCCATGGTGGTAAGCATTTCGACGAGCGGCAGATATGCCGTGAGTTCTCATAAGAACAACCATTTGATTCTTTGGGATATAGAAAACCGCTCAAAGCAAATGTTGGCAGACAATGCCAATATCTACAGCGCCTATTTTGTGAAGGGCCAGGAGATCATTGTCTGGCAAGACTTGGACGATTTCGTTTACATCCAAAAGATTGACGGGGAAATCATTGAGTCCTTCAAGCATTTTCCCACCTATGGACATGTATTAAGTAGCGATCTGGGCAGATACATTGCCAGCGACTCCTCCTGGAACATCTTTGTCGGGTATGGTGACCACGTACAGCCCCTCAAACAAGACGGCAATTCGCCCAGCTTTCTCGGAACCGGTAAGCTTATTAATCTCACCTTGTCTCCCGATGCGCAAAATCTTTTGTCTTCAGGCCGGGGACGCGGTGCCCGCGATAAAAAGCCAATCCAGGAGACATTACCTGTCAAGCCGGAGCAGATTTTTTCCAATTACGCCGGTGTGGTTGTGTGGGGATTGTCGTCTGGAACGCCGCTATTTAAATTCCCTGGAAACTCTGCAAAAACAAACGCTACTTTGAGCCCCGATGGGCAATATGTCGTCAGTGGATGTGAAAACGGCATGTCTTTTGTTTGGAGAACAAAAACCGGCGAACTTTATCATGAGCCTGCAAGTCTTTATCATGGGTTGTTGAACACGAATAATAGTGAAAAATCAGAAAACTGGACCTATGACAAAACAAGCCTTATCCCACCCCCTAAGGATTTAGGAGGCAGAGGTGGCGCAACTCTCGCCATCAAATTCATCGACCCGCAACACTACCTTCGCTTCCTCACCTATTCCCCCTACGCCGTGCTTTTTCACATCGACAACCCCCTGCCGCTGAAATACCTCTACCTGGGCCGCGATCCATTGCCAGCCGTGCGTGACTACCATCGCAACGCTGCCATGGACACCGCGCCCGAAGCGGGCATCCTGGTGATGGGCCAGCAGTATGGTGTCGGTATTATTGTCTATAGGTACGATTCCGAAACACAAGAACTCAACAAAGTGTGGGAGGGGGATCGGCAGTAAAGGCAAACTTTTCACCCGGATACAACCGGTCAATCTACTTGATGGCCTTTTTTTAACTGACCTGAAGCATGGGAAGCTGTCGAAATTTTACGGAGGGTTTATGTTTTTTGATTTTATTCCAAGAGCTTATCGCATGGTATTGATTGTTTCAGCATTGGCACTGCTCGGTTTCTCAGCCATGAGCACTATTGGCAATTTGGCCCTTTTCGCAATGGTGATGGGAGAACCCTTGTCTGTTCTGTTGCATGCAGCGGCCAACGCATTCGGGGTGGTCTTGCTCAGTCTTGTTTCCAGTGCCTTTTTGGCTAAAAAAGCCAAAAAGCTAAAAAGTTCGAGCAGTTTAAGTACCCTCGTTTTGTTTTCGCAGGTAATGAGCATTACTGGTTTTTCCTCGCCATTCCTTGGCTGTATCACGCCATGACAGCTTCATATTCATGGCGGCAGCATACGCGTTATGGTCTTGATGCCCCTTTTGCCTTCTGGGTATACCTGCTGGCAGCGGGGATCATTCTTCACGAAATCTCGCAAATGCAGCCTTTCAAGGTCGAAATGAATAGGATGCCAAAATTGAATAAGCCCGAAATAATAAGTCCCAATAGCCCACAAATGGGCGACGACAAAGACAACCTCTTTCCGTAACGGCACGCAAAACGGGGACAGGCTGGTTTTTTCAGGAAAAACCAGCCTGTCCCCGTTTTGACTTCTCCAGGTGATGTGCGGACAGCTTTATGGCCAGCGATAATTGTAGCATTAAGGCTGAACTCAGCTCTTTTTTTGGTTAATTGTTGAGTGCCAGGACATCGCTAACGGATTTTAGTGCCATGACATCGCTTACATTCAACAGGTTCATCTGATTTTGTAATCAAACTCCTCGACCTGGGTTTTGCCCAGATAGAGTTTCAGCTTTTGCTCTTTGACATCGATAGTAGCCACCACGTATTCAAGCTTCAGTTCCGGTGGAACTGGAAAAAGTTCACCGAGGATGTTGAGATTGAGATCGCTGCGAATCAGACGAACCAAGTGGTATCGGCCGGTCTCTGGTTTTTCTAGTCGCTGCAGGGGCGTGTCGTCTGGATTTGGGAACCTCAGGACCGTCTTGGTCGCAGAAAGTGCCTTGATAGGCGTCTTCCCGCCGAGCTTGCTGTAGCGGTAGGAGCTGTTGTGCCGCTGTTCAAAAGCCATTGTCCCGGCAGCCAGTTCATCGGTTGAGGTCATAATCACCTTGCTGAGAAACTTCTGTTGGTAATGATCATTGAACTGCTCGATATTCCCGTTGCGCCACGGCTCAGCCATGGGGACAAACCAGGGTTCAACATCATTCTGCAGGCAAAGACGGACAAACTGGCTTAATGCTCGCGGATACCTCGGACTGCCGAGAAAAGACAGGGCGTTATCAACCTGGAGGTTGTCGGGTATACCCAACCGCGACCAGATGGCCAAGGTTCCGCCCAGAACGTCTTGTCCTGACTTGGATAACGAGGAGTGCAGCCCACAGCGTGCCGTTGCTGTATCAATTACGTTGAGCCCATAGAAACGGATCGGGCCGCTCAAATAGCACGGGCCGACCATATCCATCTGATGAGTCTGGTTTGGCAGCAATGACGGAAGTTTGGGATAAGGCGTTCCTTTCGGCTCATACTTGCCGGTTCTACGTTGAGTCAGATCATTGCGTTTGAGAACCCGATTGATCGTGCGCAGCGACGGCAACGGCGATATGCCGAGGTCTTCCAATTCCCATAGAATGGCCTGTGCACCACAGAACAAATCCTGATTATAGAGATTCAAACGCACCAGCTTGACGATTTCCTCAATCTCGACCGGTGTGCGATGTGGCGTTGATAGTGGCTTGCGGGAACGATCTTGAAACCACAAAGGATCGCCTTCACTGTGTCGCTTAACCCATTTGTAAAGCCAAAACTTTGATTTGCCGAGGGATGCACAAATTGCTTCAGGGCTTTCCCCAGCCTTGAATCGCTGAACTGCGAGGACTCGGCATTTCTTGATTTCATCGTCCATGGAGACGCAAAACGGGGACAGGCTGCTTTTCCCTGAAAAAAAACCAGCCTGTCCCCGTTTTGTGTCTGCCGCAGGGGACTACCCCTTGGTTGTCCAATCGTGCTACTATTTGGCTTTACCCAAGAAAAGAGAGGTCTTTATGTCCAATACTCTTGCCCTTGAAGCCGATCTGCATGTGCACACGGTGGCTTCGGGCCATGCCTTCAGTACGATTGGTGAGATTACCCTGGTTGCGGCCGCCAAGGGGCTCAAGGCCGTGGGGATGACGGATCATGGGCCGGCCTTGCCGGGAGGACCGCATCCCTATCACTTTGCCGCCATGCGCTTTATCCCTGAGTACCTCAACGGCGTGCGGGTATTGCGGGGTGTCGAGGCCAATATCCTCGGCAAGAACAAGCTTGACCTTCCCGACCCACTGCTCGACCGCCTCGACCTGGTGCTGGCCGGTTTTCACGAGGGTTGCGGTTTCGACAACAAGGGGGTCAAGGCCAATACCCGCGCTATCCTCGCCCTCATGGAGAATCCGCGCGTCAACCTCATCTGCCATCCTGGCAACCCCAATTTTCCCCTCGACTATGCCGAGGTCGTGCGTCAGGCCGCCGACACCCGCACGGCTCTGGAGATCAACAACGCCTCCTTTTATATCAGCCGTCGCGGCAGCGCCGGCAACTGCCGCACCCTGGCTCGCCTCTGCGCCGAATACGAAGCCCCCATTGCCGTGGGCAGCGATGCCCATATCGCCCAGGGGGTCGGCGAATTCTCTGAAGCGCTGCAGGCTCTGCAGGAAGAGGGGGTGCGTCTGGGGCAGATCGTCAACCGCACCCTCGCCTCGACTTTGTCCTTTCTCGGGCTTGACGCTTAAAATCTCCCTTCTCATCCTCCCCCCGGTTCCCCGATTTCTATAAAAAAACCCGGCTGCTGGCGCAGCCGGGTACAATTTCATTGCAACATGGTGTGTGGAGGCAGATTAAAACTTGTAACCTAAGGCAAGATAGCCACGGAAGACGTCGCCATCCTCGTTTCCATACACGTACATCTGATCGCTTTCGAAGATCTCATAAGTCACCGAAGCGGTGGTATAGAGGCGATCGGTGAAGGCGTAGGTGCCGCCCAGGGTGAATTCATACTGGGTGTATTCCAGGTCGGAATAGCTGGTGATGAGGTTGTTCAGCTCCCAGGTGTCGTAGTTGACGGAAGCGTAAGCGCCTGGAGTTTCAATGCCGGTGTCGGCCAGAACCAGGTCGGGATTATATTCAGGCGATAAAGTTGCTCTTTCGCTGAAACGCCAGTCCCAGCTGTCCTTGGCGAGATTGAAAATGGCGCTGGCATTCATGCGCAGCTTTTCCGTGGCCTGATAGTCCATGTTGAGCGCGAGGGTATTGACTTTCGAATCGTACTCGGAGGTGTTGCAGATCGAGCCAAACTGGCCCGACGAGACGTCGTTCGCTCAGCCATGGTACCAGCCGACACACATCTTGTTCTCGGTTTCCTGTTTGTTGAAGGTGTAGGCCAAAGTCAGGTTCATCTTGCCATTGGGGGCGTACCAGAGGCTGACACCGGGAACATAGGTGGTCTGTTCGTAGCTCACCCGGTCATTTTCCTGATAGCGAACACGGGCGAAGGCGTTGGCGGCCAGGTTGTGGCGGGCGGCCCAGGTGACATTGACCTTGGCTTCGTGTACATCCTCAGGCAGGCTGGTGGACTCCAGCTGGCGGTTGGGGTAGACGGCATTCCAGTACCAGGTTGCAGGGGCAGTAAACCCGGTTGGGGTAGGCGTAAAAGTGGTTACGCCGGTAAAGTCAGCCGTATTGTAGTACCAGAGGCCCGAACCCAAGGGGTCCTCTATCCCATCGCCTTGGGCGATGCCGACGTGGGCACCGGCGAAGGGCTCATCGATATTCTGATACTCATAGCTGGCGCGGCCGGAGAAGGCCTTGTTGAAGCGGGTTTTGACCGCCGCCTTCACCGTATGGGTCGTGGTTTCGCCGAGTTCTTCCTCATCGCGCTCGACTTCCTCATACTCATAGCCGAGGCGCAGGGTCGTGGCTTTGCTCAGTCGGTAGACCGCGTCAACACCGAATTCGGCGACGTCGCGGGCTTCGGCGGAATGCCAGGCGTCCGTGGTGTCAAAAGGCAGGACGTTGGCATCGGGCACCAGGCCGCCGTCAGCCTGTTTCTCTCTGCCGGGGTAATAGATTTCGTTAGCCTTGACGTCGATCTGATAGAGCTGACCACGCAGGGACAGACGGAGGTTCTTGCCAAACTTAGTGGACAGCTTGGCCCCGAAAGACTCGTATTCGCTTTCCAATTTGCTGCTGCCGAGCAGGTCGTACTCCGTCTCGGTCTCCGCCTTGGAGCTTTCGATATCCGACTTCACGTAGCTGGAGCTGATGACGGTGTCGCCGCTCAGATCCACGCGGGCCTTCAAGGCGTGGCTGTCCTTTTGCGAGTCAGGCGTGCGGGCAAAGGCATAGTCGCCATCAGCATAAAGCAGATTATACGCGGTTCCGTTTTGTGGAAGCTCATAGTATTTGGTCGGCGCCGCGCTGTCTTCCGCGAAGTTGCGGGTCAGATACTCGTAATCGACGGTGAGCAGGCCGAATTTGCCGGTAGCGCCCAGGGTGTATTCTTCGGTGCGCTCGTCGATGTTTTTGCCGACGGCGGTGACGTGGCAGGAGTCGCACTTGGTGGTGGCGATGGCCTGCTCCAGCCCTTCCCGCGTCTCCATGCGCATACCTGCATGGAAGGTGATGTTGGGCAGCATGGGCAGGGTCAGGCTGGCGTCGCTTTTAATCTCACGACGGGTCACGATGTAATCGTTGCTGACTTCCTGCTCGTAGGCTTCTTTGGGATTGTAATCTGCGGGAAGGGTGCCGCCGCCGACGCCACCTCCTGGGAAGATGGTAATATCGTAACCTGTCTCAGCCAGCTCCGCCATGATCTTGTCCGTGGTGACACTGGGTTGGGAGCCTCCCACGTCGTCACGGGCGGTGGCGCCCATCTGATCCAGGGTTTCATGATCCTTCCAGTGTTCAAAAGCCTCGTAGGAGCCGTCGACCCGCAGCATGCGTTTAAAGTCGATTTCGTAACCATGGGTCTGGTCGCGATGCCCCTTGGTCTCGCTGTCGATCAGAAAGCGCAGGTTGTCGCTCAGGTACTCCAGTTCGAGTTTCGGGGCGACATTGACCCCGTCATCCGAACGGTATCCGGTGTATTCTTGGGCACGTGCAGGGTTGTCCTTGACATCGACCACTGTGGCGCCGATCTCCACGCTGCCGCTGAAATGGTCGGAAGATTCTTCCGCCACCGCCAGCGTGGAGGTCGCCATCAGCGTCAGGGCGGACAACAATGCAAGCAGCCAGGTACGGCTTTGCTTCATGGGTTTGCCTCCTTAAACGTCTGTTAACGGGTCAGGCCGCCACCGCTGAGCGGTTGGGACGGATAATCACTGCCGTGGATCACTTTGTGGCAGGTAGTGCACTTGGTGCCGAAGGATGTCTGGAACCCCTCGTCGCCATGGACATTGACGATGTTGGCTTCCGGTGTCGGCAGCGTAGCGTCAAGCGGATTGGCATCGTAGTTGGATTCCCTCACCATGTGGAAGTGGCCTTCATGGCACTGCATGCACAGGAAAGGCTCGTTCTGCACCAGCAGGTTATTCGCCACGCTGCCGTGGGGGTTGTGGCAGATGGTGCAGTCGTCCTCAACGGGGGCATGACCAAAGACGAAGGGGCCCTGATAACGGGTGTGGCAGTTAAGGCACAGGTCGTTGGTGCGCTCATCGGTATTGAGTTCGCCGTGGGCATTGTGACAGCTGGAGCAGTTCATCTTGCCCTCATCGAGCGGGTGATGAGAGGGGAATTTGGACTGGGCCATTTGCTCCTGGTGACAGCTGTAGCACAGCTCGGGATCGGCCTTCTTCAGGTAGGCCTTCAGGGGCTTGTCCTGGGTGTGCATGGTGTGACAGTCGGCGCAGCCGACATCGGCCAGGGCGTGCTGGCTGTGGGTCCAGTCCATGAGCTTGCCGCTGCTGTGGCAGAGGGCGCAAAGGGCGGCGGATTCGTCAGCCGTCAGCTTGGCGGGGTTGAGAATCTTCTCGGTATCGCCGCCGCCGTCGACATGCAGGCTACCGGCGCCGTGGCAGGACTCGCAGCCGTTCTGTCCACCCATGAGTTCGAAATCGGCCAGACGACCGTGTACATTGCCGGCCATCGAGGCGGCCTTGTCGTCATGGCAGCCGGCGCAGGTTTCCTGGCCGACATAGGTAGCGCCATCGATCTTCGGCAGGGTCAGGATCTTTTCCCTTATGGTTCCGGTGGCGCAGGCCCCCAGGATGAGCATAAGGGGAAGAAGCCGAACCAGCCATTTGGCTTTGGTTTGAAGCAACTTCCTTGACATGTGTTCTCCTTTCGTAACTTCTCCATTCGCTGTGGTGCTTGTGAATGCTCCGATTGGCATGAGATCAGAGTTTGATGGTGGGCTATCTCCCTCCTTTCTATGATGTGTTGGCGATGAAAGGGTGTTTCGCGCAGCGCCTGCCGGGCAGGGGGGCAGACGCAATAACCCCGTGATTTACCGTGGAACCGACTTGTAAGATACGTGCCGGCGGTGTTATGGTAAAGCCAATGTTTCTAATGCCGGTATAAGAGAAAATTCTATTTTAAATCGATATATCAGGTATTTAGAATGTTTAGATTCCGAATATTCAGACGTATGAATTCCAGCATAAGTAACCGGTAAATCGCTGTCCGAAAGGGCTGGACAATGGAAACACGCTATCTGAAAACCCTGCTGAAGGCTTGTGAAACGGGGAGTTTTTCGCGGGCGGCGGAAGAGCTGCACATCACTCAGTCGGCGGCGTCGCAGCGGGTCAAGTTTCTGGAGGAATCCTATGGCCAGCAGCTGCTGAACCGCAGTGGGCCGGTGCTGGTACCAACGGAGGCGGGAGCGCTGGTGCTGGCGGCGGCCCGGGAAATTCTGGCGCGGGAGAACACCCTCATGGAGGAACTCAAGCGTCTCAAGGTAGGCAAAAGGCTGTCCATCTGCTGCACACCGACCTTTGGCATGGCCCACCTGCCGGGAGTGCTCAACGATTTCGTCATGCAGAATGCCGACGTGGCCGACCTCAAGTTCATCTTCAAGCAGCCGGCCGAAGCCATCAAGGGGGTGCAGGACAAGGAGTACGACCTGGCGGTGATCGAGCATTGCGACGCTCCCCTGCTCAAGAGCTTCGCCTGCCATGCCCTGCCCGATGACGAACTGGTTTTCATCAGCGCGCCTACCCTGAAGCTGCCATCGTCTGAGCTGGAGATCGGCCAGCTGCTGGAGCTGCGACTTTATGCCCGCCGGGACGGCTGCAGTTCGAAAAACCTGCTGAACCGCAACCTGGCGGCGGTGGGAAAGGGGATCGACGACTTCCGCACGGTGGTTATCTCCGATGATCTGCGTCTTTCCATCGAGTCGGTACTGGCTGGCGGCGGCGTGTCCTTCGTCTCCCGCAGCCTGGTACAGCACCATCTCGACCAGGGGCGCCTGTGTGCCCACTATGTGAAGGGATTTCAGCATCTGCGTGAGCGCACCCTGTTTTACGATGCCGGTCGCCGGGATGATCCCCTGCTGGCAAACTTCGCCGCCTGCGTCTTTAATCTTTTCACCGCCGGAAAAGATGCTGTCTTTGTCCCGATTGAGGTGTTGGCCTGACGGTATGGACACCACCTTGCGTCTCACCCAGATTTTTCAGCGGCTCTCCCACCATTACGGTCCCCTGCACTGGTGGCCGGCGGAGACACCCTTCGAGGTGGCCGTCGGTGCCATCCTGACGCAGAACACTACCTGGACGCAGGTGGAGAGAGCCATCGACAATCTGCGACAGGCCGATGTGCTCTCACCAGCGGCCCTGCGACGGGTGGCGACGACGGACCTTGAGCTGATGGTGCGTCCCGCCGGATTTTTCCGGCAGAAAGCGCACCGCCTTAAACTGCTGGCGGAGCATCTGTGTACCTTTCATGATGGCCGCCTGGAGGTTCTGCTGGCCGGACCGACGGAGCCGGTGCGCCGCGAATTGCTCTCCCTCAAGGGAGTGGGGCCGGAAACGGCCGATTCGATTCTGCTCTATGCCGGCGGCCACCCCGTCTTCGTGGTGGATGCCTATACCCATCGCCTTTGCAGCCGCCTGGGGCTCACCGCCGGCCGCATGGATTACCAGGCCCTGCAGGCTCTCTTCATGGATCATCTCCCGGCCGATGCCGCGCAATTCAACGCCTATCACGGCCTCATCGTGCAGGTGTGCAAGGACGTCTGCCGCAAACGTAGCCCCCGCTGTCCGGCCTGTCCTCTCGCCATTGATTGTCCCAGCGCCGGTTCCTTCTAGGTTGTTCTCGCTTCCTCAGTCTGAGTTCTGTCCTGTTTGTGCCAGAATCGTCCCATGTATGTGTGCATTTCTGTCTCACCTGAGATCGATTGGGTCATTTTTACCCGCCTTGCCACTTTACCGCCACGGGCCTGCCAGATGCCTTTTGCGTTCTTAAGTGCCTTGAATTAAACGTTAATTTAAAAAATTAAAGAGAAATGGCATGGCTGGCAACCTCTTTGCATTTCGTATACGACGTTGGTTGAAGCAGTTTGGTCAAGAATACTGAAACGCGAGTGCACAAGGAGTGTCAATTATGGGCAAGGCTGTAGAAAATCCGAAGAAAAACATTGTCTCCTGCCGGGTGAATGACAGTGAGATGCAGACTCTGCAGGTGATCGCCGAAAAGTCGGGCGTAAGCATTTCCATGCTGCTACGGCAGAGCCTCGATCTGTTGCAGCAAAATCCCCAACTTGGCGGGCATCGGGCCGGGGTTTGAACGTGCCCCGGTTTCACGGTGCCGACTTGGGACAGGGTAAGGGGCTTTGGCCCCTTTCCCCCCGTTTCCCCGACCGTTCAAAGCCGCAATAATCCCGGTTTTCCCTTGACTTATCTGGCCGTTTTGCTAAGTTACCTGCTTCTATTTTTATCCCCAAGGCCAGTTCGGGAGGACCCCCCATGGATTACAAAGATACCCTCAATCTGCCCGTCACCGAATTCCCCATGCGGGGCAATTTGCCCCAGCGGGAGCCGGAAATCCTCAAAACCTGGGAAGAAACAGGGCTTTATGGCAAGATCGAAGAGGCGGGCAAGAATCGCCCCAACTTCACCCTGCATGATGGTCCTCCCTACGCCAACGGCCATACCCACATCGGTCACGCCCTCAACAAAATCCTCAAGGATATCGTGATCAAGAGCCGCCGCATGCAGGGCTTCTATGCCCCCTACGTGCCGGGCTGGGATTGCCACGGTCTGCCCATCGAGCTGATGGTGGACAAAAAGCTGGGGTCCAAAAAGAAGGAGATGACCAAGGCGCAGATACGCCGGGAATGCCGTGCCTATGCCGCCGAGTGGGTTGATGTTCAGAGCCGCGAATTCCAGCGCCTCGGTGTGCTGGGGGAGTGGGAGCGTCCCTACCTGACCATGAATCCCGCCTACGAGGCGGCGACGGCCCGGGAGCTGGCCCGTTTCGCCGAGCGGGGCGGCCTCTATAAGGGCAAGAAGCCCGTACACTGGTGCTCCTCCTGCGTTACCGCCCTGGCGGAAGCCGAGGTCGAGTACGCTGACCACGAGTCGCCTTCCATCTACGTCAAGTTTCCCTATACGGACGAGTTGCCTGTCGAGCTGGCGCCGCTGGCCGGCAAAAAACTCTCCTTCGTCATCTGGACCACCACCCCCTGGACCATCCCGGCCAACCTCGGTGTCTGCCTCAACCCCGACTATACCTATGTGGCGGTGGAGGTCGGCGACGATGTGCTGGTGCTGGCCGAAGGACTCTACGAGAAGGTGCTGCGTGAGATCGGCGTGGAAGAATACCGCGTGCTGGCCACCTTTGCCTCCTCCATATTCGACAGGAAGAACTGCCGCCATCCTTTTTATGAGCGCGATTCCCTCATCATGCTCGGCGAGCATGTCACTCTCGAAGCCGGTACGGGCTGCGTGCACACCGCCCCCGGCCACGGCCAGGACGACTACATCATCGGCCTGCAGTACGGGCTTGAGGTTTACAACCCCGTCGACGACTACGGCCGTTATCGCGAGGATCTGGAATTCTTTGGCGGCATGAAGCTGGCAGACGCCAATGCCGCCGTCAACGGCAAGCTGACGGAAGTGGGGGCCCTGCTCAAGTTGGGGAAGGTCTCCCACAGCTATCCCCACTGCTGGCGCTGCAAGAAGCCCATCATCTTCCGGGCCACCGAGCAGTGGTTCATCTCCATGGAGTCGAACGAGCTGCGCCAGAAGGCCCTGCAGCATATCAACGATGTCAGCTGGATTCCCCGCTGGGGGCGCGAGCGCATCTACGGCATGATCGAAAACCGTCCCGACTGGTGCGTCAGCCGGCAGCGGACCTGGGGAGTGCCCATCACCGTGTTCTACTGTGAGAAGTGCGGCGAGGCCCTGGCCGACGGCAAAACCATGCACCATGTGGCCGATCAGTTCACCGCCGAGGGCAGTGACGTCTGGTACGAGAAGGAGGCGGCCGAGCTACTGCCGGCCGGCACGACCTGCGCCTCCTGCGGTCACACGGGCTTCACCAAAGAGATGGACATCCTCGATGTCTGGTTCGATTCGGGGGTTTCCCATGCCGCCGTACTGGAAAACCGCGACTATCTCAAGTCCCCCGCCGACCTCTACCTGGAGGGCAGCGACCAGCATCGCGGCTGGTTCCATTCGAGCCTGCTGGCCTCGGTGGGAACCCGCGGCATCGCCCCCTACAAGGCGGTGCTGACCCATGGCTTCGTCGTTGACGGCGCCGGCAAGAAGATGTCCAAGAGCCAGGGCAACGTGGTCGCTCCCGAAGAAGTCATCAAGAAGTTCGGCGCCGAAATCCTGCGCCTGTGGGTGGCTGCTCAGGACTACCGCGACGATATCCGCATCAGCCCGGAAATCCTGCAACGCCTCTCCGACGCCTACCGGCGCATCCGCAATACGGCGCGCTACATCCTCGGCAATCTGGCCGGGTTTGACCCGTCCACGGACCGGGTCGCTGCCGCCGAGATGCTCGAGATCGACCGCTGGGCCCTGTCGCGCCTGGAAGGGCTGGTCGGCCGGGTGGAACGCTCTTATGACGAATACGAGTTTCACGTGCTCTATCACGCCGTGCACAATTTCTGCAGCGTTGATATGAGCGCTTTCTACCTGGATGTGCTCAAGGACCGCCTCTACACGGCGCCTGCTCAATCGCTGGCGCGGCGCAGCGCCCAGACCGCCATGTATGTCATTCTCGACGCCCTGACCCGCCTCATCGCCCCGGTGCTGTCTTTTACCGCCGAGGAGATCTGGCCCTACCTGCCGGGCGAGCGCGAGGAGAGTGTGCATCTGGCCCAGTTCCCCCGCTTCGAGACGAGCCTGCTCGATGCCGACCTGGAGTCGCGTTACGAAAAGATTCTGGCTCTGCGATCTGATGTCTCCAAGGCTCTTGAACTGGCCCGCGCCGAAAAGCGCATCGGCCACTCCCTCGACGCCAAGGTGATACTGGCGGTGCCGGCCGGAGAATGGCGGCAGCTGCTCGACCGGTATCAGGACGAACTGGCCACCCTCTTTATCGTCTCCCAGGCCGAACGGGTGGAAACACTTACGGACGGGATTGCCGGCGAAGAGGTGGCAGAGCTGCGTATCCGCATAGAAAAGGCCCAGGGCGACAAGTGTGAGCGCTGCTGGAACTACGCCGTCTCCGTCGGCAGCCGCCAGGATCATCCCACCATCTGCGATCGCTGCCACACGGCGCTGGGGGCATAGACGACTCATGCTGACTGCCCGTTATCGCCTGCTGCTGGCCATCTCCACGGTTATCCTGCTGCTTGACCAGGCGACCAAGATTTTCATCGACAAGCGCTTCGACCTCTACCAGTCGTTGACGGTGGTGGAGAACTTTTTCAATATCACCTATGTGCGCAATAAGGGGGCGGCTTTCGGCATCCTCTCCGACAGTGCCATTCGCATCCCCTTCTTCATCAGTGTATCGGTCCTGGCCTCGGTGGGCATCCTCTGGTACCTGAGCCGCGTGCATGAAGAGCAGCGTCTGCTGCAGACGGCTCTTGCCCTCGTCTTCGCCGGTGCCGTCGGCAACCTGATCGACCGCATCCGCCTGGGGGAGGTCATCGACTTTCTCGATGTCCACTGGTATCAGTATCACTGGCCGGCTTTCAACGTGGCCGACTCGGCCATCACCGTCGGTGTGGGGCTGCTGCTCTGGGACCTGTGGAAAGAGGAGCGGGCGCGGAAACGCTGAAGCCCGTATCAGACTGGATGTTAAAAACCGGCCCTTCGAGGCCGGTTTTTTTATTAGAGCCCGAGATTGGCGTAGTCAGGTGAAGTGAAACCGGCGCCGGTCAGCAGCTGAAGGAAGTCCGCGGGCAGGGGAGCCTGCAGGGTCAGGAGACGGTCGGTGCGGGGATGGGTGATGGTCAGCTCAGCCGCGTGCAACAGGTGACGGGGGCAGGTGACGGGGCCCGCCACGGTCTCCAGGTGCGCCGGCCCGCCATAGAGAGTATCTCCCAACAGGGGATAGCCGCTACCGGCCAGATGGGCACGAATCTGGTGCGTGCGCCCGGTGTGAGGACGGGCCGCTACCAGGGCGACGCCGTTGTGGCAGGACAGCGGGTTGACGGAGGTCCAGGCATGCTGTCCGCCGCTGCGAACCTCCATCGTTTTGCCTCGAACGTTGGGGCGAAGATGATTACGCACCTCAAAAGGCCTGTCTGGACAGCCCTGTACCAGGGCCAGATAGGTTTTTTCGACGCGGCGTTCGGAAAACTGCCAGCAGAGCGAGCGGTTGCTGGCCCGGTTGAGAGCGAAGAGGAGGACTCCGGTGGTGTCGGCGTCGAGACGATGCAGCAGAATAGGGTCCTGGTCGGCGCCGGCAAGCTCCCGTACCAGATCGAGAGCATTGACGGCGCCAGCGACATTGGCGTGCACGGGCAACCCCGGGGGTTTGGCCACGGCCAGCACATCTTCGTCCTGGTAAAGAATGGGCAAGGTGAATTCCCGCGTGGGTAGCGCGGAGACTTCCACGGTCAGCTCCAGGCGCTCACCGCCCTGCAAGAGTCGGCCGGCCCGTTTTTCGACGTGGTCGTTCAAGAAGACCGCGCCGCAGTCGAGGGCTCGCTTGATCTGTTTGCGGGATACCCCCGGCAGCGCATCGGTCAGGAATCGGTCAAGGCGTTGCCCCTGGCAGGCGCAGGCCACGGCCAGGCGATGCCGGCGTTTGCTGGTAGACTCGTGATTTTCCATAAAAAGTAAGGGTGCCTTGGTGCTTATTTTGTTGGACTTTTTAAAGAAATTTCGCCCTTCTCCCGCACCTGAAGCCGCGGGCGGAAGCGGCCTATATCGAGAGTGGCTTCCAGCTCATAGGCGAAGGTATCCCGCGCCTGCTGCATCAGTGACGCGAACAGGTTGATGCTGCTGAGCAGGTCGGCAGAAGCGTTCAAAGTGACATCCCCCTCGCCATAGGGGGCGATTTCGGGCAGATCGTTGGCTACTCCCATAAGAACCCGCTGTCCTTCGAGCCTTACCGTATAAACGATGCCCTCCAGCTTCAGGGGCGCGCGATTGGGGTTGACGATATGCAGACCAATTTCGAAATTGGGGGCCATGCCGGCGGACGGCAGCACCCGAAAGGAGCGAATGCCGACGGTGGGTGTCTCAAAGCTGGGATCAAGTCCGGCGCAGCCGGCCATGAGAATAAAAAGGCTCAGGTAAAGAGCCAGCCGGATGGTTCTGCTCATGTCTTTTGCCTTTCGCATAAAAGGAGATGTTTGGAGAGCCACCGTGGTCAGGGGCGGGCGTCCTTTTCGAGGGGGAGGGAAAAGGAGACGGTCGTTCCCTTGCCTGGGACGCTTTCTACCTCGATGTGGCCGCCATGAGCTTCCAAGATCCCCTTGACGATACCCATTCCCAGCCCCATGCCGGGTACGGCGGTGTCGGAGCTGTCGACCCGATAGAACTTGTCAAAGATACGGTCGAGATCTTTTTTCTCCATGCCGATGCCTTCGTCCCGCACCTCAATCCTGATGTCCTGGTCACTGAACGTGCCGCGAACCCGGATGGGGCTGTCAGGGCCTGAAAACTTGACGGCGTTGCTCAGCAGGTTTTCCATGACCTGCTCGATTTTATATGGGTCCACCAGAATTTCCCGTGGACCCTGGTCGGGCCAGTCCAGTTCGAGGCGCCGCTGGCGGAACTCCTTCTGGTAAGCGTGTACGGAGGCGGCAATCTGGGCCCGGATATCGCAAGGCTGCTTTTCGATGTGAATCAGGCGCCCCGCCTCAACCCGGCTGATATCGAGCAGGTCATCGATGACGCGCTCCAATACCTCCGATTTATCATAAATGATGGTCAGGTATTCGTCGCGCTGCTCTTCAACAAAGGTCTTCTCTGCCAGCAGCAGCTCTGCAAAACCTTTGATGGAGGCCAGAGGCGTTCGCAGTTCATGGGCTGCCGTGGCGATGAACTCACTTTTCATGCGATCGATCTCGCGCTCCCGGGTGATATCGTTGAAAACGACGATCTCTTTGTCCTCGATGGAGGCGTAGCGGGCTAAAACCTCGCGCACGGAGCCGTCCTGGCAGGTGACGGACAGCGCCTGGGTTTCGATGGGCTTGCCGGCCTGCCGGGCCTGCATAACTGCATCGGCGAAGTTTTTTTCCACGCGGTCCCGATAGGCCTCATCAGGAAAGGCCCGCAGACGCCAGTCGGCCAGGGTGGAAAATTCGGTGAGAGTATAGCCAAACAGATCTGTAAAGGCCCGGTTCGCGTAGGTGATTTCCCGGTGTCCCTCCAGGATAAGAAGGGGAATGGGAACCAATTCGAGGAGCAGCTGCAGATATTGCTCCTTGGATTTGAGAATGGCTTCGGCCCGGCGCAGTTCAGTGACGTCGTGGCCAATGCAGTGCAGGCCGGCGTATTCGAAGGAGGCATCGTAAAGCGGGGTGTTTTTCCATTGGATGCGCACCCGGCGACCGTCTCTGCACTGATTCTCGTTTTCGTTCTCCAGAAAAGGATCGGAAGTCTGCAGGGCGGTATCAATCATTTCCCCCAGATTGCGTCCGGAACTGTCGACTTCCGGTACGATGGTGCCGACCACCTTCTGACCGACCAGCTCCTCATAGGTGTAGCCGAAAAAATCCTGACCGTACTCGTTGATGAAGGTGACTTTCCCTTCCCGATCGATCTGCAGGATAATCACCCGGGATTGCTGAACCAATTCCCGGTACTGGCGTTCGCTGGTATCCAGAGCCAGCTTGCGGCGAATGTGCGCCTCTTGCGCCGCCAGAAGTTTGGCGAGCAGGACGGTGACCACGGGATAGATAATCAGCGTTGGGACAGTTATGTTCCGTAGCGCGGGCAGGGCCAGCTCGGTCGGCATGGTGAACATGAGAAGAAGAACGACCGTCTGTACGCCGAAGCCGAAAGCATACCAGACCCAGCCGGACAGCTGGTAAACGCGCCCAGGCCCGTATTTTTTCAAAGCCAGGCCGAGAAGTCCGGAGGCCAGTATGGTCAGAACGCCGGGGAGGGTGCCGGGTCCGGACAGGTAGAGGCGATAAAGTGCCGAGATACCGGCGGCGACGAGGGTCGGTATAAAGCCGAAGAAAGCGCCGCCGACGCTGAGCAGGATGGAACGGCTGTCAAAGATGACACCAGGGGCCAGTTGCCAGGGGTTGGCGATGAGGCCGACGGTGATCATGCCGATGAAAAAGCCGGTGGTAAGCTTTCGTCCCAGGGTGTCCGGATACTGCTGGATGGTTCCGTAGAGAGCACCGAGGGCCAGCAACAAGATGGTGTTGTGCAGAAAGTCGAGGATAATGGGTAGACCGGGCACGTTGACTCCCTCGCGCAGGGTAGGTAATTCCGCGTCCGTTACGGCAGGACGAAGGGGCTGATAGGCAGACGGATTTTCATTGCAGCGGGATTCCGTAGATTCTGCCGCAGAAGCCTATGCCTGTCAACGTGCCCTTGTGGACGAAATCGCCATCCGCAGAACTTTTCTTATGGAACCTGAACCGTGATACAGAGTGCTTCAGCTTCGGCATATACGGTACCATCCCGGCAGAGACGGCCACGCACCTTGACCTTGCGTCCCTGCACGGAGACGATGTCGCTTTCGACGGTCACCACCTGCTCGAGGGGAAGCATGTTGCGGAAACTGACGTTGAGATTGCCGACGACCACCGAGTAGCCGGCCGTCCAGGCTGCCAGCCCCAGGACTTCGTCAAAAACGGCGGCCATGGCGCCGCCATGGGAATGTCCCGGCGGGCCTTCGGTTTCGGGGCCGAACCAGACCCTGGCCTGCAGCCGCCGTTGGCCGTCGCAGTAATAGCGAACCCGATAGCGGTTGCCGTCGGGCTCGCCGGAGACAAAGCGCAGGGAAGCGCCTACCAGCGAGGGGGCGTCAAAGGGGGTCCAATCCGGCTCGCCGCTGAGATCGACGGGGGGGGCGGGCGGTGAAGTTTCAGGCTGGGCGATGACTTTCTCCAAGGGAATTCTCCTTCCGAACCCAAGAGGGGGGTGTTGGTGTCTGGCTCGATAGTAAAAGGATCGATCCCCAAATGCAACGTTTGTTAGGTCGGCCAGCAGGCGTCATTACAAATAAGCCGGCCCCTTGCGGGGCCGGCTGTCAGGGTTGTTTTTGGTTGGCGGACTCAAAAACCGCCTGGTCGTTACTCAATGCCTGGTTGGTTCCTTTTCCGTGTCATGCTCCGTGGTCATCTTCTTCCCTTCTTCGCGGGGGTGACCGTATTTTTCGTCACAGGTCTCACAGGTGAAGGGGTTTTTGGTTTCCAATTCCGAAAATGCGTCCGTGAATCGATCTTTCATTCCTTTCATGACCCTTCTCCTTTCTCTCGATTCAGAGTAGATTGATGTTTGACTACACTCTAGCATATATAACCAAAATTGTCATCTTTTCGCCGAAAAAGGGTGAGCACAGGTCAATTTATTTTTGATATAATCAACACTTGTGGGATTTAGAAAGAAAGGAAAGGATTTTTCAGTGAAACGACTTGGCCGCATCATGTTTCAGGGCTTGGCCGCCATTCTGCCGGCAGCTCTGACCATCTATATCCTGTTCTGGTCCGCCACCACCGCCGAAAAACTCCTCGGTGGGGTCATCCAGATGATTGTGCCCGAAAGGTTCTATGTGCCGGGCATGGGACTTCTAGCCGGTGTTTTCGTGATCTTTTTACTGGGGCTGGCTCTCAACGCCTTCCTGGTGCGGAGGTTGTTCGATTTCAGTGAGTCACTGATGAATCGCATCCCCCTGGTCAAGACCCTCTACGGCTCGGTGAAAGATTTTGTCGGTTTCTTCTCCCATCAGAAAAATCGCGAGTTCAATCAGGTGGTGACCCTTGAATTGAACCTGGGTGGAATGCCCATGCGCTTCCTCGGGTTTGTCACCCGCACCGATTTTCACGATCTTCCCAAGGGCATCGGCCAGGAGGGAGAGGTTGCCGTGTATCTTCCTTTGTCCTACCAGATTGGCGGTTACACGGTCATGGTGCCGCGTTCGGCGGTGAAGCCGGTCGATATCTCCATGCAGCGGGCCATGGGGTTTGCGGTGACCGCCGGCATGTTCACCGAAAAGGGGCGTCCCGCCCCGCCGCAGAAGCCCTTGAGTTCGCTCTAGCGGCAACAGGTTCGCCCGTAAGTCGCCTCTGGAAGCTGGTCGTCGGCGTGGTATTCTTGAGGGGTGACCAGCCCTCATGCAGATGATGAGATGCATTCTGGGATGTTGTCGGGAGGGAGGATCATGGGCCTTTTCCAGGTTCTGTCCATAGAGACAGTCCGATTCGTGCGCACCATCCTGGGTGTCATTCTGCTGTGCCTGCCCGTCATGGTTGGGGCCGATCCCGGGCCGCAACCCACCGTCGCCGTCAGGGTGGCGGTTTTGAGCAACTCTCCACCCCTGCAGTTTTATGATCCCGAACAGAACAGGGCCGCCGGCTTTGCCGTTGATATTTTTGAAGCGGTGGCAAGACGGCAGGGTTTTAAGCCCAGCTATGTTTTTGCCGACACCTGGTCCGAGGTCATCGCTCTGGTCAGCAAGGGGCAGGCCGATGTGGCCGCCAGCCTGGCCGTCAGTGAAGAGCGTCAGCAGCAGCTCGTCTTCAGTGAAGTTATCGACACGACCCCGGTCTCGGTTTTTGTCCGGGCCCGTGATGCCGTGGTGACCGGACTGGATCCCGGCACGCACGTGGGGACCACGGAGGGAAGTTTCATTCTCGCCCATCTTGAGAAGATCCCTGACCTGGAGGTTCATACCTATAAAAGTGTTCCGGAAGGGCTTTTCGCTTTGCTGGCCGGCCGGGAAGATGCCTTTGTCGCCGGCGAGAACCTTTTTCTCAAGGAAGCTCGCGACGCCCATCTGGAAAATCGCATCCGCACCCTTGGAAAACCGCTGCTCGACAGCAAGCGGGCCATGGCGGTGGCCCCGAGCAAACCCGGCTTGCTGGAAAAACTCAACGAAGGCATTCGCGAGTTGGTCGCCTCTCCCCAATACCGGGAGATTTATATCCGCTGGTATGGAAAGCCCATCTCCTACTGGACGGTGAAGCGCATCCTGGCCCTGATGTCGGGCCTGCTGGCTGTCACCATTGCCGGCTTACTTTACTGGCGCTATCAGTCCGTGAATCAGTTGCATGAGGCCCTGAGCGAGAGCGAAGCGCGCCTGCGTCAGGCCATGGACGCCACCAGTGACGGGCTGTGGGCCTGGGATTTTAAGAACCGACAGGTCTATTACAATCCCAATTACTACCGGATGCTCGGTTTTGAGCCGGGAGAGTTTCGAGCCGATATGACCAGCTGGCAGGAACGTCTCCACCCCGACGACCGCCAGGACACGCTGGCGGCATTCGAGACCTGCCGCACCAGCAAGGGGGAGCGCTTCGAGCGCGAGTTCCGCCTGCGGGACAAAGACGGTGGCTGGATCTGGGTGCTTGGCCGCGGTGAAGCCGTAAAGCGAAGCGAGGACGGCCAGGCCCTGAAGATGATCGGTACCCATGTCAATATCACCGCCCTCAAGCAGGCGGAAGAGACGATGCGGGAAGCTCTGCGGGATGCAGAGGCGTCCCGAGATCGCGTCAACGCCATTCTTGAGTCCGTGCCCGATGCGCTGATCGTGGCGGACAAGGACAGGCGTCTGTTGCTGATGAACCAGGAAGCGGAAAAACTCTTTGGACGAAAAGGGGAAAGCCTTACGGGGCATTCATTGGATGAAATCATCCGTGACCCTCTTCTCTTCGACGTGGTCAGCGGGCCACGGACAGGGGACGAAAGAACTCAGGTGGCCTATGTGGATCTGCCCCATCCCGAACTTGGCGGAATCCGCCACTTTCAGGCCATATCCGCTGCTGTTCAGGGGAGGTCGGGCGATGGCTCGGGGACTGTCACCCTGCTGCGGGACATTACCCGGGAACGTGAAGTCGATCGCATGAAGAGCGAATTCATATCGATCGCCGCCCACGAACTCAAAACTCCCCTGACGTCCATCATAGGCTATGCCGATCTGCTGCTGCGCGAGGAAGAACTGGGTCCTTTCACCGATGAGCAGCGCCAGGAGTTTCTTTCCTATATCCAGCAGAAAGGGGATGTTCTGGAGCATCTCGTCGATGACCTGCTCAATCTCAGCCGGATCGAGGCCGGCCGTCCTCTTGTGCTCGATAGGCAGCCCTGTAATCTGACGGCCCTCATCCGCGCCCTCATTCCGCACCATCAGCGGGAGACCGATCGTCACCACTTTGAGATCGACCTGCCTGCGGACGCTGTGATCCTGAACGTGGATCGGGGTAAAATGGAGCAGGTTTTCGATAACCTGCTGAGCAATGCGGTGAAGTACTCGCCCGATGGTGGCGCCATACGCATCCGTGGTGAGCGCCTGGAAGCTGAGTTTCAGGTGACGGTCGAGGATGAAGGGCTCGGCATGACAGCCGAGCAGGTTGAGAGAATTTTCGAGAAGTTCTATCGTGCCAACTATCAAAACACGGCCGTGGGTGGCTTGGGTTTAGGCATGAGCATCGTTCGCTCCCTGGTCGAAGCCCATAACGGCAAGATCTGGGTAGAAAGCGAGCTGGGCCGGGGAACCCGTGTTTTTGTCCGACTGCCCCTGGCTTCAGTCTGAAAAAGGAGGATTTCATGAAGCGTTGTCATCAGGTTCTATCGGTATTTTCCCTCGTCTTTATTCTGCTGGCGCTGACCGCCTGTATGCCCGAGAGTCGGGCCGGCAAGACCTACAGCCGTGACCAGGCCATGACCAGTCAATCCGTTTATTACGGAGTGGTGCTGCGGGTTGAGGATGTAACGCTCGAAGGCACCCAGACCGGAGCCGGTACCGTGGGAGGCGCGGCCATGGGCGGCATGCTTGGTTCCGCTGTCGGCAGTGGCGCCGGGCGTTCCATCGCCACGGTCGGCGGGGCCATCGTCGGCGCTCTGGCTGGGTCGGCGGCGGAAAAAGGGGTGACGACCAAGGACGCCCAGGAGATCGAGGTTAGCCTCGACAACGGCGAAACTCTCATTGTCGTACAGGAAAAGGACGAGGCCTTTGTGGTCGGCGACCGTGTCCGTGTCATCCGCGGACGGGACGGCACCACGCGGGTGAGGCAGTAACGCAAACGCCGCATTGACTTTGGCGGTCGGCCGGACTATCTTTCGGCACGACCCAGGGCCAGAGCGGCCAAGGGATAAATGGGTTTTTTTACGAGACGGAAAGGATGCAGGTCTTGGGTTTCATGACATGGATTTTGCTGGTGGCCGGCTTCGTCCTGCTGGTGGCTGGGGCCGAATACCTCGTGCGTGGCGCGGCCTCTCTGGCCATGGATTTCGGGATCTCCCCCCTGGTGGTCGGCCTGACCGTGGTGGCTTTCGGCACCAGCTCACCGGAACTGGCGGTCAGCGTTTTCTCCTCTCTCAAAGGACAGGCCGGTCTTGCCCTCGGCAACGTGGTCGGCAGCAATATCTGCAACGTGCTGGTCATTCTGGGCCTGTCGGCACTGGTCGCTCCCCTGGTCGTCTCCCGTCAGGTGGTACGTCTCGAAGTGCCTATTATGATAGGCGTTTCTTTTCTGCTGGTCGGCATGGCGCTGGATGGCACGCTGGCGCGCTGGGAAGGGGTGATCCTCTTTGTTGGCGCTGTCGTCTATACCGGTTGGACGGTCAATCGCAGCCTGCGGGAGAATAAGCAGAAACCAGCGGATGATGAAGTGGATAACGATATCGTGCCGTCGTCCCGTCCCATGCAGATCGTGCAGATCGTTGGCGGCCTGGTGCTATTGGGACTCGGCTCCCGCTGGCTCGTGCAGGGCGCGGTGACCATCGCCCAGCATTTCGGCGTCAGCGATCTGGTCATCGGTCTCACCGTGGTCGCCATCGGCACCTCCCTGCCCGAGTTGGCCACCTCGGTGCTGGCCAGCATCCGGGGACAACGCGACATCGCCGTCGGCAACGTGGTTGGCAGCAACATCTTCAATATCCTCGTCGTCCTCGGCCTCACCGCCGCCGTGGTGCCTGGCGGGGTGCCGGTACCGCGTTCGGCGCTGACCTTCGATTTGCCCGTCATGCTGGTTGTCGCCGTTGCCTGTCTCCCCATTTTCCTGACCGGACATCGCATCGCCCGTCGCGAAGGGGCTCTTTTCTTTGCCTATTACGGCATTTATGCCGCCTTTTTGATCATGACGGCCATGGAGCATGAGGCCAAACCCCTTTTGGCGCAGGCCGTCCTTATCTTTGTCATCCCGCTGACGCTGCTGACCCTCGGCATCTCCCTGTGGCGGCATTTTCGCGTGGTGCCCTACGGTAAGGATTAGTTTTTCGCCAAACGACCGAAGTGTGCTAAGGTGAAGGCCTTTCAGACCTCTCTTGCCAAGGAAATGTGCGCAATGATCAAAGCCAGATTCGCACTGCTGACCTTGTTTTTTATCCTGTTCAGTCTGCCGGCTTTTGCCCAGGAAGAAGGCTTCTATGTCGCTGGCAGCTACGGCGCCCTTCTTCTCAATGAATCCGACGGAGAAAAACCCTCCGGCGACTTTGTCGTGGATTTCGATACAGGCAACGCGCTGACTTTCGCCCTGGGCTATGATTTTGGCACCAAACATCCCGATATCGGAGTGGGGCGGCTCGAACTGGAGCTGGCTCTGCGCGAAATTCCCTTAAAGGAAACGGACTTTACCGGCGCCTTGGCCACCGCCGAAGGCGATCTGGAAGTCCGCAGCCTCATGCTCAACTCCTTCGGAGAATCACGGGACAATCTCCCCTGGATTCCCTATGTCGGCCTGGGGGTCGGTGTGGCAGAAGTCCGTCTCGAAAACGCCACCACCGGCGGCGCTCCTTTTGTTGACGACAGCGACCTCGTCTTTGCCTTTCAGGCCGGCGCTGGTGTCGGTTTCATGGTCAGTGATCCTTTGACTATCGATTTCGGCTATCGCTTCCTGGGAATGACCAAGCCGGAACTCACCGCCGCCAACGGCGAAAAATTCGAGTTGGAGCATTACAGCCACCTCTTTCTGGTGGGAGCGCGCATCACTTTCTGAGCCCGGCAAAGCGGGAAGACAGGAGCTTTTCATCGGGAAAACATCCTTGCATTTCCGTCTGTTTCATGATAATTCTTTGCGCCTGTTTGCACAGAAAGCCATGTCGGGGCGTAGCGCAGCCTGGTAGCGCACCTGCTTCGGGAGCAGGGGGTCGAAGGTTCAAATCCTTTCGCCCCGACCAATAATCATAAAAGGCACCTCCATCATGGGGGTGCCTTTTTGATTTTCAAGTTTGAGGTGCCCCTATGAGCGCCTCTGGTCCATATCCGGTCTAGGGGTGTTTTCATTTTCCTGGTTGGAGAGAACTATGGTGCATCAGTTGGAAGTTCCGATCCTACGATTTGCCTCTGGGGCGGCTCCGGGGTGGCAGTTATCTTTTAACTACCTCAATCTAGTTATTCTCATTGGTTGTGACATCATGATTTAGATTATTTTAAGTTTGACATGAAATTATAAAAGATATATTTACAAAGATACTTCGAAAAGAGCAAACCCGGAGCAATCCGGTGACGCAAAGCCACGGGCCAGATGCTGGTAGCCGGGTTGCCGAAGTGGGGGAATTGTGCGCCCATCTTTGGCCAAAGATGGGCATTTTTGTGTTTATGCCCAGCGGTTTGGTTTGTTTGTGAACCATATTATATATTCTTAGCTGCCAGAAGGTACACCTATCCAGTCTTAGTGGGGCGGAAGGTTGAATATGTGCTTTACATGAAAATAATTTTGTACTTATTTGGTTGTATTGACAATTTTATTGCTAACAAATGTGTTTGATGATTGATTTTATGGATATTTATAATTTTATACTGAGTTGTCTTTTAGTGCTTTTAACTACATTCTGTTGTTTCATAAATAGGCATAAATATGTTGATAATTTACAATAATATGTGAATCAATAGTATTGATTGGATCGTCCATAATGGTTGAAATTAATTTATTATCAAGGAGGAGTTTTGTGAAAAAGTTTTTAATTATTATTATTCTGCTTTCGATGAATGTGTTTGTACCAAATCATGCTTGCAGCGAAATCAAGGATGCCAGTATCAAAAAATTAGTCAGAGAATTTCAAGAACAAGGATTCAAAACTTGTTCCGAAGAGTTAGGGAATGCGTTTGATTTTGTTGTGGACGGAGGAAATTGGAATGTTGCACAACGTTGGTCAACTGACAATACTGATCAAAAGCCTTATTATTTATATTTTATAGTACATGGTAATGACAAATCATATTCTAAATCTGGAACCGTTATTATGACCAAAACTTCTAACGGAGAGTGCTGGGGTGAATACACTAATACAACAGTCGTTCCTAATATAAGTTGTAACGATTACATACAGAAAAGTGGATTTACAAAAAATAACGGCTGGGATATAAAAATACGAGGAAAAAATGGAGATGGTGGCGAGTACATGATCATGGATGTAGATAGTTCATCTTTATTGAAATTTATTCTTAATGACTCTCCTGTTGGTTGTGTCTTTACAAAAACAGAAATTTTGTAATTTTTTATTAAAAACAAAAATGTTTTATTGTAATAGCTTAAATTTTCAACAAATATCAGTTTACTTGCAATTATGTGTGATCAATCAAAATCCGACATAATAGTTCAATATTAGACGGTCATACATTTGGAACCGACCCTCACTTACGAGTAGAATCTACCGAGAAGCTTGGGGCAGGATGGTGGTGGCAGGTGACTGGTAAGTATTTTTTTAGATGAAATGGGGAATTCCACTCGGAAAGGTCTATTGGGGGACGTCATTCTGGTAAGTAAACGTACTGAGGAGCGAAGCGAAGCTGAGCGTACTCGTCCTGCTTCGGGAGCAGGGGGTCGAAGGTTCAAATCCTTTCGCCCCGACCAATAATCATAAAAGGCACCTCCATCATGGGGGTGCCTTTTTGATTATTGACCTGACCAAATTTTAGATAAGTTTCATACGATTAAGCCAACCTTCCCGAGGTTGGCTTTTTCATTTCCAAGCTGCCTTTGAGGCCTGCCTGAGGTGCTGGCAGTGAGGCTGAGCTGCCGGTTACCCTTATCGTTCCCACGAGCCAGAGTCAGAAACCTCCAAACGGAGCGCCCGCTTCGAAACGGCGCTTCCACTCAGGGTAGTCGATGACGTAGTTATATCCGCAAACGGTTGTAAGCTGACGGCCGTCAAGAAGGTCTCGAAGCTGGTTGCTGCCGCCGATGGTCCTGTCGGCTGGACCGAAGGGGTTAAGCTTCATCCCGTCCCCGGTAAGAAAGACGTAATCGCAAATGAACAACGTTTCCTCGAATAGGTAGAAAGTGAAACCGGGTGTGTGTCCATCGAGGTGGAATGCTTCAATGCCACGATAGCTGAAGTTACGGTCAAAAAGGTTGTCAAACCTGAATGGGCGGCAGATTTCATGATTCGAGTCGGCCTGGTGGATACCTACCTTGGCGGCAAAATATTCTCGATAGAGGTTGACGGCCCCAAGAAAGTGGTGATGTGTGAACAGGATCGTATCGACTCGGGGCAGGGAGGTGTCAAAGGAAGAAGGGCAGTCGATCCAGATGGCGCCTTGGTCAGTTTCGATCCGATAGGCGGCATGCTCATACCCGAGGTCCGGTTGAGAGTTAAGCCGGGTCACCTTCTCGTTGACTGGGGTGGATATCACCTCGAACCGGGCCGAGCATTCCTTTGCCGTGATAAACTTCTCCTTCGGCGCTCCACAAAAGGGACAATTCTCCGGATGAAAATTCACCATATTGAATCCGCAGACCAGGCAGACATATTGTTCCTGTTTCATGGCTCAACCTCATGGGTGGGGAATTGGGGTCAGGAGAAGGTTTTCAATAAGATATTAACCTCGCTCCTCTTCTGAAATAACGTCTGGTTTGTCTTCTGGGCGAGCCAGACGGGGGTGGTCTAAGTCCTGCAGTTGGCTTCTAAATTCAGGGTGACTTACTTGCCTTTCTCCCGATCATAGTCATCGGGAAGTGTTTTCATGAAGGCGACCAGAGCGGCTTCGTCTGGCTCCGTCAACCCCGACCAGTTCGCCGCTGCTCATATTCTCCAGAACCTCGGGAACTACCTCGCCGTTAGCTATCTGTCTACCTCTACACAAAAGTCTGTTTGCGATGTCCAGAATCTGAAAAATCCGTTCCCTTTTAGACTTTACTCCACTTGATGACTAAAATTTAAATTTGCAAGCACCTCATATCCTCTAGATTTGAATCTCTCTAATTTTATGTGAATGTATCAGCCGAATCCCCATTGGCAATGGAGGAAATTGCTCTTTTATCGGGCAGGAAATTTCTCCTCTGCAAAAGGGCGGGTTCATTCTGATTAAAAATACAGGAAATTACTCGGCCTCCTGTTAGTTTCCGGCGGCGGCGAGACAGGATGATGACTGGATATTTTTTGTTGATTTGATAGAAACAAAGGAGGTGTCATCGGAATTCCCCGCATCCTTGGAGATTTTTTCTACCCTGAATAGTAGCAGTTGTCTCATTGCCGCCGCCACGTTGGCTGGTATTGTTGAAGACAAATGATATTGGTCATTTACAGGTTTTTAACCCTGGTTTCCGGCAGTTTGTGAAGTTTTGCCACAAACCGTTCCGGGGGGGAAGGAGTCGAAAGTGAAATTCAAACTATTTTTTTGCAGCCTGCTGCTGGCATTCGGTATGTCCGGTCTGCTTACGGGATGTGAAAAGGAAGGACCGATGGAAAAGGCTGGCAGTAAAGTCGACGAGGCCGTAGACAAGATCGACGGAGAAGGTCCGGCCGAGGAGGTCGGCGAAACTCTGGATGAAACGGCTGAAGAGGCCAAGGAAGAAGCGCGTCAATTAAAAGAGAAAGCCGAAGAATCGATAAAGAATTGATTCTTCAAGGAGTCACCCATGACTATGCAAATCGAACCACTGCTGTCCCTGCTGGCCGGTATTCTTATTCTCGTGATCCCGAAACTTTTGAATTACATCGTGGCCATTTATCTGATCCTAATCGGACTGAGCGGACTTTTCAACCTTTAGCCAGCGACGAAAAAGGAGCAGAAACGCCGCCGCCGGTATCGCCAAGATGCTGTGAAAGGAAGAAACCCATGCTGAGATTATTGATGATTACGGTCGTGAGCCTGCCCCTGATCTTTACGGTCGGCTGCAGTCGCGGCGCGGTTGGCGGCGCGGCAATAGGAGCAGGTGCTGCCGGGGCGGTATACGAATATTCCAACAAGGAAAGGTTGGAAAATCTGCGTCATGAATACGAGTCGGGTGAAATCTCCCGGGATGAATACCTGCGCAGGAAACAGGAGATCGAGGAGAGGTCCCTCATCTATTAAAGCGTCATTCCGTGAGTGCCGCCTCGTGCGGTGGCAAACATCTGCACCATTGGGGCGATCGGCACGGCCATCGCTTACAGCCGTTTCGAGGTGGCGCTGGTCGGTCAAGAAGGAGAAAAAGGAGCCAGCTCAATCCGATGAGCTTTAGTTCCGACAGGTTTTCGGGAAAGATTTCGGTACACGACATGAAATCAGGAGGAGACATGTTTTTTGAGAAGATCAAGTCGACAGGCTTGGCCCAGCTGTCCTACATCATCGGCGACGGCCAGCAGGCTGCCGTCATCGATCCGCGGCTGGATTGTGAGGTCTACCGGGAAATCGCCGATCGTGAAGGCGCCCAAATCACGCATATCTTCGAGACACACCGCAACGAGGATTTCGTAGTCGGTTCCTGTGCACTGGCCGAAATGACCGGGGCCGCTATTTACCATGGTGGTGAACTGCCCTTCGCGTATGGTCGGACCGCTGACGAAGGCGACCGGTTTGACTTCGGCAATGTCACCCTGGAAATCATCAAAACGCCCGGTCATACTGACGAGAGTATTTCGCTGGTGTTGAGCGACCGGGAGTTCAGTGATCAACCGCTCGCCGTCTTTACCGGTGATGCCCTTTTCATCGGCGATGTCGGCCGTACCGATTTCTTTCCTGAGCGGGCCGAGGAGGTTGCCGGCCTGCTGTACGACAGCATCTTCGACAAACTCCTGCCCCTTGGCGACCATGTTCTTCTCTACCCGGCCCACGGAGCCGGATCGGTCTGCGGCTCGGGAATGGCTTCACGGGAGTTTTCTTCCCTGGGCTATGAGCGGCAATTCAATCCCGCCCTTCAGGTCACTAACCGTAAAGACTTCATCGATATGAAAGTGGCGGAGAAGCACTATTATCCGAAATATTTTAAACAGATGGAAAAGCTCAATCTGGGTGGACCGCCTCTGCCGGCTACTTTGCCACGTCCGCTGCCGACAAGTGCAAATGAGTTTGCCAAAAGCATGGCCGGCGGTCTCCTGGCCCTCGATACCCGGAGCCCCGAAGCTTTTTCCGGCGCTTATATCCCCGGCAGCCTGGCCATTCCCCTGGACATGATCCCGGCTTATGCCGGCTGGTTCATTCCTTACGACTGCGACATTGGCCTGATCGTCCAGAATTTTGCCGATGTGGAACCCGCTGTTCGCTATCTGGCCAGGCTCGGATATCGCAATATCGTCAGCTATCTCGATGAGGGCCTGCATGGCTGGGAAATCAGCGGCCGCGCTTACGATCAAATCCCTGCAATCTATGCCGGCGACCTGAAGCGCCGGATGGATCAACATGAGGATTTCGTCCTTCTGGATGTACGCAAGGCGGAAGAGATCGAGACAGCCAGGCTGCCGGGAAGCACCGAAATCTTTCTCGGCGAGGTCCCCGAGCGTCTTGACGAGATCCCTGGGGACAAGCCGATCGTTACTTTCTGCGGTAGCGGCCGCCGGGCGATCATCGCCGCCTCGATTCTCAAGCAGAACGGTTTTGATCACGTCGAAAATTGCCTGGGGTCAATGGCGGCTTGTCAGGCGGTCGGCTGCAGTATCTCCTGACCAAAAACGCTTTTATGCTGAAAGGACCTACCATCGTGCGATTTATGGAGAAGGCCCCTTGTGGGTATATAAGGTGCCTGGGCTTCGTGGGGTTCCTGGTTTTTGCCGATCTGTTTTGGGCAGCCGGCGGCCATGCCCAAATCGAAGCGGGGCCAGTCCAGGAGGCCGCCTCAGCAACGGTGGGGTTGCTCGCCATGAAAGCCTGGTCCCCTTACCTGGCCGGTGCCGCCATCGGCATCCTGAGTTGGTTCGCCTTCCTGCTCTCGGACCACCCCTTGGGCGTTTCCACCGCGTTCGCCAAAAGCAGCGGCATGCTTGAAAAAGCCCTGCGCGGGGAAAAGACCTTGCAGAAAAAGTACTATCAGCGTTTCGAACCGGCAATCGACTGGGAGTGGATGCTGGTGCTCGGACTGCTGATCGGAGCCTTTTTGTCCGCCTGGCTTTCCGGCACTTTCAGCTGGAAGTTCATCCCCGACCTCTGGGCGGCCCGTTTCGGGGACGGAGTTCTGGTGCGTGGGTTGACGGCTTTTGTCGGCGGCCTGCTGATCGGTCTCGGTGCGCGCTGGGCCAACGGCTGTACCAGCGGTCATGCCCTGAGCGGGGCCATGCAGCTGGTTGCCAGCGGTTGGGTGGCCGCAGCTGGTATCTTTGTCGGCGGCGTGGTGACGGCCTTTGTCATATTTTGAGAAAGAGGGCGATATGCTGCAAAAACTGCATGAACAGCGGCAGGTTCAGTTGCTGCTCGGTCTTATCATGGGGATCTTTTTCGGATTCTTCCTGCAGAAAGGACAGGTGACCCAATACGACGTCATCATGGGGCAGCTGCTGTTAAAAGATTTTACCGTTGTCAAGGTGATCCTTACGGCCATTGTGGTGGGAATGCTCGGGATTTATCCGCTGAAGCGCCTGGGACTGGTGCAGCTGCACCCCAAGCCGGGGTCGATCGGGTCGACGGTGTTAGGCAGCCTGATCTTCGGCATCGGTTTCGCCCTGCTCGGTTATTGCCCGGGTACTGCCGTTGGCGCTGTCGGCCAGGGCTCCCTTGATGCCCTGTGGGGAGGTGTGACCGGTATCCTGGTCGGCGCCGCCTTGTACAGTGTTATCTATCCCTTCGTCGAAAAGTATATTCTGGACCTGGGCTCCTTCGGCGAGGTCACTCTGCAGGAGCTCTTTCATGTCAGCGAGGTTAAGATGATGCTGGGTATGTCCCTGTTTATTCTTGCTTTATTCGCCCTGTTGGAATTTACCGGCTTTTGACCTGCAAGGGCAGGCTGTTTTTTCGGCGATCCCGCCGAAGAGAGGAAAAAACATGCTTTCCGGACCAAGAGCTGCACGGCGACCCAATCCCCCAGAACCCAACCGCCATCCCGGCCGGGGTGCCCTGCTGTTCTCAATCCTCAGCATCATCGTTTCACTCCTGTTTATCTTCTATGGCGTCACGCTGGTTCGCCTCAACCTGTTCGGCATTACCACGGTGGCTTATGGCGTCCTCAACCTGCTGGTGCTCGCCTGTGCCTACCACCTTCGGGTCCGCTGGTGCGTCACCGCTATTCAGACCTTTGCTGGAGCCTATTTGCTGTTCTACGTTCTGGCGCTGTCGACCGGCATGGAAACTGGCTTGGGCGTCAGCGGCATACTGGTGGTCTCCCTCGCCCTCTGGTGCAACTGGTTTGCCATTACCAAGGTCATTCGACAGCCGGGATAAGACAGTGGCATGCGATTATTGCCGGACACAGGGTCATCACGACTATGCCGATCAAGCAAAACCGGTCACTCTAGCCAAGGGTGGCCGTTTTGCTTTTCGGGGATCCAGCGGTCTCCGGCGCTTCTGATATATTTATGGGGGTGAACAGATTTTCGAAAAGGAGGGCGGGATGGCAATTCTAAGGTTTCAAGTCGGTTTAATCTTCGGCGTGTTTTTCCTGTTGGCATCCATGTGTCCGGCCACCGCAGAAACCGTCACCAGCCAGAAACACCGCTTTCGGGTGGTAACGGTGGTGGAGGGGTTGGAGCATCCCTGGGGCCTAACGTTTCTTCCGGACGGCGGCATGCTGGTCACCGAACGGCCGGGTCGCCTACGTCTCATTCGGGAGGGAAGCCTGGATCCACAGCCAGTGGAGGGCTTGCCGGCCATCGCTGCCAAAGGGCAGGGTGGGCTGCTGGACGTGGCTCTGCATCCGGACTTCGCCCAAAACAAGCTGGTTTATGTTTCCTATGCGGCCGCTGGCGAAGGAGGCATCGGTACGGAGGTCGCCCGTGGCCGCCTGATTGGTCATCGGCTGGAGGAGGTGCAAACGATTTTCCGCCTGCAGCCCAAGTCCGACCGGGGCATCCATTTCGGCTCCCGCCTGGTGTTTGACCGGGCTGGCTATCTTTTCATCACGCTCGGTGATCGGGGGGAGATGGCGCGGGCTCAACAAGGGGATGACCATGCCGGTTCGGTGATCCGCCTGCACGATGACGGCCGGGTCCCCGCCGACAATCCCTTTAAAAGCCTTTCCGGCTGGAAACCGGAAATCTATTCTATCGGACATCGCAACGTGCAGGGGGCGGCTCTGCACCCGCAAACCGGCGAGTTGTGGGCCCATGAACACGGCCCCCAGGGTGGGGACGAGATCAACATCATCCGGGCGGGAAACAACTACGGCTGGCCCGTCATCACCTACGGGGTCAATTATGGTCTGGGGACCCGCATCGGCATGGGAACGCATCAAGAGGGCATGATCCAGCCTCTGCACACTTGGGTGCCCACCTCCATCGCGCCGTCGGGGATGACATTCTACGAGGGCGACCGTTTTGTGCGCTGGCGGGGAGATCTGTTTGTCGGAGCCTTGCGTGAACAGATGCTGGTGCGTCTGCGTTTCGACGGCACCCGCGTGGTCGAAGAGGAGCATCTGCTTAAAGAAGCCCTGGGCCGAATTCGTGATGTTCGGTCGGGACCGGACGGCTATCTTTATCTTCTGACGGATCACCGCAAGGGTGCGCTGGTTCGGCTGGAACCGCTTGGTGGGGAGGAGTAGAAGGATAGTGGAGGATGAGGCAAGCGTGGTGGCAACGGGGTGTGTCAATTCGGCCAATGGTCGGAGAAGTCAAAGGATACCTGGCGGTGATGGCGGATAGCGAGAAGAAACAGCTCCCCCTTGCGGCAGGCGTAAAGCAGCAGGTAGTCCCCGCGGATCAATTCAAGCAGAAGAGTCCCTGGCCCCAGACGTTGGCGAAGGTTGTTTGCCCGTACCCGGGTTTCCCGGCAAGTCGTCGGATGGCGAAAAAAATCGGCACCCATGTTGGGAAAGACTTCGAGGGCGGGCAAGACCTCGTCGAAAAGATCGTCGAGGAGTCCGCTAAAGGCCTCAGGCGCATCCACCTTGCGCAGAAACGCCTCGATTTCGTTGAGATTGCGGGAAAAGTTGCGGGTTATTCGTAAGGTGACGGCGCTCATTTGCCCCGGCTGTAACGGCTCTTGAGCTCGGCCACCGTCAGCAGGTTGCCCTCTTCCACGTCGTCCCATCCCCGCGTTGCCTCGTCCAGCAGCCCCAGGTGAATATTTTCCCGCTCCAGCCGGTGATAGTAATCGAGTCGACGGGCGTCAATCAGGGCCACATAGGCCTTGCCGTTGCGGGTAATGATTTTCTCACGCCCCGCACAGGCCTCGTCGGCCAGTTCGGTCAGCCGCGCCCGCATTTCCTTTAGAGGCACAATATCCTTGCTTGTAATGGGCATCTATTCCTCCCCCACCAAAAGTTGACAATAAACATTAATCTATTTGTGCAACTTTGACAAGGGGGCGACCTTATTTCCCCACTTTGCGCCGGGAAGTGACCGTTTCTCCGGCGATCCCCCAGTTGTCCGTGTCCACTTCGTCGATAACGACGACGGTTGTGGCCGGATTTTTTCCCAGCACGTCGACCAGCAGTTGGGTGGCGCCGGCGATCAGCTGCGCCTTCTGTTCGGCGGTAGCGCCTTCGCGGGTGATTTTAATGTTGACGTAGGGCATGGTGGTCCTCCTTGGTGAGTGATCAGGGTTTCTGAAAAGAACGGTCGATGGCGATGAACAAGGCGCCGACCACAACGGTGGCGGCCGCCAGCAGCAGGGGAAGGGCGAAGCCGTGGCGCAGGTCGGCCAGTACCCCGGCAATGGGTGGCCCCAGGATCTGACCGATGCCGAAGCAGGCGGTGAGGACGGCGGCGATGCGCTGCTGGCTGCCGGGGGCGCGGCGCCCGCCTTCGGCCATGACCAGGGCGACGATCCCCAGAAAGGTGCCGCCGAAAGAGACGGCGGCAAAGAGCACCGTCAGTACGCTTTCGGCCCAGATGCAGACGAGAATGCCGGAGGCCTGCAGGCCGTAGGCCAGCAGCAGAGCAACCCGGGCGCCGAAACGGCGGGCCAGCCAGGGCCAGAAAAGGGTCGACGGGATGGCCGCCAGCCCTACCGCCACCCAGCTGTAGGGGGCGAAGAAGGCGAGACCGTCGGTTTCGGCAATGATCGAAACCAGGAAAGTGGCCGAGACAATGTAGCCCAGTCCTTCACAGAAGTAAGCGGCTGCCAGGGGCCAGAGGGTGCGATTGAGTCGACCGGCCGGTGTCGCCACCGCGTTGGCCGCTTCCGGCGGCGCGGTTTCGCGCCCGATGGCCATGCCGATCAGCGCCAGCAAGGCGGCTATCAGGCCGCTTCCTATCCAGGCCCCCTGCCAACCCCAGCCCCAGTCAAACAGGGGGACGAGGCTGCCGCTCAGGGCGATGCCGAAACCGATGCCGCCATAGAGGGCGCCGATCCAGTGCAGGTGTCCCCGGCGTCCGAGGGCCTCGGCCACTTCGACGGAAATGATGATGAAGAGCAGGGCGCTGGCAATGCCGGCCGCCAGACGCAGCAGACCCCAGACCAGCCCGGTCTGCGTCATGGCCATCAGCGCTGTGCCGATGATGGTCACCAACAGGGCGCTGAGGCCGACGAGGCGGTTGCGCGCCAGCTGGGGCATGAAGGAGCAAAGCAGGGCACCGATGAGATAGCCGAGATAGTTCAGGCCCGCCAGCCACCCCGCCAAGCCATGGGTAAGGCCGAGATCGCGCTGCATGAGGGGGATGATGGGGGTGAAGACAAAGCGCCCCAGTCCCATGGCCACGGCCATGCCGAGCATGCCGCCCAGGAGCACTCGGAGGGAGGCCTTAGCCGGGTGCGGAGTTGATTTTGGTCTTGCCGGTGTGGTCGCCATGTGTGACAGCTTAATGGAAGGCGGCATGCCCTTGCAAACGATTCTTGTGGTGGCGTTGAGCAGGTGAGTTTTTATCAGCGACATTCTGTGTTCCTGACGATTGGTAGACCCTGCAGAATCCTGCGATACAATAAACGGAATGCCCTGGCTTGCCGGGCATCCTGTAAAGAGGGGGAACCGATGGCAGCTCGCCTCGGTGCCGCTTACATCTTTTTTTGTCGAACCAATATCCGGATGGATTATGACTGAAACACATTGGCACAGCCTTTCACGGGACAGGGTGGCAAAAGAGCTTGAAACGGATTTTCGCCAGGGCCTCAGCGAAACAGAGGCGGCGGCGCGACTGCAGCGCCATGGCCTGAATGAGCTGGAGGAAGGTAGCCGGCGTCCGTTGTGGCGCATGTTCCTGGAACAGTTTCGCGATTTCATGATCCTGGTTTTGCTGGGGGCAGCGGTGATATCGGGCCTGATCGGTGAGGCGGTGGATACCGTCGCCATTCTGGTCATCGTTGGGTTAAACGCCATCATTGGCGCCGTACAGGAATACCGGGCCGAAAAGGCCATGGCGGCGCTGAAAGCCATGGCCTCACCGGCAGCCCGGGTGCGGCGCGGTGGCCAGGTGGTTGAGCTATCGGCTTCAAAGCTGGTGCCCGGCGATGTGGTGCTGCTGCAGGCCGGAGATGTGGTGCCAGCCGACCTGCGCCTGGTGGAAAGCGCCGAAATGGAGGCAAACGAGTCCATGCTGACGGGAGAATCGACGGGGGTGTCCAAGCAGGTGGAGACTCTTGCCGAGCCGGAGCTGGTCGTGGCCGACCGTGTCAACATGGCTTTCAAGGGGAGCCAGGTCAATCGGGGCAGAGCGGTCGGCGTGGTGGTGGCCACCGGTATGGCCACCGAGCTGGGCCAGATCGCTCAGCTGCTGCAGAAGACGGTCGAGAGCAAGACGCCTCTGCAGAAACGTCTGGCCACTTTCAGCAGGAAGCTGGCTCTGGGGGTTCTGGCTATCTGTGCCGTGATCTTTGTCGTCGGCATTCTGCGGGGCGAGCCAGTCATGCTCATGCTGCTCACGGCCATCAGCCTTGCCGTGGCGGCCATTCCCGAAGCCCTGCCGGCGGTCATCAGCGTCGCTCTCGCCATGGGTGCCGCGCGCATGAGCAAACGTCACGCCCTCCTGCGCAACCTGCCGGCGGTGGAGACCCTTGGCTCGGTCACGTATATCTGCACGGACAAGACAGGCACCCTGACTCAGAACCGCATGTCCGCCGAGAGGTTTTACGTCGGGGGCCAGGTGCATGAGGGCATTCCGGAGCAGAGCCGGTTGTTCGGGGAGGCGCTGGCCCTGAACAATGACGTCGAAGGCAAAGAGGGCGATCTCAAGGGCGATCCGACGGAAGTGGCCCTCTACGAGGCGGCGCTGGCCCACGGGTATCGCCGCCAGGAACTGGAGGACCGCCTGCCGCGCGTAGCCGAATTCCCCTTTGATTCCGAACGCAAACGGATGTCGACCCTGCATCAGGATGGAGACGGGATTGTCCTTTTCTGCAAGGGGGCCCCGGAGCAGGTGCTCCCCCTGTGTCCGGACAGCGAAGCGGAAGCGCTGCTGGCCCAGGCGGAGGCCCTGGCCGGCGAGGGCTACCGGGTGCTGGCGCTGGCCACGCGGCAACTGCCGGAGCTGCCGCAGGGGCTGGAGATGGAAGCGGCCGAGCGCGACCTGACTTTTCTCGGTCTGGTGGCCCTGATCGACCCGCCGCGGGAGGAGGCAGCGCCGGCGGTGCAGGATTGTCTCAGCGCCGGTATCATCCCCGTTATGATCACCGGCGACCATCCGGCGACGGCGCTCGCCATTGCCAAACGCCTCGGCATGGCCGAGTCGAAGGAGCAGCTGATCACGGGCCAGGAGCTGGCTGAGCTGGAGCCGGAAGAATTGAAACAGCGGGCACGCCAGCTTCGGGTCTATGCCCGCACCAGCCCGGAGCAGAAGATCCGCATCGTCGAGGCCCTGCAGGATCTGGGAGAATTCTGCGCCATGACCGGGGACGGCGTCAACGACGCGCCCGCCCTCAAAAAGGCCGACATCGGGGTGGCCATGGGCGACAACGGCACGGATGTGGCCCGGGAAGCTTCCGATATGGTGCTGCTGGACGACAACTTCGCCACCATCACCGCCGCCGTACGGGAGGGGCGCCGCATCTTCGACAACATCCGCAAGTTCATCCGCTACACCATGACCAGCAATTCGGGGGAGATCTGGGTGCTCTTTCTGGCGCCTTTTATGGGCTTGCCCATTCCGCTGCTGCCCATTCATATTTTGTGGATCAACCTGGTGACCGACGGTCTGCCGGGGCTGGCCCTGACCGCTGAAAAAGCCGAGCCGGGGGTCATGCAGCGGCCGCCCCGCCCCCCTGACGAAAGCATTTTCGCGCACGGCATGTGGCAGCACATGGTCTGGGTGGGCCTGCTCATCGGCGGCCTGTCTCTGGCCGCCATGGGCTGGGCCTACGGAAACGGTCATGAAAGCTGGCAGACTATCGTCTTTACGGTGCTCACCTTTTGTCAGCTCGCCCACGTACTCGCCATCCGCTCGGAGACGGAATCCCTGTGGCAGCTCGGTCTGTTCAGTAACCTGCCCCTGCTTGGAGCCGTGGCGCTGACCGTACTGCTGCAGCTGGGGGTCATTTATCTACCCGTAATGAACGGAATTTTCAAAACCGCTCCCCTGACCCTGACGGAACTGGCTCTCTGTTGCAGTTTGCCGTTGCTGGTGCTGGGGGCCGTGGAAGTTGAAAAGTGGCGGCGCCGGCAACGTCTGTCGTCCGGGATGTAAGCGCTCGGTGGTAGGGCCGCTGCGTTGCCTGCTTGCCAAGAAGGAGGATTTCTGGGAAAATGGCGCGATTTTGATTCCCGGGGTATCGGCCCGAAAGGTAAGTATGTCGAACGAGACAGTGATTTCTATCCATGCCGGCAGGATCCAGCGGCTGAAAGCGGGCGCGGCCGACAGTCTGTTTCTCCTGCGCTCCCCACGTATACTCTTCCTGGGTTTGCAGAGGAAGTGGCTGGTTCCCGTTCTGCTGCTTGTATCGCTGGTCCTGGTGCCGGCTGTGCTGCTGCCGGCCACCCATTTTCTGCTCGAAAAAATCTATCCCCCCGTCGAAAAAAAACAGCTCTTTGGTCTGCTGAAGACCTCAAAAGAAGATGAGCGCCTAATCCGCCGCCAGGCCCAGTCCACCTTTCTGATCTGGAGTCTTGCCAGCCTGGGAGTGGCCACCGGGTTGGTGCTCTATGCGCCGATTATCCGTCGCGCCGCTGAACAGGAAATCTTTTTACAGCCGGCGAAACAGCTAACCGACTCCAGCCGATCGTTGCTGGGTAAGCGCTACCAGATCGAGGCAGAGATCGGTTCCGGTACCATGGGAGTGGTCTATTCAGCTTTCGACCAGACGCTGGAACGGCAGGTCGCCCTGAAGGAACTTCCCTCCGTCTTTGTGCGCGATCCTGAGCGAAGAGAGCGTTTCCGGCGCGAAGCGCTCACGCTGGCCCAGCTGATCCATCCGGGTATCGTGCAGATTTACGATCTCGTCGATGACGGCTCGCGCATGATTCTGGTGATGGAACTGGTTCGCGGCGGCACCCTGGAAGACCATATGGCTGGCCGGGCTCCTTTTGCCGAGGCCGTGGTATTGAGCATGGTCTCTCAGCTCTGCGATACCCTGTGCCATGTGCATGAGAAGGGGATTGTGCATCGTGATCTGAAGCCGGCTAACATCCTTCTCGATGAACAACAGCGTCTGAAAGTGACCGACTTCGGCCTGGCTCGCCTGAGGCAGGAAAGCGGTCTGACTCTCGATGGCAGTCTCATGGGCACGCCTTTCTACATGAGCCCCGAGCAGGCGGCGGGCAAACCTACGGATTTTCGAGCGGATATCTATTCTCTCGGCGTGATTTTTTACGAACTGCTGGCGGGGGCGCCGCCCTTTACCGGCGAACCGACGGCGGTGCTGCTGCAGCAGCTGAACGACGAGCCCGTGCCCCTGCGGGAACGGGCGGCAGGAATCCGGGAGGGCGTCGCCGACCTGGTTATGGCGATGCTGCGCAAGAATCCGGACGAGCGACTCTGCGACCATGGCGAAATTTCCCGCCGCCTGCATAATCTGCGGCACTGATCGACTTTTCAGGAGAAGACATATGGCAAAAATCGTAGTGATGTTCAAGGGACAGGTCGTCAAGGAGGTAGCTATCGGCAGCGAAGGGATCCGCATCGGCCGTGACGCCGATAACGACATCCAGATCGACAACCTGGCCGTATCCCGCCACCATGCCGAGATCTACCGGCAGGGCATCCCCTACTATCTTGAAGACCTGAAGAGTACCAACGGCACCTTTCTCAATGGCGCCCAGCTCAACTGGAAGCGAGGGCTGAATCACCAGGACAAGATCACCATCGGGAAGCACACTCTTGTCTTTATGGAAGAGGCCAAAGATCAGCCGGGCGGGTCCAGGCCTTCCGCTGCCAATGAGACCCTCTGCCTGACCCCGGAAGACCTGGAGCGCATGCGCCGCAACAGCTGAGCCGGCCTGTACTGTGGCTACCTTGCCTTGACGCTCGTCGACCCTCTTCTATACTTAAACGGCTGAAGGGGATAAGCCCCTTCCCTGCTGTTGTGAGACAAGGAGAACAGGGTGGCTGTGAGTGTGCGGGAGCTGACGCTTCGTTTTCTGCTTTTGACCTTGTTGTGGTGGGTTCTGACGGAAGGGGATGCCGCCGCCCTGGGTTTCGGCCTGCCCGTAATCCTGCTGGCGTTATGGGCCAGTCACCTGCTGGCTGGTGACCGGCAGGAAACCTGGACACTCACCGGTCTCCTTTCATTTCTACCCTTCTTTTTTTATGCGTCCCTGCGTGGCGGCCTTGACGTTGCCCGTCGCGTCTACGATCCCCGTCTGCCGATTTCTCCCGCCATCTGTGAATTTTCTCTGCATCTTCCGCCCGGCCCAGCCCGGATTTTTCTGGCCAACACCATCAGCCTGCTACCAGGCACCTGCAGTGTTTATCTCCAGGCGGAAGGTCGTTTGCTGGTGCATGCCCTCGATGACAGCCGTCCTCTTGAAGGGTCTCTGCGCCAGGTAGAGAGGCGGGTGGCGCGACTTTTCGGCCTGTCGCTGGCCGGGAGCAGGCAGGAGGATGCGGATGCATGATTTTTTTCTCGCCATGGCCATTTTTCTCCTTCTGACCATCGTGGTCGGTTTGGTGCGAGTGCTTAAAGGGCCCACGCCGGCGGATCGCATGCTTGCCGCCCAGCTCTTCGGCACGACGGGAGTGGCGATCCTGCTGCTGTTGGCCGAGGCCATGGACCTTCCGGCTTTGCGGGATGTGGCCTTGGTCTTCATTCTGCTCGGGGCTTTGGCGACAGTGGCTTTTGCCAAAAGATTCTGGATCATCCAGGAGGGGGCAGAGGAGGAGAGCAATGATTGACCTTTTGTCTGTTCTGCTGACCTCAGCCGGCGGGGTTTTCTTTTTAGCGGGGACGTTGGGGATGCTGCGGCTTCCGGATGTCTATACTCGCCTTCATGCCCTGACCAAGGCCGATAACCTCGGCCTTGGTCTCACGGTGTCGGGCCTCATTCTGCAAGTGGGATCGGTGCCGGTGGCGCTGAAAATGCTGCTCATCTGGCTGCTGGCCCTGGTGGCCAGCTCGGCGGCCTGCTATCTGGTGGCGAACAGCGCCTTTCGCGGTGGCCTTCGGCCTCGCCAGGGGCGATTTTGCACGAAGGAGCGTTCATGACGTCTCTGGCCTTCACGTTTGATCTGCTGCTGATCTGTACGCTGCTGGCCCTGGCCTGGAAGATTCTGTCGGCCCGCGATCTCTTTAAGGCAGTGGTGCTGTTCATTGCCTTCGGGCTGCTCATGTCATTGGCGTGGGTGCGGCTGCGGGCTCCCGATATTGCCCTGGCTGAAGCGGCCATCGGTACCGGCCTGACCGGAGTCCTGCTGCTGGATGCTGTCGGGCACCTCGGTGTGGAGGAAGATTCGGCCGCCGCCAAGGAGCCCCCATCCTCTTCAGCGGAGGAAGAATGAGGTCGGCGGCAATGTGGATTCTCGACGGCCTCGCTTTTCTGGTTCTGGCGGTCTTCGCCGTCGTCCTGGTCTGGGCCGTGCTGTCCTTGCCGGCCACGCCTCCCAGTCTGCAGCCAATGGTAAAATCCAGCCTGATGGACTCCGGCGTTCACTCTGCTGTGACCGCGGTTCTCCTCAATTTTCGAGGCTACGATACCTTGCTGGAGATCGGCGTCCTGTTGTTGGCAGCGATGGCCTGCATGGCGTTGAGGCAGGGACTGCCGCCAGGACCTCTGCTCATGATCGCCCCGCCCGGCCCCGTGCTGGCTGCCATGACGCGATTGGTCATTCCCCTGATGGTGCTGACTTCAGGGTATCTTCTTTGGGCCGGTGAACATGCCCCGGGTGGAGCTTTTCAGGCTGGTGCCGTGCTGGCTGCCGCCGGCGTCCTGCTGCTTCTGGGCGGCAAGTTGAAGGTGCGTCTGGGGGCCCCCTGGCAGGTGCGGGGAGCGCTGGCTTCGGGATTGGCCTTTTTCATGGCGCTGGCCCTGGTGACCCTGGCGATGGGGGGAAAGCTGCTGGAATATCCACAAAATGGGGCGGGACCCATGATCGTCGCCCTGGAATCTTTTCTGACCTTGTCCATCGCGGTGACGCTGGTTTCCCTTTTTGCCTCAAATCCGCCGGCCGGATCGCCAATGACTCCACCGGAAAAAGAGGAGGACGCATGACCCAGGCCGATTTATATGCGTTGGGCGCTGTGCTGCTCTTCTGTCTAGGCCTGCGGGGCCTCATTTTTGACCGCCACCTGCTGCGCAAGATCCTGGCCCTGAATATCATGAGCAGCGGCGTCTTCCTCCTGCTGGTGGGGATAGCCTCCCGCCACCCGCAGCAGACCCCCGACCCTGTTCCTCTTGCCATGGTCCTGACGGGGATCGTGGTGGCGGTGAGCGCGACAGCCTTTGCCCTGGCTCTGGTCCGGCGCTACTATCAGCAGACAGGAAAGACCCGGCTGCCGGAGGGGGAATGAGAGCGCTGTGCTGGAAGGATGGCCCGTCATGACAACTCTGCCCTGGGAAGTCGGCATCATTCTGGCACCCTTTATCTGCGGGCTGCTGGCCTTTGTGGGCGGCAAGCGATGTGGCCGCTGGTTCTTCGGCGCCAGCGTCCTGATGGTCGGTGCCGGCCTGTCAGCCCTGGCCCAGGAGCTGTGGCAATATGGACCACATGTCTATGCGGTGGGTGGCTGGGGTGCACCCCTGGGTATCGAGCTGTATGCCGACGGCCTGAGCCTGCTTATGCTGCTGCTGACAGCCCTTGTGGTGCTCTTGGTCGGCATATTTTCCCTGGGTCTGATCAAGGCCAGTCCTGTTGACGCGGAAGGCTGCGAAAACTCCCTGTTCTGGCCCCTCGTCCTCTTTTTCTGGGGCTCCCTGAATGCCCTCTTTCTTTCGCGCGATGTCTTCAACCTGTATGTCACCCTCGAACTTCTTACCCTGTCCACCGTTCCTCTGATCACTCTAAGAGGAACGGCTTCCGCCCTGGCGGCGGGCCTTCGTTATCTTTTTGTCGCCTTGATCGGCTCTTTGGCCTATCTGCTGGGGACAGCTCTTTTATATGCGGTCAGCGGCTCTCTGGCTCTTCACGCCCTGCCAGAGTCGACCGACAACATGGGTAGCCTGTCGGTGGCGGCTGCCCTCATGGTTCTGGGCCTTTTGCTGAAAACAGCCCTTTTCCCCCTTCACTTCTGGCTTCCCGCCGCCTATGCCGAAGCGCCAAGTCCCGTCAGTGCGCTGCTGGCGGCCCTGGCCACCAAGGCCTCCTTCTACCTCGTGCTGCGCCTCTGGTTTGAACTCTTCTCTTTCGGGCAGGAATTCGCCGCCGCGCAGTTTCTCGGCGTCCTCGGGATGCTGGCCATGCTCTGGGGTTCCCTGCTGGCCTGGCGGCAGGGGCGAGTGAAGAGGCTGCTGGCTTATTCAAGCATCGCCCAGATCGGTTACCTCTTCCTTGTCTTTCCGCTCATGGCGACCTGGACACCCGCCGGGACAGGGTTGTCGCTGGAGGTGCCGGGAGCCTGGGGTGGACTGATCTTTCTGATCCTGTCCCACGGTTTGGCCAAGTCGGCCATGTTCATGTCGGCGGGCTGTCTGGCCCACGCCGCTGGCTCCGACCAGATCGCCGACCTGACCGGCGTCGGCCGCCAGTTACCCGTCCCTCTCTTTGCCTTTGCCCTGGGGGGGATGACACTGATGGGGCTACCCCCCAGCGGTGGCTTTTCTTCCAAGTGGCTCTTTCTGAAAGCGGCGGTGGAAAGTCTGCAGTGGTGGTGGGTGCCGGGCATGCTCCTCGGCGGTGTGCTGGCGGCAGGCTATGTCTTTCGCGTACTGCGCCAGGCCCTGGTGTGGGATGCTGACGGCGGGCTGTCTCGCTCTGTTCCCCGCCGGATGCAGTGGACGGCCATGGCCACGGCGCTGCTCTCTTTGGCACTGGGACTGTGCGGTTCCTGGCCCCTCAATCTTCTGGCCGTCGGCTATCCGGGGGGACCATGAACTGGAGCAGTATTCTGCCCATCGCGACCTTGCTGAGTTCCCTGGTTACCGGGCTGGTGATTTTCGGCCTGCAGGAACGCCGGCATCGGCTGCGCACCACCCTGAACCTGCTGGGAGCCAGTATCAAGCTGCTCTTCGTGGGGACCATGCTCTGGGGGGTGTTCCGTGGGGCGGAATTTGCTTTTTCGCTGCCGTTGCTGCCAGGGGTCGATTTTGTCCTGCGTGCCGACCCTCTGGCCATGCTCTTTGTCGCCCTCTCTGCCGGACTGTGGTTCCTCACCACCATCTATGCTGTCGGCTACCTCGAAGGTTCACCTCATCGCAGCCGGTTCTTCGGTTTTTTCAGTATCTGCGTGACAGCGACAACGGGGATCGCTCTTGCCGGGAACCTGCTCACCTTCTTCATCTTCTATGAACTGCTGACGCTCTCGACCTATCCGCTCGTGGTGCATCGCGGCACCTCCGAATCCCTCTATGCCGGTGACACCTACCTCGTTTATACCCTGCTTGGCGGCGCCGCCCTTTTGACCGGCGCCGTATGGCTGCAGGCCTTGGTTGGTCCCGTCGAGTTCATGGCTGGCGGGGTGCTCTCAGCCGTTGCCTCTGCCCATCGCGTGCAGCTGATCGTCATCTTCTGTCTCATGGTGGGGGGGGTGGGGGTCAAGGCAGCCCTGGTTCCTTTGCATGGCTGGCTGCCCATTGCCATGGTGGCCCCGGCACCTGTTTCGGCTCTGCTGCACGCGGTAGCCGTGGTCAAGGCCGGCGCTTTCGGCATTATCCGCATTGTCTACGATGTCTATGGAGTGGAGCTTTCGGCGTCGCTCCACCTGCTGGGACCCCTGTCCGCCGTGGCGGCTTTCACCATCCTTTATGGTTCCGTGCGAGCCCTTTTTCAGGATGACCTCAAGCGGCGGCTGGCCTATTCCACGGTCAGTCAGGTCTCCTATATCATCCTCGGCGTGACCACCGTCGGGCCGTTGGCCACCATCGGTGGAGTCGTGCATCTGGTGCATCAGGGCATCATGAAAATCACGCTCTTCTTCTGCGCCGGCAATCTCGCCGAAACCCTGGAGGTTCGCCGGGTGAGCGAAATGGCCGGAGTCGGTCGCCGCATGCCCTGGACCATGGCTGCCTTTACCCTGGCCGCCTTCGGCATGATCGGCGTTCCTCCCCTGGCCGGGTTTGTCAGCAAGTGGTACCTGGGTTTGGGCGGAATCGCCGCCGGGCAATACTGGGTCGTGGGCGTGATGGTGCTGAGCAGTCTGCTCAATGCCGCCTATTTTCTGCCTATTGTCTATGCCGCCTGGTTCAAGGAGCCGACCGCAGCCTGGCCTGAGCGAGAACCAGGCTCGCGTCTGGAGACAGACTGGTTGCTGCTGTTGCCGACCCTGATCACGACGGGTCTCTCCGTCTCGGCCGGACTGCTGGCCGGACTCTCCTTCAGCCCGCTGGGCTGGGTGACCATGATTGCACGGGAGGCATACCGGTTATGGATCCCCTGATGGAAGCGCTCTTTTCCCAAGCCGTCTGGCTGGCCGTCCTGGCCTTTCCCCTGCTGCTGGCGGGTGGTTGCCTGTGCCGCCGGGGGCGGCAGTGGGCTGTGGCGGCAGCGCCCTGGTCGGCCCTTCCGGCCATCATTCTTGCTATATGGCCCCCTGCGGCCGGGGACTACCCCTGGTTGCTTCTCGGCAGCATCTTCAGCCTGGATCTCACCGGTCGCATCTTTCTGCTCTTCACCGCCCTGGTCTGGGGTTCCTCAGCCCTGTATGCCCGCGGCTACCTGGTCAACCCGGCACGTCTCCAGTTCTTCTTCTTCTTTTTTCTGCTGGCCATGACCGGCAACCTGGGCCTGATCATGGCCGGGGACATGGCGAGTTTTTACCTGTTCTTTGCCCTCATGACTTTCGCCGCCTACGGCCTGGTTGTGCATGAAAGAGACGCCGAGGCCCGACAAGCCGGCAAAGTCTATCTGGTCATGGCGGTGCTGGGGGAGGTGTTGCTCATAGCCGGCCTGATGCTGATCGCCTCGGAAGGCACCACGCGCCTGGCTGACATCGCGCCGCGAATCGCCGTTTCGCCCCATCGTCACCTGATCATCGGCCTGGTGTTGACCGGATTCGGCATCAAGGCCGGTTGCTTCCCCCTGCACCTGTGGCTGCCCCTGGCCCACCCAGCCGCGCCCACACCGGCCAGCGCCGTCCTGTCGGGGGCCATGATCAAGGCGGGCCTGCTGGCCTGGCTGCGTTTTCTCCCGCTGGGGGAGGCGGCTTTTCCCGCCTGGGGCATGGTCTGTCTGGTTGCCGGACTTATCGCGGCTTTTGGCGGGGTGGCCCTGGGCCTGGCTCAGTCCCAGGCCAAAACCGTGCTGGCCTATTCGAGCATCAGCCAGATGGGTTTGATGACGGGGGCCCTGGGTCTGGGACTGTTCTTCCCGGCGGCCTGGCCGTCTGTGCTGGCGGCTCTCTGCCTTTACGCCCTGCACCATGGCCTGGCCAAGACAGCGCTTTTTCTCGGGGTCGGTATGGCCGGCGCCGGAGGTGTGTGGGCCAGAAGGGTTTTTCTGGCGGGATTGCTGTGGCCAGCGTTGTCTTTGGCCGGGGCCCCCCTCACCAGCGGCCTGGTGGCCAAAAAGCTTCTGGGGGGCCTGGCGGTTTTTATCCCCTCGCCCTGGGGGGAAGTCTTTACCTGGACATTGGCCGGGTCGGCCGCGGCCACAGCGCTTCTCATGGCGTACCTGCTGCTGTTGCCCTGGACGCAGAGAAGTCGGGACAGGTGCCCGCCGACACCCCGGCAGTGGCTGGCCTGGGGTTTGGCACAACTGGGCGGGCTCTACCTGGTGTGGAAGGTCGTTCCCGGCTGGCTGGCGCCCTGGGGGGCAAAATCGCCAGGATGGAGCAATGAGGCAGCACTTAGCGTGCTGGTGGGAGCGGTTGTGGGCTTTCTGTTCTGGCGCCTGGCTAAAAAAAGCAGGAGCAGCTTACTACCGCCATTACCGGCGGGTGATATGCTGCTCCTGCTCTATGCTCTGGGAAGAGGCGCCCGTCAGGGGTGGGCGAACTATGGCGACCCGGCGGTGACGCGCCTGGTCAGGGCCTACCTGACCTTTGTCTGGCAGGGACCAATCGAGTTGTTCGGCCTGCACTCCCTGTTGGCCGCCAGTGAAAAGGGACTGTTACGCTGGCGTGTATCCGGGGGGCTCTTCCTGTTATTGGTGCTGGCCTTTGCGGTCATGCTGCTGCGTTGAACCGACCTTGGCTATCAGCCGCGGCCACTGGCCATATTTTCCAGTTTAGCGATGCGGTCATCCATGGGCGGATGGGTGGAAAAGAGGCTGGCGAGAGAGCGACCGGCAAGAGGGTTGACGATAAACATGTGGGACGTCGCCGGCGTGGCTTCCTGCATGGGCACTGCCTGGGCGCCCATTTGCAGTTTGCGCAGGGCGCTGGCCAAGGCCCTGGGCTTGCCGCAGATGCGGGCGCCGGAGGCGTCGGCCAGATACTCCCGCGAGCGGGAGACCGCCATCTGGATCAGCATGGCCGCCATCGGCGCGATAATGGCCATGGCCAGGCTGCCAAGCAGGCCACCGCCTTCCTCGTCATCGCTGCGGCCGGCACCAAAAATGGCGGCCCACTGCAGCATGTTGCCGAGCATGGCGATGGCGCCGGCGAAAGTGGCGGCCAGGGTGGAAATGAGCGTATCGCGGTTCTGCACATGGGCCAGTTCGTGGGCCATGACCCCTTCGAGTTCATCTTCCGTGAGCAGGCGCATAATCCCTTCGGTGGCAGCGACCGCGGCATTTTGGGGATTACGTCCGGTGGCAAAGGCGTTGGGAGCCTCGGAGGGGATGATGTAGACCTTGGGCATGGGCAGGCCGGCCTGCTGGCTGAGACGACGTACCATGGTGTAAAAGCCGGGGTGGTCGGCCTCGGTGACTTCTTTGGCCTTGTACATCTTGAGAACGATCTTGTCCGAGTACCAGTAGGAGAAGAAGTTCATGCCCCCGGCAATGAGAAAGGCGATGATCATACCCGACTGGCCGCCAATAGCGCTGCCCATAAAAACAAGGAGCAGGGTTAGGCTGGTGAGCAGAAGCGTCGTTTTAATGCGGTTCATGGTTTGTCCTCCGTACGCGCTGTTTGTGCGGCGGGTAATAAAAAAGACCTTTACCCGCGGCATGGTGAAATGCTGTGGATAAAGGTCTTGCAGATTGCGACGAAGCGTCGTAACCCCGCGTCCGGGAGGTGTGGCCTCCGTAATGACGAAACGCGGGTCGGTCATGTCTCCGACCGATTGCTACTCCCCTTTAACACAACGAATGTTATCTAAAGGCCCCCAGGTTTGTCAACAGGAATCAACCCAGCCTGCCTCAGGCGCCGCCGTAGGAATGCAGGCCGGACAGCACCAGGTTGACCCCCAGATAGCAGAAAATGGTGGCGGCAAAGCCGATGATGGACAGCCAGGCCGCCCTTTTTCCTACCCAGCCCCGAGTAAAGCGGGCGTGCAGAAACGCGGCGTAGACAAACCAGACGATCAGGCTCCAGGTCTCCTTCGGGTCCCAACTCCAGTAGGTGCCCCAGGCATAGTTGGCCCAGGCCGCCCCAGTGATGATGCCCAGGGTCAGCATGGGGAAGCCGAACATGATCGCCTTGTAGTTGATGTCATCCAGCACCCGAATGTCGGGAAAGAGAGCGAGGATGCCGTTTTTGTTGTCCTTGCTCTTTTGGGTATCGAGGATCAGATACATGATGGAAGCGCCGCAGGCGATGGCGAAGCCGGCGTAGCCGAGAAAGCAGGTGATGACGTGATAGGTCAGCCAGTTGCTCTGCAGAGCGGGCACCAGCGGAGCGATGGCATCGTCGAGACCGAGCTGGGCCCAGGTCATGCCGATGAAGGCGAAGGGGATGACAAAGGCCCCGACGGCCCGCTGTTTATACTTCAGATCCATCAGCAGGTAGACCAGCAGAATCGACCAGGCGAAGAAGACCACCGATTCATACAGGTTGGAGAGGGGAGCCTGGTTGTAGCCCATCTCCACCGCTTCAAAGTAACGCAGGGCAATGCCGGCGGTATTGGCGGCAAAGCCGGCCCAGGCCACGGCCGTTGCGGCCAGGGCGATTTTGGGGGAACGGGCGATGAGGTAGACGAGAAAAAGTACCATCGAGGCAAAATAGCCGATGGTGGTCAGGTTAAAGAATTGAGCGCTGTTCATAAAAGGATCTCCTTTAGTGGTAAACGGGATCAGGCCACCAGGTTCTTGGTCAGGTCTTTTTTCAGCTCGTCAAAATAGAGCGCGAAGGCGGCCTGGTTGCGGTGGGCGGAAGCGCCCATGTGAACGACACTGCCCTCGCCCTTGGGTTCTATGGTGATCCAGATGCGGCGATGGGAGATCATAAAGGCCGCCATGGTGCCCAGGATCAACAGCAGACAGCCGATCCATACCACCCAGACGCCGGGGTCCTTGTTGACCTGCAGGCCGGTATACTGGGGCTGCTTGTAGTCCAGCAGGGCAAAGGCGAATTCCCCGCCGCGGCGGCTGTCGAAGTCAGGAAAATTCTGCAGCACGATGAAGGGATTGCCGTGTCGTCCGTCGGGTGTGTTGACATGCATCTGCACGGCCGGCCCCATCCCCTGGTACGATTGAGCATAGCCGGTGACCGCAAAGGAATAGCCATTCGGCAGTGGCGTGTGCTCCCCCTCTCGGTTGATGGCAACGAGGGGTGAGCCCCCTTTGGGCGTCACCCTCATGCGGGTGGTGGCCGGGCCGGCAGGGCCGTAGCTCGACTGGTAGAAAGTGATTCCCTTGTAGTTCAGCGGCGTGTTGACGATGATCTTTCGATCGGAAATGACCTCCTGACCATCCTCGATGACATCCAGAACGCTGGCGTACTCTTTGGGACGCAAGCTGCCATCGTAGTAGGTGACGCTGAAGGAGTCGCAGCGCACGGTGAAGCCCAGGTCGATGGGTTCGCCGCCGCCACGGGGCCAGACCTGGTTCACCTGATCGCCCTCGACGATGTTGACGAACGCCTTGTATCCCCAGATGTTGCCGATGATGGCACCGATGAAGATGATGAGGATGGAGAGATGGGTCACATAGACGCCGAACCGGGCCCAGGCGGCTTTCTGGGCAAAGAGGTGCAGGCCGTCTTCGGTCCGGGTCAACACTGGGCGCGCAAACCGGCTGCTCAGGCTTTCGGATAGAGCTTGGGCGGTTTCTTCGGCATTTTGCCTGCTGTCGAACCGGGTGTGGTTGGCCAGGGTCAGCAGGGTATCGGGTGCCATTGTCAGGGAGGGTTCCCGGACGGTCTTCCAGACGCCCGGCAGCCTCTTGATGGAGCAGGCAATGAGGTTCAGGCAGAAGAGAATCAGCAGGGCAAGAAACCACCAGGCACGGTACATGTCAAAGAATTGCAGACGCTCGAAGAGGGTGTAGAGTCCCTCGCCGTATTGGCGGATATACTCTTCGGGGGAGCGATTCTGCTGGATCACCGTGCCGATGATGGAGGTGAGCGCCAACAGGATCAGGGTGAAAATAGTCAGCTTCAGCGAACAGAAAAAATTCCACACCGAGTGGAGCAGATTGTGTTTGGGAGTGGTCAAGGTTATTCCCCTTCAAATCAGGTCGATATCGGCACAGGCTTGCGGCTCCGCACCTTCAGTGAAGGGCAGCACGCCAGGCGAGAACAGGCCGCGGATTGAAACGGGGGAATCCTAACGTAGCAGGACGATGGTGCGGAGTTGAGCGAGGATAGTCGAGACTGGCGCCTTGGCCGCAGGAAGAAGGAGCGGATTCTGGCAGCCCGGATGCATGGAGAGGGGCGACAGATGGGGTGGCAGCGGAGCCAGGGGCTGGGAAGGCAGATTGCGCAGCGGGCGAGTTCGTGACTTCACCGCCCTTTCGGTGCGAAGGAGCTCCGTGCAGGAATCACAGGACTCCTGCGTCAGGGTACAGAGGGGCGTCTCCTGGCACGGGGTGGCGCAACAGGAGATGCTCTTTGCCCCATCCTTCAGGCACTCTTCTCCGTCGGCAAGGCACAGCACGGCGCCAACAGCGCTGCCAAATCCTACCAGCAGGTAGAGTAGCAGGCTGAGACAAACCAACGCGCGATGTAGTGGCCGATTGATGGGCAAAGGCTCCTCCAGGGTTGATGCACCAAGGATCATTTTAATGCAGTCCCGGATTTTTTCGCAACAGGAATCGGGTGGGCAGACGGTAGACGGGGCAAGCAACAGGTAGGAGATGGGCCGGCACGGAGGGAGCCCGCGCCGGCCCGGACAGCTTCATTAGAAGGTTATATTCTGTTCAGTCGCCGCCTCGGTGGTGATGGTGACATCCTCAATAACCTGAGGGTCGCCAACCAGTTGGGATTCCTCATTAAGCATGGAGGCGACCAGTTCGTAGGTACCGACCGGCAGGTCGATGGAGTAGAGACCCTCTTCAATCTGGACGGTCGCCAGTTCCACCATGCCGCTGCAGGGGGCCGGTGCTGTCTGCTGGATACTAAGTACCACATACTCTCCATCCTCTAGGGTCGCGCCCGTCACCTCGCCGGACAGGGTGCCGTGGTCCGCAGGTACCAGTTGGAAGTTGACCCTTGGGATGTCATCGGAGGTAAGGCTGATGGGTTCGCAGGCCGGGGCATAGCCTTGACCGCCCATCGGGGCGCGGAAAGAGACCACTTGGTAATCGCCAGGATTCAGAAAGAGGGCATAATACCCATCTTCATTGCTCAGTGTCGCCGCCAGTGTCTCGGCCGAATCGGTAGCATGGGCGCTGACTCGGGTGCTGGGCAAAGGCTTTTCAGTCTCTATTTCAACCACCCGGCCCTGCACCGTAGCGGCACTGGCGACGACCTTGATGGTCGGCTTGAGCAGGTACTTGTAATTATCCTTGCTGAGATTGCCGGCCACGACTACGGAACGGGCCGCATCGAAGTCGAGGATCAGCTCGGTGGTCTCATTGGAGGCGATGGTAAATCCGTTGACCAGTTTGATGCCGCTCTGTAGACCGCTAGGGGTTTTCAGTTCGTGGCTTACATCGTCCAGAGTAATGACGTAGTTGCCGTATTCGTGTTCCTTGTCCAACAGGTTAAGCCCGTCATCGGGGTTTTTCGACAGGATCAGGCGCATCTGGGTGTAGTTGCCGGGGGCCAGTTCCTCTTCTCCCAGCGTTTCCTGCACGCCGTTTACCAGTTCGAGCAGGTTGTAGGTTTTCTGCGGGGTGGCCACGGTCGTCCAGTCGCCACCCTCCAAATGGACGTCGACCCGGTCAATGGTGACGTAGATGGCCTTGAAGTCCGGGGTGGTGGCATCGACCATCTGCAACGACAGGGTGCCAGTCGCCGCGCTGCCGCTCGAACTGGAACCGCCGCAGGCGGCCAGCATCAGCAGGCCGATGGACAGGAGCATGCCGAGCAACAGCTTCACATTGTTCATTTTTTTCATGTTCTCCTCCTTTAGGGTTGAAAGTAACGTGCCTGTGCGAAAACTTTAGCGGCCTCTAATTTAAAGTCAAGTCCGCTTAACGATCATTTGCCTCAAATTGTGGTCTTGTTTAAGATAAAAAAGAACACCCCAGAGAGGAGAAAGCCCATGGATATTTTTCAGCAATTGACTAGGGCGGTGCGCAGGCAGCATGAAGAAGGTGAGCTGCCGGACTTCATCGTTCCTCTGCTCATGAAGGTGGCCCGGCATCCGGAAGATTTTGCCGGCCGTGAGGAGTTGGTGGCCAAGCTGGTGGAAAGGGTGGAGCAATACGAGACCTATTCGGAAATGTGTTGTGAAAAGATGGGTTTCGGCCTGGAGGACATCCATCGTACCCTCGATGAGCTGCGGGTGCGTTATTGATGTCTCGCTAAGGGACAGATTTGACCCTCGCGCCTCATTATGTTACCCTTTTGATTCTGTGGCGGCGCCGTTCCCCGGCGTTCCGACCCTAGACCCGCTCATGAGGTGGACCGTGCAGGCCCGTTCTGTACGGAACGAACCCTCTCTCTTTGGGGCAGCACTGGCTTGAAGCGTTCCGTTTCAAGACCGGGTGCGGGTGGCCCCATCCTTCGTCAGAAATAATCTTCTTTACGCGTGCTGTGCGCGACCTGTCTCTGTGCTGATCATCCTGTGTCGATGGTCGGTTCCTCCTGTTCCGGAGCCTCCTTTTAAAAGGGGCGATGGTCGGATTCTCCCCTCAATCATGGTTTCAGTCGCGCCGGTACCGAGTTATTCAGCTGCCGGATGGCCCCTGTTTGCTTAAAAGCCATCCCGACAACAGGAAAGGACGCTATGAAAAACCAGGCCATGAAACACAAAGAGGACGAGGTGAGTAGCTGGCAGGACCAGATGAAGAATTTCGTCAACACCGTCGACCGGGTAAAAGAGTATGTGAATCTCACCCCGGAAGAAGAAGAGGTGCTGCGCAACAATAAAACAGTCTGGGGAGCGACGCCGCATTACGCTTCATTGATGGATCGAGACGATCCCGCTTGCCCGATCCGCCGCCAGATTATCCCCTCCAGGCAGGAGCAGGAAAACCGCTTCGGTATGGATGATTATCTGATGTGGAAGGAAAATCGCGCCACCGAGGAGGTGCGCCCCGACAGCATTGCCCGCCAGTACAAGAACCGCGTCGCCTTTACCGTCACCCAGACCTGCGGCATCTACTGCCGGCACTGCTTCCGCAAGGAACTGGTGGTGGACGGCAGCCTGACCCTCGACTTCAACGTGGACGAGGGGTTGCAGTGGATCGCCGAGCACCCTGAAGTGCGTGATGTCCTCATTACTGGTGGCGACCCCTTCCTGCTTTCCGACGAGCAGCTCGAATACCTCATCCGCAAGCTGCGCGAGCTTCCCCATGTCGAGATGATCCGTATCGGTACGCGGACTCCCATCGTGCTGCCGCAGCGCATCACTCCCTCGCTCATGAAGGTACTTGGCGGCTTTCATAAGGTGCCCATCTGGATCAACACCCAGTGCAACCACCCCCGGGAACTCACGGAAGAAACGGCACGGGCCGTGTACAACTTGCTGAGCTGCGGTGTCAACGTAGGCAACCAGGCCGTGCTGCTCAAGGGGATCAACGACGACGTGGAGACTTTCCGCGAGCTGCACGAAAAGCTGCTGGCCACCCGCATCCGTCCCTACTACGTCTTCTACTGCGAGGCGGCACCGGGTATCGACCACTTCCGCACTCCTGTGGAGAAGGGCTCGCAACTGATCCGGGACGCTCTGCGCGGCCACACCACCGGTCTGGCTCAGCCGATGCACGTTGTCGCCACCAATATCGGCAAGATTCCCCTGATGCCCGATTATTACATCCAGGGGAAAAACGACAAAGAATACACCCTGAGGAATCACAAGGGGGAGACGACGACGATTCCCAATGTGCCCGAGTAAACGCGGGCGCTTTTAATCGTACATGAAAGGAGAGTTGCTTTTGGAGATCAAGGTCATTGACGGCAATCTGGTCAAAGCCATGAAAGTCATGAAGCGCAAACTTCAGCAGGAAGGCTTGTTTCGCGACATGAAAGCCCAACGCTTTTATGAGAAACCCAGCGTCAAGCGCAAGCGCAAGCAGAAAGAAGCTCTGCGGCGCGAGCGCAAGCGCCTGAGTAAGCTGAAGCGTTTTTATTGAACCTGCACAACCAAAAGGGAGGGCCGTTGCCAGCGCTAGCCAGTAGTTTTATGAGTGGATAGATTTTGTACCACTAGAAATTTAAAACCCATTGTTGGTACAAGTGTTGGTAGTAATCTGTTCTTCATGTGGAAATATACACAAAAACGATACTTTAAAACGGTTTTCGATTCCCGCCACCGAAACCATCAGACCCTGGGGTGAGCCGGAAAGGGAATGGCCCATTTATGGGGTCAACAACAAGGAAGGCGTTTTTCTGAGTTCCATTCAGTTTGGTAAGGAGTTTAACGCGCCTTACAAGAAAATCGAAAAAGGATGGTTCTTTCATAACCCCACACGCGCCAATGTCGGTTCCCTCGGCATCGTGCCCGAGGTGCCATCGGATGCGATCACCAGCCCCGAATATCAGGTGTGGAGGCTAAGAGGTGGTTTTCTGCCTGAGTTTATGGCGCTTATGCTGAGAACGGATTTCTTCCTTGCATTGGTGGCTTTCAACCGCGTTGGCGGCGTTAAGAAGCGGATGTACTACGCGAATCTGGCCGAAATCAGGCTTCCAGAAATTCCGACGGAGGTGCAAAAAAACTTTGCCGACCGGCGAGGAGAGATCCTGGCAAACATCAAAGAGGCCAATGAAAGACTGGACCACCGGAAAAAAAGAAAGATGACGTTCTTGCCATCCAGGACACCGGTCAAAACGAGATGGGTCATGGGGGAATCGGGAGTGGCACCGTGCCAATGATCGATGTCAGGTGGACACCAGACAGCATCCCCGGTCTTAATGGTCACGACTTTTCCATCCCGTGTCCCGGTTAGTCCAACTCCAGAGGTAACGACCATGTGCTGCCCGGCAGGATGGAGGTGCCAGTTGGTTCTGGCTCCCGGTTGAAAGGTGACATAGGCCCCGGAATAATGGGCGGTCTCGTTAGAAGGGAACAGCATGTCGACCTGAACTTCTCCTGTGAACAGGTTTTCAGGGCCTGCAACCGATTTCTGTGTCCCCGCCGCAAAAAGTTCCTGAGTAGGGTTGGCGGCAAGGGCAGGGCTAGACAGCGCTACCGAAGAAAGAAGCAGGCAAGTGGCCAAAAAACTTGATACGTATTTCATTGTAATCTCCATTATTTGTATTGTTCGTCGCTGACATGCTCCAGTCACTCAACGGATGAGCCATCGACCTTTTCTTGGATGGCGATGTGTGTCATGGCTGTCGTGGGAGAAGCGCCGTGCCAATGCTTTTCGCCGGGTGGGAACCAGACAACGTCCCCCGGGCGAATTTCCTCTACAGGTCCGCCGTCGCGTTGCGCCCGTCCACAACCTGAGACAACGATAAGGGTTTGCCCGGCAGGATGGGTGTGCCATGCAGTCCTGCCACCCGGTTCGAAAGTCACGGTAGCGCCCGTTGCACGTGATGGATCTTCCGCCTCCAGAAAAAGGGGGTCGATCCGAACTGTGCCGGTAAACCATTCTGCTGGGCCCTTGATCGAGGGCTGTGTTCCATTTCGTTTTATTTCCATCTTCACTGTCCTTTCATGGCTCTCTAGGGGTGTTTCTTGAAACGCCGAAGCCTGTGTCATTGTTTACGTAGATATTACCCGTCACAACAAAAGCCAGATAGACAATTCCTCTCGACTTATTGCCTATTCCTGCAATATCGATATTTTTTCTTCAGCTATTATATTATTGATGATATAGTTCTGGTAATTAGATCTCGGAGGAAACACATGAAAAAGCAAGCAATTAACAATAGTAGCGCCATTGAAGGCAGGGGTCATGGTCATGGTTCTCTGCTTGGCGATATTGCACGATGGACCAATGATTGCGATGTGCTGGACACCAAAATACCGGGCTTGTCCTTTTATCGCTACAGTGGGCCAACAGAGCCAAGCTACGGCCTATATGAGCCGAGCATTTGCCTGGTCGCGCAGGGAGCGAAGAGGGTCCACTTGGAAGGCGAGTCGTTTATCTACGATGCCAACAACTACCTTCTCGCCTCAGTACATCTTCCAACGACGTACCAGGTCATTTCAGCTAGCCCCGAAGAGCCATTCTTGGGCCTGGTATTGAAATTCGACATGAAGGAGTTGTCGCAGTTGATGATCGACAGCAATCTTCCCTCAACCGGTAACAAGCAAATCGAAAGAGGGATTGCCACCAGCGAAGTCACACTGCCCCTGCTTAGCGCCTTCGAGAGACTCGTCAAGTTGCTCGATGAACCCGAGAGCATTCCCATTCTTGCGCCAATGATCCACAGGGAAATACTCTTTCGCCTGCTCACAGGGGAGCAAGGGGCGCGACTTCGCAAGATTGCATCGGCAGGAAGCAGGAGCCATCAAGTTGCTCGTGCGATTGATTGGCTTAAGGGGAACTTCTCGCAGCAGTTACGCGTAGAGGATTTGGCGGATATGGCAAACATGAGCCCGTCCAGCTTCCATAGCCACTTCAGGTCAATGACCTCCTTGAGCCCGCTTCAGTATCAGAAGCATCTTCGTCTGCAAGAAGCGCGACGTTTAATGCTTGCCGAAAATCTTGATGCGACGAATGCTGCCTTCCGGGTCGGCTACGAGAGTTCATCGCAGTTCAGTCGCGAGTACGGTAGACTCTTTGGGGCACCGCCGCTGCGCGATGTATCCCAATTGCGTCAAGAGGCTGTGGGGGCTCTTAACTGACAGCATTCCTAGACCTCTGACCGACCACAACTATATGCTCACTCCTGATGGGGTGGCCCTCTTTGGGCCACCCCATATTCGTTTAAAAATTACATAAAACGGATCCGATTGTAGGATTGTGCAAAGATTGAATAGGTCTATGTATTTTATATTATCTCCTAAGTGTTTAATATGGCATCAACAAATAAGAAAAACGACAAGGAGACTCAAATGCAAGATTTCACTTTTTTCAACCCCACAAGAATCGAATTCGGCAAAGGGAAAGAAGCTAATATCGGACAATACGCCAAAGACTTTGGTGTCGGCAGCGTTCTGGTTCTCTACGGATCTGAGCGGATCAAAAAGGATGGACTCTATGGACGCGTTACCGCATCACTCGATGAGCAAGGCATCAGCTATAGTGCTCTGGGAGGCGTCATCAGCAACCCGGTGATCAGCAAGGTCCGCGAGGCGGTCAAGGTCGTCAAAGAGAACAACCTGCAAGGCATTGTTGCCGTCGGTGGCGGATCGGTAGCCGACTCAGCCAAGGCCATTGCCGCTGGAGCCAAGTATGACGGCGACGTCTGGGATTTCTTCATCGGTAAGGCCGTCGTCGAAGACGCCATCCCCGTTTTCACCATCATGACTCTGGCCGCTACTGGCAGCGAAATGAATCCCTACGGCGTCGTGACCAACGAAGAAACTCAGCAAAAGTACAACCTCGGCGGACCTTCGCTCTTCCCGAAGGTGTCAGTCATCAACCCTGAGCTGATGGCCACTGTCACCCCGGACTACCTGGCATACTCGGCGGTCGACATTTTCGCCCACTGCCTCGACCTGTATTTTACCGCCAAGGTATTCCCGGAATTCACCGCCGCCTTGATCGAAAATATCTTGGAAACCGTCATGCGCACCACCAGCGTGTTGATGAAAAACCCCGCCGATTATGATGCGCGAGCAGAGTTTGCGTGGGCCTCCACAATGGCTCTAAATGGAAACACCTTTGTCGGTGTTGCAGACAACTCTTTTGATACACACATAATTGAGCATGCGATGGGCGGACTATACAACGTGCCCCATGGGGCCGGTCTCGCCGTCGTCCTTCCTGCATGGATGAAGTCGATCAAAGATCAGATGCCGGAACGCTTTGAGCGTTTCGCAGAGAAGATGTTTGGTGAATCTGATGCAGATGCCGGTATCGCTAAACTGACCGAATGGTTCAGCGCTATCGGTGCCCCGGTGACCTTCGCGCAAGCAGGGCTTGCTGCGGATGCCGTTGATCCCATCGCTGAAAATGCTTTCGGCATCGCGAAGCTCTGGGGCATGGACCAGCTTTATCCCCAGCAGAGGATTGCTGAAATTCTCAAGTTAGCTGTGAAGTAACGAACTGAAAGGGGTTCTTAGATGAAAACATATCTTACAAAAAAACTTACGACCCTATTTTTGTGCATGGCCATGACCCTGCCTGGCCTGGCTCTCGCTGACAACAATGGGTGGGACAAGACGTTTGCCAAAAGCGATAAAGTAGACCACGAAAAGGTCTCCTACAAAAACCGCTTTGGAATCACCGTTTCTGCCGACAAGTATTTGCCGAAGGGCCTCGACAAATCCAAGAAACATCCCGCTATCGTCATTGGCACCCCCTATGGAGGAGTCAAGGAGCAGGGTGCTGGCATCTACGCTCAAACTATTGCAGAGAGAGGCTTTGTAACGATTGCCTTCGACGAATCCTACAATGGCGAGAGCGGAGGTCAACCGAGACGAGTTTCCTCGCCCGACATCTTTGTAGAAGACTTCAGTGCAGGCGTTGACTACTTAGGCACACTTCCGTTTGTTGACCGAAACAAGATCGGCGCGATCGGTCTGTGCGGCAGCGGTGCCTTCGCCGTTACTGCGGCCCAGGTTGACCATCGAATCAAGGCGGTTGCCACTGCAAGCATGTACGATATGAGCCGCTTTATGCTCAAGGGCTGGAAAGATTCGATGACTGATGAGCAGAGAAATCAAACTCTCGAACAACTTGCCGAACAGCGCTGGAAAGACGTTGATAGCGGATCGCCCGAATTGACTCCGGCCTTCCCGAGCGAACCGGCCAAAACTATTCCGGAGGGCCTCGATCCGATTACTAGCGAGTTCTTTGAGTACTACGCCATGGAACGTGGGCACCACCCGAACTCCATCGCAGCGTTCACCAAGACGAGCGCCATGTCTTTTATGAACTTTCCTCTGATGGACCAGATCAAGTCGATCTCCCCGCGTCCCATTCTATTCATCATGGGCGAAAACGCCCACTCTCGGTACTTCACCGAAGATGCATACGAAATGGCCGCAGAGCCGAAAGAGCTTTATATTGTCCCCGGGGCACGCCACATTGATCTGTACGACGATGTTAAACTGATCCCATTCGACAAGCTCACATCCTTTTTCAGCAAATATCTGAAATAAAGTAATCAGCACCCCCTGAGATTCACAATGTGTGGCCTGTTTAACGGGCCACACTTTTTTACTCACCTTCAGCATGGTATGCCCCCCTTAAATTCACTTGACTCAGAAGTATGGTTGCATGTACAACTAAAATATGACTTTTTCTTATGACCACAATCAATCACTTGGATACTTGACTGGCATTGCAAGCAGAATGCTTAACAACACGCTTGCCGCGAGACTTAAGGCTTCGGGTATCGACATGACATCCGAACAATGGGGAGCCATCATCATACTTCTTAACGAGGGGGCTATGTCTCAGGGGCATCTTGGGGAGAGGCTTCACCTTGAGAAGTCAAGCGTGAGTCGGCTAACGAATGGACTTGAAAAGCGTGGCTGGATTGAACGGACCAAAGACTCAAAAGATAGTAGGCAGCGGCTAGTAGAGCCGACGCCAAAAGCCCTAGAAACGGCAGAGCAGTGCGCGATCATTGCTAGGTCTATCCACGAAGAGGCGCAACTCGGCATGAACGAGAGTGAGATGATTGCTTCAAGGTCGCTCTTAACGAAGATCATAAAGAACCTGGAGGGGGCGTCAAAGTAAGAAGCATCGATTAATGTTAACGAATTAGTTGCATATACAACGTGATTGAAGGCATCACCAAATGTGCTGCACCTTCTCTCTTTGCATATGCTATCAACAACAAGGAGAAACACTATGATTGAACAATCAATACTTGAAGACACTAAAACTTTACTCGGATATATCGGCTTGGATGAAGAGCCGATCGGGGTTTATTACGCGGACACAAAGCCAGATCATGCCTTTGGACCCAAGCTTGGACCGCCCATTACGCGCGAACTAGAAGAACAGGGCCAGATTGACATGCAGGCGGTGTTTCAACATTTTTCATGCGTTATTGGCAACATCTGGCTAGCAAGGAAGAAGAAGGGAACCGCCTATATCTCGACAGAAGAATACGGATGTCCCGGAGGTTCTTTCTATTGCTCCATGATGAAACCAAACCTTCGCTTCATTGAGCACTACGTGACCACGGGCTTCGAAGGAACCCCGATTCATGGTGAACGATACCTGCCTTCCCCGGAAGCCATGAGAAAATTTCTCGAAAAGGTCGACCCTCGTGAGGCCCCGGCTAAATACTGCCTCTTCAAGCCCCTGTCGCTCTTTACTGACAATGAAGTGCCAGAGTTCGTGATCTTCTTCGCGCGCCCCGAAGTTCTGAGCGGCCTCTTCACCCACACCACTTTCACCACTGGAGAGGTTGACAGCATCGTGTCTCCATTCGGCGCAGGGTGCACCAACGTTGTAGGTTGGCCTCTCCACTACCAGGAAAAGGGACAGGAAAAAGCCGTACTCGGAGGCTTTGACCCATCAGCTCGCAAGTACATGAAGACCGATGAATTGACCTTCACAGTCCCCTGGTCTCTGTATCAGAAAATGCTGAAAGCTTTGCCCGAATCAGTATTCTGCGTGGACGGAGAGTGGAAGACGGTGCGGAAAAAGATTAATCGAAGTGCAAAGACCTGGGGTGAATAACTCTAGCTAAAACAAAGACAAAAGGCCGATCTCAACAACGAGATCGGCCTTTTTAGTCTTCAAGAGGCTATCAATAATAGCCAAGACTCAAAAACACCAGATTATGTACACCCCTTGAAGGCAAACATGAGGGCGTTTTTCATAAAAGGGAGAAGACACAATATCTAGTGGTACATAATCTATCCACTCATAAAACTACTGGCTAGTTGCCAGCGGCGCTCCCTTTTTTGTACCCTGCTAGTTGGCGGCCTGTCTGCTTTAGGTTAGAATGGGAGCTGGTTTGCATGCCAGCTGATTCCGATCTTTCCCGGGCAGGAGAATTCCATGAGTTATGTCTATCTCAATGGCCGCTTTACCGAGAGCGAACAGGCGACGGTTTCCGTCTTCGATCAGGGTTTTCTCTACGGCGATGGCATTTTTGAGAGCTTCCGTTCCGTCGGTGACCGGCTCTATCAGTTCTCCCAACACTATCAGCGCCTGCTGCAATCGGCCGAGGCTCTCTGTTATCCGCTGACTTTTACCCAGGCGCAACTGGAAGATATCCTGCTGGAGCTGCGCCGGAAGAATGGTCTCAAAGACGCTTACTACCGTATTACCATCACCCGCGGCAAGGGGCAGATCGGCTTTCAGCGCGACATGAACAACGACTTGACCTGCCTGGTGGTGGGGACGGAATTCAAGGGTTTCGACCCCATCCACTACCGGCAGGGCATCCCTCTGCGGGTGGCCCAAACCCGCCGCAACGCCCCCGAGGCCATCAGTCCCAAAATCAAGTCCATCAGCAACCTCAACAGCCTGCTTGGCAAGCTCGAGGCTCGGGCAGCCGGGGCCTTTGAGGTCGTTATGCTCAACAACCGCGGTCATATCTGCGAAGGTGCTTCCTCGAACATCTTCTGGGCCAAGGACGACTGGGTCTTCACGCCTGACGTTTCCACGGGTCTGTTGGAGGGGGTGACGCGCGCCACCATCATGCGCCTGTGCGAAGAGGTGCTCAACCTGCGCGTGATCACCGGGGAATTCCGCCTGCAGGATCTGAAGTTCTCCGACGAAGTCTTCATCACCTCCACCTCCCTGGAGGTCATGCCGGTGGTGCGGGTTGACGACTTCACCATCAAGCAGGGCCTTGCCGGCCCCATCGCCCACCGCCTGCGGCAGGAGCTGCACCGGGATATGGGCAAGGAGAGCTGACCTTCTTTTCCCTTTTCAACCAGCGGGCGATTTTTTCTGCGACGGCGATTGCGTCCGAGGGTAAAGTCTGCCATATTGCGGGATTAATTCCGTCAACGATGATGAAATGATTTCAGGAGACTCCGATGCCACAACGCGACGATGTGAAGAAAGTTCTGATTATCGGTTCTGGCCCGATCGTGATCGGCCAGGCCTGTGAGTTCGATTATTCCGGCACCCAGGCCTGCAAGGCTCTACGCAAGCTCGGTTACCGGATCGTGCTGGTCAACTCCAATCCGGCCACCATCATGACCGACCCGGGCATGGCTGATGCCACCTATATTGAGCCGCTCAACGTGGAGCGTCTGACCGAAATCATCGAAAAAGAGCGTCCCGACGCCCTGCTCCCCAACCTCGGCGGCCAAACCGCTCTCAATCTTTCCAGCGAACTGGCACGACGCGGCATTCTTGACCGGTACGGAGTACGGGTCATCGGTGTCAATCTGGATGCCATCAAGCGCGGCGAAGACCGGGAGACCTTCAAGGAAACCATGGCCGGCCTGGGCATCGAAACCCCCCGCAGCGAGATTGCCACCACCCTGGAGCAGGCCCAGGAGATCATCGGCCGCATCGGTCTGCCGGTGGTCATCCGCCCCGCCTACACCATGGGCGGCACCGGCGGCGGCTTCGCCTACAACCTGGAGGAGTTCGAGACCATCGTCAGCCGCGGGCTGGCGGCCAGCCCGGTGAGCCAGGTGCTCATCGAAGAGTCGATTCTCGGCTGGGAGGAGCTGGAACTTGAGGTGGTGCGCGACGCCAAAAACCAGAAGATCACCGTCTGCTTCATCGAGAACGTCGATGCGGTCGGCGTGCACACCGGCGACTCCTTCTGCACCGCCCCCATGCTGACCATCGACGCCGACCTGCAGGCGCGTCTGCAGGACTACGCCTACCGCATCGTCGACGCCATCGAGGTCATCGGCGGCACCAACGTGCAGTTTGCCTACGATCCCAAAAGTGACCGTGTGGTGGTCATCGAGATCAATCCCCGCACCTCGCGCTCGTCGGCTTTGGCCTCCAAGGCGACGGGCTTTCCTATCGCCCTGGTCTCGGCTCAACTGGCCGCCGGTCTCACTCTCGACGAGATCCCCTACTGGCGCGACGGCACCCTGGAAAAATACACCCCTTCCGGCGACTACGTGGTGGTCAAGTTTGCCCGCTGGGCTTTTGAGAAATTCAAGGGCGTACATGACAAGCTCGGCACCCAGATGCGCGCCGTCGGCGAGGTCATGAGCATCGGCAAGAACTACAAGGAAGCCTTGCATAAGGCGATCCGTTCCCTGGAGAACGGTCGCTATGGCCTCGGCTTCGCCAAAAATTTCCACCAGAAATCCCTCGACGAGCTGCTCGAACTGCTGGCCGAACCTTCCAGCGAGCGCCAGTTCATCCTCTACGAGGCCCTGCGCAAAGGCGCCGACATCGACATGCTCTACGGCAAGACCTTCATCAAGCCCTGGTTCCTGCAGCAGATGAAGGAGCTGGTGGAGCTGGAGGAGGAAATCCTGCAGCACAAGGGGAGTCTGCCACCCGACGAATTGCTGGTACGGGCCAAGAAAGATGGCTTCGCCGACCGCTATCTCGCCCAGATCCTCGGCGTGCCGGAGAAGACCCTGCGCGAGAAGCGTATCGCTCTGGGGATGGTGGAGGCCTGGGAGGCCGTGCCCGTCAGCGGCGTGGAAAACGCCGCCTACTATTATTCCACCTACAACGCTCCCGACTCCGTGGCCGTCTCCGACCGCAAGAAGATCATGGTGCTGGGCGGCGGCCCCAACCGCATCGGCCAGGGGATCGAGTTCGACTACTGCTGCGTGCATACGGCCCTGGCCCTGCGCGAGGCGGGGTATGAGACCATCATGGTCAACTGTAACCCCGAGACGGTCTCGACCGACTACGACACCTCGGACAAGCTCTACTTCGAACCGCTGACCGTTGAGGACGTGCTCTCCATCTACGAGAAAGAGAAGCCCGAAGGGGTGGTGGTGCAGTTTGGCGGCCAGACGCCGCTGAATATCGCCCGGGAACTGGAAGCGGCGGGAGTGCCCATCCTCGGCACCAGCCCCGAGACCATCGACCAGGCCGAGGACCGCGACCTCTTCAACCAGACCATGATCAAGCTCGGCATTCCCCAGCCCGAGTCGGGCATGGCCGCCACCGAAGAGCAGGCGGTGCAGATTGCTACCCGCATCGGCTACCCGCTCATCGTGCGCCCTTCCTTTGTCCTCGGTGGCCGGGCCATGGAGGTGGTCCATGACGAGGGGATGCTGCGCGAGTATCTGCAGAAAGCCGTGGAGATTTCCCCCGAGCGCCCCATTCTCATCGACCGCTTCCTGCAGAACGCCATTGAGGCCGAAGCCGACGCCATCGCTGACGGCAAGGATGCCTTCGTGCCGGCGGTCATGGAGCACATCGAGCTGGCCGGTGTCCATTCCGGCGATTCGGCCTGCGTCATTCCGCCGGTTTCTCTCTCCGCCAAACACATCGCCACCATCGAGGAATACACCCGGCGTATCGCCGTGGAGATGGGGGTGGTCGGACTGATGAACATCCAGTACGCCATCGCCGACGACAAGGTCTACATTCTGGAAGCCAATCCCCGCGCCAGTCGTACTGTGCCGCTGGTTTCCAAGGTCTGCAACATTCCCATGCCGCGCATCGCCGTGGCCGCCATGCTGGGCAGAAAACTCGCCGAGCAGGGGCTCGAACGGCGGCAATTTTCCCACTTCGGGGTCAAGGAAGCGGTCTTCCCCTTCAGCATGTTCCCGGAAGTAGATCCTGTGCTGGGGCCGGAGATGCGTTCCACCGGTGAAGTGCTGGGTCTGGCCGGCAACTACGGCCTCGCCTATTTCAAAGCCCAGGAAGGAGCCAATGCGCCGCTGCCCCTGCAGGGGACGGTGCTCATCACCGTGGCTGAGCATGACAAGGCCGAAGCCCTTGAAGCGGCGCGAGTCTTTGCCGAACTGGGTTTTTCCCTCCGCGCCACCGCCGGTACCCAGGCCTATCTGTCCGCGCAGGGGATTGCGGCGGAGCGGATTAACAAAATGCACGAAGGGCGCCCCAATATTGCTGATGCCATCAAAAACGGCGAGATTCAGCTGGTAATCAATACCCCTGTCGGCAAGCTCAGCGCCCATGACGACTCCTATATCCGCAAGGCCGCCATCCGCTACAAGGTACCTTACATTACCACCACGGCCGCGGCCCTGGCCGCCGCCAAGGGGATTGCCGCCTGTCGGCAGGGTCAGGAGACCGTCCGCAGCCTGCAGGAGTATCATGCCGCTTTTCACTAAAGAGCGACCAGCCACCCTTTGCTGACTGGAATAAACGCGGGCAGGACTTTCGAAGGTTCTGCCCGCGTTCGTTGATGCGGAGTCGTTCGACTTTTCGAGAGGACCATGATATAAGATTCGCGTGTTTATAATTAAAAAGATCCCGTTCCGGCATTCTGCCCGGTGCGGCGAATCCGTCGAGGTTTTCAGCCTATGTTTCTTCTTGTCGTTTTTCTGCTGGCGGCCTATTTGATCGGTGCCATTCCCTGCGGCATTGTCTTGACCCGGCTCGTGGGCACCGAGGATATCCGCAAGGCCGGCAGCGGTAATATCGGGGCCACCAACGTCTACCGGGTAGCCGGTCGCAAGCTGGGGGTGGCCACTCTGCTTCTCGACACCCTCAAAGGGGTGCTGCCCGTTGGCGCGGCCCTGGTCCTTTTCCCCGAATCCACGGGGGCGGTGGCTCTGGTGGCGGCGGCGACTTTTCTGGGTCACCTCTATCCCGTCTACATAGGCTTTAAAGGGGGCAAGGGCGTCGCCACGGCCCTGGGCATTTTTCTGGTGCTGTCGCCCAAAAGTGTCCTGGTCGCTCTCGTCCTCTTTGTAGTTCTGGTGTGGAAGTGGCGCTACATCTCTCTTGGCTCCGTCTGCGCCGCCGCGGCCTGTCCTTTGCTCGTTTACTATTTTGAACGCTCGGCACCGCTCTTTCTGGTTACCCTCTTTATCGGCGGCATGGTTATTCTGCGGCACCGGGCCAATATCGAGCGCCTGATCGCCGGCACCGAAAATCGCTTTCGGGCCTGAGTGAGGTATAGTTCACCATGTCGCGAAAGACCTCCATTGCTCTGCTGGTTCTGATCCTGCTGCTGTCGCCTGCCATCTATGGGGTCGCCGACTTTGCGCGCTTCATGTTACGACCGGTGGCGCCGGCAGAATCGCAGGTGATTTCCGTCCGCCCCGGCAGTTCTTTTGCCCAGGTCGCCTTGCTGCTGGAGGAAAGGGGCGTGGTGGCCAGCGCCTTGCGCCTGCGCCTGCTGGCCCGCTGGCGTGGAGAGGCCGGGCGGGTCAAGGCCGGCGAATACCGCTTTACGGAAGCGGCGCTCCCTGGCCAGGTATTGACGCGCCTGGTGGCGGGAGATGTCATCCAGTATCGCTTCACAGTGCCGGAGGGGCTGACCCTTCAGGATATCGCGCAAAAGCTCGCGACGGAAGGGCGGGGCGATGCCGCTCGCTTCCTCCAATTGTCGCGGGATACAGATTTTATCCATTCTCTCGGGCTGGAGGTGGAAACGCTGGAAGGCTACCTCTATCCGGAGACCTATACCCTGGTGGCGACAACGGGGGAGAAGCAGCTTCTACAGGCGATGGTGCGGCAGATGAAATTACGGCTGACGGAAGAACTGGTCGGGGCGGCCAGGGCCAGAGAACTGTCCGTCCATCAGTTGCTGACCCTGGCGTCCATCATCCAGAAGGAAGCAGGGAACGAGGCCGAAATGCCGGTCATTGCCGGGGTCTTCCATAATCGGCTGCAGCGGGGCATGCGGTTGCAGGCCGATCCCACAGTGATTTACGGCGTGAAGGACTTTGACGGCAACCTCACGCGCCGGCACCTGGAGGAATGGAGTCCCTACAACACCTACCGCATCGTCGGACTGCCGCCTGGCCCCATCGCTAATCCGGGTGAGTCGGCCCTGCGCGCGGCCGCTTATCCTGCCGAGGTGGATTACCTCTACTTTGTGGGCAAAGGCGACGGCACCCACGTCTTTTCGCAAACCCTTCGTGAGCATAATGACGCGGTGCGGCGCTATCAGTTGAAGCGTTGAGGAAAACCTGAAAAATATCGTCTGAATCGGGGGAACCGATGGCCCAAAGAATCCTGATCGCCGAGGACAATGACCGCGTGGCCGCTTTTGTTGAGGCGCTGTTGCGACATGAGGGCTATACCACCGAGCGGACAGCCGATGGCATCGAGACACTGCAACGCATTGGCCGAAGCGTTCCCGATCTTCTTCTGCTCGACCTGCGCTTGCCCCGACTGCACGGGGTCGATCTTCTCAAAAAACTGCGGAAAAGCCCTGTCGGCAACGATCTGCCGGTCATCATTGTCACGGGGGTGTATCGCGGGGAGCGTTATGCCAGGGCGGCGCAAAGCCTGGGAGTGCGCCATTACCTGGAAAAGCCCTTCTCCGCCAACGCACTCCTGGCGGCAGTCAAGGACATGCTTCCTTCCTGTGTCCAGGTGGATGCGGCGCCAGAAGAAGGCGAACCCTTTGACCGTCATCTCTATCAGGCATTCAGTACGGGGTTTTCCGGAACCTTTCACTTTGAGGGGAAGCGAAAGGCGACGCTCAGCTTCATAGCCGGCACCCCCGTTTCCCTGCGGCCGGGCTTCAGGCATCGGGATTTCGGCGACTACCTGCTTCAGAATGGCCGCATCTCCGCCAACGAATATGACTACTATCAGGGGGCAGGCCATTTTCGCAGCGATGTGCTGGTACAGCTCGGCTGCCTGCGCTACCCTGAACTGCTGCAGGAAAAACTGGCCTACCTGACCGGTGAACTGCTCGAAGCTTTCAGCGGGCCACCATTAAAGGTGGAGCAGCGATCCTTTCCTTTGTCGCCGGGCCTGCAGCTTTTCACCCTCAATATGCCTTCCCTCTTCCACCGTGGTTATTGGCGCAGCAGTGCCCCCGACACCGCCAATCCTTTCCCAGAAGAAGTGTACGGACAGTTCGTTGCGCCTGCTGCCGCGTTTTACCGACATGTCAACTTTCTCGATCTCAATGAAGAGGAGCGCCGTTTTGTCAGCCAGCTCGACGGCAGCAGAACTATGGCAGCATGCCTGGAGGGTGCATCTGGAATCACTCCCTTGTTGCGTCTGCTGAAGACCTTCGGGATGCTGGTCTTTGCCCATGAACCGCTCTCCGTGGAAATGCCCGCTGGCATGCCCCTGCGTCTTCTGTTCAATGTGCTGGAAGATGAAACCGGGCCTGGCGGTGATGGTCCCCTGGAAAGTTTCTCCGACCTGGTGAATGAGGAGAGTCGGGATGACGAACCGCTGCTGCCTGCAGAGCCTCCGCCGGTTCTACCCGAGATCGGCGATCTTTCTCTGCGTGTGCGGCAGGTGTTTGAAGGCATGCAGGGCAAGAACTACTACCAGATATTCGCTATGGAACAGGGGAAGTTTTCCTTTGATCAGCTTAAAACCCATTATTTCAAACTGACCAGGGAATTTGGTCCGGAGACGATGATGCAGCTTGCCGGCGAGGAGGCCGGCATGGTGGAGGATATCCTGGCGACGGTGACCACGGCCTACAATACCCTGTCTGATGTCATCAAAAAGGAGCGCTACGACGAGTTGCTGGGTTCCGAGAAGGTGGGCCTGGGGCAGAAGGGGGATGATATCTTTCAGGCGCAGGTCCAGTTCCAGTCCGGCAAGGTGTTCCTGGATATGGAAGAGTGGGACAACGCCGAAAAAGCCCTGCAGGACGCCTGCAACATCGCCCCGAAAAATGGCGACTACCTGGCGCACCTGGCCTGGTCCATCTACCGCAATCCGCAGCACGGCAGCAGCCCCGCCATGCGGGAGAAGGTGCGCCAGACGCTCAATCGTGCCCTCACCTTGGACCGCGTCCCCTCCGCCTATGCCTTCAAGGGCTGGATACTGCTGGAAGGGGGCCAGGATCTGCTGGCCGAGGCTGAGTTCAGCAAAGCGCTCAAGCTCGACGCCCGCAATAACCTGGCCCGCAAAGGACTGCGCGAGATCACCGAAAAACGCGAACAGGAAAAGAAAGGCCTTTTCCGCCGTATGTTCAGCTAGTCGCCGGAACGAGGAGCGCGGGCGATAGCCTCCGCCAGCAGCTCAATGGTGTGAACGGCCCGTACGGCATGCCCCTCCTTTTCCAGACCGCCGCGGATCTGCAGCAGGCAGCCCGGACAGTCCATGGCCACACAGGCGGCCCCGGACTGGAGAATGTCGTTCACCTTGTCGCCAAGAATGTTTCTGGCGATGGCCGGATGGCTGGTGAAGGAATAGGAGCCGCCGAAACCGCAGCAGCGGTCCGCATGGTCCATCTCCCGCAGCTCGGCCCCGGTGGCCTGCAGCAACGCTCTCGGCTCCTGCCAGACGCCAGCCCCCCGCTTGAGGTGGCAGGAATCGTGGTAGGTGACCGTCCCCCCGGCCGTTCCGGCCAGTTTTTCCGCTCCTTCCAGCACCTTGACGATAAAACCCGACACATCCATCGTTATAGCCGCCAGTTTCTCCGCCTTCTGCGCCCAGGCCGGGTTGTCTTTCAGGTGTTCGACGAAGTCGCGACACAGGGCCAGGGTGCAGGTGGGGCAGGTGGTCACGACGTAGTCGGGATCTCCTTCCAGCATGGCCTCCACGTTCTGGCGGGCGAGTTCCACCGCCGTCTCCCGGTCCCCCGAATAGAGAGCGGGGATGCCGCAGCAGTTCTGCTTTTCAGGATAGCTGACCTGCACATCGAAGTGGTTGAGCACCGTTACGAGGTCAGCGCCCAGTTCCGGATAGAGGAAATCGTTGGCGCAGCCACCAAAGAAGGCCACTTTGGTGCCGGGTTTATCGACCTGTTGCCCAATGTCCCGCCACTGGTCGCGCAGGGGGGTGGAGGCGATGGCGGGTAGGGTACGCCATTCGGTGAGGCCCGAAAAGAACAGGGGCAGATGTCGGATGCTGCGCTCGCCGCGGGTGACGGGTTTCTGCAGCAGGCTGGCGGCCCGGATGAGGGTGTGGAAGAGCCGGCGGTTGCGCATGACCCGGCGGAAGACCAGGGCTTTGCCGGCCCCGATCCCCTCTTCCTCGCCGAGGGTCTGGCGCAGATGCAGGATGATGTTTTCCAGGTCAATGTGGCTGGGGCAGACGGCGACGCAGGAGCGGCAGCCGATGCAGGCCCGCACCAGTTCGGCGGCCTGGTCGAGACCGTGGAAGAAGGCGGTGAGGATGATGCCGATGGCGCTGATGTAGATGTGGCCGAAGACGTGCCCGCCGATGGTCTGGTAGACGGGACAGACATTGGCGCAGGCGCCGCACTTGATGCAGCGCAGAGCGTCGCGGCACTGAGGGGATTCAGCCAGGGCGCTGCGGCCGTTGTCGAGCAGCACGATGTGCAGTTCCTTGTCCTTCTCCCCGCAGGGGACGGCGCCGCGGATCCAGGTTACGTAGCTGGTGAGCAGTTGCCCCGTGGCGTTCTTGGGCAGGACCCGAATAATTTTGGCGGCGTCCTCCAGGGTACCGACCAGCTTTTCCACCCCCACCAGGGCCACATGGATGGGAGGCAGGGTGGTGGCCAGACGGGCGTTGCCCTCGTTGGTCACCAGGGCGATGCCCCCCGTTTCCGCCACGGCAAGGTTGGCGCCGCTGATCCCCATGCCGGCTTCAAAATAGCGCTGCCGCAGCTGCTGACGGGCGACCCCCACCAGATGCTCGATGTTGGCAGGTTCCGCCTGGCCGGTGACCCGGCTGAACAGTATCGCTACCTCTTCTTTGAACATGTGGATGGCAGGCATCACCATGTGGCTGGGGCGCTGGCCGGCAAGCTGGATGATCCACTCGCCTAGATCCGATTCGACGGCCGCGACACCCGCCTTCTCCAGGGCCCGGTTGAGATGAATCTCTTCGCTGGCCATGCTCTTGCTCTTGATGGCCAGTTTGACCTGGCGCTCCTGGGCAAGGCGGGCGATGTAGTCGTTGGCCTCGGCCGCCGTGCGGGCGTAAAAGACGGTGGCGCCAGCGGCTTCGGCGTTGCGGGTAAACTGCTGCCGGAGGGCGTCGCGCTGCTGCAGGGCCTGATCTTTAATGGCGGCGATGTCCCGGCGCAGAGCTTCGAAGTCGAGGCCGGCAAAGGCGTTCTGGCGCGAGATCAGGTAGGCGTCGGCAAACTTGTGCAGGGCCTCCTGCAGTTTGGGCGTGGCCAAGGCCCCATCGATACGTTGACGGTACTGTCGGTTTCTCTCTCTGTTCATGGACGCCCCCTACATCTCCAGAAAATCGTCGGAAAGGTCATCGAGCAAAAGGATATGCAGCTGCCGCGGTCCGTGCACGCCGATGGTGAGCACCCGCTCGATATCGGCGGTGCGGCTGGGACCGCTGATGTAGGCCAGATAGTTGCGCGGCTGTTCTCTGTGCAACTGGCGCAGCCAGGGGACGGCTGCCAGACCGTCGGCGACGATCTTGCGGCTATCGGCCAGCACCACGTGGATTTCGGGCAGGGTGGAGGCGAGGCGGATGTCCTCGGGGGTACTCTCTAGCACCAGGGTGCCAGTGTCGGCGATGGCGAAGTTGGCCCCAGTAATACCCAAGACTGAACCGGCGGCCGCATCACGGTCCCGGCCGTCAAAAACCTGGCAACCGGCTACCTTGAGATGGTCGATGAGGCCGAGGCGTCGGCCACTGGCAAAGTCGGCGACGAAGATGCCGCCTTCAGCCAGACGGTTAACCGTACCCCCTATGTCAGCGGCCGAGGCCAATCGGATAATCTCGGCACCAACTTTGCGGGCGGCCGCCTCGAATGAGCTGAGCAAAACGTTTTCTGACATGACTTCTCTCCAGCGGATTAAGCGATGAGCTGATTCAGCATGGGAGCGTGGCTGAAAGGCTGTCAAGAAACAGATGGCACCAGAAAAAACGCGGAAGACGGTGCCGCCTGCACGTTAACGTGCCAGGGCCTTATCCACATCTTCGGTTTTGCCGATCAGAATAAGCACGTCGCTGTCTTTGATGCGGTGATCCGGCGGCGGTGCGGCGATGAACTGGTCGGTGAGAACATCCTTGATGGCGATGACCGTGACATGGTGCTTCTTGCGCAGCTCCAGCTCGACCAGGGTCTTGCCGATGAAGTGCTTAGGCGGCTCGGTCTCGGAGAGCGCGTACTCCTCGGCCAGGGGAATGAAATCGAGGACGTTGGGACTCCACAGGCTGCGAGCGACCTTGTGGGCCATGTCCTTTTCGGGAAAGATTACCTCGGTGGCACCGACCCGCTCAAGGATGCGGCCGTGATCTTCGCTGACCGCTTTGACAATGATGCGCGGCACTTTCAGCTCCTTCAGATAAAGAGTAATCAGGGTCGCCAAATGGGAGCGATCGCCGGTGGAGACCACAGCGGCGTCCATTTCACCAACGCCCTGTGCTTCTAAAAAAGCCTTATTGGCCGCATCCCCTAAAATGGCGTAGGAACAGAGATCCTTGACGGCCTGCACCTTGTCCTTGTCATTGTCAATGGCGACGATTTCGTGCTTTTCCTCACTGAGGGTGGCGACGATGTGATAGCCGAAGTGTCCCAGCCCGATGACGCAAAACCTGCTCTTCTTCATACCGCAAAACTCCTTGGTTTCAGCCGATCATGATGTTTTCTTCCGCGTAGCGTGGGGCGTGGCGCCGGGTTCGACCCGCAATGGCGAAGGCGACAGTCAGCAGACCGACGCGGCCGACAAACATCAGTACAATGATAATACCCTTCCCCCACTCTCCCAGGCTGGCCGTCGCGCCGGTGGAGAGCCCCACCGTGCCGAAGGCCGAGACGACCTCGAAGGCAAAGTTGAGAAACTCCCGCTCTTCCGCCCCCGGAGCGCTCTGCGGATGCACGATGAGCAGGCCGAAGAGGGCCAGGCCCATGAGGATGACGGCCAGGATGACAAGGGTAAGGGCCTTGGCGATGACGTCATCGGGAATGGTGCGCCGGAAAAGGCTGATGTGGGGCGAGCCCTTGAGCCGGCTGTAGAGCACGGCAAAGAAGAGGGCCAGGCTGGTGGTTTTGACTCCCCCTCCAGCCGAGCCGGGGGAGGCGCCGATGAACATCAGAAACATCATGAGAAAGAGGGTGGGAACCCTGAAACTGTTCAGCTCAATGGTGTTGAAACCCGCCGTGCGGGTCGTCACCGATTGAAAAAGGGCGGTCCAGAAGCTTTCCAGGCGCGACATGCCGGCTAGAGAATGACCATTTTCCAGGAAAAAGAGGCAGATGGTGCCGTAGGCGATGAGAAAGGCGGTGGTGCTGAGCACAATGCGGCTGTGCAGGGAGAGTCGCGGCTTGTTTTTTTGCCTCTTCGGGGTGGTCAAAATCTGCCGCAGTTCGCGGATAACGAGAAAACCGATGCCACCCAGAATGATGAGACTCATCACGGTCAGATTGACAAGGGGGTCGTCGCGGAAACCGACCAGGCTGTCGGGAAAGAGGGAAAAACCGGCGTTGCAGAAGGCGGATATGGAGTGAAATAAGGCGCTGTAAATGCCCTCAGCCAGGCCCAGTCGGGGTACAAAGGCCAGGGAAAGCAGAGCCGTACCGATGGCCTCGATCACCAGGGTCATCAGGAAGATGCCCTTGATCAGTTCCCGCCAGGAGCTGATGGGGGTGTGCATCAGAGTTTCATGGATGATCCAGCGTCCGCGGGCACTGATGCCGACGCGCAGGTAGATGAAGAGGTAGACGGAGAAGGTCATGATGCCCAGACCGCCCACCTGGATGAGGAGCAGAATGACTCCCTGACCGAAGAGACTGAAGCGCGTGCCCGTATCGACGACGATCAGGCCGGTGACGCACTGGGCTGAGGTCGCGGTGAAGAGAGCGTCGAGAAAGGAGAGAGGCTCCCCTTTTACGGCCAGGGGCGTTCGCAGAAGCAGGGCGCCGATGAGAATGGCCACGGCATAATAGGTAACGAGGGCCTGGGCCGGGGAAAGGGTCTGGAGACGGCCCAGCAGGGAGAATTTCATGAAAGATGCCCATCCTTTCCGTCGTCTCTCTGGGGTGAACGACGAAGGGAATTCTAGCATCTATTGCTGCCGGGTGGCAGAAAAATATCCGGTTCAAAAAGGGGCTAAGGGCCTAAACCCGCTTGCTGCTGCGAAACTTTTTCAGCCAGCCCTGCAGTTCCTCTTCCTCGTGCTCCAGCTCAAAGGCGTTGATCAGACCCCGGCGCAGAGCGACGGATACGGCCCGGTTGCGCAGGTTGAAGGCATCGCCAAACTTTTCACTGTGAAATTGTTCCTGATCAAGTCCCAGTTTGGCGTAGAGGGTGTTGAGACGGCTTTGTACGCCCCGGCGCGACAGGTAGCGGCGCTGGGCAATGAGGTTGTCGGTCAGGCCGAGAGAAATGTCCACCAGGGCCTCGTATTCGATGTCGGAGAGCGCCGTCTGCCGATGGCCGGCCCGCCCTTGCACCTTGCGCACCTCGGGGTCGATCCAGCACTGTTCGTCGATAAGTACGGTCTGCACTGCCGAGGCGATGCGCTCACGGGTATTGGATTTGAGGACGTAGCCGTACACCGTCTCCGGCGGTACGATGCTGGTGAGGGCGCGCACGTACATTTCGTCCTTGTATTGGCTCCAGAAGATGATGCGGGCCATGGGCTTCTGCTCCCAGAGGGCGCGGGCGAATTCAATGCCGTTAAGTTCTGGCATCTGGATGTCGCTGACCACAAGGGGTGTGTCCAGGCGCAAGGCTTTTTCCAGCGCAACCTTGCCGTTGTGGGCCCGTTCGATCTGGCAGGGGACTTCGAGGCCCTGCACGAGCTGCTCAAGAAACTCGAAGTCCTTGGGATTGTCATCGGCAATGAGTATGGTCAGGGGATCCATGGACATCAGTCCTCCTGGGGCTGGGATTTAAGGGGTCGTATCAGTTCGAAACGGGTACCGGTGGAGAAACGGGATGGTCCCCACTGGACGGTGGAGCCGATCACCTTGGCCCGTTCGCGGATATTGTGCAGGCCTCGGCCGGACCGACCGTTCTGCGGGGGAGCGGTAAAGCCGATGCCGTTGTCTTCGATGGAGAGCACCAGTTCGCCGTTACGGACATCGAGGTTGATTTCATAGCGGCTGGCCTGGGCGTGGCGTATTACATTGTGAATGGCCTCGAGGGCGATGCGGTAGAGGTTGAGACGGTCCAGCCGGGACAGAGGCGCCTGATCAGCCTCGGGGGATATGTAAAGATGGTATTCGGGCAGATTCTGCTTGGATAAATGCCGTTCGAGATGGGATTCCAAAGCCGCCCCCAGGCCGAGGATATCCAGGGTTTGCGGGTGGAGGTTATCCATGATCTCCCTCAGGTTGGCCATGGCCCGCTGCAGGTCTTCTTCCAGCCGAAGGCCTTCGGCCGCCTCCGGATTCTTTGACTGCAGGTCCTGAATGCCGCGCAGAATCGAGGAAAGGTCGGAGAGGGTCTGGTCGTGGATGTCCATGGCGATGCGCCGCCGCTCCTCTTCCGCTCCTTCGAGCAGCTTTTCGGTGCCGATCACGCGGATCAGCTGATCGGTCATACGGTTGATGGAGAGCGCCAGTTCGTCCAGCTCATCATCGACCCGCGCCGGCGGTGTCAGCGGGGTCAGGTCCCCGCCGGCAATGCGTCCGGCACTGTCGGAAATGAACTGGATGCGCTTGAGAATCCGGCGCCCGAAAAAACGGGAAAGCAGGATGCCGAGGAAAAGCGCCGCGCCCAACACCACCAGGGAGACCAGGGCCGTGTGTTCAACCAGTTCGTCGATATCTTTGGTCTGGGTATTGCGCAGCCGCTCGCGCCGATCCTGCGCCATCTCCACCAGAGAAACGATTTGCGGTCGCAGCAGGGAGAGGGCGTCAAGCATCTTTTTCGAGTTCAAGCCGTCTTCCGGATTGAGGTCGTCCACGGCCTGGGCGAGCAGGGCCCTGGTGCTTTCCGGCAGAATAAGCAAATCCTTAACCCGAACAATGGCTTCTGCCAGGTGGTGGTGCAGCTGAATCATTTCTTCCAATACCCGGATGTCGACGAAATGATCCCGGGCCAGCTGCAGAGAGATTCCCTGCATGCGCTGAGAGGCCAGGTCGGCTTCGGCCAGGGCGATGAAGACCATGCCCAGACGGCGTGCCTCCTGGCGTTTGACGGAGAGATCCCAGTAGGTGTATTGCAGAAAGGCCAGGGCCAGAGACATCAGCAGCAGAACTGTGGCCGGGGCGAGAATAATTTGGTGTTTAAGAGCGAGTCGCATGGCAAAACGATAGCACAGCCCCACATGAAATACACTGTGCTTTTACACAGATACGATTTCCTGTGACGACGGCCTTCCGGGGGTATTTGACCCTGATTAAAATCAGTTTCTGGTCAGGCTGGCCACAAAGGCATGCACTGCTTCGGCAGACAGCGGGCGAGAACAGAGAAAGCCCTGCATGTCGGTACAGCCCTTTTGCAGAAGATAGTCAAGCTGCGCAGGCGTTTCCACGCCCTCGGCCAGGACCTGGAGATTGAGGCTGCGGGCCAGGGCAATGACGGAGGCTGTGATAGCGGCATCATCATGGTCTTCGGGCACGCCGCTGATGAAGGACTGATCGATCTTGAGACGGTCGATAGGAAAATGTTTGAGGTAGTTGAGGGACGAATAGCCGGTGCCGAAATCGTCGATGGAGAGGCGAATCCCCAGCGACCTGAGTTTCCTGAGGGTCTCGACAGTATCCCCGGCGTTATCCATCAGCATGCTTTCCGTCAATTCCAGTTCCAGATGGCTTGGGTTCAGGCCCGTTTCGGCCAGGGTCTGCTTGACCATCTGGACCAGATTGGGTTCCTTGAACTGTTTTGGGGACAGGTTGACGGCTATGGTGACCGGGCCCAGAATTTTTTCCCAGATCAGGCTCTGTTCACAGGCGGTTTTCAGCACCCAGCGGCCGATGGGGAGTATTAGATTCGTCTCTTCGGCCAGAGGGATAAAGCTGCCGGGAGAAATCAACCCGTTTTCCGGGTGATTCCAGCGCAGCAGAGCTTCAAAGCCAAGGAGGCGGTTCTGCGCCATATCCATTTGGGGTTGATATTCCAGGAACAACTCATCTCTTTCCAGTGCCAAACGTAAATCATTGGTCAACAGCAGTCGCTGCAATGCCTTGGCGTTCATCTCGTCAGAGAAAAACTGGTAGGTGTTGCGCCCCCGGCTTTTGGCCTGATACATGGCGGCGTCCGCATTTTTGAGGAGGGTGTCGGCGTCCCGGCCGCTTCTTGGAAAGGTCGCCAGCCCCAGGCTGGGTGTTATGGTGACCGCCATACGGCTCAGCTGGAAAGGGTGAGCGAATTGCTCAAGGACCTTGTCGGCGACCATGGCGGCGTCGCTTTCAATTTTCAGGTCGGGGAGGAGAAAGGCGAACTCATCGCCGCCGAAACGCGAAACCGTATCGCTTTCGCGAATCGCCACAGCCAGCCGTTTGGCAACTTCCTTGAGCAGCAGATCGCCCTGGGCGTGCCCGAGGGAGTCGTTGATGGATTTGAAGTGATCGAGGTCAAGAAAAGCCACCCCCACCATGTGTTTGTGCCGCCGGGCCCTGGCCAGCTCCTGTTCAAGGCGGTCGTGGAAGAGGTCGCGGTTGGGCAGATTGGTGAGGGTATCGTAATAGGCCAGCCGCTCGATGCGCGCCTCCGCTTTCTTGCGCTCGGTAATATCCCGAAAAATGCCGCGGGTGGCGACAGGCCTGCCGTTTTCAAAGCGGCAGTTAACGCTTCCTTCGATAAGAATTTTTTCGCCCTTTTTGGTGACAAACTCAGCTTCGAGGCGTCCCACCTTTTTACCGGCGAGCAGTTCTTGGAACGTCATGAGGCAGTGATCAGTGCTGTCGGCATGAATAAACTGGGACATGTGGAGGTTCTGCGACTCTTCCAGGGTATAACCCAGCGCCTCGCGCCAGGCCCGATTGACATAGAGAATTTTGCCCGAGGACGAGGTGCTCTGGATGAGATCGTTGGCATTTTCCAGAAGATCCAGATAGCGGGCCTCACTCTCCCGGAGTTCCTGCTCAATGCGGCGGCGCTCGGTCGTGTTACGGATGCTGCCACGGATGGCTATGCCTCCCTTGGTGTATTTGATGGGTCGGCAGGTGTGTTCAATCCATTGCAGCTGGCCTTCTCGCGTGAGCAGGCGCATTTCTCGGGAAGATTCCGCCAGTGCGTCGCGGGCGTCCTCCAGTTGGCTCTGCCACAGGGGCAGGTCGTCGGGGTGAATGATTTTTTCTACGAGCCCGGGTTGGTCGAGAAACTCCTGCGGCGAAAACCCGGAAATGGAAAGACAGGCCGGAGACAGATAGGAGAAGCTGCCATCCGGTCTCTGCAGATAGACGCAGTCGGAGGAAAAGTCAGAGATGAGGCGATAACGGGTGGTGGCGCGATGCAGACGGACATGCCAGAGTCCGAAAAGAAGACCGAAAAGTGCGCCAATCAAAGAAGACGCGATGTAGGCCCGGGGGTTGAGGGCAAGAGCCCACCCGCCCAGAAACCATTTCTGTATGGCCGACGTGAAGACCAGAAGGGCCATGCCGGAGAAGGTGGATCGGATAAGGAAAAAAAAGATTGTTTTTTCAGTCATGGTGTTTCGGGATCCTGTCGGCCTTCTGTTGTATTCAAGCCCGAAAAGGCGGCCATTGCTTCGTTTAGAAGCAGCTCTTCACCATGCAGGTAGCGGGGAGAGTGGTGAAAAACGAGAAGTTTTCTTGCTTCGGCGGCTCGGGCGATCTCCCCGGAAAGTCGGGCCGTCAAATGATTCCTTTGTCTGGCCCGGTCAAGGTCGGTGTGGGCAAAGACCGCTTCGATGACCAGCAGGTGAGCCTGTCTCGCCAGCGTGATGATGGTCTGCATGTTCTCTTCGGAAGGAGAGGCATCCGTGGCATAGGCGATCTTCATGCCCTGCTCGCTGTGGGCGATGGCACGATGAAGCTGTCCTAAGGATACGTGTAAAGTCCCTCCGCTGGCAAGAGGAACCTCCAGCAGAGCCTCCTTGTCGGTTCCCTGGCGCCATAGGTCCTTGAAGCGGGTCAGCCAGGGGCCTGGCAGCAGGCCTTCCCTTTCGAGGGCGTTCTTGTGGATGGCGATGTGCAGGGATTCCTCCAGGCTGAAAGCGAGCGAGGTGATGTCGCCATGGGCCAGTGGAACGGCGCGCACCTGGTAGTGAGGGGTCTGGTGCAAAAGGCCGCCGGTGCAGTCGAATGCTGTGGGCTCGCCAGCGGCAAAAGCCCTGGCGGCCTCGAAACGGACCTCTTTACCAGCGCCTTCGCCCCATTCGCGCACGACCAGTGTGAAAGCCAGGTCGTCAAAGAGGTTCCAGGTATAGCCGGCCAGCCGGTGGCCGATGCGATCAATGATGCCGGGTGGACCGTAGAGGAAGAGGGTATGGTCGCTGTAGAGAAAGCCGCGCAGCAGGCTGTCGAAGCCGATAAGGTGGTCGATATGGGCATGGGAGATGAAAACCGCGCCGATGCGGTTTCGGCATCCTGGCGGCAGCAGATGCAGGTCGCCGCAGTCAAAGAGCAGGGCCTCCCTGTGGTGCGCGTGGCGAACGTAGAGAGCCGGGTCGCCGAAGGGACCATTGATCAGTTGTGGGTAGAAGACGGAGCGCATGATACAGATCCTGTTCCCGAAGGGAAAAAAGATGGGGTCCTCGCTTTTTATTTGTGAGAAAGTCAAATTTCGCCAAGCCACTCTATTGACAGTTTTCGGCTTCCGGTTACTTTTACTTTAACATGAATTGCCCGTAATCCGCCGGTGAATGGGCCGGCGCCATAAAAGGAGGAACTGTGATGAAGAAGGGTCAAACAAGATGGCTTCTGGCGACTCTAGGGATATTTTTTCTCCTGAGTGCCGGTGGGGCCGCTGCGCAGAACGAGGTTTTTAACGTAGACAGGGAACTCTATCCTTATTATCCCTCTCTGATAAAGTGGAACAAGTCGGGAGCCGAATTCACGGAACCCGAAACCTGTGCAGGCTGTCATCCCCAGCAATATGAAGAGTGGACGGGGTCGGTGCACGCCTTGGCGTTTCAGGATCCTGTCTACCAGGGTGAACTGGTTCTGGCGGTGAAGGCGGTAGGGCACAACATTTCCAGGCAGTGTGAAGGCTGCCACTCCCCAGCCGGCGTCGTCACCGGCGAAATCAAGGGGCCGGGTCTGAAGGGCCTCAGTCCCATGGCTCTTGCCGGGGTCTCCTGCGACATCTGTCATTCCGTCAGCGGCGTGACCCACTGGCAGACACCCTCCCACGAACCGGAAAACGGCTCGATGATTCTGACTCCCGGCGTCGAAACCCTCAACGGCACTACCTTGATCAAGAGAGGGCCTTCGGCTCCTGAGGATGGTTGCGGCGGCGGTTTCCATGAATGTGAACAGTCGACTCTGCATCAGCGGGCCGATCTGTGCGCATCCTGTCACCAGGTCTATCACTACTCGGCCCATTATCCCCTGGAAGCGACCTACCTGGAGTGGAAACATGGCCCCTACGCCCAGAGAGACATTCTCTGCCAGGATTGTCACATGGTGGACACTCCGACCTTCATGCGCACCGCGGATACCTTTGAAAAGCCCCAGCGCGGTGAATATCACCACTATTTCAACGGCGCCAACTATCTGCTTTATCATCTGGCCCGGTCCGCGGCCGAGAAGAGCGGGAATGCAGACCTGGTGAAGAATCTCGATCACAAATTCCAGATGTCCGTCGATCGGCTCAAGGCCGCGGCCGAATTGGAAATCTCTCCCATCTATGGCGAAAATGCGCTGCAGGAAGTGAAAGTGAGGGTGAAAAACATGCGGGCCGGTCATAACCTGCCGACTTCTCTAACTAATATCCGTGAGATGTGGCTGGAAGTGACGGTGAAGGATGAAAAAGGAAAAACGCTCTACACCAGCGGCGGCCTGGACGATAAGGGTAGTCTGCGGGAAAATACCCGCGTCTTCAATTCGGAGGGGGCTGACGAAAGTTTCCATTTTGTCGTTAACCCCTGGGAGGTTACCTCTTTCTCCAAACATGACACCATTCCCCCCCGTGGATACAAGGATGTGCATTACGGGGTTGGTGGTTTGGTGAAAGAAGGCCGCCTCGATTTTGAGGTACGTCTGCGCTACCGTCAGGCAGACCAGAAGATAGCTGAAAAACTATTGAGCTCGGTCCCTGAAGACATCAACCTCGAAGAGATATATGGCCTTAAGGCGGTACCGCCGCTTCCCGTGGTTGACATGGCTTCAGCCAAAGCCAGCATCGGGGTGCGGCCATAGGGTGATGACCCTGATGCACAGGTACAGGTACAGATAGGAAGAAGGGGTCCTCGCGGAAAGCGGGGACCCCTTCTTCCTTTTGGGCGGTAAAAGCTTAACGAACTTTGAGTGGCGCGTAGAAAAAGCCTTCGCCACGCTGGACCAGAAGACGGATGACTTCATCCTTCTTGGTCTTGGCCACAATCTGCTTGAAGACGCCTACCCTCGGGGTGCTGGTACCGTTGGCTTCGAGGATGAGATCCCCGGCCCGCAGGTTGGCTTCGGCTGCCGGCCCTTCGGGGGCCACGGCGGTGATGAGGACACCCTCGGTCTGCTCCAGCCCATAACGCCGCGCATTGTCGGCGGTAAGATCGGCGACGGAAAGGCCGAGCTGGGCGGATTCGCCGCCTTGCGCCACCTGCTCGGCGCCTTCCTCCTCAAGCAGTCCAACGACGACCGCGAGTTTTTTGGCTTTGCCATCGCGGAAGATTTTCACGGGGACGCTCTTGTTTACAGGGGTCGAAGCGACGAGTCGGGGCAGATCGCTGATGTTGTCAACCCGCTGGCCATCGAAAGAAAGAATGATATCGCCACGGGCCATGCCCGCCTTGTCGGCCGGCGAATTCTTCGTGACGCTGGTCACCAGGGCCCCCTGGGCTTTTTCCAGGCCAAAGGATGCCGCCAGTTCTTCGGAGACAGCCTGTACAGAGACGCCGAGCCAGCCCCGGGTGACGTGGCCTTTTTCCTTGAGCTGGGGGATGATTCCTTTGGCGAGGTCAATGGGAATGGCGAAACCGATGCCTTGCCCGCCCGCGACGATGGCGGTGTTGATGCCGACAACCTCCCCCGAGGCGTTAAAGAGAGGACCGCCGGAGTTGCCGGGGTTGATGGAAGCGTCGGTCTGGATGAAATCGTCATAGGGTCCCGCTCCGATCACCCGCCCTTTGGCGGAGACAATGCCGGCGGTGACGGTCTGTTCGAGACCAAAGGGATTGCCGATGGCCATGACCCATTCTCCTACCCGCAGGCTGTCACTGCTGCCCAGGGTGACGACCGGCAGGTCGGCCCCGGTGTCGATCTTCAACAGGGCCAGATCGATTTTGGGATCGAGTCCCTTGATGGTAGCCGAGAAGGTGCGGCCGTCACTGAGCTGCACCTTGATTTCGTCGGCGCCGCTGACGACATGGTCGTTAGTCAGAATGTAGCCGTCCTCCGAGATGATGAAGCCCGAACCGAGGGAGCGCTGCTTCTGGGGCCTGTTGGGATGCCCCTGAAAAAAGCGGTTGAAGAAGTCATTGAAAAAATCGTCCCTGGGGCCGCCGGGTCCGGGCATGACCGGCAATCGCGGCTGGGTGGTCTTTGAGGTGTTGATGTTGACGACAGCTGGCTTCAGAGCTTGGGAGAGGCTGACGAAGTCGGGAGGTGTGGCCGCTGCAGGCAGGGCGAAGAGCAGAATGGCGATGAGGGCCAGCCACCAAGAGAGACGAAAGGGTGTTCTTTTCATGCATTCCTCCTCGGAGTGGAAAAAAAGGATGCCGAACAGGCGGACGCAGGAAGGTGCCTGCTCGGGAGATGGTCGACAGGAAGTTATGTAGTCACTGCGCCAGCGCTTGTCAATGGCCGGCATTGAAATCGGCCTCGCGGAAGGTGTGTGCAGGAAGGAATCACTCAGTCGGCGGCATCCGGGCCGGCCAGGGGAAGAATGACGGTGAAAGTGCTGCCTTTGCCAGGGGCTGAACGAACCTCGACACGTCCGCGATGAACATCGACAATCCACTTGACGATGGATAGACCCAGACCGGTGCCGCCATCTTCGCGGTTGCGGGCCTCGTCGATGCGGTAGAATCGGTCGAAGATGTGAGGGAGGTGTTCAGCGGGAATGCCCACCCCGGTGTCAGTAATGGACAAAATGGCAAAACCGCTGTCCATGGTGACAGCGATATCGATCCTGCCTCCCGCTGACGTGTACTTGATGGCATTGCCGAGCAGATTGAGGAACATCTGTCTCAGTCGGAGTTCATCCCCCCGCAGCACGATTTCCTCGGCGACCTGCAACTGGAGGCTTATGCTGATCTGCTTTGGCTCCGCCAGGGCTCTGCCCTGAAGATAGAGTTCCTGGATGAGATCACTGAAGCTGAACTCGGTGAGAATCAGTGGGAGGTCGCCTGATTCGCTCTTGGCCAGGGTGAGCAGATCTTCGATGATGCGTCCCATGCGACTGATCTCCTCCATGTTGGAGGCCAGAGCCTTGCGGAACTCCTCCGGTTCCTTGGCCCAGCGCAGGGCGACCTCGGTTTCACCGCGCAGAATGGTCAGAGGGGTGCGCAGTTCGTGGGAAGCGTCGCCGGAAAACTGCTTGATGCGACGGAAGGCATTTTCCAGGTCATCGAGCATCTGGTTGAAGGTGGCGGTCAACTCAGAAATTTCGTCCTGGTTGTTCGTAACGGGCAGGCGTTCGCTCAGATTCTCCGCATTGATCCGTCGGACAGCCCGAGTGATGCGGGCGACGGGCTTCAGAGCCTTGCCGGCCAACAGCCAGGCCCCCAGCGAAGTGATGAGTAAAACAGCCGGCCCCAGCAGGAAAAAGGTGAGGCGCAGGTCGGCGATATCGTGGTCGATGGTGGCCAGACTGTAGCCGAGCTGGACCATGGTGGAATTCCGGTTCCCCGGCTCGATGGGGTAGGTCAGCAGGCGAATGGGATGGTGGTCCAGCTTTTCGAGGGTCTCGAAATAGGGGATTCCCCGCTCGGCGTGCTGCAGGGCCGTCTTGCTCAGAGGCAGGCTGAAGTTCTGCAGGTTGCTGGAAGAACAGGCTATACTTCCCCGTTCGTTGAGTATCTGTACGTATTCGCCCCAGTTGCGTTGACGCAGATAGGCCTCCAGTCGTTCACAGGGCGTACTGCCGGTCTGATTTTCATGCAGAATGCTGCTGAAGGTGCTGACATCGGCGGCAATGAGCAGCAGCCGTTCATCTACATGCCCGAGCTGGTTTCTCGACAGGTAGCCGCTCAGACCATAACCGCTGGCCGTCAGGATGACGGCCAGGGCCAGGGCATAAAGGCAGGTCAGACGAAATCGGATGGAGCGGAGGAGCAACTATTCCTCCTTCAGGACGTATCCCACGCCGCGAACGGTATGGATCAGTTTGTTATCGTAATCGCGATCCACCTTTTTCCGCAGATAATTGACATAGACATCGATGATGTTGGTGAAGGAATCAAAGGTATAATCCCAGACATGTTCGGCGATCATGGTCCGTGTCAGGATCTGATTGGGGTTGCGCATGAAGTATTCGAGCAGCGCATATTCCTTGGCCGTCAGGTCGATCTCCTTGTTGCTGCGCCAGACCTTGTGGGCAACGGGATCAAGGCGCAGATCGGCAAAGAGGAGTTCGGCCCCACGATCCTTTTTGCCGCGCCGCAGCAGGGCTTTAACGCGCGCGAGGAGTTCGGCGAAAGCGAAAGGTTTGGTAAGATAGTCGTCACTGCCGGAATCGAGGCCCGACACGATGTCCTGCACGGTGTCCTTGGCGGTCAGACAGAGAACGGGATGGCTTATCTGCCTCTTGCGAAGCTCCTTGATGACGGTGAGGCCGTCCATCTTCGGCAGCATGATATCCATGATGACGAGGTCGTAGGGGTTGCTCTCCCCCATATAGAGGCCCTCTTCTCCATCATAGGCGATGTCCACCTCGTAGTTTTCCTCTTCCAGACCTCGCTTGATAAAGCTGGCGACTTTTTTTTCGTCTTCTACGACAAGAATGCGCATCCTGTTCTCCTTTGGTTCCGCAGGGGAACGTTGACAGTGATGATTAAACGATCCCGGCCTGTTTCTGGGTGCCGGACAGGGGATATAACTGCAATTAGGTCAGTTTTAATTTGACGAGCACTTCGTTGGCCGTCTCTTCCACGGCTTTTCCCGACACGTCGATCACGACCCACCCCTGTCGTCGGAAAAAGGCCTTGGCGTAGGCCAATTCCTCTTCGATTTTTTCATAGTCGGCGTAGGCCGTGCGGGAGGCCTGACCGAGATTGCGCAGTCGGGCGGCCCGCAATTCCATCAGGCGCTCGGGATCAATGACCAGTCCGGCGACCTTCTGGGGGTCGACATGGAATATTTCCTCGGGGAGGTCTATCCCCTGTACCATGGGCACATTGGCCACCTTCCAGCCGCGATGAGCCAGGTAGATGGACAAAGGGGTCTTACTGGAGCGTGAGATGCCGACCAGAACGATATCCGCCTTGGTGAGGTGGCGGGTTTCCTGACCATCATCGTGGCGCACGGTGAACTCTACCGCATCAATGCGTCGAAAATAATCCTCGTCGATCCGGTGCAGCAGTCCGGGAGTTTCTCCGGGGGAGCGCCCGAAGAATTCCGCCAGTTTCATCAGCAGGGGCGTAATAAGGTCCAGGCAGGAAAGGCCGAGGGCATCGCATTCGTCATGAACAAGTTGGGCCAGGTCGCGATTGACGATGGTGTAGACAACGATGGCATTCTGCTTCAGAGCCTGATCCAGGGCCTCGTAAACCTGGCTCTTGGTCCTGACGTTGCTGATCCGGTTAACTTTGACCTCTTTATCCCGGAACTGGGTCAGGCCCGCCATGACGATCTTCTCAGCCGTTTCTCCAGTGGCGTCAGAGAGCAGATATACGAGTTGGGGAGACCCCATGGAATATCCTCATGAATGTTTCATTAGCAGTTTAGCATGGATGCTGTTGCGGGCAATGACAGAGGTTGATCTTGTTTTTTTCTCAGAAGGCCTCTTTTGCCCATGGATCTGAACGCCTATCACTTAGAGTAGGAGCCTCATTAAAAGACCTCCTAATTAAATTTCATGCACGGCCAATTTGTCAAGGTTTTTATTGCTTTTACAAGGGGTCTTTGCTAAACAGTGCCGATGAAAAAGACGTGGCTTGAAATACAAATTTTGGTTCCAGCCACCGGCATCGACCTGGTGTGCGGTGAACTGACGGAGCTCGGCTGTGAGGGCATCACTGTGGAAGAGCGGCCCCTTGACACCTTTGTGCCGCCCGACCCTGATGAAATCCTCGCCGATGAACAAGTCATCAAGGCCTATTTTCCCGATGAAGGTGACGCCCTGTCCCTTTGCCGGGGCATCCAGGAACGACTGGAATACCTGCAGCCCTTTGTCCCCGGCCTTGTCGCTGCCTTGCCCGATGCGTTGCCGGTCCGAACGGAAGACTGGGCGCAAAACTGGAAACAGCACTTCCAGGCTGTTCGTATCGGCAGCCGTCTGGTCATCAAGCCGACCTGGGAAGAGTTCATCCCTGAGTCTGACGATGTCATCGTGCAACTCGATCCGGGCATGGCTTTCGGAACAGGTACCCACGGCACCACACGTCTGTGCCTGGAAGCGCTGGCGGCGCTTTTCGAGGGCGAGCATCCTCCTCGACGGGTGCTCGATGTCGGTACCGGGTCGGGCATTCTTGCCATCGCCGCCGCCGCTCTCGGTGCCGGGCGCGTACTTGCCTGCGATATCGAAGAGGAAGCCTGCCGCACGGCTCGCGCCAATGCTGAGCTCAATGGTGTAGAGGCGCGGATCGAGGTGACTGGTGCGCCTCTCGAAAGTCTTGAAGGGGGATTCGACCTGGTGCTGGCCAATATCCTCGCCGAAGAAAATATCCGCCTGGCGCCAGAACTGATCTCCCGGCTTAACCCCGGTGGTGCCCTGATTCTCTCCGGTATTCTGATGGAGAAGGAGCCCGCCGTCGTTGAGGCCTTCGCCACTTATCCCCTGTCGTCTCCCCACATCACCCACCTGGAAGAATGGTCCTGCCTGCTGTACCGCGCCGGTGCCTGAATGCTGCGCTTCTTTGTCTCCCCGGATAGGCTTCAGAGCGACGAGATTAACCTGCCAGAGGAGGTTTTTCACCATCTGCGCGTAGTGCTGAGACGTTCGCAAGGGGAGGAGATCCTGCTGCTCGACGGTCTTGGCGGTGTGTGCCGGTGCCGGGTCGATGTCCTCGGCAAAAAAGGGGGGACAGCCAAGATTCTGGAGCGCTGGCAGGAGGTGGAGACAGCCTTTCCCGTCTATCTGTTGCAGGGGCTGCCCAAGGGAGACAAGCTCGATCTGGTCCTGCAGAAGGGGACGGAACTCGGGATCGGGGCGTTCACACCAGTAATTTCCGCACGCAGCGTTCCCGTTCGCGACGCCGAGCGTGAAGACAGGCGGGTGCAGCGCTGGCAGAAGATTATTCAGGAGGCGGCCAGGCAGTGCCGGCGCTCTCACTTACCCCGGCTGCATGCCGCGCAGTCGCTGGAAGACACCCTGGCTTCCTGTCGGGCTGATCTCAAGCTGATGCTGTGGGAAGAGGAAAGCCGACCCCTGAACGAGGTTCTTTCCGGACAAAGTCCCCGTGACGTCGCTGTTCTGGTGGGGCCGGAAGGTGGTTTTACTGCTGACGAGGCTGCCTCAGCCCGCCGCTTCGGCTTTGTTCCGGTGCGTTGCGGACCCCGCATTCTGCGGAGCGAAACCGCAGGATTTGCTGTCGCTGCCGTGTTGCAATATCTCTATGGCGATCTGGGCAGAGGGGGCGATCTCTAGATCGTCGTCGATCCCACGATCCCATCACATCATCAGGATCTTCTCCCGCAAAATCAGTATTTCAAAAGCCATGGCCGCCTTGGCAAGCAACCGCTGTATTTTGCCGATATGGCTGGACAGGTTGCGGTCCCCTTCCTCCACGTAGAGGATGCACACCACGCGCCCGCCGATCATCAGCGGCATCAGCAGCACCCTGTCCGAAGCCTGTCCGCCCACGCCTTGAATCCAACGGTCATCCAGGGGCGTGCGGGGGATGGTGCCAAGGAAGAAGCTGCGGCCTTCGGCGACGGTCTTCAGGGCCGAGGGGCGGGTTAGAGGGATGCTGACGGTGTTGAAGTGTTCCCTGGCGACGCCCTGGGTGACCGCCTTCCATCCGGAAACGGAATTCCCCCGCACGACAAACAGAGCAGTCTTTCTGAATTCCTTTCCTAAAAAAGACATCAGGGCATTGGCGATATCCTCGCGATCACCGGCATTGGCCAGCCCCGTGAGGACCGTGGGGGGGGCAGGAGCAGCTTTCGGGGCTGGACCCGGGGGGACTTTGGATGGAGAGGGCGTCAGCGGTTGCTGCGGCGGTACAATCGCCTTTTTCTGTTGCAGCGCTGCGAGCTTTTCTCCCAGGGTCGCCGGCTGCCGGGCAGGACCTCGTCGTTCGGAGGCTCGGGGCTGTGGTGTTTGGGTGGGTTTGTCGGCAGGGCCGGAAGGAGAGGCGGTGGCCGCTGAAGGCTTGCCGTTGATGGCCCGCAATTCACCCGAAGGCGAAGATGCCGGTTTCTCCTTGGTTAAGTTTTCGGCCTGGGTGTTCCGGGGCTGGCGTTGGGACATCTTGTCGATGATCTGTTGATAGCGGGAATCGATCGGCTTGTTGTAATACTGGTTCAGGGCCTGCATCAGGCGTATCTCAGGGCTGACCATCGGGGTGATGATGTAGCCGGTGATAAAGGCGATTTCGTCGATAGCCTTGAGGTCATTGGGGTCGGCCATGACCAGGTTCAGTCTTTTTTTATCCAGAGACAGTGGAACGGCGGCATATTTAAGGGCCAATTCCTGTGGCAGCATCCGGATGGTTTCCGCGGGGATGTTCATGAGCTGCTGGGAAGCCACATAAGGCACGGACAGCTGTCGGCTCAGAAAGCGGGCCAGCTCATTTTCATCGATTAAACCCATTTCCAGCAGGCTGGTGCCAATTTTACCCCCATAGAGAACCCTGTTTTTGAGGGCTTCATCAAATTGCTCCCGGGTGATTTGACCGGCTTCCTCCAAGAGGTCGAGCAGAGTCTGAGCCATTTTCATTTCACTCCCTGGTTGTTTTTATGAAGTCTTCCCGCCTGTTCGATGGACAGCTGCAGAACGCGCTGCCTAGGAAACGTCCAGGCGAAGGCGGATGAAGCTGGCGAGGTCTGGACAACGCAGATATGGGTTGTGCTCCTGTTCATAGGCCAGGGTAGACGCAGGGACGGGACCATAATCGTGGCCGGGGAAAACCCGGGTGCCGGGGGGGTAGCCGGCCAAGCGCCGCAGACTGTGATAGAGGGCCTCCACATCGCTGCCAGCCAGGTCGGCGCGGCCGACCCGCGTCACGAAAAGCGTATCTCCAGTAAGGAGAGCGTCGCCGGTATACAGACAGATTGAACCCGGTGAATGACCGGGCGTATGCAGGACGGTCAGGGCGCCTTCGCCCAGCTTAAAGGTCTGGTTATCGGATACGGGGATGTCCGCCGCCTCCACGTCAAGGGGATGGGCGGCCAGTCGGGCCCCCGTTTCGGCCAGGATGGCCGCGTTGCCCGCCACGTGGTCCCGATGACCGTGCGTGTTGAACAGGATTTCGATGGTGACGCCTCTCTTTTTTGCCTCAGCCAGCAGGCGCTCCGGCCAAAAGGAGGGATCCACCGCTGCGCCGACCTTGCTCGTCGGGCAGTAGAGCAGGTAGGAGAAGTTGTCCATGTCGCTGGCGCTCACCTGGACGATGTCGAGACCGGCGGTCGTCACCATAGCTGCTTTGCAGGTTCTACACGGCCCATATGGCAGATTTCGCCGTCAATGATCTTGAACTGGTCTCCGGTCGATTTTACCGTCCAGGCATCCCCCTCGTCGGGGGGAAGGGGAAACTCCCGGCTGCCGAGATAGACGTCCTCTCCGCCGATCATGCCCCACCAGTCCAGCGAGCCGGTCTGCCATATTTTTGTTTTCAGATTGTAAGCCATCGTGGCGCGTCCTCCTTGAGTGTGTTGAGATGCGCCATGATACTGTGACGGCGCCTTAGGGTCAACATGCCAGGGCCGTTCGCCCGACAATAAAGGAGGTCACCGTCATAAATCCTCCTTGTTCAGGATAGGCGGGTTGAGCATCTCGTCGTGCTCCTGCATCTGCCAGGGCAGGCTGCCGGGGGAGATGTGGAGAAAATGCAGATACTTTTCGAACTGGTCAAGAATGTCGTTGATGATCTGCTGTTGGTCATAGCCGTAGATATCATACGATTGCCCGCCGCGGCGCAGGAAAACCTCGGCGCGGTAGTAATGCGGAATATGCTCGTCGGCCCGATCCATTTCAGGATAGGCGAAGTCAGGGCGGGCGTATTCGCACAGGCGGATCTCGTAGATAAAATCGAGCTGGTCGGGCCTGATCACTTCCAGGTAAGCCCGAGCGTTGTCCTCGTCATAGATCACCTCGGCCGGCCAGCCCTGCTCCGCCAATTCTTTCTGCACGTGCGTCATGCTGCCCAGAACCTGTTTGCCAATGAAGGCGGCAACCTCCTCGCGACCGGGAAAATCTACCAGATCGGCCAGACGCTTTTTCCAGCGGCCAGGGCCGCTGATGCCGGGTGCATGGCGAACCCGCCGCATGTGACTCTGCAGACTGGCTTCGGTATGGCTTTCAATGATAAGCGCCCGCCACATGCCTATGGCCGATATAATCATAATGACGGCGAAGGGGAGGGCGCTGGCGATAGTCATGGTTTGCAGGGCATTGAGACCCCCGGCAATGAGCAGGGTCGAGGCAACGACGCCTTCGGTGATGGCCCAGAAGGCCCGCTGCCAGGCTGGGGTGTGGGCAACGCCCCCGGAGGCCAGCGAGTCGATGACCAGCGAACCCGAGTCGGACGAGGTGACGAAGAAGGTGATGATGAGGATTACCGTTACAAAGGAGACGATACTGGTAAAGGGCAGGCGCTCGTACAGTTTGAACAGCGCCAGGGCATGGTCGGCCTGTACTTCGCCGATGAGAGCCGTATAGCCATCGACCATGATAAGGTGCAGGGCCGTGTCGCCGAAGATGGAGAACCACAGGAAGGTGAAAAGCGAGGGAACCAGCATGACACCGAAGACAAACTGTCTAATCGTGCGCCCGCGGCTGATTTTGGCAATAAAGAGACCGACAAAGGGCGCCCAGGCGATGGTCCAGCCAAAGATGAACAGGGTCCAGTTGCCGATCCAGTCGCTGCGGGTGTAAGCCTGCAGGTTGAAAGTCCGCTCAATGATGTTGTTGAGGTAGCTGCCGGTATTCTGCAGGAAGGTTTCCAGGATGAAGATGGTTGGACCGGCGAAGAAGACAAAAAGCATGAGCAGCACAGCCAGAAACATATTGAGAATAGAGAGGTTTTTGACCCCTTTGTCCAGGCCGGCGACAACGGAGAAAAGGGCCAGGCTGGTAATGATGGCGATAGCGATCACCTGTACAGTCGTGCCCACGGGGATGGTTGGCCACAGGTAATTGATACCGGCATTGATCTGGGCCACGGAGAGTCCAAGGGTAGTGGCGATGCCAAACATGGTGCCGAGAATGGCGAAGACATCCACTGTGTGGCCGATGGGGCCGTGGATCCGCTCGCCGATCATGGGAAAAAGAGCCGAACGCATGGATAGAGGCAGGCCGTGGCGGAAGGAAAAGTAAGCCAGCACCAGGCCCACCAGTCCGTAGATCGCCCATATATGAAAGCCCCAGTGAAAAAAGGCGATCTGCATGGCCTGCTTGGCCGAATCCACTGTAGCCGGTGCCCCAGACGGGGGTGAGGCATAGTGCAGCACCGGTTCCGCCACGCCGAAGAAAAGCAGGGCGATACCATAGCCGGCAGAAAAGAGCATGGCGAACCAGGCGGGAAAGCTGTACTGAGGGGCGGCATGGTCAGGGCCGAGCTTAATCTTACCCCAGGGAGAAAAAGCCACCGCCACAATGAAGATGAGGAACGCCGCCACGGCCAGCATGTAGAACCAGCCGAAGGTGCGGGTGATGAAAGCCAGGGTGACTGAGAAAACGGCGCCGGCCCGCTCCGGATTACTGACCGTGCCGATGACCAGCAACAGGGTGACCATGACCGCCGGCACAAAGACGGGGATCAGTATCGTCGAGTTTCTTTTGGACTCGGACATGAATGGTGTCTCCTGAAGGGGGGAAGAAATAAAGCAGCAATTCCCATTGAAACGAAATGGCTGTAAACGCGCCCTGCGAGGGCAGGGACAACAGAAAAAGGATAATGTAAAACGAGGACTTTTCAAGAAACCCGATAATTTAGAAGCCGATTTCACGTTTTGTATCCAGCGTTCCCCTGACTTGGGACTGCATTCGAGGCAGACAGGGGGGCAGATTCCTCCTTGTGAGGGCGGCCGGCATGGCCTATAATCGCTTCGTGTATCAAGTTCTGCCTGGAAAGGACGCGCCCATGAAATTCGCCAAAATGCACGGTGCCGGCAACGACTACGTCTATATCGACTGCTTCAGCCAGGTGGTGCCGGATCCTGAAAAACTGGCCGTGGAGGTGAGCGACCGGCATTTCGGCATCGGATCCGATGGCCTCATTCTTATTCAGCCTTCCACTGTCGCCGACGTGCGTATGCGCATGTTCAATGCTGACGGCAGCGAGGCGGAGATGTGCGGCAACGGCGTGCGCTGCGTGGCCAAGTATGCCTACGATCACGGCCTGGTCGATTCTCTCCAGATCAGTATCGAAACGGGGGCCGGAGTGCTGCCTCTGCAGCTTTTTACCAACAGCCACAACAAGGTGGACAGGGTGCGGGTGAATATGGGCAAGCCCCGACTCAGTCGGGGGGAGATTCCCATGACCGGCTCTCCCGACGAACAGGCCGTCAATATTGAGGTGGCGGTGCTGGATCGCACCTTCCATGTCACCTGTGTTTCCATGGGCAATCCCCACGCCGTCATTTTTGTCGACAACGTCCACGAGTTTCCGGTGGCCAAGTATGGCCCAGCACTGGAGACGCACTCCCTCTTTCCCAACCGCATCAACGTCGAATTCGTGGAGGTTGTTTCCCGCAATGAGCTCCGGCAACGCACCTGGGAGCGGGGCGCCGGCGAGACCTTGGCCTGCGGCACCGGTTCCAGCGCGGTCACCGTGGCGGCCGTGCTCAACGGACACTGCGACCGGGTGCTGGTCAACCACCTGCTCGGTGGCGACCTGGAGATGGAGTGGACTGAAGACGGCCATATCTATATGACCGGTCCGGCCGTACAGGTTTTTGAAGGAGTCTACCAGCCCCAATGAACTGCCCCATGTGTACGCGCTGGCAGGACGAGCCGCAGCTGCGCATCGCCGCCTTGGACCACTGCCTGGTCATGCTCAACCGGGATCAGTTTTTCCCCGGCTATACTCTGGTCTTTACCCGTGAGCATGTAACCGAACTTTTCCACCTCGACAAATCAGTGCGCCAGGAGGTCATGGAAGAGGTCACCACCGTAGCGGCGGCCTTACACCAGGTTTTTCAGCCGACCAAGATGAACTACGAGCTGCTGGGCAACATGGTGCCTCACATGCACTGGCACCTGGTACCCCGCTTCAGCAGCGATCCGCTGTGGCCGCGCCCCATCTGGAGCGAGCCGCATCAGGACGAGACTCTGAGCCCACAGGCCTATGCCGAACGTATTCTGCTGATTCGCAACGCCCTGTAAGGAGGGGCGCACTGCTCTATGGATGCCATTCTCTTTGACTTGGACAACACGCTCTACTCACCTCAGCGGCAGCTCTTTTCCCTCATCGACTGCCGCATCAATCGCTACATGCGCGAGGTGGTGGGGATTCCCGAAGCCGAGGTGGACGGTCTGCGTCGCCGCTACTGGGCCGATTACGGCGTCACTCTGCAGGGGCTGATCCGCCATCACGATGTCGATCCCGAAGACTATCTCGAATATGTACACGACGTGGACGTCAATTCGCGGTTGCTTCCCGACGGGCCGCTGCGCACTGCCCTGCAGAGCATTTCCCTGCGGCGCCTGGTCTTCACCAACGGATCGCGGGGGCATGCCGAGCGCGTGCTGTCATCCCTGGGGCTGGAGAATATCTTCGAAGAGATCTTCGATATCCGGGTGGCCTCCTATCTGCCCAAACCTTTTCCCGAGCCCTATCATCAAGTGCTGGGTAGCATCGGCATCGAGGCGCGGCGCTGCCTCATGGTGGAAGATTCCGTCGAGAATCTGCGTACGGCCAAAGAGCTGGGCATGGGAACCATCCTCGTCGGCGATGGCGCGAAGCCGTCCTATGTCGACGTGCAGGTGGCGGCGGCGGTGCAGGTGCCCGAGGCCCTTGCCCACTGGTTCGCGGCGGTCTGAGGGAGACAGCGATGTTATGGCTCGGTGCGCACATGTCCATAGCCGGCGGGGTGGAAAAAGCCTTCGCTCGAGGCGAAGAGGCCGGTTGCACGGCCATGCAGATTTTCACCAAGAACGCCAGTCAGTGGCGGGCCAGGCCACTGTCGCCAACAGACCTTGAGGCCTTTGCCGAGGCCTGGCAGCAGAGCCCCATCGGGCCGGTGGTGGCCCATGACAGTTATCTGATCAACCTGGCGGCGCCCGCGGAGGAAGCCTGGGAAAAGTCCATCGCCGCTTTCCTGGACGAGATGGCGCGTTGCGCCGCCCTCGGTATTCCCGAGCTGGTCGTGCATCCGGGAGCTCACACGGGTTCGGGAGAAGAGGCGGGCCTGCGGCGCATAAGTGAGGCCTTTGTCCGGATATTCAGCGAAGGGCCTGCCAGCGTGCGGGTGCTGCTGGAAAATACCGCCGGGCAGGGAACCTATCTGGGCGGGCGTTTCGAGCATCTGGCCCGCATTATGGAGGCGGTGCCGCAGGGGCGTTTCGGCCTCTGCTTCGACACCTGCCATGCCTTCGCTGCCGGCTATGATCTGTCCAATGCCGAGGGCTATGGGCAGGTCATGGATGAGGTGGAACGGCTGTTCGGTCTGGACCCTGTTCACCTCTTTCATCTCAACGACTGCAAGAAAGGGCTGGGTAGCCGGGTAGATCGCCACGAACACATCGGGCAGGGGCATATTGGTGAAGAGGGCTTCCGTCTGTTGATGCAGGATGACCGTTTTGCCGCCGTGCCCAAGATCCTGGAGACCCCCAAGGGGGATGACGACAGCGGGGACCGGCAGAATCTCACCCTGCTGCGCCGGCTGGCGGGGGAGGCCTAGCAGATGCGGGCCGTTTTGCAGCGGGTTACCTCGGCCCACGTCGAAGTGGCCGGTCGCAGCGTCGGTGCCATCGGCCGAGGCTTACTCGTATTGCTTGGCGTGGCGGCCGGGGATTCGGAGGTCGATGCGGCCAGTCTGGCGGACAAGATCATCGGCCTGCGCATTTTCGAGGATGATGGTGGCAAGATGAATCTCTCTGTCGCCGATATCGATGGCGAGATCCTGGCCGTCTCCCAGTTCACCCTGCTGGCCGACTGCCGTAAGGGCCGCCGCCCCGGCTTTTCCGGTGCGGCTCCACCGGAGCGGGCCCTGGAACTCTACGACTATTTCGTCCGTCTGCTGCGCCAGCGGGGCTTTAAGGTGCCCACCGGCGTCTTTCAGGCGGACATGGCGGTGCACCTGGTCAACGACGGCCCGGTCACCCTTTTGCTCGACAGCCGCAAGGAATTCTGATGCACGACGACGAACAGGACTATGCCGGGCCCAGCCGCTCGGCCAAGAAGAGGGCCGCCAAGGCCGTGGAAGAACTGGCTTGGGAGATTCTGGAACTTTCACCGGCGCAATTGGAAAAGCTGCCGGTTCCCGACGAGATTCTCGGCGAGTTGCGCAAGGCCCGGCAGATCAAAGCCCATGGAGCCCGCAAGCGTCAGGCCAAGTTCCTGGCCGGCCTGCTGCGCCGCGATGAGGATGTTCTGGAAGCCCTGCGCCAGCACATGGACGCGCTCAACCAGGTCCATTACCAGGATCAGCAGATCTTTCACGAACTGGAAGCCCTGCGGGACCGTCTCTGTGATGCCGATCAGTATCAGGCCGCTTTGCAGGAAGTGAACAGCCGCTTTCCTGCTCTGGATCAGGATCTGATCGCCCACCTTGCCGTTCAGGCCCAGGCGGGCAAGGACAAGAGGGCCTATCGGGAGATATTCAAGCGCCTGCGCCAGGCCCAGGAACAGGGGGAGTAGAAACGCAGAAGACCCGCCATTTGGCGGGTCTTCTGCTAAAAAGTGCTGGAACTTGGTGTCCCGGTTTAAAGGGCTTTTTTGATCAGGCTTTCGAGCTGGTTCTTGGGAACGGCGCCGACGACCTGGTCGAGAACCTTGCCGTCCTTGAACAGAATGATGGTGGGAATGCCGCGGACCCCATACTGGCCGGGGGTAGCCGGATTCTCATCCACGTTGACCTTGGCGACCTTGACCTTGCCTTCATACTCGGCCGCCAGTCCGTCCACAACCGGGGCGATGGCTTTGCAGGGGGCGCACCAGGAGGCCCAGAAGTCCACCAGTACGGGGACGGAGGATTTCAGGACTTCGCTTTCGAAGTTGTCATCGGTCAGTTGCAAAACCTTATCGCTTGCCATGATAAATTCTCCTTTTGATATATTTAAGAAAAGCTCAGATACACCACACAATATAAAACACTGAGACTAAAAATCAAGGCCGAAAGTTTTCCCCACCGGGTCATCCTTGACAGGCCGGGTGGCGAAGCCTATGATTCGGATTAATTTTTTTCGAGGGGTAGGGCATGCAGAGGCAGGAAAAAATTGCTCAGGCTGTGCAGGATCATGTGCGTGTCCTGGAGAACATCTTTGAACGGCAGAGCGATGAGATGACCGGTTTTGCCGAAAGAGTGGTGGAAACCTTTCATCAGGGCGGTCGTCTTTACGTGGTCGGCAGCGGACCCATGGCGGCTCTGGCCAATCTAATGTCCAGCCTTTTTCTGAACCGTTTGAACCTGGAGCGACCGTCGCTGCCGGTGCTGTCGCTCTGCAACGACACCACTCTGGCTCTTTCGCTGGCCCGGGACGGGCAGTCTGCCCAATTTTTATCCCGACAACTGCGGGCCCAGGCCGTTGAAGGCAATATTCTTCTGGTGCTGGCAGGCTTTGACAGGGATCCTCTTTTAGACGAGGTCCTCAAGGCGGCCCGTCAGCTGGAATGCGTCGTTGTGCTGGCTGCCCCTGAAGGTTCGGCCCTGCTCAAGGATTCCGTTGATTTTTATTTCCGCTTCGATTGTTCCTCCATCACCCGCCTGATGGAAGCCTATCTGTTTTTTGGCGATCTGCTCTGTGAATTGGTCGAGGGTGAGCTTTTCGGCTTCTAAGAGGCCGAGTTCGACTTTGTCCGTGCCGAGGAGGCTTGTTGCCTGACTTCCCCGTTCTCCTTCAGCTTGTCGGTCGTTATTGCGTTGTCTTCGGTGGTGGGCCTGTGGCCCTGCGCAAAGGAGAGGCCCTGGTCCAGGCAGGCGCCCGCGTGCGCCTGATCGCGCCTGAAGTCCCGACGGGGGAGCAGCTGCCGGGAGCCATCGAGTGGACCCGACGGCCTTACCTCAAGGGCGATCTGGAAGGCGCGTATCTTGCAGTAGCAGCTACGAATGTTCGGCATGTTAATGCTGAAATTGTAGAAGAAGCAAGAAGTTGTGGGGTTTTAATCAATGTGGCCGACGTCCCGGAAGATGGGGATTTCACGATGCCTGCCGTGGTGCGGCGTGGCGATTTGACCCTCTGTGCCGCCACGAACGGCAGGAGTCCGGCGCTGGCGGCAGTCGTTCGACAGCGCCTGGAGGAAACCTTTGGGCCTGAGTGGAGCCTGCTGCTTGATGTTGCCGCGGCCTTGCGGGGAAAGCAATTGACAGTCGAGGGAAGAGACAAGTACCATCAAGAAGTTTTGCACCGGCTGGTTGAGGGAGGGCTGCCTGCTCTCATTGCCACAGGTGCGCCGGAAGCGGTTGACAGGCTGCTGGAATCGGTCCTCGGTAGAGGATTTTCCTTAGCCGAACTGGGCATCACGTTGCCGAAAGGAAAGTCATGAGCGCCAATGTTCTGCTCTATAAAATAGCCCTGCTGTTTTACCTGGTGGCCACCATCCTGTTTTTTATCGATGTCATCGGGCGCAAGGAAAGCATCGGCAGGGTGGCCCGCTGGGTTCTTTTCGGGGGTTTCGCCATTCACTGCGCGGCCCTGGTGGCCCGCTACGTGGAGGCTGGCTACACGCCCGTGGCCAATCTCCATGAGTCCCTTTCCTTCTTTGCCTTGTCCATCGTCGGTATCTTTCTCCTTTTCGATCTGCGCTATCGTCTGACGGTGCTGGCGGCTTTCGTCTGCCCGCTCGCCTTGGTGCTGATGATCGTCGGCGGCGTGGTTCCCAAAGCCGTCAAGGAATTGAACCCCATGCTCGACAGCTGGTGGTTTCCGGTGCACGTCACCCTGGCTTTTCTGGGGAACGCCGTCTTTGCCGTTGCCTTCATGGCCGGTATCATGTATCTGCTGCAGGAGCGCATGCTCAAGAGCAAAAAGTTTTCCAGCCTTTACTTCAGGCTTCCTTCCCTGGGTACGCTCGACACCATCAACTACAAGTGTCTGACCTTTGGATTCCCCCTGATGACCATGGGAATCATTTCCGGGGCCATGTGGGCCGAGTCGGCCTGGGGCACCTACTGGAGCTGGGATCCCAAGGAAACCTGGGCTCTGATCACCTGGTTCCTGTACGCCGCCCTTCTGCATGGTCGATTGACTGTGGGCTGGCGGGGGCGCCGGGCGGCCATCTTCGCCATTATCGGCTTTTTGTGCCTGCTGTTCATGTTCCTCGGCGTCAACCTTTTCCTGTCGGACCTGCACAGTTTCAAAGCTATGGAGGGCCGGTAGCCTCAGGGCGAACCGGAATACGACATGAATATCCTCGTTGTCGGACTCAGTCATAAAACAGCCCCGGTTGAAATCCGTGAGAAGGTCGCTTTCGCGCCCACGGCCATGGAGGTGCCTTTGCGTGCCATGCTGGCCCTGCCGGGAATCAATGAAGGGGTCATCGTCTCTACCTGCAACCGGGTCGAGCTTTACGCCACCAGTCGGGATGTCGATGCCGGTATTGCCCAGCTCAAGCGCTTTCTGGCCGAATTCCACCGCCTGTCGCTGGAGGAACTGGAAGCTCATCTCTACGACTATCAAGGAGAAGAGGCCATCCGTCACGTCTTTCGGGTCGCCGCCAGTCTCGATTCCATGGTTATCGGCGAACCCCAGATCCTTGGCCAGATCAAGACGGCCTATGGTTATGCCTCCGAATTCAAGACCGCCGGTCTTATTCTCAACCGCTTTTTGCACAAGGCTTTCTCCGTGGCCAAGCGGGTGCGCACCGAGACCAATATCGCCAGCAATGCTGTCTCCGTCTCCTTTGCCGCCGTGGAACTGGCCCGCAAGATTTTCAGCTCTCTCAACGACAAGGCCGTGCTGATTATCGGTGCCGGCGAGATGTGCGAATTGGCCGCCCGCCATTTTGTCAATAATGGGGTGACCTCTGTCATGGTGACCAACCGCACCCTGGAGCGTGCCGAAAAACTGGCACAGGAATTCAACGGCCGCGCCATAGCCTTCAGCGAATTTCCCCATCACTTGCACCAGGTCGATATTATTCTCACCTCCACGGGGGCACCCGACTTCATTCTGAGCCACAAACAGGTGGAAGAGGTCATCCGTCTGCGCAAAAACAAGCCGATGTTCCTCATCGACATCGCCGTGCCAAGGGACATCGATCCACGCGTCAACGATATCGACAACATCTATCTTTATGATGTGGATGACCTGCAGGGGGTCGTACAGGCCAACCTGAAGGAACGGCACAAGGAGGCCAAAAAAGCCGAAGCGATCATCCATGAGGAAATCGGGCAGTTCTTCCAATGGCTCTCCTGCCTCGATGTGGTGCCGACCATCGTCTCCCTGCGGCGAAAGATGGAAGAGATCCGTCAGAAAGAGATGGAGAAGACGTTTGCCAGCCTGAAGCATCTGGGCACTGAGGAACGCAAGGCCATCGAAGCCCTTACGGGAGCCATCATCAACAAGGTGCTGCACCAGCCGACCGCCGTGCTGAAAAATACCCAGAATAGTGAAGGCGACAGCTATGTGGATGCCGTAAGAACCCTTTTCGGCCTGGAGTGTCCCAACCCCGAAGGGGAGATGCTGCAGCTCGACAGCCAGTCCAAAGACGATTAAGACTTAACCTTTTATCCGGCAGCGGTCTTCCGGCTGCCCCGGGTGGACGCAATCCCCCGGCCAAGGAGACTGAAGCGTATGGCCAAAAAAGTACTTCGTATCGGAACCCGCGCCAGCCAGCTGGCCCTGTGGCAGGCAAACTGGGTCAAGGCGGAGCTGGAAAAACGCCACCCCGGCCTCGAAGTTACCCTGACCAAGATCAAAACTCAGGGCGACAAGATTCTCGACGTTCCCCTGGCCATGGTTGGGGGCAAGGGCCTGTTCGTCAAGGAGATCGAGGAAGCCATGCTGCGCGGCGAAATCGATATCGCCGTTCACTCCATGAAAGATGTGCCAACGATCTTTCCCGAGGGCCTTGCCCTGCGCTGCATCACCAAGCGGGAAGATCCTCGGGACATCTGCGTTATTCAGGCGGGCTGCTGCTCCTTCCGCGACCTGCCCCAGGGCGCCCGCATAGGCACCTCGTCGCTGCGGCGCAAGGCGCAGCTGCTTCACCTGCGCCCCGACTTTCAGATGGTCGATATTCGCGGCAACGTGGAGACGCGCATCCGCAAGCTGACGGACGATGACCTGCACGCGGTTATCCTGGCCGCTGCCGGCATGCACCGCCTCGGTTTCTCGGCCCAGATCAGCGAATACCTGCCCACGTCCGTTTCCGTGCCGGCCATCGGTCAGGGAGCGCTGGGACTGGAAAGCCGCCTCGACGATGCGGAGACCAATGAGATGATTGATTTCTTCAATCATCCGGAGACAGCCGCCGCGGTCATTGCCGAACGTGCCCTGCTGCGCCGCCTTGAAGGAGGTTGCCAGGTCCCCATCGCCGCCTATGGCGAGGTGAATGGCGACACCCTGACCTTCACCGGCCTGGTCTCCAGCGTCGACGGTTGCAAGTTTCTCAAAAAGACCGTCACCTGCGCCGTGGACGATGCCGAGAAGATTGGCATTTCCGTTGCCGACGACCTCCTGCTGCAGGGGGCCGACAAAATTCTCAACGAGGTCTATAACCACGAGACGTTCAATGTCAATCGGGAAGATGTCTGAACTCTTTTTTCCGAGAAGTCTTCCAGGGGCGCAGCATGCTGCGCCCCTGCCTGTTTGCGAGGGGATGTCCCGGTGAAGCCCGGTATCGTCTATCTCATCGGCGCTGGTCCCGGCGACCGCGGACTGATTACCGTGCGGGGCCTGGAATGTCTGCGGCGGGCTGACGTGGTGGTCTACGACTACCTGGCCAATCCCGAGTTTCTCAGCGAGGCACCGGACCAGGCGGAGCGCCATTTTGTTGGCAAAAGTCGTGGCCGGCACCAGGCACCGCAGGAGGAGATCAACGCCCTGCTGGAGGCCAAGGCCCGCGAAGGCAAGACGGTGGCCCGTCTCAAGGGGGGAGACCCCTATGTGTTCGGCCGTGGGGGTGAAGAGGCGTTGCACCTGCACGGGTGCGGGATTCCCTTTGAGATTGTCCCCGGCGTGACGGCTGGTTTTGCCGCCGCCGCCTATGCCGGCATCCCCTTGACCCACCGGGATTTTACCACCAGCCTGGCCCTGGTCACCGGTCATGAGGATCCGGACAAGAAGATGTCCAGCCTCGACTGGTCAAAGCTGGCCACCGGGGTCGGTACCCTGGTCTTTTACATGGGGATGGCCAATCTTCCCCTCATCGTGCGGGAACTCATGGCCCATGGCCGTCCCGCCTCGACGCCCGTCGCCATTGTCCGCTGGGCCACCACGCCGCGCCAGCAGACGCTCACGGGAACCCTGCAGGACATCGTGGCGCAGGTGCAGGCGACGGGGCTCAAGCCCCCGGCGGTGATCATTGTCGGCGAGGTGGTCCGTATGCGTGAACAGCTGCAGTGGTTTGAAAACCGTCCCCTTTTCGGACGGCGGATCGTTGTTACCCGCACGGCTGAGCAGGCCGGCTCCTTCAACCAACTGCTCGAAGAGCAGGGGGCATTGCCCATCGGCTGTCCCGTCATCGAGATCGTCCCCCCGGAGAGTTGGCAGGAGGTGGATGCGGCCATTGCGGCGCTGCCTGCTACCGATTATCTGGTGCTGACTTCGGCCAACGGCGTCGATATCTTTTTCGGTCGTCTGCGTCAGCAGGGTCTCGACCTGCGCGCCCTGGCCGGCGTCAAGGTGGTTGCTGTCGGTCCCAAGACGGCGGCCGCCATCGAAGCCGCCGGCATTCGGCCCGACCTGGTGCCAAGCGAGTACCGGGCCGAAGCGGTAGTTGACCTGCTGAGGTGCGAAGACATGGCGGGAAAGCGCGTTCTCTACCCCCGCGCCGAAAAGGCCCGGGATGTGCTCCCCCGCGAGCTGGCCGCGATCGGCGCCGAGGTGGTGTCCCCCGTGGCCTACCGCACCCTGGCCCCGGCTGGGGCCGCCGAGACCATGCGCCATCTGCTGCAGGCGAAAGAGGTCGATGCCGTCACCTTCACCTCGTCGTCGACAGTGGAGAACTACCTGGCTTTGCTTGGATCCGATGCTGCCGAGCTCATGAAGGACGTCACCATCGTCTCCATCGGTCCGCTGACCTCGGCCACCGTCCGTCGCCACGGCCTGAACGTACAGGTCGAGCCACAGGATTACACCCTGGAGGGGATGGTGGCAGCTATGATCGCTTATTACCACCCATCGTGAACCCCGCCTGACGGGATTTGGTGTCTTTTTCAATCGGAACCACAGCAAGGGAGGTTTCCATGTTTTTCCCCGAATATCGTGCCCGCCGCCTGCGCCGCAACGCCAATCTGCGCCGGATGGTGCGAGAGACGCATCTGCGCGTCGACGACCTGATCTATCCCATGTTCAGCGCTTTCGGTAAAGGGATCAAAAAAGAGATTCCCTCCATGCCGGGCATCTATCAGCAGTCCATCGAACACATCGTCGCCGAGGCGCGCGAAGTCCATGAGCTCGGTATTCCGGCTGTTATCCTCTTCGGCATCCCTGAACACAAGGATGCCCTGGGGCAGGACGCCTATGCCGAGAAGGGCATCATCCAGGAAACCATCCGCGCCATCAAGAGCGCTGTGCCGGAGCTCACCGTCATCACCGACGTGTGCCTGTGCGAATACACCGATCACGGCCACTGCGGCGTCATCAAGGACGGCGATGTGGACAACGACGAGACCCTGGAGCTGCTGGCCGCCGAGGCTCTCTCCCATGCCCGGGCCGGCGCCGACATCGTCGCCCCTTCGGATATGATGGACGGCCGCATCGCCGCGATCCGCGCCATCCTGGACGCCAACGGTTTTGCCCACCTCCCCGTAATGAGTTACGCCGTCAAGTATGCCAGTGCTTACTACGGCCCTTTCCGGGACGCGGCCGAGTCGACCCCCCAGTTCGGCGATCGTCGCAGTTATCAGATGGATCCGGCCAACCGGCTGGAAGCCTTCCGCGAGGCGACCCTTGACGTCCAGGAATGCGCCGATTTTCTCATGGTCAAGCCGGCGCTGGCCTATCTCGATATACTGCGCGATCTCAAAGAGCGCTTCGACCTGCCCCTGGTGGCCTACAACGTCTCCGGGGAGTACTCCATGATCAAAGCCGCCGCCAAAATGGGCTGGGTCGACGAGGAGCGTATCATTCTCGAAACCCTGCTCGGCATGAAGCGGGCCGGTGCCGATCTCATCATCACCTACCATGCCAAGGAGGCCGCTCGTCTCTTGTAGGGGCTGGCTTAAGGACGTGACCGACGGTTAGCGGGCAGCTCCGGACGGGGCTGCCCTTTTTTCCTGACTCATCGGTCTGGAAAGATGAAACGACTTGCTTCGTCAAGGAAGGATTGCAGAGTAACTCATGGTCAATGTAAAGAACCAGGCCGCCAGCTCCGAATACCATGTGAGCACCCTGGCCAACGGCCTGCGGGTCGTGACGGTGGAGATGCCCCATCTGCACAGCGCCGAAATGATGTGCTACGTCGGCGTCGGCAGCCGCAATGAAGAGGAGCATCTGGCCGGCATCTCCCACTTTCTGGAGCACATGATCTTCCGGGGGACGGCGGAGTATCCTACCAGCCTCCAGCTGGAGCAGGCCTTTGAAGCCATTGGTGGCGCTGTCAATGCCTCCACCGACACGGAGGGGACCTGCTACCATTCCCGACTGCATCCCGATTGTATTGCCGCAGGGGCCAGCCTCTTCGCCTCCATGCTGCTGCGGCCCCGCCTCACCGACGTGGAGGTGGAGCGGCGCATCATTCTGGAAGAGGCCCTGGAGGATCTCAACGAGCGCGGGGAGATGATCGCTCCGGACAACCTGACAGCGCAGCTGCTTTGGCCCGGCCATCCCCTCAGCCGCCCGACAATCGGCTGTCGCGACACCATCAGTGCCATCACGCCGGCGGATCTGCGCGCCTACCACCGTCGTTATTACCATCCCGGCAACACGGTTATTGCCGTCGCCGGCAGGGTGCGGCATGCCAGCGTGTTGGCGGCGGTGGACGAAGCGTTTGCCGGCTGGAAGGCCGCCGACCTTCTGCCCTGCCTGCCGGTCTCAACAGCAGCCGAGGAGAACCAGCCCGTATCGATCTGGATCAAGGATTCCGACTCGCAGATCAACCTGCAGCTGGCTTTTCGTCTGCCCGGCCGCCATGCCCGTGAAGTCGCTTCGCTACGGGTGTTGCGGGCCGTCCTCTCCTGGGGGGGTGCTTCCCGCCTGATGCTGCGCCTGCGGGAGATGAAGGGACTGACCTACAACGTCGAGGCCAACCTGACCCTGCTCGACGACTGCGGCTGCCTCACCGTCGACCTGGCCGTGGCCCCCGACAACCTGACGGCTGCCGTAGAGGAGCTTTTGCTGATTTTCGAGGAGTTGTGCCAGGTGCCTGTCGGTGAGGAGGAGCTGCGGCGGGTGGTGCAGAGCTATCTCTTTGCCCTCGACTTCAGCCGCGACCACACCGACGATCTGGCCACGCGCTATGGCTGGGGGGAGCTGGTCGGCTGTGTGCGCACCCTGGCTGAAGATCGCCGCGAGATGCAGTCGGTGCAGGCCGCCGAGCTCATGGAATCGGCCGCCGCCTTTTTCACCCCCGGCGCTCTCAAGCTGGCCGTGGTCGGCCCTTATCGCGCCCGCGACCGCAAGGCGGTGGAGAAAATGCTCAGCCGTTACCGCCGCGGCTGAAGCCGCCTCAGGCGATACGAATGGTTTTGTAGAGGAAGTTCTTGAACTTGTAAAAAACTTTCTGATCCTCGTCTGTGCCGTTCTTGACGTCACAGGCTTTGAGCATGGCGGCCAGCTTCGGCATGGTGGTGCCGCCCTGGGCGCGGGCGAGGTCGACCACTGCGGCCACCACATCCCGGGAGATACGGTTCTCCGAGAAGGGGATGTGCACCGCGCTCCAGAAATCCCGCTCCCCGCGGGTGATTCCTTCCAGAATCTCCTGCGCCATCTGCTCCGTCAGTTTCTCCGCCACATCCTCTCTCTCCTGGGCCTCCATCGAACTCAGCACCCTACGGATATCCTCGTCGTTGATGACATGCCCCTTGCGAAAGAAGAGAGCCCGCAGCAGGATGCTGCGCAGCTCACGGATGTTGCCGGTGTAGTGATGCTGCACCAGCAGGCCCTGGGCGCTGCGGGTCAGGGTAGGGGCATCGTCCTCTGTCTCCTCGGGCTTTTTGTAGACGCGGAAAAGCTTGCCGAGGAAGTGGGTGGCCAGGTCGGGGATGTCCTCGTGGCGCTGGTTGAGGGAAGGCACCTCGATGGTCAATTCGGTGAGGCGGTGGTAGAGATCCTCGCGGAAATGGCCTTCGCGGATAAGCTGACGCAGGTTTTTGTTGGTGGCGGCGATAAGCAGGACACGGGCGTAGCGGGTAGTGTTTTCGCCCAGGCGCACGAAGCCGCCGTTGTCGAGAAAACGCAGCAGCTGTACCTGGGTCTTGGGGTCGGCATCGCCGATCTCGTCCAGAAAGACCACGCCGCCGTGGGCTTCCTCCAGAATCCCCTTGCGGTCAGCGTGGGCACCGGTGAAGGCACCCCGTTTATGGCCGAAAAGTTCCGAGTAGGTCAGCTCGCCGCTGTAGGCGGCAATGTTGGTCTTCTTCACCGGCAGCTCTCCCTGCGGCGCCAGCTTCTCCCGGTACATCTCGTTGAGGCGGGAGAAGATGTTGTTAAAGAGGAACTCCTTGCCGCTGCCGGTGGAGCCGGTGATGAGGATGGAAGGGAGTCCCAGGGTGGCCTCCTGGATGTCGCGCTGGTGCCAGTAGGCGATGCGGTTGAAGATGGGCGGCGTGATGCGCTGGATGAAGTCGACCACCTCGTTGGCCTTGGTCGAGTTGCCGATGATGTTCCCCAGCTTGTAGGAAGAGATTTTGGGGTCCTTGTAGCCGACGTCGGTGCGCAGACGGTTGACCTCGGTGGTCAGTTTTTCGATGCGCTGCAGGTCGGACAGGTAGCGGCTGATCATGCGCTCGATGATAAGCAGCAGGCGCTTGTGTTCCTCGGTAAAGAAGTAGGGGCGCAGGCTGTCGAGACAGATAACGGCGATGACCTCGCCGTCGCTGATGACGGGGACGGCCAGCTCGCTCTTGATGGCCTCGGTGATCTCCCGGTAGAAGCCGCCGGCCAGTTTTTCCTCGGCCGTGTCCGAAACCAGGTAGGGGCGGCCCGTGTAGGCCACATGGCCGGTCAGGCTGCGCTCCCCCGGCGGCAGGTTGGTGCTGCCGACGCGAATGGGGGGTATGTTCTTCTTGAGCCACTCCTTGCTCTTGGCGCCGATGAGGCGGCCGTCGGGTTCTTCCACCACCAGCCAGCGTTCGCCGCCCTCCTCCCGCACCAGGGCGATGCTGCCGGTGGAGGCCCCGATGAGCTCCGTGGCCATGGAGAGGATGCGGTTGAGGAAAGGCTGTAGCCCTTCGAACTTTTCCTTGAGCAGGTCGTTGATCTCCGAGAGGACCTTGACCTCCATGTGCTCGTCGCCGATCTCCTGAATGACCCGTTCCGCCATCTCGGCATGGGCTTCGAGCAGGCCCGTCTCGAATTCGCTAAAACGGTAGTCCTCCTTGGTGTAGTAGTTGACCAGGCAGATGACGCGGCGGGTGTAGGGGTCGTAGCGGGGGACGACGTAGAGGGATTTCAGCCCCAGTTCCTCGGTGAGGTAACGCTTCTGCAGGGACTCGGTGGGCAGGCTGGGCAGGAAGAGGGGCTTGAGCAGGGTGTCGTCGATGATAATGCCGGCGCTGTTGATATACTGAGAGAGCAGGGACTTGCCCGGCGCCAGGCTGATGAGCTTGTCGTCTTCGTAAATGCGTTTGACATCCTTCTCCTTGGAAAAGGTCGCCAGCACCTGCAGGCCCTCTTCACCGGCGTCGGGGGCCAGCTGGGAGGGGACGAGGACCGAGGCGAGGGCGAGGCGGTCGAGCAGTTCGACGGCCGATTTCACCATGGCGAAGGCCGCCTCCTTCTTTTTCGCCTCGTCCACCCGCCGGGCCAGTACGATCTGCTGATGATATTTGCGGGCCTGGTCGATCACGGGGACGACCTGCAGCAGAAAGGTCTTCAGTCCCTCCTGTTGTTCGTCCGATGGCAGTTGCCCCTTGCGGCTGCTGTCGATACAGAGGACGCCCACGGCCCGTCCCTGGTGAACGAGGGGGAGATGATAGGAGGACTGCACACCAAAACGTTCCGCCAGTTCGAGGGCGAAAGAGTTTTCCAGGGTCGCCACGTCGCTGACCCAGGCGGCTTCCTGGGTAGAATAGACCCGGCTGACCAGCAATTCCTCGGAGTTGATGGGGAAGCCCTGCCGGCGAATGCTGCGGGCGTGGATGCCGTTGGCGGCGGCACATTTGAGGCTGCCGCTGGTCAGGTCCTCCAGATAGATGCGATAGCGGTGGTGTGGCGCGATGAGACCGATGGCCTCCATCATGACGTGCAGGATGTCTTCGAGGTTTTCCTTGCCGTAGCCGCAGATCTTTGCAGTCAGGTCGCGGACCTGGGGCGAGAGGTTGGGTGCCGTATTCATGGGTGTTGTGTCCTTCGTATGTAGGTAATGTACTCAGGCACTATACGCGCAGGCCGGGGCCTTTGTCAAAAGGTGGATTTCCTTCGATTTTTGTCAGATGAGCCTGTCAGATGAGTCTTGCCTTGTTAAAGGATAGACATTAAACTGACAGTCCTTTTTCATGAATCCCGCCGAGCTCATGCCCGGACGGGGATGACGATTTCCCGCATCCACGAGGATAGGCGATATGGCGTCCGGCAGAACTATCATCATCGGTCTGGGCAGCGTGGGCTTTCAGCTTCTGCGCCTGCTTTCGAAGGACTTTCAACTGACGTGCATCGATACCCGCCCCGACATTCTGGAGGCGGCTCGGCAACTCAAGGGCGACAGTCTGGTCACTCTGGTCGGCGATGCCACCAGCCGCCTGGTGCTGGCCGATGCCGGCGCCGCTGAAGCGGATATGGTGGTGGTCACCACCACCTCAGAAGCGATCAATATCGAGGTGGCCCGCGTCCTCTACGAGCACTTCGACGTTCCCCGGGTGGTGGCCATCGGCATCACCCAGAAGGGGATCGAGCAGCTGGAAGCCTATGACGTGGAGGTCGAAGGGCTCTTCGCTGTCAGCGCCATTGGTCTGCGCAACCGCCTCGAGGCCAAGACCAAGACGGTAACGGGCATCGGCCTCGGCAAGAACGAAATCCTCGAAGTCGAGGTACATCCCTACTCCCGTCTGGCCAACAAACCCCTTTCGTCGCTCAATCCCAAAAGCTGGCGCATCGGCATTATCTATCGCGAGGGGAATATCGTTATTCCCCGCGGCGAGACCATTTTGCGCCCCAAGGACCGCATCATTCTGCTCGGCGATCCCAAGGTGCTCAAGACCGTGGCCGACATGCTCACCTTTCGTTTCACTCTCTTTCCTCTCGAATACGGGGATACCCTGGTCGCCTACATCGGCCCCGGTGATTCGACGGACTACCTGGAGGAAATCGCCTATCTCGCCAGCGTCTACCCTTTGGAACGGGCCCTGTTTCTCTGCGGCGGTCGCAGCGAGCAGCTGGACAAGAGCCTCCAGACCATCGCCGAAAAACACCGGCTGACCGAGATGGTTATCGAAGAGGTGCCCGGCCCCGTGCAGGAGAAGACCGTCAAGGAGCTTCTGCAGAAACACGGGCGCCGCGCCGGTATCGTGGTGCTGTCGCGCCAGGCGGCGATTGGCTCCTTCTTCCGGCGCTTCGGACACGGCCGCAAGCAGTTTCTGCGCGAGCTCTCCACCCTGGTCGGCTGTCCCGTGCTCATCGCCGGCGGCACCTTCCCCTATGCCGAGGTGGCGGTGCCCTGCTACGAACCGAACGGCCTGCAGTCGGCTCTCGAGACGACCCTGGAGATGACCTCGGCCATCGACTACCGCATCAACGCGCTTTTCGTGACCCTTTCCCCCTATATTTCCTCCGAGCAGGAGACCGACGTTTTCGACGAAATGACCAAGACCGTGGCCGATCTGGGTCTGGTGTACAAGGCGAGCATTAAGAATGTCATCCTCGAAGGCAACCCCATCCGTTCCGTCGAGGAGGCGCTCGGCCGTTACAACCTGATGGTCAGCAGCATCGGCAGCTGGCGCGAAAATAGCCTGCTGGGCGAACTCTTCCGTCCCGATGTGCCCTGGCGGATCGTGCTGGCCTCCCCGGTGAGTGTCCTGCTCATCCCCCCTGTCGAGGCGCTGGCCTAGGAGAGATAATGCACGATCACCTTTTCTCCATGTTTCTGGTATTGGTCGGTGTCGCCATCATCCCTTTTCTGGCCCGGCGTTTCCGCGTGCCGTCGGCGGCCCTGGAGATCGTCTACGGGGTCCTGCTCTTCAATTTGTTGCTGGCAGGTCGGCCCGAATGGTTCGCCCTGCTCGAAGAGCTTGGCTTTATTTTTCTCATGTTCATAGCCGGTATGGAGCTCGATCTGCACCGCATCCGCAAGAGCGGCAAGACCGGCTGGTATCTGCTCATTTCTTTTCTCTCTTTCACCATTACTCCGCTGTTGTTCTGGATCGTCGGACAGCCCTTTTTTCTCGGTGTCGCCGTTGCCATGATTTCCGCCGGCATCGCCATCCCCGTTCTCAAGGAACTTGGCCTCATCAAGAGCACCTTGGGGCAGGACATCATCGGCGTCGCCCTGACGGGGGAGCTGCTCTCCATCCTCGTGCTGACCCTTATCGACGCTTTTCACAACCACGGCGCCACCTGGGGGGCGGTCATGGAAATCGGCAAGCTCTCCCTCCTTTTCGCCCTCGCCCTGCTGGCTCTCAAAGGTTTGTACCTGGTGGCCTGGTGGCATCCTGAGCGGGTCGAAAAGGTGATGGAGAGTGAGGACCCTGTCGAGGAGGGCATCCGCGTGCTGGTGACCTTCGCTTTCGCCGGCGGGCTGCTGGCCCTGGCGGCAGGGGCCGAGCCGATTCTCGGCTCCTTCCTGCTCGGGGTGGTGTTCAGCTATGTCTTCAAAAGCCGCGGACGCTTTGAAGAAAAGATCAATGCTCTTGGTTTCGGTTTTCTCATTCCCTTCTTCTTTATCGGGGTCGGCTCCCGCCTGTCTTTCGATCACCTCGCCTCCCTGGAAATCGTGGGGATCGCCCTTGGACTGACTCTCATGGTCCTGGTCAGCAACCTCTATCCCCTGCTGCTGGCCAAGCCCCTGCAAATCAGCCTGCGCGAGGCGTTCAGTATGTCCATCCTCCTTTCGGCCCCCCTGTCCATGATCGTCGTCGCCGGTACCCTGGGCGAGCGCATGGGCCTGGTTTCCCCAAGAGTACAGGGGGCACTCATCCTCACGGCCCTGCTGGCCAGCGTCATCTATCCCTCCCTTTTCCGCCTGCTGGCGCGCCGGCAGGAAATTTCGGCTGATTGACCAGCCTGCTGGCGCTAATTTCGTATTGTTTTAAACGGTGTCCGAGTGTTGGCCCTGCCTGGAATGAGGTGGAGTATTTTTTTGTTCTTTTTTGGCAAAAGGAGGCTGAGGGTGAAAACCTTTTAAACCTTAAACCGTCGGGTTCCGGCCCGACAGCCGGGTTCCTTTTCTTTGGGCGCAAAGAAAAGGAACCAAAAGAAACGCTTTTATTTCTTGTGCCTGGTGGCGGTGCTTCGTGGAGGCAGCAGCTCATTTGACACGTTGGGTACTCCGTGGCACCTGAAAGCGAAAGGCCCCATTGAGAAACAAGTTTCTCAAATGGGTTAACTTGGAGGCGCGGTTTGTTATAGGCAGGACACTGCAGTGATCTGGTTTTTTAAAACCGGTTGTGACTGGCAGCTCAGAGCAATAGGGTGCAGGGCCGGCTCAATTTAACCCGTGTGAACGAAGTGAGCCGGGGCCTTTCGCCCTTCCTTGAATCGAAGTCGAGCCGTTCTTAGTTAGCAACGAGACCCAAAAGGTGCACCAACCCCGCAAAAGAAATAAAAAAAAGCCGCTTTTTGCCTCCTTTTTGTCGGCTTGAACAAAAAGGAGGTCGCCTGCCGGGGCGAGTCCCGGCGGTCTTAACCCAACAACAAAAAAAAAGGCCGAACCCTTTACAGAGTCCGGCCCAATCCCTTCGAAAGATCGAAAGAGCAGAATGGATTAGAAAATCACCTGCGCCTGCAGCCGGAACAGGTTCTCATCGCTGTTCACACTGCGATCGTCTTCGATCATGCTGTAATCAGCCTGCACCTTGAGATTGTGCTTGTCGAAATAGTAGTTGACACCCAGGGTGGTTTCGTTCTTGTCGAACTTGGTGTAAGCCGCCGCATCGGTCGACTCAATGGCCGAGTAGCGGGCGGCCACCTCAAGCTGTTTGGGCAGAATCTGGTAGCCGGCCTGAATGTAGTAGCCATCCGCATCCCAGTCAGCACCCACTTTAGGGTCGGCGTTGAGGGTAAAGTACTCGCTGCCGAAGGTCAAGCCGCTGTATTTGGCGTGGAGGTTCAAGGTGTAGAGAGTCCAGTCGAGCTCGTCACCAAAAGTGGCGGTGAAGGTGGCCGGGTCGTTAATATCGTCGATGTTCAGGGCCTTGTCGAGGGTGTCGTTGCTGCCGTCGATCTCACCCATGTCGTTACCGCTCATGGTTTCAGTGGCGAAAGAGGCGCCGATGTTGACCAGCAGCTTCTTCTCGTTGAAGGAGGGCTCGTCCATCTTGAAGGCGCCGAGAGGGTTGATGTCGAGTCGGCCGACCAACATGTGGTTGTCATCGGGATTACTCTGGTTGGGGCCGTTGCCATTGAAGACGCCAAGACGGTACTCAAGGCGTTTGTCCATGAACTGGCCGGAAGCCTGCAGGCCGAGGTCGTAGCCGAGGTTGAAAGTTTCGTTGGCCAGGGAGCGGTCGACGAAGAGCTGGCTGCCGGAAGAAGTCAGTTCCTGACGGCCCTGGGCGGGCTTGAACTGGCCGACAGTGAGGCTGAAGGGATTGGCGACCTTGTACGTAAAATAGGCGTCTTCGAGGACCGAGTCGCCACCGCCGAAATTCTGCTGCCACTTATAGGTGAGGTTTTTGGAAAAGACATTGCCCTGTAGCCAGAACTTCATGCGGCGGATGCGGAAGTTGCTCTCGGTATCCTCGGCACCGTCGTCGTCCAGGTTCTCGTAGCGGGCCTGCAGGCGTCCCCCAACCTGGGCTTTGTAGCGGCCGTCCTCGGTCTGTACCGTGATGCCTTTGCCAGGTTGGTAGGTGGTCAGGTCGCTATGTTTGGTCGCTTCTTTGTAATCTTCTTCAGTGATGACACCCTTGTCCTTGAGAATCTCTTCAAGGGTTTTGGCCTGGACGTTGCTGCAGATGCCGAACATGGCCGTAGCCATAAGGGCCGTGGTCAGAAAGCGCTTCATTTTTTTCCTCCTGATGCTGTTTCATAGGGATGATGATTGCTGCCCCGGCGGGGCATGACAAATAGACGTGGAAAAACGTTGAGAAGTTCCCCTCCTTTCCTCATGACAAATAGTATGTCGAAACTGCTTTGCCGCCGGATATCAGCGTGAACTGACGTCGACAGCGGGCGTATAGCAAAAAGCGCGGCTCTGCCGCAGCATCCTGGCCAGGAAGATGCCACAGAGATCGTAGTCCTCGGTTTCACAGAGGCGGCGGCGGTCCCCGTTGATGGGCAGGCCGTTAAAGGCGGCCAGGCAACGGGCGGGCCCAGTGCCGAGGTGCGGGCACTGTTGCTGGGACGGCTGAATAGATGTCAGGTTCATATGAGGCTCCTGTGTCGTTGACAATGTGAGGGAACCTTAGGGGGGGGATGTTGGATTTCTGTTGGCAATCGATTAGAATTCTGTGAGACCGTCAGTTTTTAAAAGAGGTCTCTCCCCGGGCGTTTTCCCTTGCCGCCCGCGGTTAAAAAGTGTACCCCTAGGGGCCTGAACGTCAACCGTCTTTCGCATCAAGGAGACCCCATGGGAATTTTGTCCAACACCGTCAGCATCTGCCAGTTTCAGGTCATCGGAGAGACGTCGACGGATGATTTTTTTGCCTGGGCCGGCGAGTGCCTGGCCGCCAACGCCTTTCACCCTATCGAGCAGACGAGCGAAGAGCTCTCCGTCGGCTGGGTGCATCTCGCTGACCCCAAAGAGCAGGATTTTTCGCTGCCGCAGGTCTGTCGCCGTGACCATTATCTGATCTTCAGCCTGCGACGCGATCAGCGCCGGGTGCCTGCAGCGCTCATGCGGGCCCACCTGGAGCAGGCCCAGAACGACTTCCTCAGCGCCCATCCCGGTCAGCAGCGGGTGGGAAAACAGAAGAAGGAAGAGCTGCGCGAGGCAGTGCGCGGAGCGCTCTTGGCCCGCACGCTGCCCATCCCGGCCGTTTACGACGCGGTCTGGGACACCCGCAGCAACCTGCTCACCTTCACCAGCCTCAGCCCCAAGGTGACGGAGCTTTTTGAAGGCCTGTTCAAACAGACCTTCACAGGGCTGCGCCTAGTCGCCCTGCATCCCATGGCGCGGGCGGCGCGGGTCGTGCCGGCAACGCTGCAGCCCGCCCTCCAGCAGGCAAACCGAGCCACCACCGAGGCCGTGCTTGAGCAGATTCAGCAGAACGCCTGGCTGGGGAGCGACTTTCTGCTCTGGCTGCTCTACCAGACCCTGGAGAGTCCTTCCACCTATCAGGTGAAGCAGCCTGGGATAGCGGCCGAGGGAGAATCCTTTGTCGCCACCCTCAACGACCGTCTGGTGCTCCTCGGTGGCATCGAGGGGGGATTACAGAAGATCACTGTGGCCGGCCCCCAGGACCATTTCGGCGAGGTGCGCGCCGCCCTGCAGCACGGCAAGCAGATCATCGAAGCTAATCTCACCATGGAAAAACAGGAACACGCCTGGAAGATGACCTTCAAGGGGGGCCTCTTTCATTTTGCCGGCTACAAGGCGCCGGCGGTCAAGCTGGAAAAGGATGCCATTACTGATGCCGCCAGCGAAAAAGAGGCCCTCTTCTACGAGCGCATGGCTGTGCTGGAAGAAGGACTGCAGCTCTTCGACAGCCTGCTGTCCACCTTTCTGGAGCAGCGCTTGCGGGATTGGTCCGTGGTTGAAAAAGATATCACCGGGTGGCTGGAGCAAGCCTAGATGGGCTGAGCTGAGGTGAGTTGCTGGTCGAAGGGGGGAGCTATGGGAGAGTACGAGCCGGGAGGGAAGCTGGAAAGGCGCCGCAAGCGTGACCTTGTATGGCGGGCGGCCCGTTGGCTGGCGGTGGCGGGGTGGGCTGCCATGGTGGCGGCGGTGCTGTTGCTGGCGCAGGCCAAACCGCCGACCGAGACTTTTTTCGACCGCTACTTCGGTGTTCCTCTGCGTTCCTGGTGGGATACCTCGCTGACCCCCTATATTCTTTACTTCATGATTCTTGGTCTGGCGGTCAGCCTGGCCGGTCTTCTCTTCAATTTCCTGCGCAGCCGCCGTCGGGATGACGAATTCCTGGTGTCACTGGCCCTGCTGGCCGGCTTTTCGGTGCTGGGACTTATTCTCCATCTGCGTTATTTCTAAGTGCCTAGTGTCAGCCGAGCCCGAAGCGCTGCTGAGCCTCGGCTGGTGCCTCCTCGAAGCGGGAGAACTCCATGGTGAAGGTGCCTCGGCCCTTGGTGGCGCTGCGCAGTTCGGTCATGTAGCCGAACATCTCGGCCAGAGGCACCTGGGCCTGTACCACTTCGACGTCGCCGCGGGAGGTCATGCCTTCGATGCGGCCCCGCTTCTGCTGCAGAGTACCGAAAACCTTGCCGGCATATTCAGAAGGTACCGTCAGTTCGAGGGCCATAAGCGGTTCCAGCAGCATGACGCCCGCATCGCGGCCGGCCAGCGCCAGGCCTCTTTGTGCGGCGGCCTGCAGGCCCAGTGGTGTGGTCAGGTTGGCAATGTAGGGGGTTTCCACGACCACGACTTCGAGGTCGGTGAGGGGATAGCCCGTGCGAAGACCGGCGGCACAGCTCTGTTTCAGGCTGTCCAGCAGCAGTTGGCGCAGCTCCGTGGGCAGGGGCCAGTTTTCCTCCGCCGGCAGCGTAAAACGTAGCCCGGCGCCGCGTTCCAGTGGCTGTAGCCGCAGGAGAATCTCCCCCCGTTGCAGTTTGCCGTCCACTTCCCGCTCAAAAATTTCCCGCCGTTCTATAACTTTCTTCAGTGTTTCCCGGTAGACCACCTGGGGGCGTCCGGTTTTGACCTGCACCCCGAAATCCCGCTTGAGCCTTTCCGACAGCACTTCCAGGTGCAGTTCCCCCATGCCGGTGAGGATGGTCTGCCCAGTTTCGGCATCCTCACGCACACGGAAAGTGGGGTCTTCCCATTGCAGCTTGGCCAGGCTGGGGAAGAGCTTTTCCCGGTCATCCAGACCATGAGGTTCCACTGCCAGAGAGACAACCGGTTCGGGGATGGAGAGGCCGGCCAGCAGCAGGGGATGCGCCGGATCGCACAGGGTGTCGCCGGTGAGGGCGTCCTTCAGGCCGGTAACTGCGACGATGTCGCCGGCCTGGGCGCTGTCCAGGCGCTCGCGCTTGTGGGCGTGCATGCGAAAGAGGCGGGCCACCTTCTCCGACCTGTGACGGCTGCTGTTGAACAGGGTGTCACCCGGTTTCAGCGTGCCTGCGTAGAGCCGTAGATAGGTGAGTTTGCGCCCCTCATCGGCGAGGACTTTGAAGGCCAGCGCGCAGAGCGGGGCCTTGGGGTCGCAGGAGACCGTGCTGGACTCCTCGGGGTTCTCAGGATGGTGCGCCAAAGCCGGCGGCGCCTCAAGAGGAGAGGGGAGGAGCTGACCCACGGCGTCGAGCAGCGGCTGGATGCCCTTGTTGCGCAGGGCGCTGCCGAGAAAGACGGGGAACAGGCGCCCGCTCAGGGTGCCCTGGCGCAGGGCCGCGGTGAGGCGCTCGGCAGGGACGGGCTGGCCATCGAGAAAATCGGCCAGAATGGTGTCGTCGAAATCGGCCGCGGCCTCGACGATTTTTTCCCGCGCCGCCGCCACCTCCGCCGTCATTTCGGCGGGGACGGGCGTTTCCTCGACGGTGCACCCCTGATCCTTTTCCGAGAAGGTCAAAAGACGGTCGCCCAGAATGTCGATGACCCCGTGAAATTCTCCTTCAAAACCGAGGGGGAGCTGCAGCAGCACGGTCCTGGCGGCCAGCTGTTTCTCCATCTGCGCCAGCACCTGCCGGTAGTCGGCGCCGATGCGGTCCATCTTGTTGATAAGACAGATGCGGGGGACGTGGTAGCGGTTGGCCTGTCGCCACACCGATTCGCTTTGGGGCTGTACCCCCTCGACGGCGCTGAAGATGGCCAGGGCGCCGTCGAGCGCGCGCAGGGAGCGCTCGACTTCGATGGTGAAGTCGATATGGCCGGGAGTGTCGATGAGGTTGATCCACAGGTCTTTCCAGTGGCAGGTGGTGCTGGTGGCGGTGATGGTGATGCCCCGCTCCTGCTCCTGATCCATCCAGTCCATGCTGGCGGCGCCCTCATGAACTTCACCCATCTTGTGGATTTCGCCGGTGTAGAAGAGAATGCGTTCCGACACCGTGGTCTTGCCGGCGTCGATATGGGAGATGATGCCGAGGTTGCGTATTGAGGAAAGGTGCGGTGTGTTCATGAGCCCCCCGTCGGCAGGCTCTACCCGATCAGCCGTTCAGGCCCTTGCGGATCTGATAGAGGTCCTCCATGTCCAGATTGTTCAGCTCGAAGTATTCCCGCTCCAGTTCTTCCACATAGAAGCGGTCCAGCCCGCTGTTGTCAAGAAAGTCCTCCCGCAGGGCCGCATCCCGGGTGGAGATGATGCCCGGCAGCAGATTGTGCAGGTAGATGGCTTCCTTCTTGATGTTGACGACGACATCGTGAAAGAGATCCTCCGGGATATCATCCGTGATCAGCCCCTTGTTGTGCAGCTCCTCCGTGATTTCCCCGCGCAGCGTTTCCTGCTCGGCCCGCGTGTTGTAGCGTGAATAGAAGTTGCGGATGCGCTCCTTGACGTGGGCCAGCAGTATGCCGTAAAGGCTTTCCTGGTCAGCAATGTCCGTCAGGCGGTGCTGCAGGGCTTTCACCGTCAGGCGCCCCTCCTCGATGGCCGCCAGCCCTTCCTGCAAACAGAGAATTTTTTTGCGGCCGAACTGTCCGAGATATTTGTTGTCCAGAATGCCCTTGAAGAAAAGCTCGGTGAACAGGGCCTGGTTCAATTCGGCGAAGGCCTTTTTGTCCCCCAGCAGACTGCGGATGGCGGCTTCGGACAGAGTGACGTTCTCCATGAAAGAGAGCTCGTTGATGTTGGCCGAAGCGTTGTCGTAGCGGTCGAAGTAGGTGACGATATAGGAAAAGCTTTCGAGCAGAGAGGTGTCGGCGCCGTCGCGGGTCTTTTCGTCGCAGGCCTTTCCCGTTTCCAGCAGAATCTGTTCAAAGGTATGGTCGCGGTTTTCGCTGGCCTTCCTTTTGGCCTGCAGCAGATTGACCATGTCCAGGGTGTCGATGCTGGCGTCGATCTGCTGCTCCTGAAAAAAGATACCTTCGAGAATCTGGCGGGTGGCGGAGATGTAGTCCTGTTCGTTGAGGTCGACGAGCTTGTCGTGCTTGAGCATGCCGTCGAGGGTATAGAAAAGGGCCTCGGGGATCTTGTTGCGGACCGAAAGGGTTTTGAGACGGGTCAGGCGGGCGTTCTCCAGGGTGTTGATCGTCCCCTTGCGATTGCAGTCGATAAGGATATTGCGGTATTCGTCAACGATCCGGCGGTTGCCGGGGCTCTTGTACATGACGTCGATGCGGATGCGCTCCTGCTGGTAGCGATCGATGCCCAGTTCTGCCGCCATGGCCTGCAAACGGTCGAACTCCGAGTCTGGGATGGAGCGGTAACTCTCGTAGAGATCGCTGAAGGCGTCGTGGTAGATCCGGTGTTTCTTGTGGATCAACTTGAGGAGATAGAGAGTACTGCGATGGCCAAGCAGGCCAAAGATTTCGTCGACGAGAAAGGCGTCATCCCCTTCGCCGACATGGCTGCTGCGCTTGAGCAGTTTGCCGAGCAGACGCACGAGGCTTTCCTGCTGCTCGCGCAGAGAACCGGAGACAGAACCGCTGAGGAAGAAGAAATAATTGTGGACGGCATTGCCTTCAAAAAAGACGCGCTCGTAACTCTGGCTGCCTTCGGTGTGGCTGGTGAATTTGAGAGAGCCGTCCCCTTCGTTGGTGGCGCCGTAGAGCACCAGGCGATTACGGATGTCGCCTTTGACCAGGTCGGCCATAGGCTGGTCGACACCGAACATATACTCGCAGAAAGAGCCACCATTGCCCTGATGGATGATCTGTTTATCATCCAGTACAATCTCGTTTCCCGGTGAGAAGATACGCAGACCTTCCGAGGTGTTCTCAAAGAAATAGGAGCGGTAGGCCTGCCGGGACGCAACCGTGGCAAAATATTCAATGCTGTCGTTGATGTGTCCGTGCAGTCGGATTTCCTGATGCATACCCGTTCCGATCTAAAAAGAATTCAACCCATTAAAGCGCAATCAGTGGGCCGATGCAAGCGTGCTCCCAGACAAAACGAGGTTGAGGCGCAGGCCGTCGTAGGCAAATTCGGTCCCCGCCGGCAGGCTGGCGCTGTCGCGGATATGCTCCACATCGTGGCTCAGGTGGGTGAGCAGGGTTCGTCTGGCGCCGAGGCGCGCAGCGGCTGCAAGCGCTTGGGGAATATTGAAATGCGTGCCATGCGGACGGAAGCGAAGGGCGTCGATAATGAGGACTTCGATGCCGGCCAGCAGTTCTTCCGTGGCTGCCGGGATGTTATGACAGTCGGTGAGATAGGCCAGTGGGCCGATGCGATAGCCCAGCGATTCACCCTGCCCGTGGCGTAGTGGCAGCGGTGTGACGAGATGACCAAAGAGCTCGAAGGGGCCGTGTATTTCGCGGGGCAGCAAACGGGGCCGATAGCCGGGTTCCGGATTGTCGTCGAAGATGTAGCTGAAAGAGCGGCGCAGTCTGCCCAGACAGGCAGGCGAGCCATAGATGGGGAGGGGTTCGCCTGACAGGCTGTTGAAGGGACGCAGATCATCAATACCGTTGACATGGTCGGCGTGGGTGTGTGTGAAGAGGACCGCATCGATCTGGGCGAGTTTTTCGCGCAGAACCTGCTGCCGGAGGTCGGTGGCGGTGTCGATGAGCACGTTCTTGTCGCCGTAGGAAAGCAGGGCGCTGCAGCGGGTCCGCGTGTTGCGGGGGTCGTGGGAACGGCACACCTCACACTGGCAGCCGGGAACGGGGACTCCGGAGCTGGTTCCCGACCCGAGAATGGTGAAGGTGAGGTCGACCGGACTCATGCCTTGAACTCACCTGTTTCGCTCTTGAGGTAGGCCATCTGCTCGGAGAGGGATTCGACGATGGCGTCCAGTTCGGCGGTGCGGTCGGCATTTTTCTCGGCAATGCGTCGGATGTCGGCTACGGCTTCCACCACCTGTCGGCTGCGGCTGGTCTGCTCCCGGGTGGCCGCATCGATGCGCTCGATCATGTCGCGGATGGTCTCCATGCCGGTGTTGATCTGCCGACTTCCCTTGGCCTGCTCCGAAGTGGCGTATTTACCCTGCAGGGCAATTTCCTTCATGGCCTCGGAGGCCTTGACCAGCTGTTTGCTGCCGGTAGACTGCTGGTCAACCGCCGTGGCAATCTGGTGAAGCATGGACGAAATCTGGTTGATCGAGGAGGTGATCTGATGGCTGCCCTTGGACTGTTCCTGCGTAGCCCGCACAATCCCGCGCACCTGCTCCATGGCCCTGGTGGTACTGAGGCGGATTTTTTCCAGCGCCTCGCTGGAGGTTCGGGAGCGGCCCACTTCTTCATGAACGCGTTGGCTGCCGGCCTGAATGGCCTGCACGGCCTCAGCTGTTCCCTGCTGCAGGTTGGTGATGATGCCGCCGATTTCCCGGGTGGAGACAGCCGTGCGGTCAGCCAGCTCGCGGATCTCGTCCGCGACCACGGCAAAGCCTTTGCCGTGCTCCCCGGCCTGGGCGGCAATGATGGCGGCGTTGAGGGCCAGCAGGCTGGTCTGGTCAGCGATCTCGTCGATGACGGTGAGAATGCGGCCGATGGCTTTGGACTGACTCCCCAGTTCTTCGATGGCTTCCCCGGCCCGGTCGACCGTCTGTCGTATGGCACCTATGCCATCGATGGTTGCGTCGACGGCTTCCTTGCCCCGCTGGGCGTCGAGGGTGGCCTCTTCGGCCAGGCGGCTGGTCTGCTCGGCATTTTCATCAATTTCCTTGATGGAGGCATCCAGCTCGGTGATGGACGACGCCGTCACTTCCGTGGAAGAGGACAGCATGTCAAGACTTTCGTTAATCTGCTGGTTTGAAACGGACATTTCATGGATAGAAGAGGAAACCTCCTCCACGGTGGTAAAAAGGGTTTCCATCTGCGTGGCAATCTGTTCGATGGTGGCGCTCAGCTCCAGGGTGGCGGAAGAGCTGCCTTCGACCCCGTCCACCAGGCTGCCGGTACTTTCGGCGATGCCGGCGATGGACTCATCGAAAGACTGGATGGCCCGGTGGGATTCGTCCAGGGAATGAGCCTGGTTGACCGCATCTTCGCGGACTTGACGACTGGACTGCTGGATCTTGGTCGTGGCGTCGGCCAGGCCGTTGGCCACCTCGCGGGTACGGCGTACCATCTGGGCCAGCCGGTCGACAAAATGATTAAAGGACGTCGCCAGCTCGCCAACCTCGTCCTGGCTGGTGACTTTCAGGTGGCGGGTAAGGTCCCCCTCGCCTTCGGATATCTCGCGCAGGCTCTGCACCAGTTGTCGCAGGGGGCGGACGATATTGTTGGAAAGACTTCTGCCGATGAGGGCGGCCAGGAGGGCCGCTATAGCCAGAATGGCGAGTAGAATGAAGTTGGTGCGGGATTTGGCCTCGAACATGGAAGAGCTGTCCAAGGCCATGATGACGCCGCGTTTGGCGCCGCCGAAGGTGTTGATAAAAAGGGCATGCGGTGTGCCGTCTATGGTGCGGTAGCGTACCCGTTTAGGAATGACCTCCTGCGCATCGAACTGCTGCAGCTCGGCTTCCGTCGGCGCGAAAATGCGGGGATCAATCTCCCGGAGCCCCTCCAAGGTGGCCGAAAAAATACCCTTTTCATCAAAGAAGGCCACTTCGGCGTCGCTTAGGGACCTGATCTTCTTTGCATAGTGGTCATCGAGAAAGACCACACCAATAAGATGACCGAGGGGCGCTCCCGCCAGCTGTACAGGGCCGGCTGCCACGATGGCCAGACGGTCGTCAAAAAGCTGAATGCCCACCAGGGTGTCTCCTTCGAAGCTGCCTCTGATGATCGGATGGTCCCTTCGGTCGCCCGGGGTCTGGTCGGTGTCGCTCCCCTGACGCAGGAGAAGCTGTCCCTCCGCATCGAGGACTTCAATCAGATCAAAGTCAAATCGGTCCAGCGTCTCATTCAAAGCGCTATCCAGCTGTGCGGTATTGCCGGAAAAACCGGCAGAATAGACGGCATTGACCATGAGAGGATTTTGTGCCAGCAGTCTGATGTAATTGGCTTTTTCCGCTTGGGAATAGGTGGTGCTCCGCTCAACAAAGCCCGAGACCACCTTGGCGCGGGATTGCATGTTCTTTTCAAGTTGCTGATTGTTGAGGCGGGCCGTAAAGGCAAGGGCTACGGCCACGGGAATAATGGCAAAAGCCAGCAGCGCAAGCAGGATTTTCCAGCGCAGGTTCAGCGATGAGAACATAGGGGCACCCCGGGCGAGGATTGGTGAAGCGGAAAAAACGAATCCGGCAGCCGGTCAGGCTGCCGGGTCGTCTGAGGGTTGAAATTTAGCACTTTCAGGATAGCCTGGCAACAAGTAATACGGCTAAGCTGTTGATCTGGCGTTATAGTTGTGGTCCACGGCAGGCTGGTTTGGCGACGGGCGAAGACGAGCGGCCGCTGGAGTCAGCCTGTTGTTCAGTCCATGATAAGAACCTGCAGCACCACGGTATCGCCGCCGGCTAGAGCCATGGGGAAGCGCAGGCCGTAAGGTTCGTTGGGTGGCATCTGCAGCTGACTGCCGGAAAGGATCTCGGGCGGATGGATATCCAGCGGCTTGCCCATCTGGGCCGCTTTGGCGGCAATGTTTCCGCAGACGATGTTGATGAACTCCATGACGGAATCGAGCAGCACCTCTTCGGATTCGTTGTCGACCTCTTCCTCTTTGAGAATGGCCCGGGCCAGAATTTTCTGGACTTCTGCCGACACCGCCAGAATGTAGCGGCCGCTGGCCGCGCCGGAAAAGGCCATGGCAGCGACCACATCGGCCTGTGGCAGCTCTTTGCTTTCAAGGCAGTTGTCCGGACGCAGAGCGATATTGCCTACCCGTGCCAGCATCTTGAAGGAGAGGTCCGCCATGATCTCCAGCAGGGGACGGTGGGGCAGCGCCGCCGGGATGGCGACCGCATCGGCGGCGTAGGGAGCCTGATCGGCCTTGAAAGCCTCCAGATAGCCTTCCAGGTCCGTTTCTTTGAGGCCGCCGACGCGAACAAGTGCCTCGCCCAGGTACAGATGACCGTTTTTCTGGCGCGTCAGGATCTGCTGCATCTGCTCTGGCGAGATCAGGCCGAGTTTGAGCGCCATGTCGCCGAAACGCAGGTCTTCCGAACGCTGGGCGTCATGGATCTTTTCCACCTGGGTTTCCGTGAGAAAACCCATGACCATGGCGATTTCACCGAATTTCAGATTGGTGGCTTCCTGCATCTCGATGGCTTTGAGCAGGTCCTCCCGTGTGATGGCCCCTTTTTCCATGAGGAACTGGCCGAAAAATTTTACCGCCATTGTGAACTCCTTGGCTTGAGATGGAAATGTGGTAATGGCCGATGTAAAGGATCAGAGGGCCTGCAGTACGCGCAGGACGCTCTCTTCGTTGAAAGGCTTGGAGATGACCTCGCGCGCCCCCAGCTTCAGGGCTTCCTGGTATTTATCCCCAACGCCGCCGAGGGAGGTGACCATGACGACTTTGTAGCCGCGATTCATGGCCACCAGGGTGCGCAGGGCCGTGAGCCCATCCATGACCGGCATGTTCATATCCATGCAGATGATCTCCGGGTTTTCGGTCTGACTCATGCGGATGGCTTCCGCTCCATTTTTGGCATGACCGACCACCTGGAACGCGCCCGAGCCGGTGATTATCTTTTCCAGCTGGCGGGCCACGGAAATGCTGTCATCCACAATCAAGACACGTTTCATTAGATGTACCTCCGTTGGCATAGTATGGAAGAGGGAATGATGAATATTGGCAGAGCCCTGAACTCCCCACCATGCACAGATCGTGCAAATTTCGACCGCGGAAACATAAAAAGAGATTAAGGTATAGAAGCCTTTGAAATCAAGATTATTAATGGTGCGGGTGATTTGAGTTAAAAGGGCAGGCGCGTATCTACTGTCGGGCCAGTGTGCCAGGTTACATAATTGGGAAATAAAAAAAGGCAGATCTTATCGACCTGCCTTTTCAAACGGGATAGGGGAAGCTCAGCAGCATCCGCCTTTTTCAGGAAGGATCGTGAACCCTTCTCCCATGGCGTTTTTGACGTAGTCTACGGTATGCCGGCGGGAGAGACTGCTGACCGATTCATCCATCAGCACGTCGAGCCCGTTGATCTTGCTGACCTCTTCATTCTCTTTAAGCTCATCCAGAGCCAGGCCCAGGCTGGGCCCGCCTCAGCCAAAACCTTGAATGACAACCCGCAGCATTTTGCCGGGGTTCTCCTGGAGCACCTTCTCCAGGACGTCCTTAGCCGAATCGGTGATGTCGATCATCTCTTACTCCTTGGTGTTGGGGTTGCTACTGCCCCATGACTAATATGTCGTTCGTCTAATGTCAAATATGAATTATTTAATATTTGTGGGCTGTCCGCGTCTTGGCCCAGGGGTCAGGCGCAGTGCTCTTGGCCGTAAATCGCTCTGACCACGAAACCTTTTCCAGTGCGGTTGTTGATATAGTCGATGACCTGGGCCTCGGCAAAGGGTTTGACGTTTTCATCTATCAGCACCTCGAGTCCACTGATCTGGCTGATTTCTTCCTTGTCTCTCGGCTCATCCAGAGCCAGCCCCAGTCGGGGCCCGCCTCAGCCAAAGCCATCGAAGGTGACGCGAAGATACTTGCCCGGGTTGTTGAGCAGAATGTTTGTCAGTTTGTCTTGCGCCTTCTCGGTAATGGTCATTGGAAACCTCCGGAAGAGTTGAAAAGAAATATATATGGAAAAATATATAAGTGGAGGGGTGTTTGTCAAGGGAAAATATCGACAAAGCGGGGAGTTAGACGATAATTCCCGAAAAGATTTAAGTGTCGCGGGGAGTCAAGCTGATGGCGGGGGTGGCCAGCCGGGCTAAGAGGTCTGCTCCACCAGCAACCCCTCCTCAATCTCCCGGGGACCGGTGGTGTAGAGCGCATCGACAAAGGCGGTGAAGAAGCTGCCGGGTGCCTGGGCCGTGCGCCAGGCCAAGTCGCCGCAGAGGCCGTAAAAGGCGGTGGCGGCGGCGCTGGCCTTGAGCCGATCGTCGCTCTCCACGGCACAAAAGGCGGCGGTGACCGCCGACAGGCCGCAGCCCAGGCCGGTGACCCGGGTCATGATGGGCTGGCCGTTGCTGACGCGGAAGGTGCGTTCGCCGTCGGTGATGAGATCCTTTTCGCCGGAGATGGAGAGGATGCAGCCGGTTTCGCGGGCCAGGGTGCGGGCGGCTTCGGCCACTTCAGGTGAGAGGGCGAGGGAGGAATCGACGCCCTTGGTGCGCACCTCGGCGTCGGCGAGGGAAAAGATCTCAGAGGCGTTGCCGCGCAGCACACTGACGGTGGCGTGATTCAGGATTTTCTTCACCGTGCCGGTGCGCAGGGAGGTGGCGCCGGCACCCACCGGGTCAAGGATGATGGGAATGTGATGATGGTTGGCGGTTTCGGCGGCCAGCAGCATGGATTCGACCCAGGCATCCTCCAGGGTGCCGATGTTCAGCACCAGGGCGCCGGCCAGGGCGGTCATCTCCTTGATCTCCTGCGGGCAGTGGGCCATAACGGGGGAGGCCCCGAGAGCCAGCAGAATATTCGCCGATGAATTCATCACCACAAAGTTGGTGATGTTGTGGATGAGGGGAGCGTTTTTTTTCACCCGGTCAAGCCGGTCAATGGTGTATGCTTTCATGTCCATGGGGCCAAAGCTCCTTGCTGATTCTCAGGAATGAGATGATGTACCTGCAGAAAATTACCATAAAACAAGTGGAAAGATGAGGATGAATTGTACCCCCCTTGAGACGCTGCGCAATGTTTTCGGCTACAGCGCCTTTCGCCCCTACCAGCAACCTATCGTCGACGCCCTGATTGCCGGCGAAGACGCCTTTGTCCTTATGCCCACCGGCGGCGGCAAGTCTCTGTGCTATCAGATTCCGGCTCTGCATCGCCCCGGCGTGGCCATCGTGGTGTCGCCACTGATCTCTCTGATGAAAGATCAGGTTGACGCCCTGCGGGCCAACGGGGTCAGGACGGCCTTCTACAACTCCTCGCTCGGAGCGCCCGAAGCCCGGCAGGTTCTGGCCCAGCTGCATGCCGGCGACCTCGATCTCCTCTATGTCGCCCCGGAACGTCTGATGAGCGACGGCTTCATTGAGCGGCTGCAGTGTATTGAGCTGGCCCTCTTCGCCATCGATGAGGCCCACTGCGTCTCCCAGTGGGGGCATGATTTTCGCCCCGAATATGTGCAGCTCGGCCGTTTGCGCCAGCTCTTCCCCCAGGTCCCTCTCATTGCCCTGACTGCTACCGCCGACCCCCAGACCCGCACCGATATCCTGGCGCGCCTCGGGCTGCAGCGGGCGACCTGCTATGCCGCCGGCTTCGACCGGCCCAACATCCGCTATACCGTCGTGGAGAAATCCCGTCCCGCCAACCAGCTGTTGACCTTCCTGCAGGGTCATGAAGGGGAGGCAGGCATCGTCTACGCCCTCTCCCGCAAGCGGGTGGAAGAGGTGGCGGCTCGCCTGTGCGAAGCCGGCTTTCGGGCCGGGGCCTATCACGCCGGCCTGCCCGACGGCGAACGCCAGCGGGTACAGGAGGCCTTCCTGCGCGATGACCTGCAGATTGTCGTCGCTACCGTCGCCTTCGGCATGGGCATCGACAAGCCGAACGTGCGCTTCGTCGTCCATTACGACCTGCCCAAGAATATCGAAAGCTATTATCAGGAGACCGGCCGCGCCGGTCGCGACGGTCTGCCGGCGGAAGCCCTGCTGCTGTTTGGCTATGGCGATATCGCCATCTCCCGCGGTCTTATCGAAAAGGGCGGCAACGAGGAGCAGAACCGCATCGAGCTGCACAAACTCAATTCCATGGTCGGCTTCGCCGAACCCCTGACCTGCCGGCGGCGGGTGCTGCTCGGCTACTTCGGCGAAAAGCTGGAAGAAGACTGCGGCAACTGCGACATCTGTCTCAATCCTCCCCAGCGCTACGACGCCACCGTCGACGCCCAGAAAGTCCTCTCCTGCGTCTACCGGGTGGGGCAGCGCTTCGGCATGGGGCATGTGGTCGATGTTCTGCGTGGCTCCGGCAACCAGCGCATCCAGACCCTCGGTCATGACCGCCTTTCCACTTACGGCATCGGCAGCGACAAAAGCCAGGAGTCCTGGGGGAGTCTCATCCGCCAGCTCGTTCACCTGGGCTATCTGAAGCAGGACGTGGGCAACTATTCGGTGCTCAAGCTGACCGAAGCCGCCCGACCGCTGCTGCGCGGGGGCGAGACGCTGATCCTGCCGCTGCCCCGCGTGAAGGCCAAGGTGGCGAAGAAGCGCCTCTCCCGCAAAGTGACGGACCTCGATTACGATGAGGGGCTGTTCGAAGCCCTGCGCGTGCTGCGCAAACGCCTGGCCGATGAGGAGGGGGTGCCGCCCTTCGTGGTCTTCGGCGACCAGAGTCTGGCGGAGATGGCGGCCTTCCGGCCAAAGGACGAGGAGGCGCTGCTCGCCATCAACGGGGTCGGCCGCCACAAGCTGCAGCGCTACGGTGCCGCTTTTCTGGCCGTTATCGCCGGAGAAGGGATGGACCATAGCGGCTCGACGGTGAGCTAGTCTTCCCGGATGAAATCGTAGGGACCGATTCCCTGGACGAGCAGATATTCGGCCTCGCCTTCGCCGCTGTTGCAGACGCGGTGGACCAGGCCGACCGGGGTCCGGGTGGTTTCGCCGGGCCCCAGAGTCACCGCCGTTTTACCGCGCATCTCCACGCGGATCGTTCCCTTGAGTCCCACAAAGAAGTCGTCGACCACACTGTGGTGGTGCCAGTCCGTCGCGCTCCCCGGGCCCAGTCGCATGACCCGCACTGAGACATCTGCTGTTTTGACGATGGTGTTTGTATCCACATGGCCTCCCTGTACCGATTCCCGGCGGTTGTCCCCGTTGCCTTCCCGCCGCTCGCTTCAGTTTAATGGCCGCGCCGGGTCCTTTCAAGTCCCGGCCGAAAACTCCGGCAGCGCTCTGGTGAAGATCGTACAGGACCACTGAATTTGTCTTGCCAAAGACGCCGCCCGGTTCTACATTGCTGACCGCCTTCGCCGTCTGCGGGGACGCCATGAATGACTTCTTCGCGCCGGCGACCGCCGGCTGGGATAGCCTCCTTGAAAAAGTTCAAAAAGATCTACATCGAGATTACCAACCACTGCAATCTCGCCTGCAGTTTCTGCCACCTCAGCCAGCGTCCCCAGGCCTTCATGTCGCCGCAGACCTTCAACGCGGTCATCCGGCAGCTGGAGGGTTTCACTGAGCATCTCTACCTGCATGTGCTGGGCGAACCCTTGCTCCATCCCGACCTTGCTGCACTTCTCGACCTCAGCCACCATCAGGGGCTGCGGGTCAATCTGACCACCAACGGCACCCTGCTGGGGCACTGCCAAGCAGTACTCCTGGGCAGCGCTGCCTTGCGGCAGGTCAATATCTCCCTGCACAGTTTTGAAGAGATGGCCGGGGAGGGGTTGAATTCCTACCTGGATGAGGTTCTGGATTTTGTCCGGCTGGCCAGGGCTTCTGCACCCCTGCTCATCAACCTGCGCCTCTGGAAGCTGCCGCCGCACCCAGGCAGCGAAGAGGTGGAGGCGCATCATCGCATCATCCGCCGCCTGGAGACGTGCTTCCCTCAGGCGACCCCGATTCGGGTCGAACGCGCGGCCGGGCAGGGGATCACCCTGGCACCCGGCGTCTTTCTCAGCCAGGCCCCCCAATTTACCTGGCCGCATGCCTCGCGGCAGGATTTCGGCGATCGCGGCGCCTGTCGTGGTCTCAAGGATCATCTCGCCATTCTCGTGGACGGCACCGTGGTCCCCTGCTGCCTCGATGCCGAGGCTGACATCCCACTGGGAAATATTCTGCAGACACCTTTGGCTCAGATCCTCTCCTCGCCCCGAGCCACGGCCTTGTCTCAAGGCTTTTCCCAGCGGCGGCTGGTTGAGCCCCTCTGCCGCGGCTGTTCTTTCCGGCAGCGATTCTGAGCGCAAAACCGCCGCTGCCTTTTGTCCGGGCAAAGTGATGCTAGAATGAATCGGTAGTTTCTTTATCAGCATAAAAGAGAGAAAGGATACCCCATGACAGAAGATAAAATTCGGCTGGGCATCAGTTCCTGTCTGCTCGGCGAAAAGGTGCGTTTTGACGGGGGGCACAAACGGGACCCCTTTCTGACCGATTCTCTCGGCGCCTATGTCGAGTATGTGCCGGTCTGTCCCGAGGTCGAGGTGGGACTGTCGATTCCACGGGAGGCCCTGCGGCTGGTGGGGGATGTCGAGGCGCCGCGGCTGGTCTTTTCGAAAAGCGGCGAAGATATCACCGAGCGCATGCAGGCCTGGGCGGCAAAAAAAGTGCGGGCGCTGGAGGCGGAGGGGCTGTGCGGGTTCATCTTCAAATCCAAGTCGCCGAGCAGCGGCATGGAGCGGGTCAAGGTCTACGACGGCAACGGTGTGCCCAGCATGAAAGGGGTGGGGGTTTTCGCCCGCGCCTTCATGGAGCATTTTCCGCTGCTGCCGGTGGAAGAGGAAGGTCGGCTGCACGATCCGCTGTTGCGGGAAAATTTTATCGAGGCGATCTTTACGTTCAAACGCTGGCGGCAGATGCTCACCGCCGGTGGCGGCGCCGGGCGGCTGGTGGCCTTTCACACCGCCCACAAGCTGCAGATCATGAGCCACAGCGTTGAACTCTATCGGGAGATGGGCAGGGTCGTGGCGACGGCAGGCCGCCTGAGTGAGCAGGAGCTTTTTGAAGGCTATCTGCCGCTGCTGGCCAAGGCCATGCGCCAGAAGCCGACGCTGGCCAAGCATACCAACGTCCTGCAGCACATCCTCGGCTATTTCAAGAAGCAGCTCAGTGCCGACGAGAAGCAGGAGATGCTGGAGATCATCGATCGCTACCGGCGGGGAGAAATCCCCCTGATCGTACCTGTCACCCTGCTCAACCATTTCGTGCGCAAATACGATCAGCCCTACCTGCGGGACCAGGTTTATCTCAACCCCCACCCGCTGGAACTGCGCCTGCGCAACCACGCCTGACGTCAAAGAAGACTGCTTAGCGCAGATTGTCCCGGCTTGAAATTGGAGACAGCGGGTGGCGTTGACCCTATTCGGTCTCTGCCGACAGGCGCAAAAAACGCACTTCTTCTGTACTGTCTGCAGCGATGGGGATGAGGAGGAAGGCCAGCCCCGCCGCAGAGACGTGCTGGCGCGCCTTGCCTTGGCCGGTGGTATCGAGGCCGAGTTCGATCTCTTGCCGGTAAGCTCCGAGCAGAGGTTCTCCCGCCTTCAGACCAGCCATGCCGGTCTGAGTCCCGAGCAGCAGGCGGCCGTCCTCCAGCTTGAAATCTTTCCCTTCGACATAACGACCGGACTTGACTGTCATCTGCGCCGTGCGGGCGCTAACTTCCAGAACACCCGCCGCCGTTTCGGACACGACAATAGTTTCGATGTCCCCATGATGCAGAGTCTCGTCCCCCGGCCAGAGGAGGGCGGAGAGGTAGAGTGGGCGATACCTTTCATCGCCTTCTCCCCTGTTTTGGTAGATCCCGGTGATCTCCTGCAGGCTGCCGACGGGCGCAAACGGACGATTGTCCACGGGCGCCGTGTTGGTGGCGACGCAGGCACCGAGGAGAAGAAGGGCGCTCAGAAAAATGGCGATAGGCTGTGTCATGCTGAAATCATACACGATTCGGCGGCGCTGGTCTTCTCGGCGCCATTTTTTTCAGCTAAGCCTTCTTGACGAATTCGGATTTGAGCTGCATGGCGCCGAAGCCGTCGATCCGGCAGTCGATGTTGTGATCCCCGTCAATAAGGCGGATGCTCTTCACGCGGGTGCCGACCTTGAGCGCCGACGAAGCGCCTTTGACTTTGAGGTCTTTGATGATGGTAACGGCGTCGCCGTCCTGGAGTTCGTTACCGAAGGCGTCGCGCACGACAGGCTTCTCTTCCGTCGTCTCGGACCCTGCGTCCTGCGGCCATTCGTGGGCGCATTCGGGACAGACGTAGAGGGGGCCGTCTTCATAGGTGTAGGTGCCGTGGCATTGGGGGCATTCGGGGAGTGTGCTCATGGAAAACTCTTTCGGTTGGTTGGCTATAAGATCGATGGATGAACGGAGCATACCCTTTTTGCCCGCTGAACGAAACCCGCAAAGTGTTATCGGGAAACCCGTCGGGTTCCACCCCCTTTTCTCAGCATTGCTCGAACAGCTTGTTTTTGCGTGGAAAGCGGGACTATAATCCAGCCTGAATGGTACTCTTGAATCCCTTGGAGGGAGTTAGGCATGAAAAGACGTTTCGGGGTGTGGCGGACCCTTTTATTGATGGGCTTGCTGGCGGCGGGATCCTTGGCGGATGGAGCCTGGCAGAAGGTTTCCGCCGAGGCAATCAGCCTCGCTGCGCTGGCGCAACGGGATGAGCTGAGCCGCGAGGGGCAGTGGCTGGCACTCTTGGCCGCGGCCGACGAAGATATGCGGCAGTCACCGGAGGCGGCTGAGCCCGTGATCTACACGCTGCGGGCTCTACGCATGCTGGGGCACCTGGAGCCGGCTCGAAGCCTGGCCCGAGAAAAGCTGACGTTGTTTGGTGAGCGGGCGGAGTTCTGGCTGGAAAAAGCCTGGGTCGAAGTCCTGGCGGGAGATTACCAGACAGGTCTCGCCGACGCCGACCGGGCCGCAGCCCTCAGACCGGATCTGGCTGAGGCGGCCTTGCTGCAAGGCGTCATCCACCGGGAACAGGAGAATTGGCGCGCCGCCGAAACGGCTTTTGCCCGGGCCGAAGCGCTAGGCCCCAACGATCCTCTCGTTCTCCTCAACCGAGGCCGTATCGCTGTCGAACAGGGCCGCTGGGAGGCGGCCATCGACCTGTTGAGCCGCAGCCTGGCTCTCCGGGCGGACAGCGCCGAGGCGTCCTTTCATCGCGGCCGGGCCTATGCGGCCAAAGGGGATCTGGCGGCGGCCAGTCACGACTTTACCCAGGCCATCCTGCAGCGTCCCGAGGTGGCGGCGCCCTATGTTGCCCGCGCGGAAGTTCTGGCCCGGGGGGGGATGTGGGCGCGGGCCGCTGACGATGCCGACACGGCCCTTGCCCTCGGTGCTAAAAGCCTGAGCGCCCACCTGGTCACCTGTCGCGCGGCCGAGGCCCTGGAGGCCTGGCCCGGCCTGGAGCGGCGGGCCAAGGCTCTGGTCACCGCATTTCCGGCCGAGGCGCAGGGCTATCGCTTTTACTCCCAGGCGTTGAATAATCTGGGAAGAACGGCCGCAGCGCTGCAGGCCTGCGATGAGGCGGTGCGCCTGGCGCCCGATGACGATCTGTTGCGGCTTGAACGGGCTACCCTGCAGATCGCCATGCAGCAGTATGCGGCTGCCGTGGACGATTGCACCGCCGTGCTGCGCCGGGAGCCGCTGGCCCTCGGCTATGCCCTGCGCGGCCTGGCCTGGTTGCGCCAGCACGATCTGCCCCGGGCCGAAGAAAACGCCGTCAACGCCCTGACTCTCGATGCTGCCGCCGCTACGGCCCATCTGGTGCTGGCCGAGGTGCAACTGGCCCGCAGTCAGAACACCCAGGCCCTGGCCTCGGCCCGACGGGCCCTGCACCTGGCGCCGCAGCTTTCCTGGGCCCAGGTGGTTCATGGCCAGGCCCTGCTGGCGATGGGACAGACGGCTGAGGCGCTGGAGGCGGCGAGTCAGACTATTGCCCAATCACCGGAGAGCGCCCAGGCCTATGCTCTGCGGGTGCGCTGCAACGTTGCCCTGGGCCAGAAACAGGCGGCCCGTAACGACCTGGCCGTACTGGTTCGCCTCGATCCTGCCCTTGGACAGCAGGTGCGGGACGCATTCCTTCCATAACGAGAGGCCGTTGCCATGAAATGTAGAACTATCGCGATCACTCTGGCGGGTATCCTGGGTTGTGGCGGATTTTTCAGCGGTTCGGGGTGGGCCGGGGCCATTCCCGAAGCGACCTATCAGATCGATTGCCGCGGCACCATCGACTCCTGGGTCATGAGCGGCGTGGTCAAGAGGGGGGACTGCTATTGTCCGTCTTCGACCTCGGAACCGGTCTGCAGCTTCAGTTCCAGTGGCAGTTCCTCGTCAGGTTCCAGCCCCGCCTATCGCCCCTCGTCCCGGCCAAAGAGCAACCCCAACGCCGAATTGTCGGCTTATGTCACCGGTATGGTTGTGCAGCAGCTGCTCAACCTCGTCTTCGCGCCACCGTCCACCTCGGCGGCGGAGGCGGAGAAAGCGCGGGCGCAGGCCGAATGGGAGCAGCAACAACAGATTCTGAAGGCCCGCCAAGAGCGGGCGCAGCAGGCGACCCGTCTGCGTTCGGCCTGGGATCAGCGGGACAAGGAGTCTTCCGAGGCTTTGAGCGATTTTTTCAGTGTGCCCGGAAGTGCCTATAACGGGGGAGATGCCGTGGCACTTAATGGCAACGGTATCGGGGGAGTGGTGCCGATCCTCGGGACGGGGGCGCCTGAGGCGCCGCTTCCCTCCATGGCCAGCCGGATGCCGGCTTTGAACACCACCACCTCCGCCCTGCAGGAAGACATCCTCAACAAGGGGGCCGAGTCCGCAGCCGATGCGGCCTGGTCCTCTGTCAAGGACGCGATTTTTGAGGCGCTGCCCGACCGCTGGGAAAATGCCCGGCGGGCCGTGGAGCATATCGGCGAGGTGCGGGACTGGACCGGAGAGCTCATCGGCGCCCTGGAGCCGGAAACCCTGGTGTCCGCCGCCGCTTCCGCCCGGCCGGAGGAGTCCTGGCGTGTACTTGAGTCTCTCGACAGCGTCAGTCGCAAAGCGCCGGAGGCTAAGCTGGTGGAGGAGATGGAGGTCGGCGTCAAGCTTCTTCGCGGTGAAGAGCTGGCCGCCGACCAGGCCAAGACCTATGCTTTCGGCTTTTTAAAAGGTTTTCTGGTCGAAAAAGGCACCGAGGGTATGCTGTCAGGCGGATTCTAATCTGCCTCAGCGCCGCATGGCGATCTCCTGCTGCAGGGCGCCAAGAATCGGTCGCAGTACATCGAGGCGCTGGCGGCAGAGGATGGCCAGCTCACGGTCCGGTGCCGGATCGCCTTCCCCCTTTTCCACCATAGCCTGGGCGCGGTCCTTGGCGCGTTCGGCCTGCTCGTTGAGGTCGAGGGCCGCCCGTTCAATCCGCGTCACCAGTCCGAGCAGATCATCCCGGCTTCCCTCCCGCAGTGTTTTCGGCAGCGAGCGGTTTTTCGCTTCGAGCAGCATATTGTTGCTCCAGCGCAGCAGCTCGGCAGTGTCCTTCCCCGCGAGCTCAGGCGTGTCGATGAAATCCTCCACCGGCGGTTCGCTCACCGGACGCAGGACAACCTGGGTCGGCTCGCCATTCTCCAGCAGGACGCTGGCCGCTGTCAGGGAACGGGCGCTGCGCAGGTAGCCCGTTACCGGTTCCCAGCGGCCGCCCTCCTTGCGTTTGGCCACCACGACACTTTCCTGTGGCGCCGATTTCCACGTTGGCAGGGCCGGGAAGATAAACAGCTTGACGACCTGAGCTGAGCCGTTGAGAGATATTGAGTTCGTCGTGTTAGCTGCGGATGTTTGACGTCGGGCCGTTTCACGAGCCTGATCCGTCGAGGCGGCCGGCACCTCAAAGCCTAGAAACGTCCATATCGACACCCCGTCCAGGTTTTTTTGCTGTAGCCGCGCCGCCCGATCTTGCACCGCCTGCTGCAGCTGGGTCTGATCGGCCTGGCGCAGGGCCTGTACAATGGCCTCGATGGTCGCCTTCTGCCCCAGCTCAACGGAGGAATCGTAGAGACTGGTGTTCGTCATGCCCCCTGATGCACGCACATCGGCGGGGCCCGGTACCGGCAGCAGGGCAAGGGGGGTGAGCAGAGTCCCCCAATCGGCCCGTTTGGTCTGGAAGTGTACCGGTGCCAGCTGTTGACGACCCTCCTTGGTGAGCAGTGCGGCCGTCACGTCGGTATCGGTGGTGGTGGAGTGATATCCCGGCAGGGCAAAGAGATTGAAGGCGTTAATCAGCATGGAGGGATTGAAGGGATTGTGGCTTTTGCTGCTGATTTCGGTCGTTATCGGGATAGCGGTCATGTCGTTGGAAAAAATGAGGGGATAGATCTTCTGGGCCCGCGCCTGCCAGGAATCGTCGACCAGGTGAACCTTGACGCCATTAAGGCTGGCGGTAGCGGCATTTTCCCCAGGTTTGAGAGTGCTGACGGTTCGAGTTGATACGCAGCCGGAGAGCAGGCAGACGGCGGCAAGCAGGGCCAGTATTTTGTGATGGAAAAGCCCCATAAGAAAACCTCCTGAAACGAATGGAATATTAATGGCTGCGCATGGCGATTTCCTGCTGAAGGGCGCCAAGAATCGGCCGCAGCACATCGAGGCGCTGACGACAGAGGATGGCCAGTTCGCGGTCCGGTCCCGGATCGCCTTCCCCTTTTTCCACCATGGCCTGGGCGCGGTCCTTGGCGCGTTCGGACTGCTCGTTGAGGTCGAGCGCCGCTTTTTCGATGCGGGTCACCAGGCTCAACAGGTCTTCCCGGGTTTTCTCCCGCAGCATCCTCGGCAGGGAACGGTTCTTCGCCTCGATGAGGATGCCGTTGTTCCAGCGCAGATGCTCGGCGTTCATCTCTGCCGGCTCGATAAAGTCCTCCAGGGGCGGTTCGCTCACCGGACGCAGTACGATGCGGCTCGGCCGGCCATCCTCCAGCAGGGCGCTGACAGAGGTCAGCTCCCCGGCGCTGTGCAGGTAGCCCGAGTCGGGCTGCCAGCCCCCCCTCTCGTTGCGTCGGGCCACGATGATCTCCTGCAGCGGAGCGCTTTTCCCCCGTGCTTTTTCATTATAGACGCGCACGCTGTAAGCGGAGGCCGCCCACTGGGTCGTCATTCCCGCGGGGATGTAGGGGGCGAGTACCAGCCAGTGCGGTTTGCCCTCGATGTAGATCTCCTGCTGGGTCGATGCGTCGCGATCCCGGTAGGCCGCTCGCAGGCGGGCGGGATCGGCCTGGCGCAGCGCCTGAACCGTCGCTTCAATGAGCGAGTCCCGGCTGAACTCGACGGGCTTGTTGGTATTGTAGGCGTCCTTGGACAGGGGGATGAAAAGGAAGATGCCGTCTCGCGGCAGGTCCGACGGCCCCCCGATGGGAATGGCGCCGAGCGGTCCGATGAGGCTCATCCAGTAGACATCCTCGCGTTGCACGGAAACCGCGGTCGGATGGAGGGCTTTAGCGCCATCCCCCTGCACGGTCACGGCAAAATCCATCTTGTCGTGGTTGGGAAAAGGGATGAGCCCCAGGGTAAGGGCGGTCAGTATGGAACCCTTGACGCCAATGTCGGGATCGGCGTTGACGGCCACCTCGATGGGCAGGGCCGAATTGTCGTTGGAGAAGATAGCGGGGTAAAGTTGTATGGCCCGTTCGGCAAAAGGACCGGTCTCGGCCAGGGGCTTCAAGCGGTACGACACCCCGGCATCGCTGGTGTCGTAGGGCAGGGACAAGGCCACGATTCGGAAGCGGCTGTCTTCTATCGTCTGTGCCGGATCACCTGAATACTTCAGAGATGAGGTGTAACGGGCCGAGCCGCAGCCGCTGAGAATCAGCACCGCTACGGCCAGAAAAATCCATCGCGTCCGTAAAACAGTCATGGTTTTCCCTCCCCCAGGAAAAAATGGCAGAAAATGCAGACCTCCCCATAGGCCAGGACCAGACAAACGCCCCTCTCTAAATGCTTTTTGCCCGTCACAAGCCAACAGGCTCAGAATAATTTCTTTTTTGGAAAAATGCCACGAATCTCTTTGGCGGAGGCTGAAACAGGGAAATTCTAGCGGTCAACGGAAAAGAAAGGCATCAGCCCTTGGCAGCGGCCGCCCGAGCCAGGCGGGTGAGGGTGCGATCGAGGGTGGCGGCGAAGCGTTTGCGGTCGTTGGGGCCAAAAGGGGCCGGGCCGCCGGAAACGACGCCGTCGTTGCGCAGGTCGGCGAGCAGGTCGCGCAGGGAGAGGCGTTCGCCGACGTTGTTTTGGTCGAGCAGGTCGCCGCGCGGATCGATGACCTCGCCGCCGGCGGCGACGACGCGGGCGGCCAGGGGGATGTCGGCGCTGATGACCAGGTCGCCGGGAGCGACGGATTCGGCGATGTGGTCATCGGCGGCGTCGAAGCCGTCGTGCACATGCACCGAGGTGATGAGCGGCGAGTGGTGCCGGCTCATCGGCTGGTTGGCCACCAGGCAGACGGGGATCTGCAGGCGCTGCGCCGCCTTGAAGACGAGTTCGCGGGCCTGACGCGGACAGGCATCGGCGTCGATCCAGATGGTCATTATCGTTCCCCCTGAATGAGGTGCAGCGGGGCCTCCAGGGTTTCAGTGCCGCGGGTCAGGTAAAGCGTCCCCTCGGTGACGGTGAGGGACCAGTTGACGGCCCGCTCCAGGCTGGCGGCCAGGCGGCCGATAAAATCGGCGTCGAGGGCGAGAATGGTCAGGTTGGACACGGAGGCCAGTTTGGCCTGATGCTGTTCCAGCCAGCGCCGCAGGCCGCTGCCGCTGGCGACCAGCACCACCCGCCCGGCATGGCGGCTCGCCTTGCGCAGGCGTTCGGCGTCGGGCAGGCCGACCTCGATCCACTCCCGCACGCGGCCGTCCGCCTCCCGGCTCCACAGATCCGGCTCGTCTCCGGCGCATATCCCCTTGGTGAAACCCAGTTCCTCATGATGGCAGAGGGCGTAGGCCAGCAGGCGGGTCACCAGTCGCTCCGCCGTTTCGGAGGGGTGACGGGCCGCCGTCGTTTCAAGGCGGGCGTAACAGCCGCGGTCGAGATCGGCAAGATCGATGGCGACGCGATAAATCGTGGCCGGCAGGGCCATGGGCGAATCCTTCGTTGAGGGGGGATGAACGAAGAGCGAGTATGGGCAATGTCGCCGCCCCTGTCAACCGGCATGGCGCGGCGTGGCATATGCAGAGGATAAATGACACACTCCTGTGCAGTCGCACACCCCTATTCTTTGTGCAGGATGTAGTGTGCGGCCAGGTCTCCGGTGATTCGCCGCCCCCGGCGATCGAGCAGAAAAAGCCGGTTTTCACCAACCAGATAGCGTGTGGCGCCGTCATTTAGCTGAATAATGCTGCCACCTTCCAGCCAGGTGAAGGTTCCCTGCTCCTCAAACAGGCGGTCACTTTTACCGAGAGGGCGGGTTTCGAGATGGTAGCTTGAATCCGACCTGATGGTGAGGGTCGTTTCCAGCCCGGCGCAGTCGGCGCAGGGCAACACGCCGGCATAGGTGCCGGGCCAGTCGAGGGAGTTGCGGCTGTTGTGTTCGTCCATGACCGGATAGCCCGCTGAAATTGAGGCACGATATGTGCAATTTGTCGACATGAGAGCCAACGCCACCAGGAGCACTCCGGCCAGCTGTCGCGTCATGAACGTCACTCCCTGCAGCCCGCAAAGAGACGGCTGATCACCTCCTGGCGGTAGCTGAAAATATACTCGAGCCGTTGCCGCAGCCAGAGACGATGTACAAGGTCGCCCAGCAACGAGTAGCCGATGGCGTAGTGGACGGTATCGACGATTTCCACCCCGTCCTTGACGGGGATGAACTGGTGGTGATGATACCAGAGCTTGTAGGGACCGAGGCGCTGTTCGTCGACAAAAGAGGACAAGGCCACCACATGCTTGATCTCCGTCAACCACTGGACCCGGATGAAGGGCAGGATGCGAATGCTGTAACGGATGATCTGCCCGGCATAGGTGGATGGTTCCTCGCCGCTGAGGATGCGAAAATGCAGAGACGGCGGTGTGATACGGTTGAGGTTGCCCGGCCGCGAGAAAAAGTTCCAGACTTCTTCGAGGCTGGCCGGCACGGTCTGGCGGTTGGTCAGGGTGTGAATCATGGAGATGAAAACCTGTCGTGAAAAAGGGTTCAGTTTCCTGGTGGTGAGCATGTTCTAAAGGGTGTCTCCTGTCTTCTTCAGGAAGGCTGGCAGGAGAGCGGTTTCTTAATCATACCAGATCGCCATCCCGATGGCGCCAGCGGCGTCTGACGGGATGAATGAAAAGTTCTTCTCATGTCCGGATGTACCCGGGCGCAAAGGGTCGCTGATGCCGATCAATTCGTTACGATACCGCTTTGCCTTGATCATTTCCCTGGTGGCCAGCCTGTTGCTGATTCTGGTGATCTGGCTGAGCATCAGCATGTCCCATCAGGTGTCCCAAAGTCAGCTTGAAACCAAGGAAGAAGTTTTCAGCGCCTTTCTGCTGGACATGACCCGGGGCGCCCTGCTGCAGGGCGAGTACGAGGTGCTGCAGCTCTATCTCGAAAAGCTGAAGGCGGACCCGGAAGTCATCGAAATCCGCGTGGCTGATTCCCGAGGGGTCATTGTCTCCAGCACCGTTCCCGCCGAATTGGGATCACGCCTGCCTGCGCAGGTCAGCGATGAGATCAATCAGGTGACACGGCGGGCCATCAGCAATGAGACCGGTCTGATCGGCACGGTCGAAACCACCTTTTCCCATGCGGAGATCGAAACCCAGCATCGGCGGGTATTGAAGGCCAGTGTGCTTGCCGCCCTGGCGGGTATCAGTCTGGTCGTCGGTATCAGCCTGGCGCTTGGATTTCTGTTGACCCGGCGCCTGGTGCGTCTGACGGAAGCGGCCACCCAGCTGGCCCAGGGCGATCTGTCGGTACAGGTTGATCTGGGGGAGGGTTCCTGCGACGAAATCGGGATATTGGGAGATGCTTTCAATACCATGGCTCGCCGGCTGGAGACGATGGTCAAGGAGCTGCGCACCGTCAACGCCACTCTGGAGGAGCGGGTGCGGGAGCGCACCAATCTGCTCGAATCGGCCAACCATGAGCTGGAAAAAGCGCGGGATGCGGCCCAGATCGCCAATGTGGCCAAAGGAAGTTTTCTGGCCAACATGTCCCACGAAATCCGCACGCCGATGAACGCCATTCTCGGCATGACCCACCTGGCGCTCAAGACCGAGCTTTCCCCCCGCCAGCGCGATTACCTGCGCAAGGTCAGCGCTTCCGCCGAGTCACTGCTGGGGATTATCAACGACATTCTCGACTTTTCCAAGATCGAAGCCGGCCGCCTCGAGATGGAAAACCAGGAGTTTCTGCTGGAAGAGATGCTGGACAAGGTCACCATGCTGGTGTCCGGCAAGATGCTGGAGAAAAAACTCGAATTCCTGGTGGAACTCGATCCGGACATTCCTTTCTCCCTCAAAGGCGACTCCTTGCGGTTGGGGCAGGTGCTGGTCAATCTGTGTAATAACGCGGCAAAGTTCACCGAACAGGGCGAAATCGTGTTGCGGGTCCGGCTGCTGAGACAAAGTGGCGACCAGGTGCGCCTGTACTTTTCCGTCCGCGATACAGGCATCGGCATGAGCCAGGATATGCTGGCTCGGCTCTTCAAACCTTTCACGCAGGCCGATGCCTCCACCACCCGCAAATATGGCGGCACCGGCCTGGGCCTGGCGATCTGCAAGCAGCTGGTGGAAATGATGGATGGCGAGTTTTCCGTTCGCAGTGAGCCAGGCCAGGGGACCGAATTCAGCTTTACCGCCCACCTCGGCATCGGCCGTATGGCCCCGCGTCCACTGGCGGCCTCGACCTCCGGTCTGCGGGGGCGGCGCATCCTGGTGGTGGATGACAACCGCACTGCCCGCGATATCTTCGAAAGCCAGCTCACCGCCCTCGGCTTCATCGCCGCCAGTGTAGATAACGCTGATGCAGCCATGGCGGCCCTGCAGGAGGCCGAACTGTGCGGCCAGCCTTACCACCTGGTCATCATGGATTGGCTCATGCCGGCCGTGGATGGTTTCGAGGCCGCCCGCCGCATCCGCCGCAGTCACACCCTCCGGCAGCGACCCCGCATCATCATGGCCACGGCCTATGGCTGCGAAGACACCATCCGCCGGGCTGACGCAGAGGGGCTCGACGGCTACATTACAAAGCCAACCAACCCGTCGGTTCTGCTAGACAGCATCATGGCGGCCCTGGGCCGGGAGAATGGCGAAAATGGTGCCCTCGCCCTGGCCGCCCCCACGGGCCGAGCTGGAGAAAAGCAGGCGCCGGCCCTGGCCAGTCTGCACGGAGGACGGGTTCTGCTGGTTGAAGACAATGATTTCAACCGACAGGTAGCCACCGAATTGCTGACCTCTTTCGGCCTGCAGGTGACGACCGCAGAAAACGGCGCCGAGGCGGTCAGACTGCTCGGCAGTCTCAAGCCAGACCTTGTCTTCATGGATATCCAGATGCCGGTCATGGATGGCTTTGAAGCGACCCGACGCCTTCGCTTGCTGCCGGAAGGAACCAATGTCCCCATCGTCGCCATGACCGCCCATGCCATGGCCTCCGACCGGGAGAGCTGTCTGCAGGCCGGCATGGACGACTATCTGCCCAAGCCCATCGATCCAGAACAGTTGACGGCGGTGCTGCTCAAATGGATCCAGCCGGCCGCGCCACGCCCCGATACAGGTGCTGAGCCTGTCCCGGTGCCTCTCGTCCGCCTGCCGGAGAGACTGGCCGGCATCGACCTGACCAAAGGCTTGCGCTACAGCAACAACAAACCTGACTTTTATCTCGAACTGCTGCGCAACTTCGCCCGCGCCCGGCGTCAGGCCGACGAGGAGATTCGACAGACCCTTGACAAGGGCGAGCGCGAGGCCGCTCGCCGCTATGCCCACAGCCTCAAATCAATCTGTGGCATCATCGGCGCCGAGGATCTGGCCGTGGCTGCCGCGCGCCTGGAAACCGTCTTAAAAGACCCGCAGGGGGATCCCGTCATCGCACTGGACGATTTTTCCGGGCAATTATCCGGGCTGATTCAGGCTCTGGACAGTTGTCAGGAACTTGCCCCCGATAAGGCCACGGACGACGGGGAGTCGGCGGATGCAGGCCTGTGCCTGCTGGCCGCCCGGGAAATTGACATGTTGCTGGACAATGATCTGCCCGGGGCCATGAGGCATATTGACGCCCTGGAAAAATGGCTGGCGGGTGGAAGCCGGCACCAGGAACTGGCGGAACTAAAAGAATCCCTGGATGTCTTTGATATCGACCGGGCCCATGATATTCTGGCGCGGCTGATCGATGGACTGCGGCAGGAAGGAATCGAGTTAAGACATGCGCGCTAATTTACGGCGGCACAAGGTGCTGATTGTCGACGATACGCCCGAGTATATTCAGGTGCTGCTGAATCTGCTGCGGGATGAGTATGCCATCGTCGTGGCCAACAATGGGGAACGCGCCTTGAAACTGGCCTCGACGGAACCCCTTCCCGATATTATTCTGCTCGATGTGCTGATGCCCGGTCTCGACGGGTACGAAGTCTGTCATCGCCTCAAGGCCGATCCCCGCACCGCCGCCATTCCCGTCATTTTTCTCACCGGGCTCTCCGATCATCTCGAAGAGCAGCGGGGCCTCGACCTGGGCGCCGTTGACTATATCCATAAACCCTTCGCCCCTTCCCTGGTGAAGGCACGCCTGCGCAATCACCTTGAGCTCAAGACCCACCGCGACCACCTGGAAGAAATGGTATCCGACCGCACCCGCGAACTGCTGCTGACCCAGGATGCCGCCATTTTTGGCCTGGGGATCCTGGCGGAATATCGCGATATCGAGACGGGGGAGCACATCCGTCGCACGCAGGAGTATGTCCGGCTTATTGCCGAACGTCTGAAGGACCATCCGCGCTTCACAGGCTATTTTGACCACAACACGTTGCGTCTGCTGCTCAACTCGGCGCCGCTGCACGATATCGGCAAAGTAGGGGTGGCGGATATTGTCCTGCAGAAACCCGGCCCCCTGACCTCGGTCGAAATGGAAAGCATGAAGCAGCACACCCTGTTCGGACGGGAGATCATCAGCCGTATCGAAGCGGGGATGCACAACAAGCCGGCCTCTTCTTTTCTGCGCATTGCCGGGGAGATCGCCTACACCCATCATGAACACTGGAACGGCAGCGGCTACCACGGCCTGGAGGGAGAAGAAATACCCATTTCCGGCCGTCTGATGGCCCTGGCTGACGTCTATGACGCCCTGACCAGCGAAAGGGTCTACAAACAGGCCTATTCCCACGAAGAAGCCATCCGGCTTATCAGCGAGGGAGATGGACGCACCTGCCCGGAACATTTTGATCCCTATGTGCTGCAGGCTTTTCTGGATCAGGCTGAAGAAGTTCGTATGGTCTGCTTGTTCTGCCGGGAGGATTTTTCCGGTATGGCCGTCGCGCCATAAAGCAGTACGGTCCTCTGTTTAAATAAACGCAGGTAAGGAGAGAGGCATGTCCCCAAGTCGCTGGCACCGTCTGTTGGTCGCCCTGTTTGTTGTGCTTGCGCTGCAGGCTTCCGTGCAGGCCCAGGAAGCAGCGGAGCCACCACAGGAGTATGTTCTGGGTGTTTTCCCCTTTTTGCCCGTGGCCAATCTGGAAAGAATCTTCGCGCCCATCGCCGCCGATCTCGGCAAGCAGTTGGGCAGGCCGGTCAAGCTGCGCCTGAGCAGCTCTTACGAGAAATTCATCGCGGAGCTCAAAAGAGGAAGCTTTGATATCGTCCATATTCACCCCTTCGATTATATCCGTTTCGGCAAACCGCAAGGTTATGAACCACTGGTGGCCCGGTCGGAGAATCTTTTCGCCCTCTTCTCGGTCAAACTCGATTCACCGGTCAACGAAATCTGTGAGCTGAAGGGAAAGGTGGTCGGCACTCCGCCTTTTACCGGGTCGGTGACCTATCTGGCTCTGGATGAATTGCGAAATAATGGCCTGGTGCCCGATCAGGATGTCACGATTGAAAACTTCTCCAATCATCTGGCTTGTCTGCAGCAACTGCAGATAGGCAATATCGACGCCTGTGCCACCAGCTCCTCCACCCTGAAAACTTTTGAGTCCCAGTTCGGGCTCTCCCTCAAACGTATCGGGCAATCGGGAGAAATTTCCCACACCCTGTTCGCGGCCCATGGGCGTTTGCCTGCCGCCGAGAGGGCTGTCATTAAAAAGTTCCTGCTCTCCTGCCAGCTCTCCTATATTGACGAGAATCTGCGGGAACTCTTTATTGAATCGTCCGATGCGACCAGCGGCCGCTATTTCAAGGCGGTAAGAGATGAGGACTACGATCAGGCCCGCCAGATCCTGGAACGAGTGTCCTCGCCCTGACAGTGGTCCTGCGGGGTTGGTCGGGTTAAAAACGTTGCCGCTGTCACCAAGGAATGACGGACAGGATATGGTGGCTCCTGGCCGTTGAAAAACGAATGAACGATTCTCACAAAGCCGAAGGGGTTCAACCGTTGTCGGTGCGATCGTATCTTTTGAAAAAGACGGGATGGGGGCTTTTCCTGGCGATGTTGCTGTGCTGCGGGCCAAGCGCCACGGTCCTGGCAGCCGATACCCTCACCCTCGGCGTCTTCGCCTATCGCCCTAAACCCATTCTTCAGGATGCCTACCAGCCCCTGGCCGATTATCTGAGTGGGCAGCTCAAAGGCGCCAAAGTCGAGTTGCGCGTCCTCGAGATGGCTGAAATCGAGCCGGCGCTGGCCGCAGGAGAACTCGACCTGCTCTTCACCAACCCCAGCCATTACACGGTACTTCGCCATCGCAACCCGCTTACCGGTGCCCTGGCCACCCTGATCAGCATTGCGGACGGCAAACCCACCTGCAGTCTGGGTGGGGTCATCATTGCCCGGCAGGAGCGAACGGACCTGGTCTCACTGAAAGACCTGCGAGGAAGGCGCCTTGCTGTACCCGGCACCAGATTTTTGGGCGGATATCAGACACAGGCCTTCGAGTTGCTGCAGGCCGGCATCCAGCTTCCCGCCGACGCAGCGGTGCTCGTGGCTGAAAGTCACGACGCTGTCGTGCAAAAGGTCCTTGACGGCGAGGTCGATGCCGGCTTCATCCGCACCAGCATCATCGAGCAATTGACCGCCGAAGGAGTTCTCGATCCGGTCCGTCTGCGCGTCGTCCATCCTCAGGAGTTTCCCGGTTTCCCCTACCTGGTATCTACCCGCCTCTATCCCGAGTGGCCTTTTGTCGCCCTGCCCCAGGTCGACAGCCGGCATGTGAAAAGAATAACGGCCGCTCTGCTGGCTCTCGATGTCTCGCATCCTGTCGCCAGGGCGGCGGGCATTGGCGGTTTTGCGCCGCCGGCCGACTATACACCGGTTGACGAACTGGCCCGTGCTTTGCGCCTCCCCCCCTATGATCAGGCACCGGTTTTCACCTGGCGAGACATCTGGGACCAGTACGAGATTCTTATTGTCGTCATTGTGACCTTTCTGGGGGTGACGGGGCTGCTGCTGATTCTTATCGTTCGCAGCAATCGCGCCCTGGAGCTCGCCTATCGCGAGCAGCAACAGGAGCGCCAGAAGGCGCAGAACTATCTTGATACCGTACAGACCCTGATGCTGGCCCTAGATGACCAGGGGCGCATCACCATGATCAACCGTTTCGGCTGCGAACTGCTTGGCTACAGCGAGGCCGAGCTTATGGGAAAACTCTGGTTTTCGGACTGTCTGCCGCAACCTGAAGGGATGGAGAGGATCTACCCCTTCTTTCAAAAGATCCTTGGCGGTGGAATTGAAGTAGAGCAAGCTTTCGAAAACCTGGTCCAGTGCCGCGATGGCAGTCAGCGTCTGTTGACCTGGCAGATTGCCCTGCTTAAGGACAACGGTGGTCGCGTTATGGGCACCCTGAGCTCGGGGCAGGATATCACCGAACAGCGGCTGGCTCAGGAGGCCCTGCAGGAAGAGAGGCAGCGATTAGCCAATATCCTGTGGGGAACCGGTACCGGCACCTGGGAGTGGAATGTGCAGACTGGCGAGACACGCTTCAACGAGCGCTGGGCCCAGATGATCGGCTACTCGCTGGCGGAGATCGCCCCCGTCAGCATCGCCACCTGGGAAAAATACGCGCATCCTGATGATTTGGCCCGTTCGGCGGAAGCGCTGCAGCGTCATTTCGACGGCGAGGTCGAGGACTACGAGTGCGAGACGCGCATGAAGCACCGGGACGGCCACTGGGTCTGGGTTCTCGACCGGGGCCGCATCATCTCTAGGGACGATGTGGGCCAGCCCCTGTGGATGGCAGGTACCCACCTGGAGATCACCGCGCGCAAGGAGACCGAAATGGCCCTGCGGCAGAGCGAGGAATATCACCGCTCTGTCGTAGAGGTGCTGGCTGAAGGGATCATCATTCAAGATGTCGAGGGGCGCATCATCGAGTGCAACCCATCGGCGAAGCGTATCCTGGGGCTGTCGGACGAAGCGATTCGTGGCAGCCTCCTCATGGAGCTGGGCGAAAAGGCCGTGCGGGCCGATGGCAGCCCCTATCCGCCTGACCAGTATCCCGTCCGTCGTTGCCGGCGGGATAAGCAGCCAATTTACGACGATGTCGTGGGTATCCACCAGGCCTCCGGCAACATCCTCTGGCTCAGCCTCAATACCCAGCCGGTCTATGACACCAAGGAGCAGGAGGGCGGCAGAGCCTCTCTTCTGGCCATCGTCACCTCTTTTGTCGATATCACCACACAACGGCAACAGCAGCAGCAGCTTGAATTTCTGGCGCATTACGACGCCCTGACCCAGCTGCCCAACCGCGTCCTGCTGGTCGATCGTCTAAAGCAGGCCATGGCCCAGGTGAAGCGCCGCAACCAGCAGCTGGCCACCGTGTATATTGACCTCGATGGTTTCAAGGAAGTAAATGACCGCTACGGTCATGACGTGGGGGATGAGCTGCTTAAAACGCTGGCTGAACGCCTGCGTGGTGTGTTGCGTGAGGTCGACACCGTGGCCCGCATGGGTGGTGACGAGTTTATCGCCATTCTGAGCGATCTGAGCGATAGCGAGGCCGTGGTGCCGCTCATCGAACGCCTGCTCGAATGCTGTTCGCAGCCTTTCGAGATGCAGGGGCTCAAAGTGCAGGTGTCGGGTTCCATCGGTGTGACCTTCTACCCGCAGATAGGTTCCGTCGAGGCCACCCAGTTGATGGCCCAGGCCGATCATGCCATGTACCAGGCGAAGCAGTCTGGCAAGAATCGCTATTGTTTGTTTAGTGGGGTAGGGGGATAAGCAGCGCCACCAGGATCAGTGGTGATGGCGGAACATCTACGGATGATTCACGAAGATCAGTTGGTCGACGGCAAAGCCCCGCGCTGCCGCTGACTTGGTAAAACGCTTCAGCAGCTCCTCGTCGACCTGCGGAGTACGTGCCAGCAGCCACAGATACGAGGTGTCGGGGCCGCAGACGAAGGCGTACTGGTAATTTTCGTGGTCGAGCTCGAAGATGACGTAGGAGCCGTAAAAAGGACCGAAAAACGACACTTTCAGATACCCCTCGCTCGGTTCACGCACGAAATAAGCCTTGCCTGTCGCCTCTTTCCAGCGATTTTCCGCGGGCGAAAAGCCACGGTTTATGACCCGGACGCCGCCGTCCCCGCGCCGACTGTATTCGGCCGACACCCGTTCCAGACCACGCTCGAAGGAATGATCCAGCCGGGCGATCTCGTACCATGTCCCCAGGTAGCGGTCGACATCAAATCCCTGCACAGGACGAACTTGCTCCGGCATACCCAGGCAGCCGCCGAGACAGAGGGCGACGAAGGTGGCAAGCCAGGTTCTCAGCCTGCTCTTCGGGTGTGACGGCTGGTCATTCCGGTCCATGCCCCTGCCTCCCTGCTGTTTGTCGGTCCAGCGATTGCCCCCTCTTCATGAGATAATAGCCAGCCGTCAGGGCCAGAATAATGGCGGCAATGCCCAGCATAACCCAGCTGTCTGCCTCCTGAAGGTCCAGAATGATGACCTTGCGGGCGATGGCGATAATGGCAACAGAGAGCACCACTTCGTAATGAGGCTGCCCCTGGGTCTGGAAGGTTTTAATGATGGTTTCGAGCAGTTCGATGCCGATGAGGACCAGCAGAAAGAGCCCGAAGATTTCGAGTAACTGCTCGATGCTCAGCAGAAACAGGGGCGGTTCAAGAATGTCTTTGACAATGAGCCAGCCCAGGTCGAGAGTGGCCAGCCCCAGCACGATGGCCATCATGACCATGAGAGCCCTGATCATGTGCTGCTTATATTGGTTCAGGATCGCAAACATGGTGGCCTCTCCTCGAATCTATGGCAGGGATACCTTCAATTAAAGCAACGCTGGCTCCGGGTCGAAACGACAGGGTTCAATATCCGCAAAAGCGATACTTTTGTAAAGACTTTATGGCGGACGCCATAGGTTGCACCCTGCCTAGCCGCATGGGTCTGATTCTCTCCCGGCGACTTGACCATGCTTTTGATCATGGTGGGGGTAAGGGTTTGAGGGGAGGTGTCCGGACCGGCAGAAGACAGGAAAAACCCTGCCTTCTGCCGGTTGGCGATCAGGAGATCAGCGAAAAGCGCTCCTTGGGAACGTTGCAGACCTCGCAGCGGTCAGGGGCTTCATCGTAGACGGTGTTGCCGCAGATTTCACAGACATACACGGCACGCTCAGGCAGATCACCGCCGCCCTTCACAGCCGCCAGAGCCTCTGAATAGAGGTCATAATGCACCTCTTCCACGGCCAGGGCATTGCGGAAACTGACCTCGGCAGGCTTGTTCCCCTCGCGCTTGGCTTCTTCCAGATAGGGAGGATACATCTTCTGAAACTCAAAGCCCTCGCCGTCAATGGCCTCTTCGAGGTTTTCGAGTGTCTTCTTGATGCCGCCCATGGCGCGCAGATGAGCGTGGGCATGAATTGTCTCGGCATGAGCCGCCGCCCGGAAGAGCTTGGCGACCTGTGGGTAGCCATCGACCTCGGCCTGCTTGGCAAAGGCCAGGTATTTGCGGTTGGCCTGACTCTCTCCGGCAAAAGCTTCAGCAAGATTCTCTTTGGTAGCCATTCTTTTTCTCTCCTTTTTCAGTGGTGTCGCGACCAGGGGGTCGCTGCAATGAATGGACTTTTCGCGATGTTTCGGAAAAGCCCCTGTTAGTCGCAATACTTGATTAATGGTGTCGGCATTCCGGGCAGAGCCCGAAAAAATCGACCCGGTACTCGGCAATCTGGAATCCGGTGGCACTTTCGGCCTCCTGTTGCAGGAAATCAAGGGGCGGTGCCTCGAAATCCATGACCTTCAGGCAGTTGTTGCAGATGACATGGGGGTGCGGCGCCGGATTGCGGCCGTCATACCGTGTGGTTCCATCTTTCATGGGCAGTTCGGTCAGCTCTCCCATGTCCCGCAGCAGGGCCGCCGTTTTGTACACCGTCGCCAGGCTGAGAGTCGGAAACTGTTGGCGTAGCTGTTCGTAGACTTCACCTGGCCCCGGGTGCGCCCTACTGGAGCAGAGAAGCTTCAGCACCGCATAACGCTGCGGTGTAATGCGAAAATCCTTTTGACGCAAGGAATCTATAATATTTTGAAATCTTTTATCCATTCAAATAGTTGACTCTTTTTGGGATAGCGTTTAGTTGTGGATAATAATTATCCGTAAAGGGCGGGGTTGTCAAGGAAAAAGAAGCCGGGGCCCTCTGCGGTTGGTTAGAGGGTGGCCAATAAAGGAGTCGTTCACGGGGGCAGGGTGTTTTACTGGCCCGAAAAATAAAGCACAGCCATACCGAGGCCGGTGATGGCGATGGCAAGAACAATGGCCAGAACGAATTGCTTAAGGCGGCTTTCGTGCTGTTTCTTGGCTTCAACGACAAAAGGGTCTTCCAGGGTGAGACAGCCGTCATAGGCGTTCCAGAAGCAGGCGAGATTCTTGCCGGTGCCGGTGATGTTCCGGCTGAAAAAATCCGGGTGATTTTTTTTGAGATAAAACCACAGCTGAAAATGGATCGTGATGAACCGGAAAAAACTGCCAACCAGCAAAACGGCCACGATCCAGAAAATGGCGAATTCAAGGACCAAGCGGCAATCCTTTCGGTTTGTTGAGGGGAGAAAAAAGCGGGGGCAAGGGAAAAACTCTCCCTTGCCCCCGTCGACGCACCGTTCAGACCAGGTCAAAACGATCCAGGTTCATGACCTTGTTCCAAGCCGCGACAAAGTCATTGACGAACTTTTCCTGAGCGTCGGCGCAGGCGTAGACTTCCGCCACGGCTCGCAGTTCCGAGTTGGAACCGAAGATGAGATCAACGCGGGTGCCGGTCCACTTGAGCTCGCCGCTTTGGCGATCACGGCCCTCGAATACGTCCTGGTTCTCCGCGCTGGGCTTCCAGACCGTGCCCATGTCGAGCAGGTTCACGAAGAAGTCGTTAGTGAGTGTCTCCGCTTTTTTGGTGAAGACGCCATGGGCAGATTGCCCATAATTGGCGTTGAGAACACGCAGACCGCCGATGAGTGCTGTCATCTCGGGGGCTGTCAGCGTCAGCAGCTGAGCCCGGTCCACCAGTAGTTCTTCGGCGTTGACGCTGTACTTTTTCTTGAGGTAGTTGCGGAAGCCGTCCGCCTTCGGTTCCAGAACGGCAAAAGCTTCCACGTCGGTCTGCTCCTGGGATGTATCGGTGCGGCCCGGCGCGAAGGGAACGCTCACCTCGAAACCGGCCTTTTTCGCCGCCTGCTCGACGGCCGCGCAGCCGCCCAGAACGATCAGGTCGGCCAGGGAGACCTTCTTACCGCCGGACTGGGCGCCGTTGAACTCCTGCTGGACGCCTTCGAGAGCCTTGAGCACCTTGGCCAATTGCGCCGGCTGGTTGACTTCCCAACCCTTCTGCGGGGCGAGGCGGATTCGCGCTCCATTGGCGCCGCCACGCTTGTCGGAGCCGCGGAAGGTTGAGGCCGACGCCCAGGCGGTGGCCACCAGCTCCGCGACGGAAAAGCCGGAGGCCAGAATCTTTTTCTTGAGGACAGCGATATCCGGCGCCTCGATTAACTTGTAGTCAACGTCGGGCACCGGATCCTGCCAGAGGAGTTCCTCGGCGGGCACTTCCGGGCCGAGGTAGCGGGAACGCGGGCCCATGTCGCGATGGGTCAGCTTGAACCAGGCGCGGGCGAAGGCGTCGGCAAATTCTTCGGGGTTTGCCAGATAGCGCCGCGCAATGGGCTCATAGATAGGGTCGTAACGCAGGGAGAGGTCCGCCGTGGTCATCATGGGGCGCAGTTTTTTGGTGGGATCGAAGGCATCCACCACCATGTCTTCTTCCTCCACGTCCTTGGCCAGCCATTGCCAGGCTCCGGCCGGGCTTTTGACCTTTTCCCATTCGTATTTAAACAGCACCTTCAGATAACCCATATCCCAGGTGGTCGGCTTGGGTTTCCAGGCGCCCTCGATGCCGCTGCTGATAGTGTCGGGCCCTTTGCCGCTGCCGAAACTGCTCTTCCAGCCGAGACCCATCTCTTCGATGGGGGCGGCTTCGGGTTCGGGCCCCACATGAGTGGCCGGGGCGGCGCCGTGGCATTTGCCGAAGGTGTGCCCGCCGGCGACGAGGGCCACCGTCTCTTCATCGTTCATGGCCATGCGCGCGAAGGTTTCGCGCACGTCGTTTCCAGAGGCGACGGGGTCGGGATTGCCATCGGGGCCTTCCGGGTTGACATAGATCAGGCCCATCTGCACGGCGGCCAGCGGGTTTTCGAGATTCCGTTCGCCACTGTAGCGGCTCTTGGGTTTGTCGCTGGTGGCCAGCCATTCCTCTTCCGAGCCCCAGTAGATGTCCTCTTCCGGCTCCCAGACATCTTCCCTTCCGCCAGCAAAGCCGAAGGTTTTGAAGCCCATGGATTCCAGTGCGACATTGCCGGCCAGAATCATCAGATCGGCCCAGGAGATTTTCCGTCCGTATTTCTGCTTGACCGGCCACAGCAGCCGCCGTGCCTTGTCAAGATTGACATTGTCCGGCCAGCTGTTGAGCGGCGCCAGACGCTGGGAGCCGCTGCCGGCTCCACCGCGTCCGTCACCCAGGCGGTAGGTGCCGGCGCTGTGCCAGGCCATGCGGATCATGAGTCCGCCGTAGTGGCCGTAATCGGCCGGCCACCAGTCCTGGGAGTCGGTCATCAGGGCACGGAGATCCTCTTTAACGGCCTTGAGGTCCAAGCTCTTGAACGCTTCGGCATAGTTGAAATCCTCCCCCATGGGGTTGGAGAGGTTGGAATGCTGGCGCAGGATGTTCAGATTCAATCGGTTCGGCCACCAGTCCTGGTTCGAGGTGCCACCACCGGCAACCTGTCGGCTCGATTTGCCCGTCACCGGGCACTTGCTTTCCTCACTCATGCAATGTCCTCCTTCTGCAGTTGGGTTTGTTGCTGAAAGGTGTTTCATGTTGGCTGAAATCAGTTTATTTTTAGCAGACCTTATGGGTTTGTCAATATCTATAGATAATGACTTTCGATAAGGGAGGTGAAAATATGGCGAGGATTATTTTTTCTGACAAGCGGGGCAGAGGCCAAAAAGTTCGACCTGGTGGGAGGTGATCTGGTAGCCCGTCGCTTTGGCGACCTCGGAGGTCATTTGATCCAGCAGACTGATGTCGGGATCAATGATGCGATGGCAGCCGGTACAGACCAGGTGCGGATGGGGATAGGGTTTGTTGCCGTCGTAATGGCTGCGGCCATCGGCAAAACCGATTTCCAGGATTTCGCCGATCTCTTTCAATAGCGTGACAGTCTTGTAGACCGTGGCCAGGCTTGTCGTCGGGAATTGAATTTTGACCTGATTATAGACCTGTTCCACACTCGGATGCTGGTCCGTATTGAGAAAGGCCTGCAGAATGGCGAGGCGCTGCGGCGTAATTCGGCAATCCCGTTGCCGGAGTTTGGCGAGAATGTCGTCCAGCCGTTGTTGCGACTTATCCACGGTGGCACCAGGGGGACAGGGGGAAAAAGAAGATCAGCCAAGGACCGATACTGAATCATCGCGAATGTGTCGGGATTTGTCAATCGGCGGATGGTTCCGGTCGGCCGCACCGGGATTAAGCCTCAGAAGAAAACAGATAAAAAGGGGGAGGATAGGCCCGTGCCCCTCCTCCCCCCCTTTTTATCAACACTTCAGATAAAGGCAGAACAGGGTGAGAATATTGGTCTGGGTTGTCAGGCTGGCATCCACAACCACTTGCAGGTTGTCGCTCTGAATAATCTGCGTCGCCAGGATGCGGTCGGCCATGGTACCGATGTTATCCGCCATCAGCAGAATCTTGTCGGCCATTTCAAGAATGCGGTTCGCCATGGTGCCAATGTCATCGGAAAGGCGCAACATGGTCATCAGGGAGGATTCCAAAACTGTCAGCGAGGTGAGCGGCGCCACCAGGACGATCGCCTCCGAAAGGGCGAGCATCTGCGTGGTCAGTGAGGCGCTGAGGGTGGCCAGGTTCTGCAGGGCAATCAGTGATTCGCTGGCCAGGGACATGGTCGTCGTGTTGTTGGCCATGGTGTCGTACAGGGTCATGACACTGTCCTGATAGCTGTTGACCGAGGCTTCCAGTGCGGTCAGCTGGCTGAGCATGGTGAAAGGAGTCAGCGTGATCTGCGACATGCTGGTCAGCAGGGTATTGCCGGACAAAACCAGATTGTTAAGGGACGAGGTGTAGAGGTCAGACGCCTGCACCTGGGCGGGCTGGACCGCCGCAATGCTGAGAAAAAAGAGGGTGGATAAAGCGACTCGAAAAAAAGCTTTGCACATAGGAAGCCTCCTGCCGGAAAAAGAGATTGAAAGACGTTAACCTTGGTAAATCTTAATACCCAAAGGGAACCTGTCAATGCCTTTGCCGGGAAAGCTTGCGAGAACAGAGTCGTGCCGCCGCTTAATCAGGGGCGCACCTTACAGATGCCCCTGATTAAGCGACAAGCAGCGATGATTTTATTTGAATCGCGAAGCAGCTGACTTCAGTGCCTTGCCGAGGGAGTCCCAGGCACTTTCAATGCCCGCCCTGAGATCTTCCCAGGCATCGTCCCCGGCATTCTTGAGTTCGGTAAGCTTGGCGGCAGCCGATTTCCGCATGGACTCCAGTTCTTCTATTTGTTGGTGATATTTAATTTGCGCATCCGCTCCTGCCTTGTCGGCTTGGGCTTTGAGCTTTTTGATTTCCGCATCCCACTCATCCAGTTGTGCCTGTAGTTTTTTTTCATATGCTTCTTTTTTGCTCATAGCTTTCTCCTGTTAACATAGAAGGCTAAAAGATGTTTTGCTTGGCGAATATGACAATTTTTCAGGGTAAAGCAATTCGTCAGGAGTTTTGGCCCTAATTCTTTTTTAGTCTTTCTATTTCTTCTTCAACTTCTTCTGCACCCTCTGCATAGAATTTTTCTTCATCGGGTGCTAGTTCTTTCAATAAACGTAAGAACTCTCCCGCATGAACCCTTTCTTCATCAGCAATGTCCTTTAAAACTTCAATGGCCAATTTATTATCGATCGATTCCGCCAACTGCATATACAATTGAACAGCCTCATATTCAGCGGCGATCATAAAACGAATTGCGCGGATTAATTCTTCTTGCGTAAGTTTTTGCCCTTTGGCAAGTCCCGAAAATGCGCTTCCAAACTCCGGCATATCCAACACCTCCTTTTTTTGGCGATATTTCGTTGCCCCTGACGATAAAGACCAGCGGTGAGGGTTATGAAATCCGCTGCAACGGCATAATTATACCATACTGGGCAGTGACGGGCGTCTTTCCTGCTCAGTGGAAGAAACTCAATGTTTTAATATGGCGAAGCGGTAACCGCACCTGAACAAGCCGATATGCAGTAATGGACCGAAAAAAAATGAGGTCTGAAATGAGAAAATAAATCGGATTCCTTTTTTCAGAAGGCTCACGATGATATTCAGCAGTCGTTATTTTTCTGGGCCCACTGGGTGAAATGGTTGGTGGAGGTCTAAGCGCGAAATTGTATGTTACCGCGTATTTTGCCACGGCCATTTGCCGGTCATCTCGACTTCCAGGGTTAAACTCAGGAACGTGCGTATGAGTACAACTATGGCGAGAACGCCTATGGTTTCAAAGGTCAACTCGACTGCCACTGTATAAATGATGTCCGAAGCAATGAGAAACTCAAGGCCAAGCAAAATGCCACGGCCTAGTACTTGGCGGAGTTCAAGGAAAATAGAATCACCATCTTCCTTTTTGAGTAATCGGGTTGCGGCATTGAAAAGTGAATATAGTGCGAACCCCGTAATAGTCCCGATGCCGATCGCTTCAATAGTTGCTGCACACCAGGCTGCTACAGGTGCTATGAAATCACTCACATGCTCCTCCTCTGTGTTAGTGGGCATGGACCCAATCATCGCAGATGACGAGCCACTAAGGGCTGTGATTATTCTATCCGCTTGATTTAATGGTCAATCCAGGTTTTTTATAAATCTATGGGTCAGTTCACCATACAACGCGTTTTAAAGATTTCTTTCAATGCTGCTGCTTTTTGCCACCGATCTCTTTGCCCAACGTGGTGAATCACGGGCAGGTTGTGGCGCGGCGGGGGGGTCGCTAAAAAGAATAAGCGATCCCGAGGGCAGTGAAATACTGATTCGCGTCCTTGACCAGGGGGCTGTCGGCGGCGTCGCCGAGCAGCCGGTCGTAGTTCGCCAGCAGCGTCAGGCCCCAGGCGCCGCCGAGGGGATGGACAATGGTGAGCCTGGCCCCCGCGCTCTTGAAGCCCGCCTCGGCAGTATGGGTCGGCAGGCCGGAGTTCGCCGCCTGTGCCGGGCTGATACCGAAATAGTCCTGCATGTAGGAATCGCTGGCCCAGGTGGTGGTCAGGGCCGGGCGCAGCATGGTCGGTCCGAGACGATGGCCATAGCCGAGCGTGCTGTGAATTTGGACGCCCGTATCTGCCCCTGTGATCTGCTGTTCGTAGTGGGCGTCGAGAGAGACCTTTCCAGTCTTCCAGCGGGCGAGCAGGTTGGCGGTGGCGCCATCGTCGATGTCACCGAGGCCCTTCAGGTTGGCCGAGTCGTTCTCGTCGCGACCGAAACTGTAGCCCACCGAGGCGCCCAGGCGGAGGTCGCTGCCGCGGTAGAAGGTGGCGCCGAGCCCCTGGCGGACGTTGAGAAAAACCCGGTCGCGCCAGGCGATGTCGAGGGAAGGGAAGGCTTTGAATTCATACGCGTCGGCGCCTTCATACTCCGGCAGATAGAGGCCGATCGCGCCAAGGCTGACCTGCCAGTCTCCCGCAGGCGGTCGCCCCTGGGCGGTCGCGTTGGTGAGCGGCAGCAGAAGCAGGGCGAAAAGGGCAAGAGTCAGAAGGCGGTAGCGCATGGAAATCCTCAAGGAGAGAAAAGGGGGTGTCGTGTGATTGTCCCTTTTACTCCAGTCTATGTCGTCCGCGTTTATGGGCGAGATAACAGGTTATTCGACCAAGGCCATAGAACTGATATGAAATTTATAAACCTGAAAGGTATTTCCCAGGTCGAGCAAGGTCATGGTGATTTCAGCGTCACCTTTTTCATAGGTTGCATCAATCGTATAGGTAACAATAGTTTGGCTGCCGCCTTCAAGGGTTGAACCTGTATAGATATTTGAGAAGCTCGGTTCTTCCATTGACAGCAAATCGCCAAGCTTGGAGAGGTATCGGATTATTTTTACAAAATTTTCATCAGAGATGTCTTTGATCCCTTCGGGCGCCATATAGCCCTTAATCACTTCAGGATCCCACTTTGAGAGCTCCGGAACGGTTGCCTTGATGTACGGCACCGCCGTATCCTTGTATTGAGACGATTTATACCAGGTAAAAATCCCGATTCCTGCAATGGCGAGGATAACGACAAGGGATACAACACCCAAAACCATAAACACTTTTTTCATGAATTTCTCTCTTTACGTTCAAATTCAAAAGAATGGCCGGCAGCGACGCGAACTTGCGTTACCCACCCCAATTTAGATATTGTTTTTCAATTGTGCCCGTCTTCTTATTGCCGCGATTTTCCAGCTTTTGGACAGGGACGGTCGGCCAGACGCGTGTCGCAGACCCCGACGGCACGGAAATACTGCATCCATTGAACGATCTGTTCCCGGGAAGGATGAAACCTGAACGCCTTCTGCACCAGATAAAAACTGTCATTGCCTTTGATCGCCTTGAACCAGGTGTTCTCCGGCTGGCCCGTCAGCGGGTTCGAGGGACAGCTTTGGACCCAGATCGAAAAAGCATAGCCGTTTTCTTCCCCCTGTGTAACCGGCGCCACTTCGCCATCCTTGCAGACGTCCAGCCAGGCTTTGGTCGAGAGGGCCTGAAACTGCTCTGGCGTTGCCTCCTTCAAGCCCAGAAAGATTTGGGTGGTCACCATCTCCGTCCAGTTGTCGACGGTTTCCGCCTCGGGAACCATTTCGGTCATGATCATGTTCCCTTTTTGGGTTTGAAAGGCGATTTTGTAGCCCTGAGGCAAACCCTGCAACAGGTTCTCGTCGCTGAGCTGGGCAAGGCAGACGCTGGGGACAAGCAATCCAGCTAACAGCAGGTGAAGCAGTTTCATGGGTGTGCTCCAGACAGAAAGGAAGATTGATGAGGGCCGGCAAAAAGTAAACTCAATGTTTTTACGCGAAAATTGGCGAAATGTCGATATTTTGCGGCCCCAAATAGACCTGTCCCCATTCTGTAAAAAATTAGGGACCCTCCAGTTTTCTTCAAAGATATGGGGAGTGCCCCTAATTGTTGCTGGGTTTATTAAATTGTTGGTTGCCCTTCAGCGACCTTGGTGCTAACATTTGTGCACACACTAATTGCGGGAGCAACCTATGGATACGAGAATTCAATTTCGTGTTGACGAAGAAACAAAACGCTTAGCCCAGCAAAGGGCTGAAAGCCAAGGTCGCACCCTTAGCGACGCTTGCCGAGAACTAACGGAGCAGCTTGCCGAGCAACAACGCAAGGCCTTGTCTCATGATACTTGGCTTACCGAACAAGTAAACCTTGCGTTCGACAAACTTGATTCCGGCAAGGCTGTGTTCGTGGACAATGACTCTGCAAAAACACAAATGGCTGAACGTAAAGCCAAGGTTCGCAACCGGGGCCACCAATGATTTTTTGGGAAGAAGAATCCTTAAATGATCGAGAGAAAATTTTCGAGTTTCTTTACGTCTTCAACCCAGATGCTGCTGAAAAAGCAGATGAAATCATTGAAGCTAAAGTTGAAAACTTAATTGAACAACCTTTAATGGGCGTTCAACGGGAGGGAATTCGAGGCAGATTGCTCATTATTCCTGAAGTTTCAATGGTCGTATCTTATTTTGTTGACGGATCCACGATTCGCATTCTGCGAGTTCTTCACCAAAAACAAAAGTTCCCTACCGAGTAGCTGAAATCATTTTTGGCGGGACCCGTTGCTGGGGTTGACTTGGTCCGACCCAAAAGTGAGTTCAACTGGCGGCGCTGGGACGCTAGCAGAGTAGAGACTTTTTCGCGAATATCACCACTGGATCAACCGACCGTGTGGAGCGAAGGGTTAGCCCTTTTTTTCTTCACATAGCTCTGATTGATGGCAATGAACAGCAGTGCAACCGGCACGTAATTTATTGAGTTCACCGAAGCCCAAAATGAATGGGTTTCAGGAGATGTGGCAGGAAATGCGAAAAGGAAAATCATGCTGCAGATGAATATTGCAAAAAACATGAAATTTGAGGCCCAAAAAGAAAACCAACGATAGACATTTGGAAATTTGACTGATTCATATTTTGTTGAAAAATAAATGGCAATTGCGCCAGCAATATTAAGAACTGAAAATGATATGACAGCTGCCTTGGGATCTGGGCCGCCTTCCAGTCCACCAAAAATAAATAAGCAAAAAGAGACAAATCCTACTGCCCAAAGAACGATTCCAAGGGACAGAACAGCAATGCCGACAGCATTGTGTTTGCCACTCGCAACATTTTTATTTTTTTGTGCAATGACAATTGAAAGTACTGCCGAAACCAGGATTACGGCTGAAATGCTTATTGGTATATAGGGGAGATTGGGGCCAATTACGTCGCCTTCAGTTGGAAGCGCAAAAATTATTACTAGGGAGATAACAAGGCACGAAATTGCATTTTGTAGGAGTACCATTAGAGAGGCACCCCACATAAAGCCTTTGATGCACAGGAATAAGAGAATAAGAAATAGCAAGAGAGGTATTAATGGTTCCACCATTGCATTTCCTTTGATTTTAAATGGCTAACGTTCAAGGTGCCCGGTGCTGCGCGGCTTCATCGCGCAGCGCCCAGAGAGCGAAGCGAACGGGGTCGACCGCAGGGTTGGGCCTCTTGGTTGCACACGCGGGGCGCCACGGATAGCCGTTCAGCGGAAAAAGGCCGACTTGGTAACAATAATGACAGGGACAAGCCCGACGGTAAGCATGACCACGGTGTTAAACCAAGTTGAAAGGAAGTCTCTCCTGTAGCCACCGATCTTAAAGAAGAACAACAGAAGAAAAACCGGCATAAAGAAAGCCATCAATCCGATGAAGCCAAAAACGGCAGCAACAGGCGGTGAGAGCTTTGCAGAAACCCCAATGGCCAGATAGATGACGCTGCTGAAAACGAGGATGAGTCCTTCGCGTGTTTTAAACAAAGACTTCGACAAATGATCTCGCATTGGATGTTCCTTTAGGGTTCCGGTATTAATTGCTGAGCGCCGTGGCGTCCTAGGGGCGTCGCGCTGCTAGATCAGGCCGCTTCAAGATCGACTTTTGACATTGGTATGGCACTCTCCATAATGATCGTTAACGCAACGTCCTGAGGGAGTGCCTCTCTTGCCGCATCAAGCGCCTCCTGAATTGCGACTCCAAACAAGAAGGGCCACTCCGTCGGTTGTTTGCAAAACATCTTGGCTACGGGAAATAGATCTGGCCACAACGCCTTTAAGTAGTTGATCGGTTTATCGCTTGTAACGCGTCCTTCCGGAAGTCGGGGAATACCGAAGGAGTCAGTTCCTACCGTGCCAGTTACATGGGCGAAGATGCTGTTGATGTCCGGCAGCGTTTTGCATCCATTGTGCTGTGCCGCCCCTGCCGCAAGACCCCAGACCGAATACTGTGATTCGGCTAATGCTTGGTTCAACGGATCACCAAAGAAATAGCTTTTCCCATTTGCTACGCCAACAGTTATTAGCGCAGCCGTCTCGGGCAACCCCTTTGCAATGGCTTGAGCGCGCAGATTGGCCTGGCACGAATAGCCAGCAAGCGCTCCGAGTGCGCATAGCAATGACTCAACGTGAACCCCGCGCTCATCTTTCATCCCTCGTAGGAGCCGTTGAAATACTTCCTTTCCACCGAGCTTTGCACCTATCAGGGGATCAGTTTTTCGCTTTTCTTCAATTGCACGCATGAGCGCTTCAGTCGCTGCGTCTAGCTGTTGCTCTGACGGGCGGTCCTTCTGTGGCTGTTGTGAACCAGCAAGTTTGGAAAGTAAGGACTTAAACACGATAAATCTCCAAGAGGAAAACTAAGAGGCCCAACGGACCAAGCTAAGCGGGCTGGAGTTGGTCCTTTCCAAGTTTGTAGAAACCTTTACGCGAACCACCCCTGTATCACCCAGTCCAATTGAGCGTTTGGTTATGGCGTGTACACCCGCAATGCAACCATTACCAGCACGACAAATAGAAGGGCTGCGGCCGTGCGAAACGCAACGTGCTTTACAATAGATACTTTGGTTCCCCGTTTTCTTTGATAACCAACGTACTGCGCAACCAGCAACCATGCCAAACCAAAGTCAAACAGCCATGTGAAGAAGAATGCAAACAGCTTTCCGCCAACCGTAATTGAACACCAGAATGCCACGAATCCGAACGGGGCAAGTGGTAACGAAACGAGAGTCCCTACCATTAGCGACCAGTCACCCACCAACGGAATAGCAAGAAGTGATGCGGGCAATATCGCTGTGTACAGCGAGAGCCATAGTAGTTGCCCCCGATTAAGAGTCCATTCGATTCGCATAAGAGCCATAATGGAGAAAGCAAAGCTGAGGGCCACCGAAACGTGGAACTGTTACGTATTTTTCGAGAAGCAAAAACGTATCTCCCCGTCAGCTTTAGCGGTTTGTTAGCGCTTAACACGAATTTATTTCTTCAAATCCGGAACTTCTCTAAAATCTTCAACTAAAAATCCTAATGTTGTTTGTCGACCAGACAATTCTAATAATACATTTTTTGGCGAATCTTGATAAGATCCCGCACTTATACATAGATAGGACGGAAATGCATTGGAAATAAAACTTCCATCAAGTCGATAGTCACATCCATACCTTGACTGAGTATGTATTTTATTAAAGTTAGCTTTATGTGTTACCTGTGTGCCTGTGTACATTGTTATAATGGCGGCAGAAGAGTGCACAATTGGGACAAATACCCAATAATAAACAGATAATGGTAAACATATATATGTTATTAAAAATACAAATGGGCCAAAAGTGATGTCTTTGTAAACAAGGCGAGCCCTGCCAGTTAAATGGCGATACCAAAGCAATACCACCAGCGGCGTAGCAATGGTTGCTGCTATCGCTGATCCAATCCTTTTCCAGTGATCTGATGGCACAAAATCTACATAAATGCCGTAGCCCCAAGCTATAAATGATATGAATATTGTAGCAAGGAGTATGTTAGACCAAGGCTTTGATATTTTCATGTCTTCGATATTTTAGAGTAGCGCTAACGGTTTGAAATAAGAGTTGACGACGTGGCGGTGCGACTGTGTAAAGATTTTTCGGGAAGCACCAGCGGTTCAATCGCCCGCCTTAATTTCTTTTTTAGCATGTTTAAATCGCTCACTGAAACTTACAAGTTCCTCTGAACAGAACACCCACCGGTCATTTTGATAGCGAAGTTCCATTATTTCATCTGTACTAGCTTGGTGGTGAAAGTTTGTCCCCTGTAGATCATAGGTAAAAACACCGGAAACCCTGAATTGCGCCTTTTCTTTATCTCTCGAAATAAGGGAATATTCTACATCAGAGAAATCGATTTTTACCTGCTCGTAATGGTCTATCCCTTTGTCTCTTTTTAATTTAGAGACCCTTTTTTCAGCTCTCCTTATTGCTTCACTCAAGAAAACTTGATTCTGTTGGCAATAATAGTCCTTTAGCTCAAAAAATCGGAGAGAGGCTCCTTTTTCGAAAACCACGGAAGCTACGCAGATAGAATCATTAGTGCCACAACCGTATGCATTCACTGTTGAAGCCAAGAAAAGTATAATAGCGACTAAAAAAGATTTGTTCATTGCGTATTCTCGCTAACGGGTAAGGGTAACCGGATGCGACGTGCAGCATCAATTTAGTAGAGACCTATTCGGGAAGCACTCGTGTTTTTCAGTCCGTGTTAACCCTAGGGTTAGCCGACAAGTGTCATTAGAGCTGTGTTGGTTTTCCTTTGAAAAACATAAATGCACCAATTAAAAAAAGACCAAGGTGCCCCAGAAAACTGTAGATGGCATATTTTTCTAAAGAAAAATCACGAATCATCAACGTCACCGAGACGACCATGAGAATTGCGCATATAGTCTTGTAGGTTTTAAGTTTCATTCTATTTATTCTTTTTGGCTAACGGTAGAGATAAGCGGCGGCGACGTAACCTACGAACACCACCGAACCTTTTCAAATTTAGTCGCTTGCGTTTTCCGTCCGCTTGATTATTTGGTTGGGCGGCTTTTATTAAATGAAATACTTTTTTTAAAAATAGAAGGTATTCGATGTGTAAATTGTTTCAATGATTTTTCAGTAGCTACCTGGCGAAAAGTATTCTTCGCAAACCTGTAAGTGAAATTCAAAAATTGACAAGGCAAGTCTCGATGCCTCATTTTCATCAATATCTAAAAAATATTGCTGAAAATCATCATTATTTAAGTGCAATTTTTTGGATAGTAAATTGAAGTTATTGTAGAGCGCTACACTGAAATCATTTTTGTATAATTTCCCGATAAAATCCCGGCATGCGACAGATAGGCGATATTGAAGTTCATCGCTAGAAGTAGCGAGGATTTTAATAGCTTCATTCATTGTTTCAAAGGCTTTTTGATGGTTATTCATTGTGACAATCTCCTCTTTATTTTTTTATAAATTCAATACTGCTTTATTGCTTTTTTTGAAATACTAATATTTTGTATCTGTCAGCGAAGACTGCGTCCCTAATTTTTTGAGCAGTATCTGAACCGATTCCTGAATATAAGTCAAAGCCAACCTGAAAATCCTCGGTTGTTTTGCTGTCCAAATAATCTATTTTATAGCTAAAAACTTCATTATCGTAAAAGTAATCGCTATAATATCTTCTGTTTGGAAATAATTTATTATTTTCATCGAAAAGTAACCATGCAACAACTATATTTTTCATTGGATCTTGCGTAATATTTCTAACTTTACCTTTAAGGGTAGCGGAATATGTCAGGTCACCGCCATAAATATCAGATTTTACAATTACAACTTTATCATTTACTTGTTGGTAATCCTTCCACTCTTCGTAGTCGATTACGTCTGCTGCTAGGGTGATACTGCAATTAAACAAGACAAACAATGCAACAAGGTAAATCTTCATTTCATAACTCCTTTTTAAATAATTCGCCCAACGGTAGTGATAAGCGGTGGCGATGCGAACTATGCGTACCACTGTAATATTCGTGAACCACACAGGTCGTCTCCATCCGCTTGATTGCATGGTTAGCCATTTTTTATTTCATAAACTAAAATAAAAATGGGCTATTGGCCTGCTATTGTGAAAGAAGATTGAGGAAGAATGTATTTTTTAACTGACCATTTGTAGAAATGGAACGAAGAATAAAGGCCAACCAAAGCACCAAGGACACCACCAAATACACTTATTGTTTGTGTGTTGACTTTGGCAATTCCAAGAATGAACCCAACAACTCCGCCAACGACAGCCCCTCCAACAACCGCAACAACAACTGCTAAAATCGAGAAAATTATCCATGCCTTCAGGTACTTAATTTCAGTTTCCATTTTACCTTCCTTTTTATTTTTGATGGCTAACGGTTCGCGATAAGCGGCGGCGACGTGAAGGTTCGGCCTACTACCGCAATTTGGTTTTGTTTTTCGGGAAGCCCCGAGCTATTTTCCGTCCGCTTGATTTGCTGGTTATAAGGCAGCCTTTGGGCTTGTTTTGTATTTATCTTTGCAAATCTTAAATAACCAAAGACTCGTCCAATAAACGCCAGAATAAATGATTGCAGTTATCAAAATGCCCTTCCATGACGGCAAGAAACCCAAGTCTGAGTTCGGGATGAAAAATGGTTCGCCAAGGAAGGATATCGGGGTGTAATACAGCAAATAGCCACCGAGTGCGATTAAGCCAAGGACCTCGAATAGCATCCGAAATAATGCCGGCAACAACAGGATTGCTCCCCAGAGAATATATTTAATCTTTTTATTCATTTGGCATTATAACGGTAGTGATAAGCGGCGGCGACGAAGCCTGTGAGAACCACGGAACTTTTATGAGAAGCACCGCGGTTTAACCGTCCGCTTGATTTGATTGTTAGGCGTTGTATTTATTTTGGTAATATTTTTCGACTTCAGCACATGCCTTAAAAAAACTTTTTGAAACGTCCCAGTCACTCACACCCTGAAGAACACCAATTCCTGAATTTGAGATGCGTGGGAGTTCCCCTGAAATTGCCATCTCTCTTATTCCATTTAAATATTGAATTATCTTTTTACAATGTTCGGCAAGCAGATCATTTTTTGTTTTTTGAGCGGCCAGAATTTCTTTTTCAGCTTCCAAAATCGCAACATCTATTATGGAGACAAATTCTGACGTTATCTTTTCTATGTTCATTTAAACGCCTAACGGTTCATGATAACCGGCGGGCGAAACGACGCTCGCGACCCACCGCAATTTGGTTTTGATTTTTCAAAATTGCACAGACGTATTCCCCGTCCGCGTTGATTTAGTTGTTAGGTTTCTTTTCGCTTACGCTGCTTCAATAGCGACGACAACCCAAAACAAAACAGGACAAGCTAAGTGCAACCACAGCATTGAAGCAGTTATTGCTTTTTTATGCTTTTCTTCGTGGGCTTGGTAGAAGGCTTTATAAAATTTCGGAATATTGCTCACGTTCCCGGCAAAAGATACCAGTAATTGTATTGAATTAAATTCAACAACTTCCTCTTTTCTGAGGTAGTTCAGAAAATATAACCCCGAGAAGCCGAAATAGGCTGCGATAATCATTAATGTTATTGCAGTGCTCAATTCCATTTCTGAAACCTAACGGCGGTGATAAGCGGCGGCGATGAAACCTGCGAGTACCACAGAACTTTTATCGAGAAGCACCGCGTTTTACCCGTCCGCTTGATTATTTGGTTGTGCGCTTATTTGTTTTCTGCTGTTCGGTGAAAAATAGCAAATATGCTATGGCATAAATACTATATAGAAAACCTTTTCTAGCCCATTTCTTGGGATCAAGTCCTTTTGTCTTGGCCAGCTTGAAACAAATAAATGAATTTACAGATAGAAATGCCAGAATTGATAGAGACATTGAAACTTTATATTTAAATTCACTATTTTTATCGGTTTCAATTGTAGCGACAAGTTCACGGATTTGATGGTCGAACCCAGTAAGTAATATAAGTTTTATAGCAATAAAAGCTAAAATTAAAGAGATCGGTACACTTAATAAGAAAAATTTTTTATTCATTGTTACCTATATTAGCGCACAACGGTTCATGATAACCGGCGGCGACGCGAACTTGCGTGACAAACCGCAATTTTAGATTTTGTTTTTCAATTTAGCGCAGACGTATTTTCCGTCCGGTTGATTAAGTTGTTAGGTGTTTTTTTTCTTCTGGATTGAAATAAATAAGTGAACCTATAAAGAAAAACGACATAAATACAAGTTGTATAACAGAACTGCTTCCTAAATATTCAATGTCTCTATTTATTAATTTTATTGTTTCATATGATGTAAATGCCACCATGAATACTGCTCCTGCCAGCATTAAATTATATGCTTTACGTGTGATTATTTTTCTTTTCAATTTTGACACCTAACGGTTCGTGATAACCGGCGGCGACGAACTGCTCGAACACCACCGCAATTTGATTTTGTTTTTCGGATTAGCAGCTCGTATTTTCCGTCCGGTTGATTAGTTTGTTAGATTTCTTTTTATTTTTAAGTAGATAGCTCAACAAAAATATAGTGTTGAACGCGAACATGATGCTGAAAAATTTGATTGCTGTGCTTGACACTTCGACCGCTGAATCCACTGCTTCGTATGCACCATTTTGAGCTTCAAGACTTATGAGGGCGAAGCTTCTTAGTTTTTCAATGTTCGTTTCGTTTTGAATTGTTGCTTTGATTTTATTTGTTTTTTCTTCACTGACCGAAAGGCCATCGACGCCCCCAAAATATGCATTCGATATGCAAACGACGCTCAATATCAGAAAGATGAAATTTGCAGCTAAAATTATTTTTATGGGGCTAGTTTTCATATTTTATTTTCTGAAATCTAACGGGGTTAGATAAGCGGCTGACGACGCGAGCCTAGCGACCTATCGCAATTTGATTTTGCTTTTCAGTGAAGCACTCAGCCCAACTCAGTCCGCCTTAATCAGAGCCAAACCGATCAGGCGGGATATGAGTACTTTTTGAATAGCCATTGTCTTCACAAAGTTGCTCGCACTCTGTGACGCCAACAGTCCTAAACACCAGTAGAAATACAATTGCAAAAATTGCAAATGGGATAAATACCCATTTGACTATGGAGGCTTCAAAAGATGTAGGAAGCTTACTTATTGGCATTGTAGCCTAACGGTAGTGATAAGCGGCGGCAACGAACCCTGCGAGGCCCACAGAACTTTTACCGAGAAGCACTGCTGTTTGCCCGTCCGCTTGATTTCTTGGTTGGGTGGTCGCGTAGCTGCGTGGATAGCTTGCTTTCCGAAAGCCAGGCGGACCACCAATAAAGTTGCCTATATTTTTGAATCGATGTTTCGAGTATGTGTACAGGGCCAGAAATGCTTCTGGCTCTTTTTGTTTTTTATGCCCTTAGGGCAGGAGGGATCGATATTGAATCGCCGTCTGGCGGATTACGTGGGAATGATCTTATCGGATAATAATTTTGCCCGCTATCAGGAAATACCTGAGTCGCGATGCCGTATGCTTCTAAATTTCAACCACCCAACGGTTGAATTTAAGCGGCAGGTTTGAGACCCACGCAGACCACTGAATTTTTCGAGAACCACTGCTGTCGAACTGTCCGCTTGAAATTTTGGTTAGCAGGCCGCCTTTAAATGCGAGTGAAAAGCAAGGCCATTGCAATGGAAAAACAAACTGATGCAACAATCGCCAGTATTTTGTCTTTGTTATCTAGCCTTTTTTGCATTTCTGTTGATTTAATTCCGCCCCATAAGGATGGTTTTGCCCTAATGACAATTACAAAAAGACATATGAAGGCGACCACCATGAAGGTGAACTCAACTTTTTGCATTTGCTTTTCATTTTCCTGCTAACGGTTGAGATAAGCGGCGGCGACGCGACTTGCGGGTACCACCGAACTTTTCGAAAACAACAACTGCCTATTCCGTCCGCTTGATTAAGTGGTTAGGGACCTTCCGTTGAATAATTGTCTTTTTTCAAATAACCATATGCCGCCCCAATAATTGAGCCGTTTAGGGTCGAACCAACAGTAATTATGCTTGCATTAAGCATGTTGCCTTCTGTGAAAATTGTTATTAACGACCACGGAAGGCTAACTAGAAAAGATGGAAAATAAACTAAGAAAATATAAATTATGGCGCCGGAAGGATCTTTTTCCATTTCCAATACATAAGAAAAATTCCAAATACCGATAAATGCACCAACAGAAGCACCATAAAGCAAATAACGCACTAAATAGCTGTTCTGTAAACATTTAACAACTTTGCGCATTATTGATACCTAACGGTTCGCGATAAGCGGTGGCGACGAGCGGGTTCGGCTTACTACCGCAATTTGATTTTGTTTTTCTGGGAGCACCCAGCCCTATTCCATCCGCTTGATTGGATGGTTAGATTGCTTTTTGATTTCGCCTTAATGCCTTCAACCCATTCCGAAAATACCATCAAGAACTAGTGAAATCATTTTTTTGAAATTGGGCCAAAATGCCTCTTTTTTGATAACTCGATAAATGAAGGCAACAATTGCGTAGAGGACAATTAAACAACCGATAAGTATGAATATGTATTCCATTTATGCTCTGCAATCTAACGGTCAGAGATAAGCGGCGGGGCAGAGACAACCGAAAACCACCGCATTTTTAATGACTTAGCAGAACTGTATCAACCGTCCGTCTTCATTTGATGGTTAGACAGATTTCTTTGAGGTGCCACTTGTCTGGGCCTGTCCAGAAAATGCGCATGAACGGTTTTGGTACAAGGCCCCGCTCCTGTCCTTCTTCCATTACCTCGGATGGGCACCACTCTTTTCCAGCACTAAATGCAACCCCTAGGTCATTGAGTTGGTTTAGTAGGTCAAAGAGGGCTTTGTTTTCAAAAGCGTACCCGTCTATTTCTGGATATTTTATTCGGCTGCCGCCAACCAATTGTCTTTCTGGGCGAAGCCCAGCATTTTGCAAGGCCACAGTTGATCCTTTCAGATAAACCCAGCCACCGATGACTTGTGAAACGTATGTCGGTATTTTATTCATGGTCTGTCTAACGGTAGTGATAAGCGGCGGCAACGTAACCTGCGAGTACCACAGAACTTTTATTGTGAAGCACTGTGGTTTAACCGTCCGCTTGATTATTTGGTTATGTTGCGCTTTTTGAACGCTACCCAAAAGGCAGTGGATAATGTAATAAAAACAATGATATGGAAGGTTAAAATTGATTTTTGAAGTTTTATGGAATCATGGAAATTTTGCAGTTCCGTGTTGTTTAGGTAGTTGGTATTGATGCCCCCGGAGAAATATAGAGCTGTTAGTGGAGGCGCAACAGATAAAAAAGCAAATAAAACCCCAACAGTAATGAGTAGATATCTGAATTTCATTTTGGCGGTTACGGCGTATAGGCCGAGAAAAAAGCAAGCAACCGATGAAACTGCACGTAAATAGATACTGGCAATATAAAGCCAGTAAGGTATGTCTAGAGAACCAATGCCTTTTGCAAGAGCGATCAACACCTCTGCAAGAAATAGCGAGGCTAATATTAAAGTGCAGAAAATATTAAAAAATCTATCAATCATTTAAGCAACATAACGTCGGAGATAACTGGTGGCGACGAAAGGCAACGGGCCTTTAACTGCACAGTTATTTCCATCCAGTTCATTGGCTTGTTGTACGGCATTTTTCGAGGGAGGTAGCTAAATGAATTTAAGAATATTACTTTTACCTTTTGGAGTTGTTGCTGAATTACTACTGCTGTTAGCTTGCTGGTTTCTTGCTGTTTTCAGTACTCACAATGCAAAAGTATTGGCAGCGTGGACAATTAAAACCTTTCCTAACCGCAAGTGGTACGCAGGGGAAAATTAAGCGCCGTACAACGGACCAAGCTAAGCGGGCTGGAGCTGGTCCTTTCCAAGTGTGTAGAAACCTTTACGCGAACCGCCCATGTGGCACCCAGTCCGCTTGAGCGCTTGGTTAGGTAGCGATCAGTTCCAAAAAGGCCACCAGGGTAGTATTGCTTGCCGCCTTATTTTGACAATATCATTTGCCTGAAATGGAACTGTGCCTTCGCCATTAGGGTGTGACTTCAAACCGGTAATATACCTGCCGCCTCGAACAACTACTCCACGATAAGTTCCACCAGTAGCCGTTTTTACATCGACCCAGTGAATATCCATTTTCATTTCAGGACCGAGTTTGGCGCGTAAATGTTCAGGTAATTCGATCTTGTTCATTCTTTGCTACCTAACGGTTGAATTTAAGCGGCAGGTTTGAGACCCACGCAGACCACTGAATTTTTCGAGAACCACTGCTGTCGAACTGTCCGCTTGAAATTTTGGTTAGCAGGCCGCCTTTAAATGCGAGTGAAAAGCAAGGCCATTGCAATGGAAAAACAAACTGATGCAACAATCGCCAGTATTTTGTCTTTGTTATCTAGCCTTTTTTGCATTTCTGTTGATTTAATTCCGCCCCATAAGGATGGTTTTGCCCTAATGACAATTACAAAAAGACATATGAAGGCGACCACCATGAAGGTGAACTCAACTTTTTGCATTTGCTTTTCATTTTCCTGCTAACGGTTTGAGATAAGCGGCGACAACGTTCCGGTTCGGCCTAGTAGAGACCTTTTCGAGAACAACCGCGCTACTTTTCGTCCGCCTTCATTTCGTGGTTAGGTGGTTTGTTCAAGTTCGTCGTAAATATCTACACACCAAGTAACTTCATCGCTGAACCACCCGCCGAAAAACCAGTTTTGACCAAGGGCCTGGTCTATATTCATGTCTGTGCCGTCAGACCATTTAGTGTGAGTTCTAGCGCCAGCCTTCCGCGCTTTTTGAATGGATTCGGTTGAAAGCAGTAAACCATATTGGGTCCCTATGGCAATTGCCATAATTGTCCCTGTTTTGTGATGAATGAGTGCTGGTGTTCCGTAGATTAGGCAACGAAAATCCGTTGGTAAACTCTTTCCAATTTCGTCCCAAATCCGCATCACGATGTCAGGGTGTGCACCCTGCCGCACATATGGGTTTTCAGCAGTATCGGGTGATTCGTATACGGGTGCCGCTTTTCGTTTTCCACGTGCAAGATATTTGAGAACAAGATCATTATTTTTGTTTGAATTTATGTTCTTCATTTTATCTATTTTTGCCACCTAACGGTAGTGATAAGCGGCGGCGACGAAGCCTGCGAGAACCACGGAACTTTTATGAGAAGCACCGCGGTTTAACCGTCCGCTTGATTTGATTGTTAGGCGTTGTATTTATTTTGGTAATATTTTTCGACTTCAGCACATGCCTTAAAAAAACTTTTTGAAACGTCCCAGTCACTCACACCCTGAAGAACACCAATTCCTGAATTTGAGATGCGTGGGAGTTCCCCTGAAATTGCCATCTCTCTTATTCCATTTAAATATTGAATTATCTTTTTACAATGTTCGGCAAGCAGATCATTTTTTGTTTTTTGAGCGGCCAGAATTTCTTTTTCAGCTTCCAAAATCGCAACATCTATTATGGAGACAAATTCTGACGTTATCTTTTCTATGTTCATTTAAACGCCTAACGGTTCATGATAACCGGCGGCGACGCGAAGTTTCGGCCACCACCGCAATTTTAGATTTTGCTTTTTCGTTTAGCACAGACGTATTTTCCGTCCGGTTGATTAAGTTGTTAGGTTCGTACGCAGAATGTAAATAATAAGCGTAATCGGAAATAAGATCGTAATGAAAATGGATGAAAACGCTATGAATTTAACTTGTTGTCTGATTTTCCAAATGCATGGATCACTCTGTAAAAATGATCTGTTCTTCTTACGGAAAAAGTAGATAAATTTTTCTGGTTCCTGCTGAAATTCGAAAGCGGCCGGAATGTCTTTTTTGGCAACTTCGGGATATTTATTTCTAAATTTATAGAACAACCGATGGCTTTGGATGAAAAGTGCTATCCAATGCAAAAGAATTAAGACAAACATTGATCCTATAAGGTTATTCAATTCTTTAAACCTAACGGTCGTGATAAGCGGTGGCGACGCGAACTTGCGTGACCTGACGCTATTTGATTTTGCTTTTCGGGAAGCACCCAGCCCCATTCCATCCGCTTGATTATATTGTTAGGCCATGGATTGGAACCAGAAGAAATAGTAAGATTAATGTCGCCGCAATTGTAACTATTGTTTTGTAATATATATTCGGAGAATATACGAGCATGACATAGGTCATGCCCCACGAAATAATTAATTTTATTATGGTGTTTAACATAAATACCGATGGAACTTCTAAAAATACCTTTTCAATGTACGTAAGGATTAAAAAGTTCACTATTAGCAGAATACACATGTAGACCTTGATTAAACATATAACTTTTCGCGATATTTTTATCATTATTATATTGGCCTAACGGTAAAGATAAGCGGCGGCGATGTAACCTGCGAGTACCACAGAACTTTTATCGAGAAGCACCGCTGTTTGCCCGTCCGCTTGATTTCTTGGTTGTATTGCCGTTTCTTCCTGCCAGGATCAATTCAGCAGACCCTTGGTTGATTTGCCCTTAATGCCTTTTTCCCTATTTATATTTCAATTGAGCTGATCGTTTTCGAAGGCGCCATACATTTTCGGGAAGCTGCTCAGATCGATTTACCTAAATTGCCTCTATTTCAATTCAAGCAATACAACGGATAAGGGTAACCGGCTGCGACGTGCCGGGACAATTTAGTAGAGGCCTATTCGGGAAGCACCCCTGTATATTCAGTCCGTGTTCACCCTGGGGTTAGCCGTCTTTTGTACTTGGAAATTTGTAACCTATTTTCGTAAATGAGAGTTTGTAGCTCAAAGGATGGGTAGGCTTTAGTACCAGGCCGCAAGAGGTACAGTTGTTCCCACGGGTACCAATCGAACCACCCCAATCAGCGCCACACTTCGGGCATGGTGCCCCTTGGTACCAGCGATGAACCCTATAGATTATTACGATAAATACAATAAAGGACAATATGTCCGAAAAAAGGCCAAAATTGAAGATTTTTGAAATTGGCCAAGCAACTAATAGCTGATATGGGATGAATAGAAAAATTGATGCAATCAGAATTTTCTGCCTGCGCCATATTTCGGCTTTGCCTAATTCAATGTTTTTATCTGATTGATTCATGTTTTGGCGGCTAACAGGGATTAGGCGGTAACCGGTATATCGGATATGCCGGTTACCGGAATATTGCTTGAAATTTCCAGTAAATCCAGTATGTTGAAAATTAGAAAAAATTCATTGTAAATTTCAACATCTGGAGGGGGTATGTCTAAATCTATTGGGGGTGGTGCGTCTGAATCTCAATTCTGGCGAAACTATCAAAATATTTTGGTTCAGAAACAGGTCAATCCGCAGCATTTTCAGTGGTATGTCAAATGGTGTCAGCAGTTTACCAAATTTATTGGCGCATTGCCATTAATGGATTGCCAACCCGCACATGTCTCGGTTTTTCTCGATAACCTGAAGTCAAACAGGGATATCGAGGAGTGGCAGTATAGTCAGGCTCGTACGGCTTTGTGGTACCTGTTCCGTGATTATCTGAAGATTTCCTGGGCTGCAGATGGCCAGAGGAGTCGAGCGGTACCTCAATATCCTTCAAGACCTCCGGCTCTTTCCGAAGCCCATCAGGCAACGCTGAAGAAGCTGCGCAGCACTCTGGTCGGCCGTCAGTATGCCAAACGCACGGTAGGTGCCTACCTGGATTGGGCGACGAGGTTTCTGGGCTACTATCCCCATCGAAAAATTGCCGATCTGGATGCCGCTGCCGTCAGGGCTTACCTGTCCGATCTGGCTGAGACGCACAACGTGGCGGTCAATACGCAGAAGCAGGCTCTCAATGCTCTGGTCTTTCTTTTTCAGGAATCGGAAAAAATTCCCTTGGGGGATTTTTCCGACTTTGCCAGAGCCAGAAAGCCCATCAAGGTGCCGGTGGTGCTCTCACGCGATGAGGTTTCGGCTTTATTGCGAGAGCTGCCCTCCCCGTTGTCTTTGATGGCCAACTTGCTCTATGGGGGTGGAATGCGTCTCATGGAGGTGATCCGCTTGCGCATCAAGGATGTGGATTTTGCGCTGGGCCAGATTGTGGTGCGCGATGGCAAGGGGCGCAAGGATCGCATCACCATGCTGCCTGAAATCTGTCTTGATCCCCTTAAGCAGCAGATTGCCGAGGCTCGCCTGATTCATGCTCAGGATCTGGACAAGAACTACGGGGAGGTTTGGCTGCCCTCGGCCCTGATAAAAAAATATCCCGGTGCCGCCCGGGACTGGCGCTGGCAGTACGTCTTTCCGGCATCGCGGATGAGCGTCGACCCCGAGAGCGGCAAGGTGAGGCGTCATCATTTTGATGAGTCGGCGGTGCAGCGCGCGGTCCGTGAGGCTGCCCGCCAGGTCGGCCTGAGCAAGACGGTGACGCCCCACACCTTGCGCCATTCCTTTGCGACCCATTTGCTTGAGTCGGGTTATGATATCCGTACGGTACAGGAGCTTTTAGGCCACGCGGATGTCGCGACGACCATGATCTATACCCATGTGCTGAGCCGGCCGGGTATCGGGGTGCGCAGCCCTTTGGACGCGGTATGAAGCTGCTGTTTGCGACGCTTTGATGGCGAGGCCGAATCGCCGGCAAAATCCCTTTTTGCCAACGGCCGCGCCCTCTGGTATATTTTCTGCCTACTTCCATTTTTTCCAGAGGTTTCCCATGGCTGCCGATGCTGACCAGCAAGACGACGACCTGCGTATCCGCGAGATAACCATCGATGATTTTCCGGTGGTCTTTCATATTGGGGAAGAGTTGTTTACCTCTGATTACTCGCCCAGCATGTATCGCACCTGGGACGAGTACGAAATCACCACCCTTTACAATTCGGACAGCGAGCTGTGCCTGGTGGCGGAATACCGGGGATTGATTCTGGGCTTTGCCCTGGGCACCACGGTGGCGAAGAGCAATTCGGCCTGGAAATACGGCTACCTGGTATGGCTGGGGGTGAAGCCGGGCATCCAGAAGGGCGGCGTAGGTTCGGCGCTATTCAAGGAGATCAAGCGGCGCATGCGCGAGCAGGGGGTGCGCATGATTATTATCGATACTGACGCCGATAACGTGGCGGGTATCCGCTTTTTTGAGAAGCAGGGTTTTGGTAATCCTCAGCAGCATGTCTACATGACCCTCAACCTTTCACGCAAGAGCAAGCGCAAGAGGATCAAACCTATATGAGTGATCGCCTGGAGCGCGTATGGCACGCCATCAACCCGGCCCGTCTGCGCACGACGTTGATGGAGATGCTGGAGATCTATTCGCCGGCGGGCAAGGAGGAGGATGTTCAGCTCTACCTGGAAGAGTTTCTGCAGCGGGCGGGATTTGCCGTGGAGCGGCAGGAGGTGGAGGAGGACCGCTTCAACTTGCGGGTGACGATGGGGAGCGCGCCGCCGCGCCTCTACCTGGTCGGTCATGTCGATACGGTGCCGGCCTGGGATCTGGAAGAGTTCGAGCCGGTGGAAGAGTGGGGTGTGGTGCGTGGCCTCGGTAGCGCCGACATGAAAGGGGGCTGCGCCGCCATGGTGGAGACCTTTTTGGCCCTGGCCTCCCTGCCGGAGACGGAGCGGCCGCCGGTAGGGCTGCTGCTGGTGGTGGGCGAGGAGGAGAACGGCGACGGCAGCGCGACTTTTTTGCAGACCGAGACGCCGCCCTGGGTGGTGATCGGCGAGCCGACCTCGCTGGCGCCCTGCTTCAGCCATTACGGTTACCTGGAGGCGGGGCTGGTTACGCGTGGCCGCCGTATCCATTCCTCACTGCCCGAGCTGGGCCACAACGCCATCGAGTCGATGCTGCGGGTGCTCCTGCACCTGGGGCGCCATCCTCTGTTCAGTCGCGAGACGCCGGAGCTGGTCTATTCCATCCGCGAGCTCAGTTCGGCGCGGGCCGGTTTCGTCGTGCCCGACCGCTGCGAGGCCTGGATCGACATCCACCTGCCGCCCGAGGTTGATCCGGCCGCCGTGCGGCAGGAGATGGAGACACAGGTCGAGGAAGCCACGGGCTTCGTGGACAGTCTTGAGATCGAGATGACCTTCACCTTCGATTCCCGCGGCTACCGCCTGGCCGTCGACAACTGGCTGTCCGGGGTGCTGGAGGACGTCTATCCGCGCCTGAATCTGCCCCTGCAGCATGACGCCTTCCGCTCCCATTCGGACGGCAACCTCTTTTTCGAGGCCGGCGTGAAGCCCCTCATTCTCGGCCCTGGTTCCCTGGAAACGGCCCACACGCCCGATGAACAGACGACCCTGGGACAGGTCGAGGACGCCGCCCGTATCTACGCCGCCCTCTGTCTGGCGGCGGAGTCATAGAGCCTGCAGCAGACAAGGGCATGAGGGGACGGTAGCGAACCCCTTGCATTAGAATCATTTTTTTCTTATGCTCGTACAATCCGGCGATGAAGCCGGGATAAATGGCAGTTTCCCTAAATGAATAAGAGGTGAGTGTATGACAGCAGAAACCAAAGACATGATCAAACGGGGGATTGACGCCGCCGAGCGCGGCAATATGGTGGAGGCGATTCACCTGCTGGAGCATGCGGCCAAGGACGCCAAGACGCCCATGGTACGGTCGTATCTGGCGTACTGTCTGGCGCGGGAGCACCGGCAGCTGAAGCAGGCGGCCAGCATGTGTCACGAGGCCATGCAGCTCGAACCGAACAACCCGGTGCACTATCTCAACCTGGGCCGCATCTACATTCTGGCTGACCAGAAGTATCGTGCCATTCAGACGTTTCGCAAGGGGCTCAAGCTGGGGCGTAATGCCCGCATCATGGCCGAGCTCAAGAATCTGGGGCTGCGCAAGCCCTCTGTCTTTCCTGCCCTTTCCCGCGACAACCCGCTCAATAAATTCCTCGGCATTTTGTCCTCTAAACTGGGAGTCCGTTGACCGGCGGCCGCTCCCTGTGGACGCAACGCTTCTTTTCTTCAACCGGTCAAGGCACCGGTGACAGGGGGACCAGGTCATGACGGACAGGGATGAGTACGCCAGTGTTCGCTGGCAGCGCGATCTGACGCGTCTTGCCGGCCGGCGTTTCGACGCGCTCATTATCGGTGGCGGCATTAACGGCGCCGGGCTGGCTCGGGACCTGGCCCTGCGCGGCTTGCAGGTGGCCCTGGTGGAGAAGAGCGATTTCGCCTCGGGTACCTCGAGCACCTCGACCAAGCTCATCCACGGCGGCCTGCGCTATCTGGAAACCTACAGTTTTCATCTGGTCTTCGAGTCCCAGCGAGAGCGGCGGACTCTGCAGCATATCGCTCCCCACCTGGTGCGACCCCTTTCTTTTCTTATCCCCGTCTACCGCGGCGATCCCCGTCCGCTCTGGATGATCCGGGCTGGCCTCACCCTCTACGATCTGCTCGCGCTTTTCCGTAACACCCATCGTCACAGCATCCTTTCCGCCCGGGAAGCTTTGCAGCAGGAACCGGTGCTGCAGGACGCCGGTCTGGTCGGCGTGGCCCGGTATTGGGACTGTCGCATGGACGACGCCCGCCTCTGTCTTGAAAACGTGCTGGCGGCCGTGGAGGCCGGCGCCGAGGCGGCCAACTACGCTGAGGTGGTGGAGTTGGTCAAACGGGAAGGGCGCACCTGCGGCGCGATTGTGCGTGATCGGGAGAGCGGCGCCGAACTGGAGGTGGAGGCCGAGGTGGTGGTCAACACGGCCGGCCCCTGGCTGGACAAAGTCTGTGCCCTGGATGGCGACACCGACAACAAGCTGCGCCCGACCCGGGGCACCCACATCGTGGTGCCGCGCATCAGTCGGGGAGGCGAGGCGCTCTACCTGAGCTCCAAGAGCGACGCCCGTCTTTTTTTCGTCGTTCCCTGGGGTGATTATTCGCTGGTGGGCACCACCGACGTGGACTATGCCGGTGACCCTGACGCGGTGACGCCGACAGAGGACGATATCGATTATCTGCTGGCCGAGTCGGGCCGTCACCTGCGTGATCACCAGCTGCAGCGCCAGGATGTGCTGGCGGCCTTTGCCGGTCTGCGCCCCCTGGTGGCGGAAGAGTCGGTGAAGGCTTCCCGCGTCTCCCGCGAACATCGCATCTTTGTTTCCCCCTCGGGGCTGATTTCCGTCGGTGGCGGCAAATATACCACCTATCGTGCCATGGCCGCCGAGATGGCCGACCTGGTCGTCAGGCGCCTGGGGCGGGGACAGCCGGACTGCCGAACCGCCCGTCTGCCGCTGCCGGGCGGGAAGACGGGCGACTTCGACGCCTATGTTCAGGATCGCCTTGCCGCGCTCTGCGGACGCAGCGGGCTGTCGCCGCGGGTCATGGAACACCTGCTGGGCATTTACGGCAGCCGCATCGACCAGGTGCTGGCGCTGGGCCGCCGTGAGCCCGGTCTGCTGCAGCCGGTTGTCCCCGGCTCAGCGCTGCTGGGGGTACAGGTGGCTTACGCCGCTGACTTTGAGCTGGCCCGCACGCTGGAGGACGTTCTGCGCCGCCGCAGCAACCTGGCCCTGGAAGAGGGGCGTGGGCTGGCTGAAGCGGAGGCGGTGGCCGAACTGCTGGGAACCCGTCTGCAGGTGCCGGCGGCGAGGCAGCAGGAATGGCTGCAGAACTACCGTCGCGTCACTAATGGCCAAGGAAAGGAAAAAGCATGAATCTGGTTCTGAAAAAGGGTTCTCCTCTACAGCAGAAGACGGCCTGTCTGGTGCTGGGGGTTTTTGAAGGCAAGTTCAAGACGCCCTTGCTCAAGGAGCTCGATCAGGCGCTGGATGGCGCCCTGGGGCGGGCTGTGCGGGACGGTGAATTCACCGGCAAGGTGCGCGAGACCGTTCTTTTTCATCCCGGCAAGGCCCTGCTGGCGGAAAGAGTGCTGCTGGTCGGACTGGGCAAGGAAAAGAGCGCCGGCCTCGAATATCTGCGTCAGGCGGCGGGAACGGTGGTCGGTGTCCTGCAGTCGCGCCGCGTCACCTCCTTTGCCTGCAATTTCCTCAGTCTCCCTGTGCGGGGAGGTGATCTGACGGAGCGGGCGCAGGCCGTGAGCGAAGGCTTGCTGCTGGGGACGTATCGTTTTGATCGCTTCCGCACGGAGAACGGCAAGGAGCTGCCTCCCCCCATGAAGGACGGAGTGCTGCTGGTGGAAAAACAGGCGGAGGTGACCGCTGCCCGCCGGGGACTGGATGAAGCGCGCGCCATCTGCCGGGGCGTCTGTCTGGCCCGGGATCTGGTCAACGAGCCCGGCAACGTGAAATCCCCCGAATATCTGGCCGAGACGGCCCGCTCCCTGGCCGCGGAAGCAGGCTTCGCCGTGCGGGTGCTGGAGCGGCCGACCCTGGAACAGGAGGGTTTCGGTGGCCTGCTCGGCGTGGCGCAGGGGAGTGAACGTGAGCCCCGCTTGATCGTCATGGAGTACAGCGGCGGCAGCGCGGAAGCCAAACCGATCGTGCTGGTGGGCAAGGGCGTGGTTTTTGATGCCGGCGGTATCTCGCTCAAGCCGGCGGAGAAGATGGATGAGATGAAGATGGACATGGCCGGAGCCGCCGCTGTGCTGGGGACCTTTCAGGCCGTGGCGGCGCTGAAGTTGCCCGTCAACCTTGTCGGCATCGTGCCGGCGGTGGAGAACATGCCCTCGGGTTCGGCCATGCGTCCGGGGGATATTCTCACCTCCCTGTCCGGTCGTACCATCGAGGTGCTCAACACCGACGCCGAGGGACGCCTGATTCTGGCTGATGCCCTGACCTGGGCCAAGCGCTACGAGCCGCGTCTGATCATCGACCTCGCCACGCTGACGGGAGCCTGCGTCATCGCTCTCGGTCACCAGGCCACGGCGGTGCTGGGCAACCACGATGGTCTTATCCGGCAGCTCATACGGGCCGGCGAAAGCAGCGGCGAGCGCCTCTGGCAGCTGCCCCTGTGGGAAGAGTACGCCGCCCAGCTCAAAAGCGAGGTGGCCGACATCAAGAATACCGGAGGGCGACCGGCCGGGACCATCACCGCCGCCGCCTTTCTGCAGAAGTTTGCCGAGGATACCTGCTGGGCGCATCTGGACATTGCCGGCACGGCCTGGGAGGAGAAGGGGCGGCCCTACGTACCCAAGGGGGGGACAGGGGTCGGCGTCCGCCTCCTCGTCCATTATCTCAAAACGGCGACAGGAGCTTAGAAGTCCTTAATTCCGCGACAAAATTTCGCATGAGGCCATTGACAGGGCCAGCAGGCGTGCTACCTTTTAATTAAGATTTAAAAACGAGGTGGCCGATGCTGAGATACTGCGCTTGGTGCGGAAAATACCAGGGTTACGTGGTGGGAGCCGGGTACCAGATTCGCAAGAACTTGAGCGAGATCGACACGGCGACCATCTGTGTCACCTGCATGGCCAAGGTTATGGGCGAGATACCGCGATCCTGGCGGCACAAAAGCTGAAACCCGGCCTGCATCACAATCAAAAAAGGGGATACGCCTCGGGGTAGGTGTGTCCCCTTTTGCGTTGTCCCCGGGGAACCCGTCACCGTGAAACAACTGTTGACACCTCAAGGAGCAACCTGTAAAGATTGGGCACATTTCAAGGGGAGGTAAAGGCCATACCATGAGCAACGAAGGCAACAAAGTCATCTATTCGATGATCGGCGTCAGCAAGTTCTATAACAAGAAGCCGGTCCTCAAGGATATCTATCTGTCCTACTTCTATGGCGCCAAAATCGGCGTCCTCGGCCTCAACGGCTCGGGCAAGAGCTCGCTGCTGCGCATTCTGGCCGGGGTAGATAAAGATTTCAACGGCAAGACCATCCTTTCGGACGGCTACACTGTCGGCTATCTGGAGCAGGAGCCGCTTCTTGACGACAACCGCACCGTGCGGCAGATCGTCGAGGAGGGCGTGCAGGAAACCGTGGATCTGCTCAAGGAATTCGAAGAGATCAACATGAAGTTCGCCGAGCCGATGAGCGACGATGACATGGCGGCGCTCTGCGACCGGCAGGCCCAGGTGCAGGAAAAACTCGACGCCCAGGACGCCTGGGATCTCGACTCGCGGCTGGAGATGGCCATGGACGCCCTGCGCTGTCCGCCCGGGGAGGCACAGGTTGCCGTCCTCTCCGGCGGGGAAAAGCGCCGCGTGGCTCTGTGCCGTCTGCTGTTGCAGAAACCGGACATCCTGCTGCTGGACGAACCCACCAACCACCTCGACGCCGAGACCGTCGGCTGGCTGGAGCAGCATCTGCAGCGCTATGCCGGCACCGTCATCGCCGTCACCCACGACCGTTATTTTCTCGACAACGTCGCGGGCTGGATCCTGGAGCTGGACCGCGGCGAGGGCATTCCCTGGAAGGGCAACTATTCGTCCTGGCTGGAGCAGAAACAGGAGCGCCTGCGTCAGGAGGAGAAGGCCGAATCGAACCGGCAGAAGACGCTGGAGCGCGAACTGGAGTGGATCCGCATGTCCCCCAAGGGGCGTCATGCCAAGGGGCAGGCCCGCATCAGCGCCTACGAAAAACTGCTGGGCCAGGAGAACGAAAAGCGCTCCCAGGATCTGGAGCTTTACATTCCGCCGGGGCCCCGTCTCGGCAACGTGGTCATCGAGGCCCAAGAGGTCAGCAAAGCCTACGGCGAGCGTCTGCTGGTGGAGAACATGACTTTCAACCTCCCGCCCGGCGGCCTCGTCGGCGTCATCGGTCCCAACGGCGCCGGCAAGACGACTCTGTTCCGCATGATCAGCGGGCAGGAACAGCCCGATACCGGCAGTATCCGCATCGGGGATACGGTGAAGCTGGCCTATGTCGACCAGAGCCGCACCCTTGAACCTGAAAAGACCATCTGGCAGGAGATCTCCGGCGGCCAGGAACAGATCCAGCTCGGCAAGCAGCTGATCAGCTCCCGCGGCTACGTGTCCCGCTTCAACTTCTCCGGTTCTGACCAGCAGAAGAAGGTCGGCAGCCTCTCCGGCGGCGAGCGCAACCGCGTGCACCTGGCCAAGATGCTGCGCGAGGAGGCCAACGTGCTGCTGCTGGACGAGCCGACCAATGACCTTGACGTCAACACCATGCGGGCGCTGGAAGAAGCCCTGGAGAACTACGCCGGCTGCGCCGTGGTCATCAGCCATGACCGCTGGTTTCTCGACCGCATCGCCACCCACATCCTCGCTTTCGAGGGGGACAGCCGTGTGGTCTGGTTCGAGGGGAACTATTCGGAATACGAGGCCGACCGCAAAGCCCGCCTCGGCGCCGCCGCTGACCAGCCCCACCGCATCAAGTACCGGCAGCTCACCCGCTGAGGTTTCATCATTCGCTCAACACAAAACGCCCATCCCGTCGCTGCCGGGGTGGGCGTTTTTTTTGGGTGCGGAAGACCATCTTGGTTCGCTTGGAGTCTTGGCAAAGCAATCTACCACCAAGGCACCAAGCCACCAAGAAGACCATCAAACTCCAACTGAACACAGGGTCTGGTTTCTGCCACACAAGCAAGATTTTCTTCGTGCCTTGGTGTCTTTGTGGTGAAAAGCTTTACCGTCAGGCTTCAGACGCCAGACGGTCGAGAAACTCCACCGCCAGGGGAGTAAACTTTTCCGGTTCCACCAGGAAAGAATCGTGGCCGTAGTCCGAGTCGATGAGGTTGTCGCTAGATTCTCATGGTGCTTTGGCAAAAGACATTTACCACCAAGGCACCAAGCCACCAAGAAGACCATCAAACTCCAACTGAACATAGGGTCTGGTTTCTGGCACACAAGCAAGGTTTTCTTCGTGCCTTGGTGTCTTTGTGGTGAAAAGCTTTACCGTCAGGCTTCAGACGCCAGACGGTCGAGAAACTCCACCACCAGGGGGGTGAACTTTTCCGGCTCCACCAAAAAGGAGTCGTGGCCGTAGTCCGAGTCGATGAGGTTGTCGCTAGATTCTCATGGTGCTTTGGCAAAAGACATTTACCACCAAGGCACCAAGCCACCAAGAAGACCATCAAACTCCAACTGAACACAGGGTCTGGTTTCTGGCACACAAGCAAGATTTTCTTCGTGCCTTGGTGTCTTTGTGGTGAAAAGCATTACCGTCAGGCTTCAGACGCCAGACGGTCGAGAAACTCCACCACCAGGGGGGTGAACTTTTCCGGCTCCACCAAAAAGGAGTCGTGGCCGTAGTCCGAGTCGATGAGGTGATAAGCGACCGGTTTGTCGAGGCGGGTGAGGACGTCGACCACCTCTTCGGTCTGGGAGGGCGGGTAGAGCCAGTCGGAGGTGAAGGCGAACCAGAGGGAGGGGCACTGCAGGTTGGCCAGGGCTTCTTCGAGTCCGTCGAAATTCCAGGCCACGTCATAGAGATCGAGAGCCTTGGCCAGGTAGAGGAAGGAGTTGGTGTCGAAGCGGTCGACAAAGCTGCTGCCGTTGTATTCGAGGTAGCGTTCCACCTCGAAACGGCCGAAAAAGTCGAAGAGGCCGTCGCGGGCGGAGAAACGGCGGCCGAATTTCAGGTGCATGGAGGCGTCCGAAAGAAAGGAGACATGTCCCACGGCCCGGGCCAGGGTCATGCCGTCCGCCGGCGGGTGTTCGGGCTTGTAGTTCCCCTTTTTCCACATGGGGTCGTTGAAGATAGCCTGCCGGGCCAGGGAATTGAGGGCGATGGCCATGGGTGAGGTGCGGCCGGTACCGGCGATGGGGATGATGGAACGGGGGACTTTCGGGTAGAGGATGCCCCACTCCAGCGCCTGCATGGCGCCCATGCTGCCGCCGATGACGGTAACCAGGGAAGAGATGTCCAGGTGATCGAGGAGCAGCTTCTGGGCCCTGACCATGTCACGCACCATGAGGACGGGAAAGCTGAGGTTGTAGGGGCGTTCGGTGCGGGGGTTGAGGCTGGTCGGGCCGGTGGAACCTTTGCAGGAGCCGATGACGTTGGAACAGAGGACGAAGTAGCGGTTGGTGTCGAGGACCTTGCCGGGGCCGATCATGTCGTCCCACCAGCCGGGCTTGCGGTCCTCTTCCGAGTGGCGGCCGGCAGCGTGGGCGTCGCCGGTCCAGGCGTGGGTGACCAGGATGGCGTTGGAGCGGTCGCGGTTAAGGGTTCCGTATGCCTCGTAGGCCAGGGTGATGGGCCCAAGGACGCGGCCGCTTTCGAGCTTCAGCTCGACATCAAAAGTGACCGATTCGGTTTTGACCAGGCCGATGGATTGATTCAACGCGCGACACCCTTTGATAAAAAAGGCCCCTTCCCAGGGTGACAGGAAGGGGCCTTGACGATACGGAAAAAGATAAGAGCGTATCTTTCGGGCTCCGTCCTCATCTGTCCCTGTTACAGGGCAGGAATTAGCACCTGGCATCCGTTTTCACGGATCGGTTGCTGTGGCTTCACAGGGCCTTTCCCTCCACCACTCGCGATAAAGACGATGCAATTGTGCTTGGGACTCTAACGAATCATGGATAGTTTGTCAAATGCATTCGTCGCGGGGAAAAAGAGCGTAAGGCCGGTCCGTTTGCGTCGGGGCCATCTGGGGCGTATAATAAAAACAGATACAAGATTTGGGAGACCTGGGAAGGTTTCCCTGTTTGCCCTGGACGACTCGCCCTCCTGGTCTCCAGGGTGTTTTTTGTTCAGATTCAGCGGGGAGGGCTGGTGAGTTCCTGGAGATTGTTCTTCTCCTGAAGGGCAAGGTCGGCAAAGGTGTAGCTCTTGAGTACGGCGATCATCTTATCCTGGACTTCCTGCCAGGCGCCATGAACGGGACAGAAGACGTCACGGGAACAAGCGCCGTTCTTTTCCAGGCAGAGGTTCAGATGCAGCGGCCCTTCTTCGGCTTCGACAATGTCCAGCAGGGTCACCTGGGTAGGATCCTTAGCCAGGTAGAAGCCGCCGCCGACTCCCCGCTGCGAGCCGACGATGCCCGCCTTGATGAGGGGTTGGAGTACTTTGGTGAGAAAGGCTGGCGTGATATCCTGCGTTTGGCAGATATCCTTCTTGTAGACAATCTCTCCTTCGGGCTGCTTGGCCAGAAAAAGCAGGGCCCTGATAGCGTACTCTGTGGCGCGGGTGATAACCAAATTGACCTCCTATTGATAACCGTATGGGTTATGGATACCTGCCGGATGGCGTTTTGTCAATGGCAAAGGCTTGCCATGCCGCAAAGGGCAATCTCTTGACAGGGCCTCGGCACCCGGGCATGATCTTCCCTGATGCGCGATAATATATTCATGAAGCCTGACAAACTCTTGCAGACAGTCGGACGCTTTGCCCCCAGTCCCACGGGTCCTCTGCATTTCGGTTCCCTGGTAGCGGCTGTGGGCAGTTACTGCCTGGCCCGGCGTGACGGGGGTAAATGGCTGGTGCGGATCGAGGATCTGGACAGGCCCCGAGAGGTGGCGGGCGCGGCGGATCTCATCCTGTCGACGCTGGAAAGGCTCGGTTTCGAGTGGGACGAACCTCCCGTTTACCAGAGCCGGCGTATTGCCCGCTACAAAGAGGTGCTGAAGCGGCTCCAGGCGGGTGGCCATGTCTTCCCCTGTGCCTGCTCGCGACGAGAAATCCTGGCCAGCGCTCCCCATCCGGGCGAAGAAGGGCCGGTGTACGCGGGTACCTGTCGCCAGGGTTTGCCTCCCGGGCGTTCGCCCCGTTCTCTACGGTTGCGGGTTCCGGGGGATTCCCTGCTCTTTGTCGATGGCGTCTTCGGTGAGGTGGAGCAATGCCTGGCCAGTGCTGTCGGCGATTTTGTCCTGCGCCGGGCCGACGGTCTTTTCGCCTATCAGCTGGCGGTGGTGGTCGACGATGCCGACAGCGGCGTGAACCAGGTGGTGCGCGGGGCGGACCTGCTCCATTCCACCCCCCGGCAGATTTATCTCTATGCCTGTCTGGGCTGGCCGGTACCGCGATATGTTCATCTGCCGCTGGCATTGAATGCGGGCGGCGACAAGATCAGCAAGCGTCAGGGCGAGGCTGCCACCCATCATGTCGGAGGCGACGGCAGGGTGCTCGCCCAGGCCCTGCGCTTTTTGGGGCAGGAGGTTCCGGCCGAGCTGACGCAGGCACCACCCGGGGAAATTCTGCGCTGGGGCGTGGAGCATTTCTGCCTGGAAGCTGTCCCCCGTGAGAACCGTATCGCCTGCATTGATGAGGCGGCAGCTGTCTGTATCTAAGAGGTGCTTTTTAAGACGTGGTTTGAAGGACTGAACGTAAAAGAAAGGGAGTAAGGCTATGCGCAGGATGTCTCTGTTGTTGATCTTTGTGCTGCTGGCTGGCTGTGGTGGCGGTTATTTCAAGGTGCCCAAGGAGGAATACCAGGCACGCGTCCGTACCCTTGGCGTCCTGCCGCTCCTGGTGGACGAGAGGGCTTCGCTGCGTCACCCTGACGAGGGCCTTATCTTCGAGCTCCTTCAGCGGGAGAATGCCGGTAAGGAAGAGCTGCTCGTCGAGGAACTGCGCGCCCAAAAAGCTTATTTCGATGTGCGTCGCATCGACGGGCATCCGCAGGACCTTTTCTATGGCCTGGTAAGGGGCAGCTCCCTGGGTGGCCAGGGCAAAACGAGTTATCGGCGCTATGCTTTCGATGCCGAGGCCGTCCGAAATCTCACGGACGGACATGTGGTGGATGGCCTGCTGGTGGTTGTTCTCAATGGGTTGCAAAGGCCGGAAAAGCGCTGGGACCGGACCCGTCTGAAATATCTGGAGGCCGACTACAGCGCCATTCAGGTCTCGGCCGCTGTCGTGACCCCGACGGGTGAGGTGATCTGGGAATATCCCAGCCCGCCGGGCAGCGAGTTTCTGCCCCTGCAGTATCCCGACTTTGATGAGGCCCATTACAACATGGCCGAGGCCGTGGCCATCAAGGACATTTCCGTCAAGGGGCTGCGACGGGCTTTGCAGGAGCGGACAGGAGGATTGCTGGGCAAGGGGAAGGACCCTCTGCTCTACCGGAAGCTTTTCAGTGATCTCGCCGGTCAGTTGCAGCCCGCCACCTTCCAACTTCCCGGCAAAACTGCGGCTGAGCCTGCACCTCCGACGGGGAGCCAGGCACGTCCCTAGGTAAAAACCCCCGGGAGCCCGTCGGGCTCCCGGGAAAGACGTGGAAAAATGACGATAGCGTATGACGATTGTGTATTGACATCACCGGACAAAGATAGTAGATAGTTTGAGCAAGTTTATCCATCTAGTCTCCCCAGGTTCGCCTATACTTCGATTTTCACTCCGTCGGGACAGCCCGGTTAGCGTCATTTTCATATAAAAAGAGGTCTGCTTCGTCCAAATTTTGAGTGTGGACATCCAGCTTTATGGAAACGTTGACGGGAGGCCCTGTCGTTCCATCCTTTTTCCCATACCATTCCTTTATTAAAAAGCTAATCCATAGATTGAAAATCACATATTTAAAACATGCTTATGCCAGTGGTGCGTTGCGGGACCTTTCCTTGTGAAGGGGCTGCTTTCTGCCGTGCGCGGTAGTGTCAAGGAGAAAAAATGAATCTCAAGGAACTCAAGGACAAGAAGATTGCCGATCTGGCGGCGATCGGTAAGGAACTGAAAATCGAAGGGGCGGCGGGGATGCGCAAGCAGGACCTGATCTTTGCCATCCTCAACTCCACGGCAGAGAAAAACGGCGCCATCTTCGGCGAAGGGGTTCTGGAGATTCTGCCCGACGGGTTCGGGTTCCTGCGGGCGCCGGACGCCAACTATCTGCCCGGTCCTGACGATATCTACGTTTCTCCTTCGCAGATCCGTCGCTTCAACCTGCGCACCGGCGACACGGTTTCCGGCCAGATTCGGCCTCCCAAAGAAGGGGAGCGCTATTTCGCCCTGCTGAAGGTCTCCGAGGTCAACTTTGAAAACCCCGCTGTGGCCCGCGACAAGACTCTTTTCGATAACCTGACGCCACTCTACCCGGAGGAGCGCATTCTCCTGGAGACCACCAGTGACAACCTGCCGATGCGGGTCATGGACCTGGCGGCCCCTATTGGCAAGGGGCAGCGCGGCCTCATCGTCGCCCCGCCACGCACGGGCAAGACCATGTTGCTGCAGAATATCGCCAACTCCATCACCACCAACCATCCCGAAGTCTACCTGATCGTGCTGCTTATCGATGAGCGTCCGGAGGAGGTTACCGATATGCAGCGCTCGGTCAATGGCGAGGTTATTTCCTCGACCTTCGACGAGCCGGCCACCCGCCACGTCCAGGTCGCCGAGATGGTCATCGAGAAAGCCCGCCGCCTGGTGGAACACAAGCGGGACGTGGTCATTCTGCTCGATTCCATTACCCGTCTGGCCCGCGCCTATAATACGGTGGTACCGCCTTCCGGCAAGATCCTTTCCGGCGGGGTTGATTCCAACGCCCTGCACAAGCCGAAGCGCTTTTTCGGGGCGGCCCGCAACATTGAAGAGGGGGGGAGTCTGACCATTATCGCCACCGCCCTTATCGACACCGGCAGCAAGATGGACGAGGTCATTTTCGAGGAGTTCAAGGGGACGGGCAACATGGAGCTGCAGCTCGATCGTCGCCTGGTGGACAAGCGCACCTTCCCGGCCATCGACATCAACAAGTCGGGCACGCGCCGCGAAGAGCTCCTGCTCGATCCGACTTCGCTACAACGTATCTGGCTGTTGCGCAAGGTGCTTTCCAGTATGAACGTGGTCGACAGCATGGACTTTCTGCTGGAAAAGCTGGCCGAGACCAAAAGCAACCAGGAATTTCTCGATTCCATGAACCGTTAGCCGGGTTCGGCAAGAAATCGCTTGCAGGGCAGGGGGTAAAAATGGTATGAACTCCTTTTGCCTGAAGTGCGTGAATAATACCAGCCTGTACTAAGCCAGGCTCCAAGGAGAAAAGACATGAAAGACGGAATTCACCCCAAGTACGAAGCCGTGACGGTCAAGTGCCACTGCGGCAATACCTTCGAAACCCGCTCCACCCGCAAGGACGAGATCACCACTGAGATCTGTTCGGCCTGCCATCCCTTCTACACCGGTAAGCAGAAGCTGATCGACACCGCTGGCCGTATCGATCGTTTCCGCAAGAAGTACGGCACCAAGTAGTCTGCAGGAGGCGGCCCTGGAGGGCCGTTTCTTTTTTCTCGGACCGGGTGGAAATCCACCCGGTCTGTTGTCGTTTTTTCGCCACCATTCTGTGCGCTTGGAACTCCCCGTCCCTGGCTGTCACTGGCATCGGGCGCGGCGGGGATGTTGAGGGATTATGCTCGTCCAGCTGTTAACCCACACGCCTGAACCGGAACAGGTGGTCGCCGCGGCGGCCCGACTGTGCTATTCGGCCTCTTCGGTGGCTGATCTCATGGAGAAGAGCCGCCACGACCGCGACGACCTGCTGCGTAAAATCCTCTCCCTCGGTCACTTCTCGGTCCTTGAACACGTTTCCTTCACTTTCGGGGTGGAGGGCATCAGCCGTGCCTGTTCCCACCAGCTCGTCCGCCATCGCCTGGCTTCCTACTCTCAGCAGAGTCAGCGTTACGTGTCTCACGAAAAGCGTTTCGCCGCCGTCACTCCCGACACCATTGCCGCGCAACCTGAATTGCACCAGCGTTACGATGCCCTGTTGGAAGAGACCCATCGGGTCTACTGCGAACTGCTGGCGGCCGGCATCCCGGCAGAGGATGCCCGCTTCGTGTTGCCCAACGCGGCCGAAACCAAGATCGTGCTCACCATGAATGCCCGTGAATTGCTGCATTTTTTTGAGCTGCGCTGCTGCCGTCGGGCCCAATGGGAGATCCGCCTTATGGCCATTGACATGCTGCGGCTCGCGCGTCAGGCCGCCCCTTTGCTCTTTGCCAAGGCCGGTCCGGGCTGCCTGCAGGGGGTTTGCCCCGAAGGGAGCATGACCTGCGGCCAGATCACGGAAGTCCGGCGGGAATTCGAAGCCCTGTAACCCCCGCGGCCCGGGGCATGTCTCGACGCGCAAGGGCTGTCAGGAAACAATGTTTACCAAACTCGAAGAAGTGGTCGATCGATTTCAGGAAGTGGAGGGTCTGCTCTCCGATCCTTCCATCATGGCCAATCAGGAGAAGTTCCGGCAGCTCACCAAGGAGCATGCCGACCTTTCCGAAGTGGTCGAAGTCTATCGTGAATACAAGAAGGTGACCGAGGAGATCGAGGGGAACCGCGAGCTGTTGCGGGATGCCGACACCGACCTGCGGGAGATGGCCCAGGCCGAACTGCCCGAACTGGAAGAGCGGCGCGAGGCCCTGGACCAGCAGTTGATGGTTCTACTGCTGCCCAAGGACCCTCGGGACGACAAGAACGTCATCCTGGAAATCCGTGCCGGTACCGGCGGAGACGAGGCCGCCCTCTTTGCCGGCGACCTCTTTCGCATGTACTGCCGCTACGCCGATCAAAAAGGCTGGCGGGTGGAAATCATGAGTGAGAGCGAGTCGGAAGCCGGCGGCTTCAAAGAAGTCATCGCCATGATCAGCGGCCAGCGTGTCTATTCGCGTCTCAAGTATGAGAGCGGTACCCATCGCGTCCAGCGGGTTCCCGAAACGGAGGCCCAGGGGCGCATTCATACCTCGGCCTGCACCGTCGCCGTGCTGCCCGAAGCCGAAGACGTCGATCTCGATATCGATCCCGGTGATCTGCGCATCGACGTCTACCGTGCCTCCGGCGCGGGCGGACAGCATGTCAACAAGACGGAGTCGGCTGTGCGCATCACCCATATTCCCACCGGTGTGGTGGTGGCCTGCCAGGACGAGAAGTCCCAGCACAAGAACAAGGCCAAGGCCATGAAGGTGCTCAAGTCGCGGATTCTCGACGCCATGCAGGCGGCGCAGGATGCCAAGATGGCGGCGGACCGTAAAAGCCAGGTTGGCAGCGGCGACCGCAGTGAGCGCATCCGCACCTACAATTTTCCCCAAGGGCGCTGTACCGATCACCGCATCGGTCTCACCCTCTATCGCCTGGACGCCATCATGCAGGGCGATATCGACGAAATTGTCGATGCCCTCAGCACCCACTATCAGGCGGCGGGCATGGCCAACCAGGAGGGCTGATCTTGTCCGAAACCTGGACGGTGCTCAAGGTGCTGCAGTGGACGACGGGATATCTGCAGCAGGCGGGCGTGGAAAATGGTCGTCTCGATGGGGAGCTGCTCCTGGCCGCCGCGCTGGGGCTGGATCGGGTCGGTCTCTATCTCAACTACGACCGACCCATGGCGCCGGCGGAGCTGGAGGGCTTTCGTGAGTTCGTCAAGCGACGGGCGCGGCGCGAGCCTCTGCAATACATTCTGGGCACGACGGAGTTCTGGTCGCTGCCTTTCAGGGTAAGTCCGGACGTGCTTATTCCCCGGGCCGATACCGAGATCCTGGTGGAGGAGGCTCTGAAAAGAGCGGGTGGGACCAGCACGATTCTCGATGTGGGCACTGGCAGCGGCGCCATTGCCGTGGCCATGGCCCATGAACTGCCGGAATCCCAGGTGGTGGCGGTGGACTGCAGCCCGCAGGCGCTGGCCGTCGCCCGGGACAATGCCGTTTTGAACGGAGTGGACGGTCGCATATCCTTCCAGGAGGGCGACCTTTTTGACCTGAAATCCGCTGAGTACGATCTGATTCTTTCCAATCCGCCCTATATTCCGGCGGCGGATATTCCAGCGCTGATGCCGGAAGTGCGGGATCACGAACCCCGGAGCGCTCTTGTCGGCGGGGATGATGGCCTCGAGGCCTATCGGGCTCTGGCCCGGCAAGCGCCGGCTCTGCTCAAGGCGCGGGGCTGGCTGCTGGTGGAGGTCGGTATCGGTCAGGCCGAGGAGGTGGCCGCCTTGCTGAAGGCTGCCGCATTGACCGATATTTCGGTGCGCGCCGACTATGCCGGCATTCCCCGTGTGGTGGGCGGCCAGAAACCTTGAGGATTAACATCCTGTCACCACAGGGCGGGTGGCGGGAAATCAACGGAAACGGAAACGGACGTTGCAGAAAATTATCATAGAAGGAGGCCAGCGCCTCAAAGGAGAAGTTCGGGTCAGCGGTGCTAAAAATGCGGCGCTCCCCCTGCTCTTTGCTACCCTGTTGACGGGTGGAAGGCACCGGATCGGCAATGTGCCCGATCTGCGGGATATCGACACGGTGGAAAAACTGCTGACGATCCTCGGCGCCGAGGTCCGTCGACAGAACGGTACTTTCGTCGTCGACTCTTCGTCAATCCAGAGCGAGGAGGCTCCCTACGACCTGGTGCGCACCATGCGTGCCTCGGTCCTGGTGCTGGGACCTCTGCTGGCTCGCTTTGGCCATGCCCGGGTCAGTCTTCCCGGCGGCTGCGCCATCGGTGCCCGGCCCATCAATCTGCATCTCAAGGGATTTGAAGCCATGGGCGCCCAGATCACGCTCGATCACGGCTATGTCGAGGCGCGGGCGAAAAAACTCAAGGGCGCGCGCATCTATCTCGACAGCCCCACCGTCGGCGGCACCGAGAATCTGATCATGGCGGCCTCGCTGGCCAAGGGAACCACCGTTATTGAAAATGCCGCCCGTGAGCCGGAGATCGTCGATCTGGCCGAGGCGCTCATCGCCATGGGTGCCCGTATCGACGGCGCCGGCAGCGATACGGTGACCATCGAAGGGGTCGATGAGCTGCGGCCCATGGATTACCAGGTCATGCCCGACCGCATTGAGGCAGGCACCTTTCTGGTGGCCGCCGCGATGACCCGGGGCGACGTCCGCGTGGTCGGGGCGCAGGCCGCGCATCTCGAAGGGGTGCTCAGCAAGCTGCGCGAGGCAGGGGTCGAAATTACCGAAGAGGATGGCGCCTTGCGGGCACGGGGGCCGCGCCGGTTGCAGCCCATCCAGATCAAGACGCGGCCCCATCCCGGCTTCCCCACGGACATGCAGGCCCAGTTCATGGCGATGATGGCCATTGCCGAGGGCACCAGCGTCGTGGTGGAGAATGTCTTTGAGAACCGCTTCATGCATGTCTGCGAACTGCAACGCATGGGCGCGGATATTTCCATCGAGGGGCACACCGCCACGATCCGCGGCTGCAAGACTCTCATGGGCGCGCCAGTCATGGCGACGGATCTGCGGGCCAGCGCTTCCCTTGTTCTGGCCGGCCTGGCAGCGGAAAATACCACGGAAGTCTCCCGCATCTATCATCTGGATCGCGGCTACGAGGGGATCGAAGCCAAGCTTCGGCTGCTGGGCGCCCGCATCGACCGCGTGCCGGCCTAGCGGACGGTCTTCTTTGCCGTTTCTTTTTTCAGAATAGGGTTGATTATGAGCGATACCATCACCTTTGCCCTGCCCAAAGGGCGCATCATGAAAGACTCCATGGCCCTTTTCTCCCAGATTGGCATTACCTGCCCGGAGATGGAGGAGGGGAGCCGCAAGCTGATTTTCGAGAACAGGGAGAGTCGTTTTCGCTTTATGGCGGTGCGGGCCACGGACGTACCCACCTACGTCGAGTATGGCTGCGCCGATGTCGGCGTGGTCGGCAAGGATACGCTGCTTGAGCAGGGCAAAGATCTTTACGAGCCCCTCGATCTCAAATTCGGCTACTGCCGCATGGTGGTGGCGGAACCGAAGGAGCTGCAGCGGGAGGACGATCCGGCCAACTGGTCCAACATCCGGGTGGCTACCAAGTACCCCAATATCACCGAACGCTACTTCGCCTCCAAGGGGGTGCAGGTCGAACTGATCAAGCTCTACGGCTCCATCGAGCTGGCACCGCTGGTGGGATTGTCCGAACGCATCGTCGATCTGGTCTCTACCGGCGCGACCCTGCGCGAGAACGGCATGGTCGAGGTGGAGACCATCACAGAGGTCACCACCCGCCTCATCGTCAACCGCGCCAGTCTCAAGACCAAGCACCAGCGCATCACGCAGATTATCGAAGGCCTGGAGAAAATCATCGGCGACGAAGCCCGCATTTCGTTGTAAAAGTTCGACGGCCGGGCAGGAGAGTTAAGCATGCAGATGTTGCGATTCAGCGATGCCGATTTCAAGGCATCCTTTCAAGCCATTCTCGATCGGGGCGAGTCGACCCAGGCGGATGTCGAAAAGGTCGTGGCCGACATCATTGCCGACGTCCGTCAGCGCGGCGATAAGGCTCTGTTCGACTACACGTCCCGCTTCGACCGTCTTACCTTGAGCGCCGACACCCTGGAGGTCAGCGCCGAAGAGATCGACAAGGCAATGGCGGCTGTCAGCGCCGAGTCCTTGCAGGCTCTGCAGCTGGCGACGGAGCGCATCGCCGCTTTCCACCGCAAGCAGAAGACGGAGACCTGGCTCTCCACCGATGAGGAGGATGTGCTCCTCGGGCAGATGGTGCGGCCGCTGGACCGGGTGGGCATTTACGTCCCGGGCGGCAAGGCCGCTTATCCCTCTTCGGTGCTGATGAATGCCGTGCCCGCCAAGGTGGCCGGCGTGGCCGAGGTCATCATGGTCGTGCCCATGCCCGGTGGCGAGGTGAACCCCCATGTGCTGGCGGCGGCGAAGCTGGCCGGCGTCGATCGCATCTTCAAGGTCGGTGGCGCCCAGGCTGTGGCTGCGCTGGCTTACGGCACTGAAACGGTTCCCCGCGTCGACAAGATCACCGGACCAGGCAACATCTACGTGGCCACGGCCAAGCGCCAGGTCTTCGGGCGGGTCGATATCGACATGATCGCCGGGCCCAGCGAAATTCTGGTCATCAACGACGGTTCGGGCGATCCCGCCCATATCGCGGCCGATCTCCTCTCCCAGGCCGAACACGACGAACTGGCCTCCTCCATCCTCATCACCACGGATGAAAGCTTTGCCGGACGCGTGCGCGACGAGGTGGAAGCGCAGCTGCGCCAGCTCTCCCGCCAGTCCATCGCGCGCCAGTCCATCGACGATTTCGGTGCCATCATCCTGGCGGAGACGCTGCAGGAAGCCATTGATTTCAGCAACCGCATCGCTCCGGAGCATCTGGAGCTGGCCGTCGACAATCCTTTTGAGATTCTCCCCCGCATCCGTCATGCCGGGGCGATCTTTCTCGGGCACCATACCCCCGAGGCCGCCGGCGACTACCTGGCCGGCCCCAACCACACCTTGCCCACTGGCGGGACCGCCCGTTTCTTTTCTCCCCTGGGCGTGGACGATTTCGTCAAGAAGTCGAGCCTGGTGGCCTTTTCCCGGCAGGGATTGCAGCGCCTGGGAGATGAAATCATTCATATCGCCGAACTGGAAGGGCTGCAGGCCCACGCCCGTTCGGTATCCATCCGTCTGAAGTCATAGGGAGTTGCCCATGTCTCGACAAGCCAGTATTGACCGCCAGACCAAGGAAACCCAGATTCAGCTGAGCCTGGAGATCGACGGGAAGGGGCAGAGCCAGATCGCCACCCCCGTCCCCTTTCTCGACCACATGCTGACTCTGTTCGCCCGCCATGGCTTTTTCGATCTGAGCGTCGCCGCCAAGGGGGATATCGAGATCGACGCCCACCACACGGTGGAGGATCTCGGCATTTGCCTGGGCGAGGCCTTCAAGAAAGCCCTCGGTGACAAGGCGGGCATCCGCCGCTTCGGGCGTGGCACCATGCCCATGCACGAGGCCCTCGCTTCGGTCATTATCGACTTCTCCGGGCGGCCTTTCCTCGTGTTCAATGTGGATATGCCCAAGGCCCAGGTCGGCAACTTCGAGACCGAACTGGTGGAGGAGTTTTTCGTCGCCTTCTGCAATCACGCTGGCGCCAACATCCACGTCAACCTGGCCTACGGCGACAATCTCCATCACATCATCGAGGCGATCTACAAGGCCTTCGGCCGCGCTGTCGATGAGGCCACCCAACGGGACCCCCGAATCGAAGGGGTCCTCTCCACCAAAGGGAAGCTCGAGTAACATGAGCCAGCTCGTTATTATCGATTACGGCATGGGCAATCTGCGTTCGGCCCAGAAGGGGTTCGAAAAGGTCGGTTTTGCCGCCAAGGTGAGCGCCGACCCCGCCGACATCGCGCGCGCCGACAAAGTGGTGCTGCCGGGAGTGGGCGCTTTTCGCGATTGCATGGCCAACCTGCGGGAGGGGGGCTTTGTCGAGCCGCTGCTGGCGCATGTCGCCGCCGGCAAGCCGATGCTCGGCATCTGCGTCGGTTTGCAGCTCCTCTTCAGCGAAAGCGAGGAGTTCGGCCGTCATCAGGGTCTCGGCATTATCCCCGGCAAGGTGGTGCGCTTTCCCGCCGGCATGCGGGAAGGCGGCGAAGAACTCAAAGTGCCCCACATGGGCTGGAACAGCCTGTCCTTTACCCGGGAAGCGCCGCTGTTCAAGGGGATCGAAGCGGGAAGTTATGTCTACTTCGTCCACTCCTACTATGGCGTCCCCGAAGATGCCGCCGTGGTGACGGCAGAGTCGACTTACGGCGACGTGACCTTCTGTGCCGCCCTCTGGAAGGACAACGTCATGGCCACCCAGTTCCATCCGGAGAAGAGCCAGCAGGTGGGTCTGCGGATTCTGCAGAATTTCGGGGAAATGTAAGAGCAGCCTCGCGCCCGCTTCTTATCAGTCGCTTGAGCTCGCGGAGGACACAGAGAAAGACCAGGGCTTTTCTTTTTTCATTCCTCTGGCGCTTTTAACAGATTGTAAAAGGATATTTCATGATCGTCATACCCGCTATCGATTTGAAGGAAGGCCGCTGTGTCCGTCTCGAACAGGGCCTCATGGACAAAGATACTGTCTACAGCGACGATCCTGCCGCTCAGGCTCTCATCTGGCAGGAGCAGGGAGGCGAACTGCTGCATCTCGTTGATCTCGACGGTGCCTTTGCCGGCGTGCCTCGCAACCGCGACGCCATTCGCGCCATTGTGGAGGCGGTGAGCATTCCCACCGAGCTTGGTGGTGGCATACGCGATATGGCTACGGTAGAAGCCTATATCGATCTCGGTATCGACCGCGTGATTCTGGGGACGGTGGCCAAGGAAAATCCAGCCCTGGTTGGTGAAGCCTGCCGCCATTTCCCGGGCAAAATCGTGGTGGGAATCGATGCCAAGGATGGCCTGGTGGCTGTGCGGGGCTGGGCCGATGTCACCGAAAAGAGGGCCAGCGACCTCGCCAGGGAGATGGAGGATTTCGGGGTGGCAGCCATCATCTACACCGACATTGCCCGCGACGGCATGATGCAGGGGCCCAACATCGAGGCCACCCGCCAGTTGGCCGAATCGATCTCCATCCCGGTTATCGCCTCCGGCGGTGTGTCCAGCCTGAAGGACATCGAGAACCTTATGGCGATTGAATCCTCGGGGGTGACGGGGGTGATCACCGGCAAGGCCATCTACACCGGTGCTCTCGACCTGCGTCAGGCCGTAGCGCTGACCCGCAGCCGTACTTAAAAAGAGAACCGATGCCCTTGTAAAGGGCATGGAGCGTACTTATCTTGGACGAAATGGATCCGTTATGCTGAGCAAACGCATCATTCCCTGCCTGGACGTCAAGGACGGCCGCGTCGTCAAAGGGGTGCAATTTCTGGAACTGCGCGATGCCGGGGACCCGGTGGAGGCGGCCGAAGCCTACGATGCGCAAGGGGCCGACGAGCTGACCTTTCTCGATATCACCGCCTCCAGTGACAAGCGCAATATCATTCTCGACGTGGTGGCCCGCACGGCCGAGCGGGTTTTCATGCCCCTGACCGTGGGCGGCGGCGTGCGCGAGATCGCCGACATACGCAACCTGCTCAACGCCGGCGCCGACAAAGTTTCCATCAACACGGCGGCGGTGCACCGGCCTGAATTTGTACGGGAAGCCGCCGAGCGGTTCGGCTCCCAGTGCATCGTGGTGGCCATTGATGCCCGTCGTGTCGACAGCGCCGAAGGCATGAAATGGGAAGTCTTTACCCACGGCGGCCGCAACGGCACAGGCATCGATGCCGTCGAATGGGCGGGGCGCATGCAAGCCTACGGGGCTGGGGAAATTCTGCTGACCTCCATGGACAAGGATGGCACCAAGGACGGCTATGATATCCCCCTGACCCGGACCATCAGCGACCGCGTGAGCATTCCGGTTATCGCCTCCGGCGGTGTCGGCAATCTCGAACATATTCGCCAGGGGCTCGTCGAAGGGGGCGCCAGCGCGGCTTTGGCGGCGAGCATCTTCCACTTTCGCGAATACACCATCGCCGAATGCAAGGAATATCTGCGCGAACACGGGGTGCCCGTGCGTTTGTAACCTAAATCATCTCTCGCCCGCTCCTTGCCGTCGCTAGAGCTCGCAGGGCACACAGAGCGGGAATGCTTTTCCCCGTGTCCTCTGCGTGCTCAAGGGAGCGCAGCGAACGGGCGCGAGGCCGATTTTAAGGATTGGAAACATGTCTCTTTCCGCGCAACTGAAATTCGATGCCCACGGCCTGTTGCCGGCCATCACCCGCGACGCGGCGACCGGCGAGGTGCTCATGCTGGCTTATATGAATGCCGAAGCGGTCGACCTCACCGTCAAGTCCGGCAAGGTTCACTACTATTCCCGTTCGCGGCGGGCGTTGTGGATGAAAGGTGAGAGCTCGGGGCATGTGCAGACGGTGCGGGAGATCCGCTTCGACTGTGATGCCGACTGCCTGCTGATCACCGTCGAGCAGGAAGGGGCGGCCTGCCATACCGGCCATCACTCCTGCTTCCACCGTATCTTCGAGGCGGGCGAGGTCCGCACCGACGGGGAGAAAGAGGTGGACGCCACGGCCCTCTACGCCAGGCAGGACATCCTCGATGCGGTTTATCACGTGATCCAGGAGCGGCGCCAGAATGCGTCGGAGAAGTCCTACGTCGCCTCTCTCTTTGCCAAGGGGCTCGACAAGATTCTCGGCAAGATCGGCGAAGAAGCCACCGAGACCGCCGTGGCCGGCAAGGGCGGTGATCGGGATGAGGTCGTCTACGAGGTGGCGGATCTCTTTTTTCACACCCTGATTCTGCTCGGTTACTACGACCTGCCACCGGAGAGGATCTACCAGGAACTGCGGCGTCGCTTCGGTCTGAGCGGCATCGAAGAGAAGGAAAGCCGGGACAAATAAGCTGAAAAGCATCCCGCGCCTGTTCGCTTTGCTCACTTGAAATCGCGGAGAACGCAGAGTTTAATCCGATATTAATACCAATTCTTTTCGATGGTCTTTCTTTCGTGCCCTCTGCGCTCTCTAGCGACGGAAAGGAGCGGGCGCGAGGCCGATTCGAACTTAAAAAGGAACCGATGCCATGAGTCTGCAGGAACAATTGAACACCGCCATGAAGGACGCCATGAGGGCCAAGGACAGTCTGCGCCTCAATACGATCCGCATGATCCGCACCGCCATCAAGAACCGCGAGATCGACGAGCGCAAGGAACTCGACGACCAGGGAGTGATCGCCGTGCTGTCGACGGTGGTGAAGCAACGGCGGGAGTCGGCCCAGGTCTTCCGGGAGAACGATCGCCCCGAACTGGCCGAGAAGGAAGAGCAGGAACTTGCCGTAGTCATGGAGTTCCTCCCCTCCCAGCTCAGCGATGATGAACTGAAGACGCTGATCGAAGAGGCGGTGGCCGAGGTGGGGGCCTCCTCCATGAAGGATATGGGCAAGGTCATGAAGGTGGTAGCGGCTAAAACAACGGGACGTGCCGACGGCAAGGTCGTCAGCGAGCTGGTCAAGGCGCGCCTCTCGGCCTGAGCGCGAGCCTGCAGGGCCGGCGGAGTCATGGAATGAACATTATTGACATCGCCATTCTGGTTATCCTGGCGGGGTTTACCCTCAAGGGATTACTGCGCGGGCTGTTGAAGGAGCTGTGCTCCCTTGTTGGTCTGGTCGCCGGTGCCCTGTTCGCGCTCTATTTTCATGCGCCCCTGGCCGAGTTGCTGGTGGAATCCTTCCGGTTTCCGCTCAAGCTCGCCGTCGGCATCGCTTACGTCGTCCTGTTTGTGGTCTGTCTGCTCTTTTTCTCGCTGCTGGGCTACCTGCTCTCCCGCTTCGTCAAGCTCGTTTTTTTGGGGGGGGTAAACCGGGTCGCCGGCGGATTTTTCGGTCTGGCCCAAGGGGGTGTGCTGCTGGCTATCGGTCTTTTCGCCTTGAGTCTAGGCCCGTTGCCCGCCACTCTCGGTCCCATGATCAAGGATTCCCACCTGGCTCCTCCTTTTGTCCGACTGGGACAGGTCGTTTTTGAGGAGAGCCGGGATTTCTATTCGTCCCGCACCTGAGGGTCTTCCCCTTGACGTGGAGGCAACACGGAGCGATGAACGAAGATTGTTAATGACTGAAGAAACCCTGCGGGTGCTGGAATATGACAAGGTCAGGCAACTGCTGGCAGCGCAGGCCCTGACCGTAGCGGGCCGGAGACTTGTCGAGGCGCTGCATCCTCTCGATGAGGCCGATGCGGTTCGTGCGGCGCTGGAGGAAGTCAGTGAGATGGTCTGGCTGCTCGACGAACGCGGTCGCCCCCCCCTGGGCGGTTGCCGTGACCTGCAGCCCTGTCTGACCCAGCTGCGAACCGAAGGGACCTGGCTGCAGCCGGAAGTTCTGCTTGATATTCGCTCTACCCTCGAAGCCACGGTCGCCTGCCGGGGATATTTTGCCGAAGGGGAGAAGGCCCAGCGGCTTTCGCTTCTGGCCGCAGGCCTGCAGAGCTGCCGCGATCTCTATGAAGAGCTGCGCCGCAGCATCGGTCTGCGCGGTGAGATCCTCGACAGCGCCTCCTTTGAGCTGGGCACCCTGCGCCAGGACATGCTGCAGGTGCGCACGCGCATCAAGCGGGCGTTGGAGTCCCTGCTCGGCTCCGATCGGTTGGCAGGCGTTTTTCAGGACCAGATTATCACCGAGCGTCATGGGCGTTATGTGCTGCCGGTCAAGGCGGACCATCGGGGAAGGGTCAAGGGCTTTGTTCATGACGAATCGGCCAGCGGGCAGACCCTGTTCGTCGAACCGACCTCGGTGCTGGACGCGAACAACGAACTGCAGACCCTGCAGCGGGAAGAAAAACGCGAAGAAGAGCGGATTCTGCGTCGTCTGGCCGATTCCGTGCGGCGACAGGCCGAGGTTCTGAGGGAAAACCAGCGGATTCTTGCCCATCTCGACGGCAGGACGGCGGCGGCCCGCTTATCGCTGCTCATGGACGGCGTCGCTCCCGAATTAGTGGAGACGCCTGTGCTGGAGCTGCGGGCGGCCCGGCATCCTCTCCTGCTCTTTCATGCGGATGGAAGCCGGCGGGACAAGGGGGCTGTCCCCGTGGATATCCGCCTGGGCGAGCAGCGCGGCGCCCTGATTATCAGCGGACCCAATACCGGCGGCAAGACGGTGGCCCTCAAAACCGCCGGGCTGCTGCTGTTGATGGCCAAGTCGGGATTGCACATCCCCTGTCATGCCGACAGCCGGGTCTACCTGTTCCGCCATGTCTTTGCCGATATTGGCGACGAACAGAGCATCGAAGCGGATCTTTCCACCTTCTCCGGGCATTTGCAGCGGGTCCGGCGGCTGCTGGAACAGGCCGATGACGATTCGCTGGTGCTTCTTGACGAGGCCGGCACGGGCACGGACCCCGCAGAAGGGGGCGCTCTGGCGCTGGCCGTGCTGGATACGCTGCGCGAGCGAGGAACACGGGTCCTGGTGACCACGCACCTCAATGTTGTCAAGCACTATGCCTGGCAGCGGCCCGATGTGGAAAACGCCGCGGTGGAGTTCGACCGACAGACCCTGCGCCCGACCTACCGGCTGCACTACGGCATGCCGGGCGCCAGCAGCGCTTTTACCATCGCTCGCTGTCTCGGCCTGCCCGAGGAGGTCCTGCAGCGTGCCGAATCCTATCTCGGTGTCAAAGAGCGGGAAGGGGAGCAACAGCTTGAAGCCCTCAATCGACTGAGTCACAGCCTGGAGCAGGAGCAGGACGAGCTCAGGTCCCTGCGGGTGGCCGCCGAACAGGACCGGGAGAAACGCCGCCGGCTGCTGGCCGAACTGGAAACGCAAAAGCGGAGTATAATCGAAAAGACCACGCGACGGGCGGAGCAGAAGGCCAAAGAGGCCGAGCGCCAACTCAGGGTCATCCTGAAAGAAGCCCGTGGCGCCGGGGTCGACGCTCGCGAGCAGGCCGAGTTGAACCGTCAGCTGCGTGAGGTGAAAGAGGCTCTGGGGCGGGCGGCTCCAACACCTGCTGTCGGCGCTGCGCCAAAGCAGGTGGCGGTCGGCGAAATTTTACGCGTACCCGCTCTCGGTGCCGAGGGTGTGGTGGTCAGGGCCATGGACGACGAGGCGGAGCTGAACGTGCAGGGGAAGAAGATCCGCCTGCCCCTGGTCCAGCTGGAGGCGTTCAGCCCACGCCGATTCGAGGAAAAACAGGCCAAAAAGAGCAAGATCCAAAGCCGGGTGGAGCGCGATCGCTTTTCTCCCCGGCTTCTGCTGGTGGGACAAAGGGCGGAAGAGGCTCTGATTGCCTTGGATCGCTTTATTGATGATGCGCTGCTGCAGGGCGTGCGCGAGGTAGAGGTCGTCCATGGCAGTGGAACGGGTATTCTGCGCCGCGTGGTGCGGGATTTCCTCGCCGGGCATCGAGGCGTGCAAGCCTTTCGCGGCGCCGACCTGGCCCAGGGCGGGGATAATGTGACCCTTGTCGAATTGAGACGCTGATGCATGGTCGCATACCGGAAGAAAAGATTCAGGAGATCCGCGACCGCAATGACATCGTCGAGGTCGTTTCCTCCTATCTGCCGCTGAAAGCGACGGGGCCCAACAACTTCGGCCTCTGCCCTTTTCACCACGAGAAGTCGCCGTCTTTCAACGTCAATGCGGCGCGGCAGATTTTCCACTGCTTTGGCTGCGGCGTCTCCGGCAATGTCTTCTCTTTCCTTATGCGCATGGAGGGTCTCTCCTTTGTCGAGGCTGTGCGACGACTGGGCGACAGGGTGGGGGTTCAGATCGAACGGGAGACTCTGTCGCCGGAAGAACAGCGGCGGCGGCACCAGCAGGTGCTCTACTACCGGATCAATGAAGCCGCCTGCGACTTCTTTCACGCCAACCTCATGCGGTCGGAGGAGGGAAAGGCGGCGCGGGATTATCTCAAGAAGAGAGGATACGGGCACGAAATAGCGCGGGAATTCCGTCTTGGTTACGCCCTCGATCGTTGGGACGGGCTGACACGCAATCTGGCGGAGAAGGGTTTTGAAGGCAAGGATATCCAGACCCTCGGCCTGACCCGGCCCGGTCAGCAGGGGCGGGGGGACTACGACCTCTTCCGGGGGCGGCTCATTTTTCCCATTCTCGATCTGCACGGTCAGGTGCAGGCCTTCGGGGGGAGGGTGCTCGGCGATGAACTCCCCAAGTATCTGAATTCGCCCGAATCGCCGATCTACCACAAGGCGCGCATTCTCTACGGCCTCTACCAGGGGCGAGAAGAGATGCGACGCACCGGCGAGGCGATCGTGGTCGAGGGTTATTTCGATCAGCTCGCCCTGCATCGCGCCGGTTTTCCGCAGGCCGTGGCCACCTGCGGCACCGCTCTGACCGAAGAGCATGCTCAGCTGCTCAAACGCTACGCCAAAAAGGCCCTCCTCCTTTTTGATCAGGACGAGGCGGGCCGACGGGCCACCTTCAAGGCGATGGATGTGCTGCAGGCCGCCGGACTCCCCGCTGCCGTCATTACCCTGGATGAGGGGGACGACCCCGATTCCTTTCTGGCCGGCAAGGGGGCGGAAGCTTTCCGCCACCGTTTGCAGGCGGCCCGGCCGGTCATGGAGGTGTTCATCGATGACGCTCTGGCCCGGCATGGAGCCAGCGTGGAAGGCAAGGCGAAGGCGGTGGAGGAGATTGCCGCCAAGCTGCGCGGCCTGACGGATGCAATCGAGCGCAGCCTTTACGTACGCGCAGTGGCGCAAAAGGTGGGGTTCGACGAGAGTCTGCTGCAGGCCAAGGTCTCGGGACGCCGCCCTTCGCCGCCGGCCCAGCGGCAGGAAGTACGAGCCAAACGACCATCTTCGGCGACACCATCGGCCCCAGCCTCGGGTTTGCGGGCCCAGATGATGCTCCTCTATCTGCTGCTGCGTGAACCGCAGGCGCAGGTCCGGGTGAAGGAGGAGGGAGTTGAAAATCTGTTTTTAGATGCCAATATAAAGGAACTCGCAGAAAAAATTCTGAATCTGCCCGCACAGGAAACGCCATCGGCCGAAAGCCTATTGTCCCTGGCTGTCGATGAAGCCCAGAAGGATATTGTGCGGGGGGTTCTGCGCGAAGATGCGGCCGCATTCGCCGAAGAGGAGGAAGCCATTTTTGTCGATTGCCGCCAGGCGGTGGCCAAGGAAAAACTCCGACGCCGCCGGCAGGAATTAAATCAGCTCGTCCAGAGAGCCGAAAGCTGCGGCGACCAGCCGGAGATGGCCAGATTGCAGGCGGAGCTTATGCAGGTCAACCGTCAACTGAAATAAAAACCGTTTCGATAATAGAAATAAATCCACCAGGCCCCGTCAGGCAGGGGCAAGAGGAGAAGAGGTTACATGGCGAAAAAAAACGCAATGGAAGAAGTTCAGAACCTGATCGACCTGGGCAAGGAAAAGGGCTTTCTCACCTATGACGAGGTGAACGATTCCCTACCTGCCGATCTCATCTCTTCCGATCAGCTGGAAGATGTCATGAGCATGTTCGGTGAGATGGATATTGCCGTGGTCGATTCCGACAAAAAGGTGTCCCTTTCCGACGAGCGGGGTATCGACGAGGAGGGCGGCGACGACGAAGAGGAAGAGGAGTCCGAGTTCGAGGCCGGCGTCCTCGGCCGCACCAGCGACCCCGTCCGCATGTACCTGCGCGAGATGGGCCAGGTCTCTCTGCTGACCCGCGAAGGGGAGGTCGAGATCGCCAAGCGCATCGAAGAGGGGGAAGCCCTGGTGACCAGTGTCATCATGAAGACCCCTATCGCTTTCAAGGAGATCATCGGATTGGGAGATCGTCTGGCCAAGGGCCAGATCAGCGTCGCCGAGATCACCAAGGATTACGAGGAGGAAGAGGGGAGCGAGGAGGAAGAAAAGAATCGCCTGCGTATCCTCGCCCTGGTCGACCAGATCCGCGAGCTGGACACCCATTTTATGGCTGCCCGCGAACGCCTCGCCGGGGAGGTGCCCAAGGATGAGAAAAAGACGCTGGAGAAGCAGACCAGGGAACTCAAGACCCAGATCTCCGAGCTGATGCGCCAGATCCGCCTCAAGGATTTCCAGGTAGCCAAGATTGTTGACACCCTCAAGGAACTGGCGGAGCAGGTCAAGAAAGGGATGACCGAGGTCAGAGCCTGCGAGGATGAACTGAAGCTGCCCCACAAGGACATCAAGCGGCTGCTGCGGCGCATGCGCAAGAGCGACGAGGAAGCCCTCAAGGTCTCCGAAGAGCTCAAAACCCCCATCGACAGTCTGCTGGTGGTGGAAAAGCGCCTCAAGAGTGCCCAGCGTAAGTTCAAGCGGGTGCAGGAAGAATCAGGCTTTGCGCCGGAAGAACTGCTGGAGTCCCTGAAAGAGCTGCAGAAGGGGGAATGGCGGGCCAAGATCGCCAAGACGGAACTGGTGGAAGCCAACCTGCGCCTGGTCGTCTCCATCGCCAAGAAGTACACCAACCGTGGTCTGCAGTTCCTCGACCTCATTCAGGAGGGGAATATTGGCCTCATGAAGGCGGTGGACAAGTTTGAATATCAGCGCGGCTATAAGTTCTCCACTTATGCCACCTGGTGGATCCGCCAGGCCATCACCCGGGCCATCGCTGACCAGGCTCGCACCATCCGTATCCCGGTTCATATGATCGAGACCATCAACAAGCTGATCCGCACCAGCCGGCAGCTCGTGCAGGAGATGGGGCGCGAGCCGACGCCGGAGGAGATTGCCGAGCGTATGGATTTGCCGCTGGAGAAGGTTCGCCGCGTTCTGAAAATCGCCAAGGAACCCATTTCCCTGGAGACCCCCATCGGCGAGGAGGAAGATTCTTCCCTGGGCGATTTCATCGAGGACAAGGGGGTTGTCTCCCCCCTCGAAGCGGTTATCAAGGGGAACCTTTCCGACCAGACCTCCCGCGTTCTTTCCACCCTGACTCCGCGAGAGGAGAAGGTCCTGCGCATGCGCTTCGGCATCGGCGAAAAATCGGATCACACCCTGGAAGAGGTGGGGCAGGATTTTGCCGTTACCCGTGAGCGTATCCGTCAGATCGAAGCCAAAGCTCTGCGCAAGCTCCGCCATCCCAGCCGCTCCAAGCGCCTGAAGAGTTTTGTGGAGTTTTAGACGAAAAAAGGAAAATGGCCTTGACACGCATGTATCCAGGCCATAAACTAAGCGCTTGTTCAACGCAACGGGCCTATAGCTCAGTTGGTAGAGCCACCGGCTCATAACCGGTTGGTCCCAGGTTCGAATCCTGGTGGGCCCACCAACAAGGAAGCGCATGAGACGAACGCTCATATTGCATATAAAACGGTTAGAAAAAGCAAAACCATAAGTTCCCAGGAGTGCAACCAGACCCAGAGTTGCACTCTTTTTTTTGGTATTTAAACGCAATAAGCGGAGCATGAAGAAAGAACAGATCGTTCGCATACAGGATCTTGTCGGCCTGATACATGCCCTCTACCCCTCGGCCCTGGCCGAGGAGTGGGACAATGTCGGCCTGCAGGTTGGGGATCCGGCGGCCGCCGTGAAGACCGCGCTGATCTGTCTGGACCCCTCCGAAAAGGCCCTTGCCGCCGCTCGCTCGGCGGGGGCCCAAGCCATCATCTCCCACCACCCGCTCATATTTCGCCCCCTTAAAAACATACAGCCCACTGACGAAACCGGCCGCATTCTGTTTCAGGCGATCCGCGACGGTATCGCCGTTTTCAGCGCGCATACCAACCTGGACAGGGGACGTGACGGCCTAAACGATTGGCTCGCCCGCACCCTGCAATTGACGCAGGTCCTTCCCCTCGCCTTGGGGGGCAGTCTGGTCAAGCTCGTGGTTTTTGTGCCCAGTGGCCATGAAGAGGTGGTTTCGGAGGCTCTCTTCGCCGCCGGTGCCGGTCAGGTCGGACGCTATGACCGTGTCTCTTTCCGCAGTGCAGGGCAGGGCAGTTTCCGCCCGGGTTCAGGCGCGCAGCCTTTCATCGGTACCCTCGGCGAGACCGCGCGGGTCGATGAACTGCGACTGGAAGTCGTGCTGCCCCGGGAGTCGGTGAACAAAGTCGTCAGCAAGATGATCAAGGCCCATCCCTATGAGGAGGTGGCCTATGATCTTGTTCCGCTACTTAACAGCCCGGCGGACATCGGGCTGGGCCGGATCGGGCGCCTGTCGGAACCGGCCACCCTCGCGAGTTTGGCTGAACGCGTCAAGCAGGGCCTTGGCCTCTCGTCGCTACGTCTCGTCGGTCACGCCGAGCACCGCATTGTCAAGGTCGCGGTCTGTGGCGGCAGTGGGGCTTCCCTGCTCAGCGAGGCCAAACGCCAGGGGGCCGACGTGCTGGTGACGGGTGATGTGAAGTATCATGAGGCGCGCCAGGCCGAAAGTCTGAATATGGCGCTCATTGATGCCAGCCACTTCGGCACCGAACGGATTATGGTGCCGAATCTGGCCAGGGTACTCAAAGAGGAAGCGATTAAGAAAAAACTGGAAGTCGAATTCATAGAAATGGAGGGGGAGGGGGATCCGTTTACCACGGTCTGACTCCCCTTCCCTGTCTCAGCCGTTTCGCCGTCAAGAAACAACCTGAAGTCTCAACCGGGAGGTAAGGAAGGTGCAAGAAAAGATGGAAAAGCTTAAAGATCTGCAGGAGCTGGATCAGGAACTCATTGGTATTCGCCATAAGCGTCAGGTGCTCGCAGACGAGCAGCAGGTCAGTGGCGAGGAGCTGGCTCGTATCCAGGCCATGGTGGACAAACTCGACGGCGATATCGACGCCCTCAAGAAGGAGCGGGCCGCTTTGCAGCAGGCGCTTGCTCAGGAGCAGGACAACGTGCAGAAGGCCGAAGGCCGTCTGCCGGCCATCAAGACCCAGAAGGAGTACGTGGCCGTCCTTAAGGAGGTCGATACCGCCAAGAAGATGAACAAGGAACTTCTTGACAGTATCCAGCGCAAGGACGCCGAGATCGACGTGCTCGCCAGGGACCAGGAAGAAAAGACGGAGGAACTGGGCTCCCTGCAGGAGAAAACCAGTGCCCGCAATGCCGAAATCGATGCCGCCATGGCCGAGTTCGACGGCGTCCTCCAAGAAAAAGGAGTCCAGCGGGAAGCCTTGCTCAAAGGACTCTCCACCACCGTGCGCAAGCGCTACCAGATGCTGCTTGAACGGCGGGGCGGTATTGCCGTCGTGGAAGCACGCAACGAGACCTGCCTGGGCTGCAACATGCATCTGCCGCCGCAGCTTTTCAACAACCTGTATACGGCCGCCGAGATCCAGAGCTGTCCCCACTGCAATCGCCTCCTGTACGTCTTGCCCAGATAACGTCTTGTCATTTCGGGAAAAGACATCGATAATGGCAAACGGCTGGAGAAGGACAGATGATCGCTGGCTCCTTCGGGAGCGGGAGGAAAGTCCGGGCTCCGCAGGGCAGGATGGTCCCTAACGGGGACCGGGGGTGACCCCAGGGAAAGTGCCACAGAGAGGAGACCGCCCGTCCGCGCTTCGGCGAAGACGGGTAAGGGTGAAAGGGTGAGGTAAGAGCTCACCAGTTCCGGCGGTGACGTCGGAAGCTCGGTAAACCCCATCCGGAGCAAGACCAAATAGGGGAGCGTTTGAGGGCGGCCCGTCCGAAGCTCCCGGGTTCGGTTGCTTGAGACTGTCGGCAACGGCAGCCCTAGAGGAATGATCATCACCCTGCCGCGGGGAACCGCCGCAGGGAACAGAACCCGGCTTACGGCCTTCTCCAGCCTATTTTTAAGTAAACGGCACGTCCTTTTCCGGCCGTGTCGTTTCTTTTTCAGGACGAAGATGACTTCCTGCTCCGACATGTATCCGCGCTGGTCCCTTATTGTCGACACAGTTCAGGCAGAGTTTTCCCAACTTTCCCCCCAGGAGCGGGACTGGATGGACAGCCGTCTGCAGCGCATCGCTTATCTTCAGGAACAGCTCCAGGTCCTTTTTCTCCAGGCTGGGGGTGCGCAGTGCTGTACCGATTGTCTGGGGGCCTGCTGCGACTGCGGCAAAAATCATCTCACCCTGGTCAATCTGCTGGGACTCCTGCGGGCGGAGAGACCTGTCCCCCATCCGGATTTTACGGCTCCCTGCCCTTTTTTAGGCCAGACCGGCTGTCTGTTGCCAGCGGGCTTTCGACCGTTCAATTGTGTGACTTTCAATTGCGAACGGGTCGAGGACCGCATGACTCCTGGGGATCGGGAGCAGTTCTACACTATTGAAAGCCGTTTGCGCGATCTCTATAATGAGTTCGATGTGCGTTATGCCGGCGCCAGTCTGCGCGGACTTTTTATTCGGCAGGAGCGCCTGGCGGGCCAGGCCTTCCTGGCCCGCAAGACCTCTTAACTGGTCAGGGCGTTAATTTTTAAAGGCCCCGTCGGGCCGAGGAGGGATACTGATGGAATTACATTTCAGCCGCGCCAACGGCGAGGTGGACGACATGATTGATGATCTGCTCCGCCGTGTCGATGTGCATCACCCCGGGCTGGTTCGCGAGATGATTCTCAGCTCCCTGATGGCCGGGCAGGAGACTGATTACCTGGCCGATCTCAAACTCATGCGCACCACCATGAAGGAGATGCGCTACACCAACAAGGTCTTTGGTCCCTACCGCCAGCGTAAGAAGGTGACCATCTTCGGTTCGGCCCGCACCGAGCCCAGCGAACCGATCTATCAGAAGTGCGTCGAGTTTTCCCGACGACTGGCCGAGCTCGGCTACATGGTCATCACCGGCGGTGGCGGCGGCATCATGCAGGCCGGCAATGAAGGGGCCGGAGCGGAGAACTCCTTCGCTGTCAATATCCGCCTTCCTTTCGAGCAGGACACCAATCCGGTAATGGAGAACAGTAAAAACGTCATCACCTATAAATATTTTTTCAACCGCAAGGTCGCTTTTCTCAAGGAAGCCCAAGCGGTGGCCCTCTTTCCCGGCGGCTTCGGCACCCTCGATGAGGCCATGGAGACTCTGACCCTGGTGCAGACGGGCAAAAATCCCCCCATCCCCCTGGTGCTCATCGACGATGACAACGGTGATTATTGGGAACACTGGTTCCAGTTTATCAAAAAAATCCTCCTCAAGCGCGGCCTTATTTCCGGTGAGGATTTCAGCCTGTTCACCATTACCCGTGATGTCGAGGAGGCCGTGCAGGTTATTGACGAATTCTATCGGGTCTACCACTCCAGCCGCTTCGTCAAGGACACCCTGATCATCCGTCTGAACAAGACCCTCAGCGAAGAGCAGCTCGCCACGCTTCAGGGCGAGTTCAGCGAGATCATCGAACCCGGCAGTTCGCTGCGCCTGACCGAGGCTTTTCCAGAGGAAAAGGACGAGCCGGATCTTCTCAGTCTGCCCCGCCTGGCCTTCGAGTTCAATCGGCGCAGTTTCGGCCTGCTCAAAGCCTTCATCCGCCGCATCAATTCCTTCTGATCCTTCCGCTCCCCGGCCCCAGAGGCGTTTCTATAGCCTTTGGGGCTCTTTTTTTGCCAAAATCAGCTCATCCGTTATACTGAAAAAGTTTTCCGACGCGTTGTGGTCGCCCGTCACGAGGAATGGAGGCGATCGGCGCGAGGCCCTTCTTTGTCCTGACGCATGTCTAAAACCCATCAAGGAGGAAAAGCGGTATGAAAAAACTGTCCGTGTGGATTCTTGCCCTGGCGCTGCTGGTTTTTGTCGGGGGCGATGCCTTGGCCGTCCAGTATGTCACCATTGGAACCGGAGGAGTTACCGGAGTTTACTACCCGACGGGGGGTGCCATCAGCAAGCTGATCAACAAGAAGCGCCGGGAATACAACCTGCGCATGACCGTCGAGTCCACCGGTGGTTCGGTTTTCAATGTCAACGCCCTCATGAACGGTGATCTCGAGATGGGAGTGGTCCAGTCCGATCTGCAGTGGCAGGCTTATAACGGCAAAGGGGAGTGGGATGGTGTTCCGCAGAAGAAGCTGCGCGCCATGTTCGCCATCCATCCCGAGGCGGTGACCATTCTGGCCGCAGAGGACAAAAACATCCGCTCCGTGGCCGATCTCAAAGGGAAGATCGTCAATATCGGTGCTCCCGGCACCGGCCAACGCGTGAATGCCATGGACTTTTTCAAGGCGGCGGGCATTGATGTGGACAAGGATCTCCAGGCCGAAGGGATCAAGCCTGCCGAAGCGGCCAGCATGTTGCAGGACGGTCGCATCGACGCTTTCTTCTATACCGTGGGGCATCCCAACGGGTCGATCAAGGAGGCCGTCGCCGGCGCCCGCAAGGTCAATTTCGTGCCCGTCGATGAGGCCCTGGTTGCCAAGCTGACCGCCGACCAGCCCTACTATGCTCCAGCGACGATTCCGGTGGGCCCCTATCCCGGCGTCGTCAATAAGGAGGACGTGCCCACCTTCGGTGTCAAGGCCACTATCTGTACCTCCGCAGATGTGCCGGCAGACATCATCTACACCATCACCAAAGAGGTCTTCGAAAATATCGATGAACTGCGCGACCTTCATCCGGCTCTGGGCGTTCTGACTCGTGAAAACATGCTGCAGGGGCTCTCGGCGCCTCTTCACCCGGGCGCCGAGAAGTATTTCAGGGAAGTCGGTCTGCTTCAGTGATCTGTTACGGCCGGAACCGGGTATAATCGCGTTCCGGCCGCTGCCCTTGCCGACAGGGGATGGTGAAGGACATCTCTATTCATGAGCGAGTGAATCTATGACGGAAACTCCCCAGGAAGTTCATGACGAAGGCTTGGCCGCGGCCCAGCGCATGAAGGAAGAGGAGGAACTCGGTCTGCGCCGTCTGCAGGGGTGGACCCTCTATCTGGTACCGGCCATCGCCTTGGCCTGGTCCCTCTTTCAGCTCTCCCTGTCGAGCTGGCTGCTGCTCGATTCCACCTACATCCGCGCCATTCATCTGGCCTTTGCCATGGCCATCGTCTTTCTGTCCTATCCGACCTTCCGTCGCGATATCGACGTGCCCGGGTTGCGCTGGCTGGGTGAAAAGCACAAGATTCCCGTCGGCGATTTTATCATCGCTCTGCTGGCCACCCTGGCGGCCCTCTACATTGCCCTGGATTACGATGGGATAGCCAATCGGGTGGGCCGCCCCAGTCAGCGCGACATCGTGGTTGGTATCTTTCTGGTCCTCATCCTGCTGGAAGCAGCGCGGCGGGTGATTGGCCCGGCCCTGCCGGTAATTGCCTCGGTCTTTACTGCCTATGTCTTTTTCGGGCAGTATATGCCGGACTTCCTTGCTTTCAAGGGGGTCAGCGTTTCCCGCTATGTCAGCCAGATTTCCCTGACCACCGAGGGGATTTACGGCATCCCTCTGAGCGTCTCGGCGCGCATCGTCTTTTTGTTTGTTCTGTTCGGAGCCATGCTGGAAAAGGCGGGGGCCGGCAAGTTCTTCATCGACCTCGCCATGAGCCTGCTCGGCCGCTATAAGGGAGGGCCGGCCAAGGCGGCGGTTCTGGCCAGCGGTCTCACGGGTATCGTCTCCGGCTCCAGTATCGCCAACGTCGTCACCACCGGTACCTTCACTATTCCCCTGATGAAAAAAGTCGGCTATCCGGCTAAAAAGGCGGCGGCCATCGAGGTGGCCGTATCGACGAACGGCCAGTTGATGCCGCCGATCATGGGAGCAGCGGCCTTTATTATCGCCGAGTACGTCAATATCTCCTACCTCGAAGTCTGTAAGGCCGCGGCGGTACCCGCCTTTGCCTCCTACGCCGCCCTGTTCTGGCTGACCCATCTGGAGGCCGGCAAGTTGGGCATGCGGGGGCTGAGTAAAGAGGAATTACCGGTCTTCTTCCAAATCCTGCGTCAGGGTCTGCACTACCTCATCCCCATCTTCATGCTCCTCTATGAGCTCATCATCCCGAGGCATTCCCCCGATCTGGCTGCCTTTCGAGCCATCCTGGTGCTGATGGTGATCATGCTCTTCCAGCGTGCCATCGGCCGCAAGAAGCTTGGTATCAGCTTTGGGCAGGGGATAAGGCTCGGCGTCCTGGAAATCCTGGGGGGGATGGTCTCCGGCGCTCGCAATATGGTCAGCGTGGCCATTGCCACCGCCGCGGCCGGTATCATCGTCGGGGTGGTCACCATGGGACTCGGCGGTCTGATTACCGACATTATCGATACCCTGAGTATGGGCAATATCTTCCTCATGCTGCTGATTACGGCTGTGGCCAGCCTTATCCTGGGTATGGGACTGCCGACCACAGCCAATTACATCGTCATGGCTTCCCTGACGGCTCCTGCCCTGGTGACCATTGCCGATTGGCAGGGTTTCGAGGTGCCTCTGATCGCGGCCCATCTCTTTGTCTTCTATTTCGGCATCCTGGCCGATGACACGCCACCTGTCGGTCTTGCCGCCTATGCCGCCAGCGCCATCGCCAAGTCGGATCCCATACCGACGGGGCTACAGGGATTCATGTACGATATCCGCACGGCGATTCTCCCCTTCATGTTCATCTTCAATACCGACATGCTGCTGATCGGGGTGGACGGCATCGGCCTTTCCCTCTACATCTTCGGGATGACCTGTGTCGGCATGTTTGCCTTTGCTTCGGCCACACAAGGCTGGTTTCTGGTGCGGACCCGCTGGTATGAAATCATTCTTTTGCTCGGTGTGGCGCTCATCATGTTCCGCCCCGGCTTCTTTGCCAGCTACGTCGGCATAAGCAATCATTATATGAGTTATCTCGTGGGCCTGGCTCTGTGGGGAGGGATTTTTGCCCTGCAGAAAATACGCGTTCCCAAGGTGTCGGCGGCAGGCAAGGAGGCGTTATGATACCCCAGTACAAAAGCATCCTTTACGCGACAGATCTGACTTCCAATGCAACGCTGGCTTTCCGCCATGCGGTCGGCATCGCGCGTTGTCACGACGCCCGTATTCACCTGCTGCATGTCATGCCCGAGATGGATCCGGCGGTGCTCAACTATGTTTCCACGGTCATGGGAGAGAGTAAACTGGCGGATTTAGAACTGGAGCACAAGCAGGAGGTGAGCGAGACGATTCGCCAGAAGCTGAAGATCTTTGCCGAAGAAGAGCTGGCCGACCATCCGGAAGACCTTGAACGGATAGCCGCCATCGAAATCCATCACGGCCATGCCGTGGGGCTTATCCTGGAGACATCGGACCGCATGGACGCCGATCTCATTGTTCTGGGCAGTCATGGCAAGGGTGCGCTGAAGTACACCTTTTTGGGGAGCGTGGCCGAGAAGGTCCTGCGCAAGTCAACGCGACCCGTCCTGGTGATTCCCCTCAGTCAGGCACACGATTAGAAATGCAGCCGTGCCTTGCCAAGACAGAAATTGCCGCTAGTATGTAATTCTGCCGGCGATAAAGTCTTACTAAATGAAAATGAGGGTAGAGTGATGATCCGTTCAGAAGCATTGGTCGATTATGAGAAGTTTCGCAGTGCCAAGGTAGCCATCTTCGTCGATATCGGCGACACGGGGCGCTCTTACGAAACCATGGGCCGCCATCGCGAGGCCATTGAACGTCTGGCGGGGATGTTCGGTGCCCGCATTCTGCTGGTGGAGCAGAAGAAGCTCCTGTGCGATGCCATAGTGGAGAGTGACTATGCCGATGCCTGGGTTCTGCTCGTGTCCGATGGGCCCAACCGCTCCATGACCACCAAAAAGAATCCCCAGCGGATCAATGTCGATGCAAAATCCCCTTGGGAAGGTTGCGCCTTCAAAGAGCTGGTTCGCCAGGTCAAGGAGTCGACCCGTATTCTCGAAGACATGACGGACTACTACAGCCGTTTCTCCTCTGCCTCTTCCCGCCTGGGCTTAACCTCTGTGCCGACGAGCCCGAACTAACGGTTGTCGCCCTCAGAGCTCCCAGCCGATCAGGCATGAATAGCCGCGCCGTTGGCGGCCAGGGCCGCTTCTTTTACCGCCTCCGACAGGGTGGGGTGGGCGTGAATCATCAGGGCGATATCCCGGCTGCTGCCGCCGAAAGCCATGACTGCCGTTGCTTCGGCGATCAGATCGGAAGCCCTGGGGCCAACGATGTGGATGCCGAGAATTTTTCCACTGTCCGGCTTGGCCAGCACCTTGACGAAACCGTCCGTTTCGTCAAGGCAGCGGGCGCGGCCGTTGGCTGAAAAAGGAAACTTTCCCACCGCATAGTCGATGCCGGCTTCTTTCAGTTCTTCCTCCGTCTTGCCCACCGACGCCATTTCCGGCCAGGTGTAGATGACCCCAGGGATTTCATCATACTCGATCCGGGACTGCTGCCCGGCCAGGCGTTCGGCAAAGACCACACCCTCTTCTGAAGCCTTGTGGGCCAGCATGGGTCCAGGTATGAGGTCGCCGATGGCGTAGATGCCAGGCACGTTCGTCTGGTAGTCGTCATCCACCTTGATGCGGCCGCGCTCGTCCTGCTCCACACCGACCTCGTCGAGTCCCAGGCCTTCCGTGAGTGGTCGGCGTCCTACGGCCACGAGGATGCGGTCGCAAAGAACCTCTTTTGGTCCTTTCTTGCCCTCGATGGTGGCAGTAGCCCGCCCATGCTTCTCTTTAATCTCGACAATTTTGCTCTCCAGCAGAAACTCCATCCCCTGCTTTTTGAGGGATCTCAGGATCTGGTCGGCCGATTTGCGGTCTGAATGGGGCAGGATGTGGGGGAGCATTTCCACCACGGTGACCTTGGCGCCAAGGCGCAGCCAGACGGAACCGAGTTCAAGGCCGATGAAGCCGGCGCCCACCACCAGCAGATGTTCGGGAATCAGGCCGAAGGACAGCGCTTCGCGGGCGCTGACAACGAGATCGTCGTCGAAGGGGAGGTCGGGGAGTTCTGTGGCGGTGCTGCCGGTAGCGAGCAACACTTTCTGGCCGCGTATCTGCTGAGCCTCGTCTTTCCCTTCGCCCTCAACGCGAACCTGGTGTCCGGCAGCGCCATCCTCGGTTTCCAGCAGACGACCTTTGCCCCTGAAACGCTTGATCTTGTTCTTCTTAAACAGAAAGGCGACGCCGTCGGTGAGTTTTTGCACCACCTCATCCTTACGGGCCATCATTTTTTCCATATCGAGCTTGGGCGGTTGAATCTCGATGCCGTGGTCGCCAAACCGGTCCCGGGCCAGGGCAAAGAGTTCGCTGGACTCGAGCAGGGCCTTGCTGGGGATGCAGCCTTCGTTCAGGCAGACGCCACCAAGGGTGTCCCGACTTTCCACAACAGCGACTTTAAGGCCGAGCTGGCTAGCGCGGATGGCGGCCACGTAACCGCCGGGGCCGGCGCCGATAACGATCAGGTCAAACATATCTTCACTCATGAATCATTTCCTTATGGGGCTCTCGGGTTACGGGATGCAAAGACGGTTCAGAGCTCGAAGAGCAGCTCTTCGGGCTCTTCGAGAACCTCCTTGATCTTGCGCAGGAACTGGACCGCCTGTTTCCCGTCGATGATGCGATGATCATAGCTCAGGGCCAGGTACATGATGGGCCGGATGACGACCTTGCCATCGCATACCACTGCCCGCTCTTCGATGGCGTGCATGCCGAGAACGCCGCTTTGCGGGGGGTTGAGAATGGGGGTGCTGAGCATGGAGCCATAAATGCCCCCGTTGCTGATGGTGAAAGTGCCCCCTTCCAACTCGTCGAGGGTGATGCGGTTGTTCTGAATGCGGTCGACCAGCTCCTGGATGCCCTGCTCGATGCCGGCAAAGCTGAGCCCGTCGGCATGGCGCAGGACTGGCACAATAAGGCCTCGCTCAGAGCCGACGGCGATGCCGATATCGTAGAAGTGCTGGAAGACCATGTCCTCACCATCGATGCGGGCGTTGACCTCGGGGAAGGCTTTGAGAGCCTCGACGCAGGCTTTCACGAAAAAGGACATCAGCCCCAAAGAGACCCCGTGTTTTTCACGGAAGGCTTCCTTGTGCTTCTGGCGCAGAGCGTCAATGCGGCTCATGTCCGCTTCGTTGAAGGTGGTGAGCATGGCTGTCTGCTGTCGCACGGCAACGAGCCGTTCCGCGATCTTCTTGCGGAGCGGGCTCATGCGCTTGCGGGTGGTGCGTCCGCTCTCTTCGGGCTCGGCGGCGGGTTCCTTACGGGGAGCGGCGGCTGGTTCTTTTTTGGGAGGCGAAGGCGCCTGCTCCTTTTTATTCTCGTTGCTGGCCTGCAGGACGTCGTCGACGGTGATGCGGCCGTTCCGGCCACTGCCGGAGACGGTGTCGAGGTCGATGCCTCTCTCTCTGGCCATCTTGGCGGCGGCCGGATTGACCGCAGGCGGTTTGTCCTCCGCTGCCTTGGGTTTTTCTTCCTTTTTCTCTTCGTCGTCCGCAGAGGTTTCCTGATCGGTCTTCGGCGGTGACGAAGCCTTCTCATCGATGTTGCCCAGGGCGCCGCCGACCTTCACCGTTTCCCCTTCCTGGGCGCCGATAGCCAGGGACCCATCAGCTTCCGCCTGGATTTCAAGATTGATTTTGTCGGTCTCCAGTTCAAGCAGCACCTCGTCTTTGCGGACGAAGTCCCCGTCTTTTTTGTGCCATTTGCCAACGACCGCTTCAAACACGGATTCGCCTATTTCGGGAACTGTAATTTTCATGGGAATCTCCGGGAGTGCGTGGTTGAAATCATAACAGTCTGGCCGAGGGTGCGTCTGCCGTTCAGATGGAGAAGGCCGCTTCGATAATCTCCTCCTGTTCTTTCTTGTGCAGGCGATGGGAACCAACGGCGGGAGCCGCCGCCGGGTCACGGCCAATATAGTCAGGCTCCAGGCCGGTGGCCTTCGCCAGCCGCGGCCGCACAAACTCCCAGGCGCCGGCGTTGCGGGGCTCTTCCTGAACCCAGACCGCCCGTTCCAGTTTGTCGAAGGGAGCCAAAAGCTCCCCTAGGCGCTCCTCCACCCAGGGGTAGAGCTGTTCGACGCGCACCAGGGCAATGGATTCATCCCCCCCTGACTCCAGTTTCTCCTGCAATTCATAGAAAATTTTGCCGCTGCAGAAAAGAAGGGTTTTGACCTTCTTAGGCTTGGTGGCCGTCAGGAGAAACTCCTCGAAGTGCCCTTGCGTAAAAGCGGACAGGTTTGAGCGACAGGCAGGGTGCCTGAGCAGGCTCTTGGGGGTGAAGACAATCAGGGGTCGTCGGAAGGGCTGCAGCACCTGCCGGCGCAGGAGATGAAAGAACTGGGCCGGGGTGCTGGGGTTGCTCGCCATCAGGTTGTGGTCGGCGCACAGCTGTAAAAAGCGTTCGATGCGGGCGCTGGAGTGTTCGGCCCCCTGCCCCTCGAAACCATGAGGGAGGAACAGGGTCAGGCCGCTGTGCCGATCCCACTTGGAGGAGCCGCTGGCGATGAATTGATCGATGATGACCTGGGCGCCGTTGGCGAAATCGCCGAACTGGGCTTCCCATATGGTCAGGGCGTAAGGTGTCTCCAGGGAATAGCCGTAATCGAAGCCGAGCACCGCCGCTTCGGAGAGCATGCTGTTGTAGATGCGGCAGGCCGCCTTGTCTGCGGCGACGGTCGCGAGGGGCATAAATGTTTTGGCGTTTTTGGCATCGACCAGCACGGCGTGGCGGTGGTTGAAGGTGCCCCGACGCACGTCCTGGCCGGAAAGGCGCACACTCATGCCTTCGCTGAGCAGGGTGGCCAGAGCCAGATGCTCGGCGTTGCCCCAGTCGATCTCTTCTCCCGCCTCGATGGCTTCCAGCCGTTTCTGCAGCAGAGTCGCGACTTTGGGGTGCGGTGTAAAGTCGTCGGGGATCTGGGCCAGTCGGCGGGCGATATCCTGCAGAGTGTCTGCGGCGAGGGCGGTTTGGACAGGTGCCGGGGTGTAGTCGCGGGCGATATCTTTCCATTTGCCCCGGAAACCGGCATCGGCTCGCTTCCCCGGTTTTTCAAGGGCCTCCTCCAGTCGCTGAGAGAAACTGTCGGCCATAGCCTCCATTTCCTCAGGAGGGAGGCCTTCCTCCTGCAGACGCGCAGCATAGATCTCGTGGGCAGGCGGCCGCTCCTTGATTTTTTCGTACATGAGCGGCTGTGTGAAAAAGGGTTCATCCCCCTCGTTGTGTCCATGCCGGCGGTAGCAGATGACTTCGAGGATGACATCCCGGCCGTAGCGCTGCCGGTAGTCGAGGGCCAAATCGGCTACGTAGGCGGCGGCTTCGGGGTCTTCCCCGTGAATATGGAAGATGGGGACCATGAGCATCTTGGCCATGTCCGTGGCATAGTGGGTGGAACGGGCGTCGGCGGGGGCGGTGGTAAAGCCGATCTGATTGTTGAGGACGATATGCACCGTGCCGCCGGTACTGTAACCTTCCAGTTGGGAGAGGTTGAGGGTCTCCGCGACCATCCCCTGACCGGCGAAGGCGGCATCGCCATGGAGTAGCACCGGCAGGACGAGCTTGGCGCCGCCCTCACCGAGGGCCTCCTGCCGTGCCCTGGTTTTGCCTTCGACGACGGGGTTCACTGCTTCCAGGTGACTCGGGTTCGAGGCCATGCTCAGATGCAGACTCCCCTGGTCGGGGAAATCATGGTCGATGGAGAAGCCCTTGTGGTATTTGACGTCGCCTTCACCGACGAATTCGTACTCCAGGTTGTCTTTGAATTCGGCGAAGATGTTTTCCAGCGGTTTGTGAAAGTTGTTGGCCAACACGTTGAGACGTCCGCGGTGGGCCATACCCAGGACCAGGGTTTTGAGGGACAAAGCGCCCGCTCGGTGGATAAAGCGGTCGAGTAAGGGGATGATGATCTCTCCCCCCTCCAGGCTGAAGCGTTTCTGCCCGAGGAACTTGCGATGCAGAAAGTTCTCGAACAGGGTGGCCTGCTGCAGTTTCTGCAGGATGGCCTTTTTTTCGGTCGGCGTGAAGGAAGGGCGGTTACGGCAGCTCTCCATTCGGTCGATGAGCCATTGGCGTTCGGCCGGATCCTGGATATGCATGAATTCCACCCCGATGGAGCGGCAGTAGGTCTCCTGCATGGTCTCGAGAATTTCTTTCAGCGAGGCACTTTCCTTCAAAAACCTTTTGGTGTGAAACACCCGGGTCAGGTCATTATCGTCCAGGCCGAAGGTTTCAAGATCCAGCAGAGGATGGGACAGCGGGCAGGGATTAAGGGGATCCGTGCAGGCCAGCAGATGCCCAATGGAACGATAGCGATACATGAGGGACTGAACGGCGGACTGCTTGAGCTCCAGGGCATGGCACTCACCGACAGATCCTGTGTCCGCCTCTTGGGTGCGCCCCAAGTCGAACCCTTCGAAAAAGATCTGCCATTGTCGGGGGACCTGCCGCGGGTCCTGTTTCCAGAGAGTGTATTGGGCCTCGAAATAGTCGGGACTGGCGTTGTCGAGAAAGGTCATGAATATCCGCCGGGATTAAAGGGACGCTATTGTTGGGAGCTGAAGGAACCTGTGTAGGGCACGGTCAATTCCAGAATTATAACAGGCGGCAAAAGGCATGCAAACGCTTCGACCCCAAAACCCTGGAGTGATGCGGCAAGATCTAGAAAGGGACGTTTTAAGGGCTCAGTATCGGCCTCAGATACTGGCTGACACCACCCATGATCATCTGTACAGCTAGGGTTGTCAGGATCATGCCCATCAGTCGTTCAATCGCGATAATCCCCCTTTTACCCAGCCAGCGGTTGAGACTGGTAGAAAAAGAAAGGATGGTGCCGGTGATGAGCCAGGCCATGAAAATCGCCAGCAGCCATTCGGGCCAGCGCGTGCTGTCCCGGTTCATGATGAAGACTACGGAGGCCAGGGCTGAAGGGCCAGCTATAAAAGGAATGGCCAGGGGCACGATGAAAGGCTCGCCGTCGATAGCGATAGGCACCTCATAGAGTCCGCTGGGCGAGGGAAAGACCATGCGGATGGCGATCATGAACAGGATGATGCCGCCGGCCACGGTCAGCGTTGGATCCGAGATGTTGAGCGCGTGCAGCAGAAACTTACCGAGAAACAGAAAAAGCACCAGAACCAGCAGGGCGATGAACAGCTCCCGGATGATGACCTTCTTCTGCCGCTCGGGGGGGACATCCTTGAGAGCCGTAAGGAAAAGGGGGATGTTGCCGATGGGGTCCATGACAAACAGGAGCAGCAGGGTGGCTGACAGGATAGTCACGGCAAGTACCTCGTCCTAACACGTAGTGGATTTCTGGTCGGGAATCGAAGGCGAGTCAGAGCGCCAAAGTAGCATGAAAACCTATCTGCGTCCAGCCTGTTGCCGGGGTGCCTTCTGCCAGGAATTAAGAGAGTATGAAAATTGTGAACAAATGAAAAAAATGAACGGGCCGGTTTTGTTCCCCGCTGTGTGCGCCAGGTCAGGAGGATGTTTTGCCCGCCGCACGGGGTGGCCATGGCAGCCGCAGGGCCTCTCCTATGGCGATGCGGTCAGGTAGTGCCTGCGGTCCGAAGTTTCGGGTGACGAAGTCGTGATTGATGGCGGCCAGCAGCTCGTTGAGGCGTTCCAGGTCAATGAGGGAACTGCCGGTGAGGCTGTCGTACCCAACAAAGTTGAGAGGGCAGAAATCAACGCGTGTTCCCTCGGGTTCGCGTAGGAGGATTGGCAGGCCATGGGTGCGACAGATGATGGGGCGATCGCCATAGAGAAGGCAATGTCCCTCTTCCAGAAGCGGGCAAGCCCCATTGTCGCCAACTTTGCGTCCCCGCCCGCGTAGTCTTTCCCGGACAGTCTCCGGTTGGGCAGCGACTGCCTTGGCCAGGGCATAGGCCTCCACGGGAAAGAGGGTCAATGCCAGGCAGCAGCTATCGCAACCAGCCTGGCAGGAGATGGCGTCGGTGTGAGCCTTTTCAATCTGTCGGCAAAGGGTGTCGACCTTGTCGCGCAGTTGCAGATAGGTATCAAAAGGGGACATGAGTTCGATCCTTGGATGGGTGGGGGATGGGTATCAGCTGTGGGTAGCTTTGGAACCGGCGGCCCTCTGGGCAAGGTCAGGATGATGGTCGAGCAGGCGCTTGAGTAATTGTTTAACCATGCGAAAGGTCAGGCCCCAGAGCACCGGACGTCCCTCGCCCAGCAGATCGATGGAGGGCACAGCCCGGTTGCGCGCATTCCAGCGGATGTTGGTTTGGGTATGGCGCCGCGGGTTGACCAGTTCGGTGATGGGGAACCAGAAAACTTCTTTGACCTCGTGGTTGAGCGTGAAAGGGCCGGCATGGGGAAGGTGGTAAACGAAGCAGGCGACTTGTACGGGAAGAACCGCTCCGGTGACATCGTCAAGGCGTCCGAGGAACTCCGCCTCTGACAGATCAAGCCCGATCTCTTCCAGCGTCTCACGCTCGGCGGCATGGCGCAGGTCGCGGTCGTTAGGATCAAGGCGTCCGCCGGGAAAGGCGATATTCCCTGACCAGGGGTCGCGCTCATGCCGAGCCCGTTCGATGAAAAGAATTTTGAGTCCTTCCCGGCTCTGCCAGAGAAGGAGGGCGACGGCGGCCTGGGTTTTCTCTCCGGCAGCGCAGAGTTTGGGCTGATAGGGAGCCAGGGCGTCGCGGACTTGAGCGATGGATATCATAACGAAAGGAACCCCTGCGTTTTTTTCTCATTGTAACGGCAGCAGGCTGCCGTGGTCCAGTCTCCTGTGAGTTATGCTGGTAAAGTTTCAATCCTATGTGCACTGGCGGGAGCAAAGTTTCTGCCGGTCGTTGAGGTCCTCCAGGTAGCGCTGGGCCTGAAGGGCGGCCATGGCTCCCGTACCTGCGGCAGTGATGGCCTGACGGAAATGGGGATCCTGCACGTCTCCGGCGGCAAAGACTCCCGGGATGTTGGTCTCGGTGAAATTGCGGGTGACCAGAAAACTTTCCTTGTCCATGTCGAGCTGGCCTTTGAAGAGCTCCGTGTTGGGATGGTGGCCGATGGCGATAAAGAGGCCGTCACAGTCCAGCGCGTCTTCGCGGCCGTCGGTAAGGTTGCGGATGTTTACGCCCGTTACTCCCCGCGTTTTGTCGCCCTGGATGGCGGTAATGACCGAGTTCAGGCGGAAGCTGATCTTGTCGTTGTCCTGGGCGCGCCGCTGCAGAGGCGGTGAAGCACGTAGGCTGTCGCGGCGGTGAACCACGGTGACCTTGCGGGCGAAGCGGGTGAGGAAAGAGGCTTCTTCCATGGCGGTATCGCCGCCGCCGACGATGACGACCTCCTTGTCGCGGTAGAAAAAGCCGTCGCAGGTGGCGCACACGGAGACACCGCGGCCGTAAAGGTCCCATTCGTTGGACAGCCCCAGCATTTTGGGGGAGGCGCCCGTGGCAATGATGAGAGCGCGACAAGTGAGTTGATCTTCGCCGACCCAGAGGCGAAAGGGGCAGCAGCCCACTTCGACCCTGGTGACCTGCCCCTGCAGAAATTCAGCGCCGAACCGCTGCGCCTGCGCTTCAAACCTCTGCATCAGCTCATTGCCGTCTATCCCCTCGGGAAACCCGGGGAAGTTGTCGATATTGGTCGTGGTCGTGAGTTGGCCCCCCGGCTGCTGTCCATAAACCAGCAGCGGCCTGAGATTGGCGCGGGCGGCATAGGTGGCGGCGGTCAGTCCGGCCGGGCCGGAACCGAGGATGATGACATCACGAATATCAGGGGATGCGGACATGCAGCGACTCCTCGAACTGTTCTTCAGCGTGATAGGATGAGCGCACCAGGGGACCGGCCTCGACATGGGCAAAGCCGAGAGCGGTGGCGGTCTCTTTCCAGGCGGCGAATTCCGCCGGCGGCACATAACGCCGCACGGGGTGATGGTTGCGACTTGGCGCCAGGTACTGGCCGATTGTCAGCAGTTCGACGCCGCAGTCACGCAGGTCGCGCAGCACAGCGACCACTTCCGCCTCCTCTTCACCCAAGCCGAGCATGATCCCCGTTTTAAGGGGGGTCTGAGGTGCCTTTCCAGTAACTTCACGTAAAAGCTGCAAGGAACGGCTATAGGAGGCGCCCTGCCGGACCTCGGGATAGAACCGCGGTACCGTTTCAATGTTGTGGCCGAGGATGTCCGGCCCCGCGGCCAGGATGGTGTGCAGCGCCGCCAAATTGCCGCCCAAATCCGGAATCAGCAATTCGACGCGACAGCCCGGCGCCAGAGAGCGAAAGGCTTCAACCAGCGCGGCAAAGTGAGCGGCGCCGCCATCGGCCAGGTCGTCCCGGGTGACGGAGGTGACCACGGCGTGTTTCAGACCGAGTTCGGCGGCGGCACTAGCCACCTTGAACGGTTCTTCGGCATCGACGGGCAAGGGGGGGGCACCGGCCACATTACAGAAAGTACAGTTTCTGGTGCAGCGGTCGCCCAGAATCATAAAAGTGGCGACGCCGCGGCTCCAGCACTCGCCCTGGTTGGGGCAGGCGGCACTGCGGCAGACAGAGTGAAGCCCCTGCTGGCGGTGGTAGCGGTCGATGCGGGCGTACTGAGGCCCGGCGGGGAACCGGACTTTGAGCCAGTCAGGTTTGCGTTCAGGTCGTTGCTTCATAGGCTCCTGCGTGCGTGCTGTCAAAGACCCTGGCAAAGGCCGGAATCAACTGCTCCTCGACCTCAGACAGGGCGATTCTGCGGCCAAGCAACTGTTCCATCGAGGTCATGGCCACCCCGGTCAGCCCGCAGGGGACGATGTGGGAGAAACCGGCGGTCTGCTCGCTGACATTGAGGGCGAATCCGTGCCAGGTCACCCACTGGCGTACACCCACGCCGATGGAGGCGATTTTTTTTTCACCGACCCACACCCCCGTCTTTCCTTCAACCCGCCGGCCCGTGATGGCGAAGGCCGCCAGAGTGTCGATCAACATCTCTTCCAGGCGTCGCAGATAGAGATGCAGGTCCCGGTTGAGGGGCTGCAGATCGACGATGGGATAGCCGATGAGCTGTCCCGGGCCATGGTAGGTGACATCGCCGCCGCGACCGGTGTGAAAAACCGCGAGGCCCATACTTTCAAGATCGGCGGGGGCAGTCAGCAGATGACTCTCCTGGCCGCGGCGTCCGAGCGTAATAACCGGTGGATGTTCGAGCAGCAGCAGGATGTCCTCCTGTCCCTCTCGCCGGGCGAGCAGGAGCTGCTCCTGAATAGAGAGGCCCAGGCGGTAGCTGACCCGCCCGGGCCTCAGGGTAAAGAATCGTCTCATCATAAAGGACGTGCAGAGATGAGGATTTCAGGCCTTTTCAAAGCTGGCTTTGCCGGCGCCGCAATCGGGGCAGACCCAATCGTCTGGGAGATCATTGAAAGAAGTACCGGCGCTTATTCCCCCACTCGGGTCGCCCAGAGCGGGGTCATAGACGTAGCCACAGATGGTGCAGATGTATCTATCCATTGAAGCAAATCTCCTTTGGCGGGATCACATTTTTTCAAATTCGGACTTGTCGGCGCCACACAGGGGGCAGACCCAGTCCTCCGGCAGTTCTTCAAAGGGGGTGCCCGGATCGACGCCGTTTTCCGGATCGCCGGCGGCGGGGTCATAGATGTAATCACAGATAAGGCAACGGTATTTGTCCATAATACGATCCTCCGAAGCAAGGGTTTTGTTTGGCGGGGCCGATAAAAATCTCCCATCTATTCTAGACGAAATCCTCGTCTTGACAAGGGGTCTATTCCGTCATGGTCGCGGGGCGAAGGGGCGTTCCCTCCGGCACGATCTTGACGAAACGGGTACGGCAGTGGGAAACGACGCGGCTCACCCAGTCGGCCTCCTCCATCTGGTCCGAGTGGAGCAGTTCGCGGTGATACTGCATCAGCAGTTCATTGATGTGGTTGACGTCCTCTTCTTCGAGGCTGCGAATTTCCACACCAGAGCCCTGGGCCAGCCGCCGCCGCAGTGCTTCGCGGGTCATGTGCATTTCGGCGTCGAGATGGCAGTAGACGACGCCGCCAGTCATGCCCGAGCAGATCCAGGGTCCGGGGTCGCCGAGAACAACAACGCGACCGGCTGTCATATATTCGAAGGCAAATCCCTTGAGGTTGGCCCGCCCGGCGATATTGCCGGCGCTGTCATCGAGGGGACGACGGATGCGGCCTCCCAGGACCACATCGGCCCCCGACAGGCGAATGCAGGCCCGGCTGTCGGCGTCCCCCTGGATGAGGAAGGTGCCGCCGAGGGCGCCGTAAGCCAGCCCTTTGCCGACGGAGCCGCCGACGCGGAAGCCGTTGCGGTTCTCTCCTTTCAGAATGACGATCTTGCCGCCGCGAGCGGATTTGCCGAGACCATCCTGGGCGCCTCCCTCGACCCGGTAGTTGATGCGCGGGATATTGAAGGCAGCCAGGCCGTTGCCGGGGATGGAGTCACGGCGGAAATGAAGAAGGACTTCCTTTTCAGGGCCGTAGCGGTCCTCGGTGGTACCCCGGGTCATGGCGCCAGCCAGATAGGTACCCAAAGCCCGGTCCGAACTGCTGGCGCTGTCGTCGTTGTAGCGCACCCGATTTTCGCCCTCGTCAAAAGCCTTGGTGACGAGCGACGAGATGAGGGAGGTCAGGTAGTTGAGAGGTTTTCGAATGATGCGCACCTTGTTGAGAACGTCCGGCGTGGGGTCGCTCGGCGTCGGCGCTAGCAGCGCGTCGAGATCGAGCTGGTCCTGGCCCCGGTTCTGTGCCAACAGCTCTGCCCGGCCAACCAGGTCCTGGGTGCGGTGGAAGCCAAGCTTGGCCGTGATGATCTTGATCTCCTGCCCGAGGGCACGGAAGAAAGTTGTTTCGTAAATGATACCATTCTCGAGGACGCGAGGGACGAAGCGTTTGAGTCCCCGCTGTTCGGCCTCCGCCGCACTCTCGATCTGGGTGGCGATGCCGACATGGCAGGTGTCGAGATGGCAGCCACGACAGGTGGTGCAGCCGATGACCACCATGGCCAGGGTGCCGAAGCCGACTCGATTGGCCCCCAGAAGCATGAGCTTGACCACGTCGCGTCCGCTGCGGGCGCCGCCGTCGGCCCAGATTTCCAGGCGGTCGCGCATGCCGGCGCTTACCAGGGCTCGATGGGCTTCGCGGACGCCGATCTCCGCCGGCAGGCCGACGAACTTGATGGCGTGCTTGCGGGCGGCGCCGGTGCCACCGCTGTACCCGCTGACGGTGAGGATGTCGGCGCCGGCCTTGGCGACGCCCATGGCGATGGTGCCGATACCGGCCACGGCCGGCACCTTGACCGAAATACGGGCCCGCGGATTGGCGGTGCGCAGTTCCTCGATGATCTGGGCCAGATCCTCGATGGAGTAGATATCGTGATTGTTGGAGGGCGAAATCAGGGCCACACCCGGCGTGGCATTGCGGGCGGCGGCAATCTTGGCCGTGACCTTGAAACCGGGCAGATGACCGCCTTCGCCCGGCTTGGCCCCCTGGCCCACCTTGATTTCGAGAAAGTCGGCGGAATTGAGCAGATCCATGTGCACGCCGAAACGGCCCGAGGCGATCTGCTGACCGCGATTGGCGCGATAGCGCCCCAGCATGTCGGCAATTTCTCCTCCTTCACCATTCATGCAGATGATATTGAGACGCTTGGCCGCTTCGGCGTAGATGCGGAAAGGGGTCTCCCCCTGCGAGCCGAAACTCATGGCGGAGATGAGGATGGGCAGATCATGGTGGCCGATGGTCGCGTCGACCTCTTCGGGATCAACGGTCAGCTCCGGGGTAAAACGGAAATCGACGAGATGGCGGATGGCAAGGGGATTTTCCGTTTCCAGTTCACGAATAAGCCGGGAGAGGTCGGCATAGCTCTCCTCCATCTTGGCGACGGCGCCGACCATTTTCCAGATGCGTGGATAGAGGCGAAACTGGGCGGGTACCGGCTGTTTTTGCTGGCTGCGGGCGACAGTGCCGCGTTGGCGGTTGTCCTCTTCCAGCCTGGCCAGGGTCAGACCTCCCTTAGCGGTCCCGCAAAAATCGGGTGTTTCAAAGATGGCAGCGATCTCGGGAGACAGGCCGATGGAGGCGAAATATTTGCCGTAGCCGCCAATCTCGTGTGTCCCCATGGTGGAAATGACTTTTTCCAGCCCTTTACTCAGGACATCCAGCAGGTGGACAAGGCCCTTTTCTTCCTGGGTGGCGATTTCCCACATGAGGTAGGGGCAGAGAGCGTCGGCACCCATGCCCAGGGCCAGAATAAGGTCATGCAGGTTGCGCATTGCGCCGGAGCGCAACACCAGGGAGACCTGGCTTCGCAGGGAGACCCCGCCGCGGCTGCGGTTTTCTTTGAGCGCCTTGTGCAGACTGGCGACGACGAGATAGGGGTCGAGAAAGCTCCGGGTGGAAGAAAAGACCAGGGAGTCGTCGATGAGCAGCAGCAGTTTGCCACCGTTGGCGGCGGCCAGCGCTTCCTGAGCCAGCCTCTCCAGGGCTTGCTGCACCGTTTCTTCCCGACGCAGGCTACAGGAGAGGGCCCGATAGCGGGGACGCTGACCGCCGAAGTGATGCAGCAGCGCTTCCAGGGTGCAGGTGCCATGCTCCTTGGCTGCTTCTTCGTCGGCAGAGGTCGGCGCCTGTCGCCCTCCCCCTGTCAATAGGGGCGAGTCAAGTTCGACAGCCGGTCCCTTGCGGCCGCCGAGGCGGGGACGGGCACCAAGATAGACCCGAGTGGAAAAATGCTCCGACTCCCGCTCCCGGTCAATGGCCGGATTGGTAACCACGGCCACCTGTTCCTTGAAGTAGTCGGAGAGATTCTGACGGCCGCTGGCCAGAGCCGCCAGAGGTCCGTCATAGCCGAGGGAGGCGATGGGGTCCTGGCCGCTGCGGGCCATGTCGTCCAGATTGCGCAGATCGCTCTTTTTCCAGGCCAGGGCAGTCAGCAGGTTCTCCTGCACGAAGCTGCGGCTGCGGGCAAAGGAGACCGCCTCTTTCACCGGAGCGGTCTGCAGGTCCCGAGCCCGGGTCAACAGTTGCCCATGCTCATTTAGACGGGTTCTGCGGCTGAAAAGCCGGTAGACTTCCTGCCGCAAGATGTCGTGTTCCAGCAGCTCGACCTGCTGTCCGGCTTTAACCTGGAGGGCGACCTTTTCACCGGGTGCCAGTACCTTGGGGTCGGAGAGGATTTCCTCCTGCGGGACCACGCCGACCTCGGAAGAGACGAAGTATTCTTTTTCCGTCTCGCCGACCCAGAGGGGGCGCAGACCCATGGCGTCGACGCTGAAAACGCAGCTATCCTGGTGCCTGGCTATGATGGCAGCCGGTCCCTGGGCGCTGGCGGTGAGCAGGCGCCGAAAGACCCGATACATGTCCTGCAAGGGCTCAGGCAGGGTCTCCATGATGCTGAAGATCGGCGGAAAAACCATCTCCATGGCCTCGGCCAGGGTCAGGCCGACCTGGTGAATGAGGCCTTCGAGGAGGCGGTTGAGATCCTGGGAATCGCTGCCTCCCGGCGGCAGCGGGATGCCGAGGATGGCGGCCTCTTCGCGCAGACGGGCGATGGTGTTGATCTCGCCGTTGTGCCCGAGCAGGCTGAAGGGCTGGGCCCGCAGTACCGTCGGTAGCGTGTTGGTGGAAAAACGGCTGTGCCCGATGGTGACTGCCGACAGAAAATCACGGCGCTTGAGCTCCGGGTAGTAGCGTGGCAGGATTTCCGGAGCACCATGCACTTTGTAGGAAGCGATTTGGGTGGAGAGAGAGGCGACGTGTACCGGAAAGCGCTCTTCGATGTCGGCATGCAGCCGATAGAGGGTCGCTGGCGCTTTGTTTGGTTGAGGAAGCAGCAGCGCCACCTGCCAGAAACGGGGTTCGGTGCGCCGCGCCATGGCCGAAAGAAGCTCGTTGCGCACCGGGCCAGGCCGCTCGACCAGGATTTGGGCCCCAGCTTCGCGAAAGAGAGTCAGAATTTTTTCCTGCAGCTCGGGATCGTCGGCGAGAGCCTCTTTGGGCAGGAGGAAATGGCCGATGGCAAACCCTTTCGCATCGACAAGGTCCCCGTTGTGGCCAGCCCCCTTCAGAATGTCATGCCAGAGACGTCGCGGAATGTCGGTCAGGATGCCGCAGCCGTCCCCTTCACCGCTGATTTCGCCGGCCCGGTGTCCCATCTTGATGAGAGCCTCGATGGTTCGCTGCACGTTGCCATGGGTGGGGTGACCGGCCTTGTTGATGTAGGAAATAATGGCGCAGGCGTCCCTTTCGGGTGGCATCAGGCCGGAAGGATCATGGCTGGCGTTTTTCATGGGGACTCCCTTCAGGACGGTCGCTCAGTTAACCAGGCAGGCGACAAAAAAAGCGGGCACCGCCGGTGCCCGCCCGGAGCGGATCGGGGGGAAAAGTCAGGGCGGCCGCCTCAAATCATGTCGATGAGGCTCTTTACCGCCTTTTCGATCCCGTCAGCAGCTTCGCTGATGTGTCCTGCCAGCATGTAGGCCGGCGTGGTGATGATTTTGTTTTTTTGGTCGATGACGATTTCCCGCACGGGGCAGGTCACGTGCTTGCCCCCCATGGCCTCAAGGGCCTGGGCGGTTCCCTGGTCGCTGCCGATGGTGATTTCGGGTAAAAGACGGTCTTCCCCGAGAACCTTGGCGACAAGCGCCGGGGCGATGCAGATGGCCGCCAGGGGTTTTTTAGCCTGGACGATTTCCCGCATCAGCCGCGCCACTTCGGGGTTGACGGTGCAGTCGGACCCCTTGACGGCAAAATCGCACAGGTTCTTCGCTGCGCCGAAACCACCTGGTATGACGAGGGCGTCGATGTCCGCGGCCTTGACGTCCTTGAGGTTGCTGATTTTACCGCGGGCGATGCGGGCGGCCTCCTGCAGGACATTGCGCTGTTCGCCGGCGACGGGTTCGCCGGTGAGGTGGTTGATGACATGCATCTGGGGGATGTCGGGTGCCATGCAGACGGCTTCGGCTCCAGCTCGATCGATGGCCAGCAGGGTGAGGACGGTTTCGTAAATTTCGCTGCCGTCATAGACACCGCAACCGGAAAGAATGACGCCAATTTTTGCCATGGGACACCTCCTTTGTATGAACATATCCATTTTATGAACAGAAAAGTGGGCGATCGGTAGTCTGCTCTGGACTTTGTGTCTGGCCTGACTTGACAGCTTAGAAAAAATCCGGCGATTGTCAAGCCAACCTGCGATGAAACCGGAACGGTTTCCTGGTCAGCTTCGGGAGTAGAGCACCGCCACGGCTCGGGTGGGAAGATCGGTGGTGGCGATGTAGCCATGGGGCTCGGAGGAGTCGTAGTAGACCGAATCGCCGGGGTTGAGCTGCATGACCTGATCGCCGTAGCGGAATTCCAGCTGTCCCTCCAGTAGAAACAGGAACTCCTCGCCATCATGGTTTACCTGCAGATCGTCCCGCCACTGTCTGGCCTCAAATTCTACCACAAAGGGTTCCAGATGCCGGTTCTTTTTGCCGTAGGCCAATGAATGATAGCTGTAGGGGGGGCGTGGGTCACCGTGCTTGCTCCACTGGCGCAGTTGACGGCTTTCCCCCGCCCTGACCAGGATGCATTTTTCCGTATCGCCCTCTTCCTGAAAAAAGGTGTGGATTTCCACCTTGAAGGCCTTGGAGATGCGCAGCAGAGTCGCCAGCGGCGGGATGACCTGCTCGTTTTCAATCTGGGAAAGCAGGGGCTTGGACAGACCAGTGCCTTCGGCCAGATCCTGCAGGGTCATGCGGCGTTCCTGACGCATGCGGCGAATCTTCAGGCCGATTTGAAGCTCTTTCACCTCATCCCGGATGTTTTCCATAGAGCAGTTTACCTCACTGTTTTTGCACAGATTTTTACCCCCTGAATCCTGCGCAAGTCAAGGTATTTGTGATTCCGGCGCCAGGAAGAGCCCGGCGGGAACATAAACCCTTACGGCGGTCGCGCCATTTATGTTACTCTTGGCGCTATGAAAATGCCTGTAACGACCCCTATGGAAGCCTTTCCCGACACAGCCGAGCTCGTTGATGTCCGCGGGATATTTTTCGATCTAGACGGTACCCTGCTGGATGTGGAGATGTCCGCCTTTATCCCGGCCTACCTCAAGGGTCTGGCGGCGAGTTTCGCCGATGTGGCAACGCCGGAAAAGCTGGTCGACGTACTGCTGGGCACGACCTGGAGCCTTTTGGGCGGCAATGACGGCAGCCGTACTAACGAAGAGGCGTACCTTTTTGCCGTTCAAGAGAAGCTGGGCATCTCCCCTGATCTCTATCGTCATCGCCTGGCCGGGTATTTCCAGGAGGGGCTAGGTCACCTGGAAGAGCATGTACGACCGCTTCCCGTCGCCCGCGATATTCTGCAGGTCTGTTTCAATAAAGGGCTGACGGTCGTGGTCGCCACCAATCCCGTCTTCCCCCGACCCGTCGTGGATGCCCGCCTGGCCTGGGGGGGACTTCTCGGTTTCCCTTTCCAGCAGGTGACCAGCTACGAAAACAGCCGCTATTGCAAGCCTAATCCTCGTTATTTCACCTCTCTGCTGGAGGAGTTGGGGCTGCAGCCCTGGGAAACAATCATGGTTGGCAACGATACGGAGCATGACCTGGCGGCCAGGCAGGCGGGGATCCGCACCTTTCTGGTCGACACCTGGCTGGAGGACAGGACCCAAAACGGCTTTGTCACCGATTTTCGCGGCAGTCACGAGGACCTGCTGGATTTCGTGGAGGGGTTGGGCGCAAAAGCTGACAATAATTGACAGCATACCTGATTTTAGCTACTCTGCCGGAGACTCCTGCCGATGAAAGGAATGATCATGGGGATGATCGGAAGGTTGCTTTTTTTCCTGCTTTGTCTCCCCTTGCTGGCGGTGCTTCTGGCCGCCTGCGGAGAGAAGGAAAGGGAGACCCGCATCGCGACCTCGGTGCGCGACCAGCAGGCCAGACCGCCGGTGGAAGAGCCGGCCCCGGAGCTTCTCTCCACGCAGGCCTCTTTTATTGAAGTCTCGCAGAAGGTCACCCCCTCCGTCGTCAACATCAGCACGGCCCGGACCCGTTCGACCGAGGTTCTGCCACCCTTTTTCGAAGATTTTTTTGGGGAGTTCTTCCGGAGTCATCCCCCTGTCCAGCGCAAGGAGCAGAGCCTTGGCTCTGGCGTCATCATCAGTGCCGATGGCTTTATCCTCACCAATGAACATGTTATTCGCGGGGCCGAAGAGATCAAGGTCAAGCTTTCAGATCAACGTGTCTATGACGGTACTGTTATCGGCGGTGATCCCCGTACGGATGTCGCTGTTGTTAAAATTGACGCCAATGAGGATCTGCCGGCCGCCGTCCTCGGTAATTCGGATGACCTGAAGGTTGGGCAGTGGGCTTTGGCCATCGGCAATCCCTTCGGGTTGGATCGCACCCTGACGGTGGGCGTTATCTCGGCGACCGGCCGCACCAACGTCGGCATCGAGGACTATGAAGATTTCATCCAGACGGATGCCTCCATCAATCCGGGAAATTCGGGTGGACCTCTACTCAATATTTATGGAGAAGTGGTGGGGGTCAACACCGCCATCGTCGCCTCCGGGCAGGGAATCGGTTTTGCCATCCCGATCAACCTGGCTCGTTTGATTGCCGACCAGCTCATCGAAAAGGGTGAGGTGACACGCGGCTGGTTGGGTGTCAGCCTGCAGCCCCTGACAACGGAGCTGGCCCAATCCTTTGGTCTAAACAAGATCGGCGGCGCCCTGGTCAACCAGGTCTTTGATGATTCGCCGGCAGCCACAGCGGGAGTAAGGCGTGGCGATATTCTGCTGACCTTTGCCGGCAAGGAAATCCGCGGCGTGCGGGAACTTCAGCTCCTGGTCGCCAGCACCCCAGCCGGCAAAACCGAAATATTGGAGGTGCTGCGCGACGGCAAGATCATTGAGCTTGAGGTCAGACTCGCAGCCCAGAATGAAGGGTCGGCTCCGAAAATAGCCGCCGGGCAGAGCCGGGGTCTGGGGATGACCGTCACGTCCAATGCCGCTGCGCCGGGCGTGAAAGTGGTCAAGGTCGATGAAGGCAGCGCCGCGGCTCAGGCCGGTATCCGTGAAGGGGATGTCGTCCTCGCGGTGAATCACGAAGAGGTTAAAGATGCGGCAGCTTTCGAACGGACCGCGAAAAAGGTGACGGGAAGCAAGAATGTGGTTCTGCTGGTACAGCGTGGTCAAACCACCCTCTATCTGGCCTTCCCGGCGCCTTGATGGACCCGGTGACGCACTGATCGCCCTGAACTTTTAAAAAAGACACTTTTGAGGAGATAGCCATGGCCAGGCTGGTAGAAAACCCCGATCTCGCGTTTCGATTGGCGCGAGCCATCATTTCCGACATTGCCCTCTACAATCAGGAGAAGGTCAAGGACGGCATCAAAAACGACAACCTCTTCGATGTCCTCGCCGATGAACTGGCAGAGGGTCGGGAACATTTTTATACCCGGGTTGCGCCCGACCTCCCCAACCGGGATCATCTCTATGATCGCGCCATTGTCGATGTCATGGTCAAACAGGCGGGAAAAATTGAGAGTTCTATCTGGTAGATGGACGAACGTCACCAGTTTATCTTCAGACGGGGACGACCGCCCGAGCGACTGGACCATTTTCTGGCGGAACAGCTTCCCGACCTGACGCGGTCCCAGCTGAAAAAATTGATCGATGATGGCCGGATAACGCTCAATGGTGCCGCCGCCAAGCCGGGAGGGAAGCTGAAGGGAGGGGAGGAAATCGTCGTGACCCTGCCGCCCCCCGTCCCAGTCGAGGCCATTCCCCAGGAAATCCCTCTAAAGGTCCTTTACGAAGATTCCCACCTGATCGTGATTGACAAGCCGGCGGGGTTGGTGGTCCACCCGGCCCCCGGTCATCAACAGGGCACTCTGGTCAACGCGCTGCTGCATCACTGCCATGACCTCGCCGGGATCGGCGGCGAGTTGCGTCCCGGCATTGTGCACCGCCTCGACAAGGACACCTCGGGCGTCATGGTGGCAACCAAGGATGACGAAACCCATCACACGCTGGCAGCCCAGTTCAAGGCCCATTCCATCTGTCGGCGCTATGTCGCGCTGGTGCATGGCTTGTTCGAGAAAGACCGGGGCACGGTGGACAGTCCCATCGGCCGTCATCCGACCCAGCGCAAGAAGATGAGTACCCGGGCCCGGTCCGGGCGTCGGGCCGTCACCCACTGGCGGGTGCTTGAGCGTTTTGAGCTGGACAGACTCACCCTGGTGGAGTTGACCCTGGAAACGGGCCGCACCCATCAGATACGTGTTCACCTCTCCGGGTTGAATTACCCCATCGTTGGTGATCCTGTTTATGGTGGCAGCAGCCGCCTCGCATCGTTGAACGATGGCGACTTGCGGCGGCGGATTCAGGCTCTGGGCCGCCAGGCGCTGCATGCCCGGTTGCTGGGCTTTGTGCATCCCGCCAGTGGCGAGTATATGGAGTTCGCGAGCGCCCCGCCCGAGGATATGCGGAGCCTCCTCGCCTTTTTGCGTGAAAAGCACGGGCACCCCGCCGTGCTCTGGAATGAACCACAGGGCGCTTTCCCGTCGGAAGCGTCTCATCTTTAAGAAGTTACGGAGACAGCCTCACCATGAAACAGACACGCCAGGGCAAGCTCACCTATCTGCAGCCGGCATGGGCCGAGGGTCTTCCCCTCGCGGCCGGCTTCACTACCCGCAACGGCGGCGTCAGCCGTCCTCCCTACAATTCCCTGAATCTGGGATTCAATACCGATGATCCTGTTTACAATGTCGAGGGGAATCGCTCCAACCTCGCCCGTGCCTTTGACTTGCAGCCCCGTCAACTGCTGACGGTCAAGCAGGTTCACGGTACCGATGTGCTCATTATCGATGCGCCCAATCCGGACCTCTCCCATTTTCTCACCGTGGAGAGTGATGCGGTGATCACCAACCAGCCCGGCATCATGGTCGGCGTGCTGGTGGCTGACTGCTATCCTGTCCTGATTTACGATGCCAAGCGTAAAGTTGCCGGAGTGGTTCATGTGGGCTGGCGCGGGGCGGCGGCGGGCATCATCGCTAAGACCATCGGCGCCATGGAGATCAACTTCGGCTGCCAGGTCGAAGACCTTCTGGCGGCCATTGGTCCCGGTATCGGCGCCCACAAGTATGAGGTTGATCGTCCCGTGCGGGATGCTTTCCGCCAGGGCTCCGGTTTCTGGGGGGACATTGCCAAAGAAGTGAGTCTCGGTTGTTGGCAGCTGGATCTGAAAAAAAGCTGTCTGCTTCAGCTGGAGCAGGCGGGACTGAAGAGCGGTCAGATCACGGCGGTGCAGGAATGTACCTGCTGCCACCGGGAGCTCTTTTTTTCCTATCGCCGGGACAAGGGAGCGACGGGAAGGCAACTGGGCTTCATGCTGATCAAGTGACAGGGCCTTGCCCTGCTGGAAGAAATCGAGAAGGGGGAGCGTTATACGCTCCCCCTTCTTCGTTGCAAAGGCTATTTATTGCCGGTCGCCATTTTCTATGGTGGCCAGCTCTCCCCCCTTGAAGGTCAGAATACGCATGAAGCTGCCCGCACCCATGTCGTAGGTCCACTGCTCGACCACGACCTTGCGGGCGGAGCCGCTGCCGAGAAAGTAATCGAAGACCGTTTCTTCCCCCACGACATCCTTCAGCAATGGTTCGCCGCATTTCTGCAGCACTTCAATCTTGGTGGCTCCCTCGGAGATGACATAGCCGTCGCAGCGCATGCCCGCCGCCGCGGCGAAGAGGGGGGAAAGCAGAAGTGACAGGACGACAAGGACAGTTGTCTTTTTCATGAGCGGTTTTCCTTATTTGCGCCAGAAAGAGGGGAAGAGCAGCACCAGCACGGTAAATATCTCCAGACGTCCGAGCAGCATACAGGCGGTCAGAACCAGTTTTCCGAAGGGGACGATGTGGGCGTAATTGTCCACCGGTCCTACCGACCCTATGCCTGGGCCGATATTGCCAAGAGTGGCTACCACGGAGGCCCCCGCCGAAACCACATCCATTCCCGTCGCCGCCATGAGAAAGGAAGCGAAGACGAAAAGCCCCATATAGAGCGCGAAAAAGCCGAGAATGGCCTGCATGACTTCCCGGTCCACCGGTTGGCCGCTTAGTTTGACGAGACGGATGGCCCGCGGGTGAATAAGGCGGTAGAGGCCGACCATGGCGTGTTTGAAGAGCAACAGGATGCGGGCCACCTTCATGCCGCCGCCGGTGGAGCCGGCACAGCCGCCCACGAACATGAGAAAGAGCAACAGATATTGAGCCAGCACAGACCAGGTCTCATAATCAGCGGTACCAAAGCCGGTGGTGGTGAGAATGGAGGTGGTTTGAAAGGCGCTGTAGCGCAGGTTGTCGACCAGCGAGGTGTAGACGCTGCCATGATTGAGAAAGACGAGAATGGCGGTCACTCCGAGAGTAAGGGCAAGATAGAAGAGGAATTCCTCGTTGCGGTGCAAATCCCGCAGTTTGCCGCGCAGGGCCTGAAAGTGCAGGGCAAAGTTGACCCCGGCCAGGAACATGAAGAAGGTGATTACCCAGTCGATGTAGGCGCTGTCGTAGGCGGCCACCGAGGCGTTGCGGGTGGAGAATCCCCCCGAGGACAGGGTCGAAAAAGAGTGGGATAGCGCTTCGTAGAAATTCATGCCCCCCAACATGAGGAGGCCGGTCTCCACCGAGGTCAACAGCACGTAGACCCCCCACAGCAGCTTGGCTGTATCCTGAATGCGCGGCTTGAGACGGTCCGCCGTGGGGCCGGGAACTTCGGCCTTGAACAGCTGCATGCCACCGACCCCCAGCATGGGCAGGATGGCCAGGGACATAACGATGATCCCCATGCCGCCGAGCCACTGGGTCAGCGAACGCCAGAGGAGAACGCTTTCCGGCAGCCCTTCGATGACCGTCAGGATGGTGGCTCCTGTCGTGGTAAAGCCGCTCATGGTTTCGAAGCAGGCATCCACCGGGCTGGCAATGACACCGCTGAAGAGATAGGGGAGGGCGCCGAACAGGGTATAAAAGATCCAGCCGAAGGTGACCACGGCGAAGCCTTCGCGTACGGAGAGTTCTTTTCCCGAGCGGCAGCCGAAGAACATGGCCAGCCCTGAAACCAGGGTGACCAGCGAGGCCAGGCCGAAAGCGGGGGCAGCCCCGTCGCCGAAGTAGAGGGAGAAAGGGATGGGAACAAGGATGGCGGCCGACAAAAAGAGCAGCATGGCCCCGAGAATGCGGAAGGTCAGCAGCAGGTTCATCTATTCAAAAAACCTTTCCACTTTGGCGAGGGCGCCGGGGAGCGCAAAGATAACCACGCGGTCTCCCCCCTTGAGCCGGCTTTCGCCACTGGGGATTTCATAGGTGGTGCCGCGGACAATGGCACCGATGATGGCGCCGGCCGGAAAATGGAGATCCTGCAGGGTCTTGTTTTCAATGCCGCTACCCTGCTTGACTTCGATTTCAAGCACCTCCGAATTGCTCCCTTCGACAGTGGCCAGGGAAATGACCCCGCCGCGTCGTACATATTTGAGAATGGCGCCGGCAGCGGCCAGACGGGGCGAGACGCTCGCGTCGAGACCGAGGGTGGGGGCCAGATTGACCAGTTCCGGGTTGTTGACCAGGGCCAGGGCACGGCGGGCGCCATGTTTTTTACACAGCAGCGAACAGAGAATGTTGGTCTCGTCGTTGTCGGTGACAGCGATGAAGACATCGGCGTTTTCCACGCCCTCGTCGATAAGGGTACGGATATCCGTGCCGTCGGCGTGAATGACCATGGTCCGGCTCAGTTTGGCCGAAAGTTTGTGGCAGCGGTTTTCGTTGCGGTCGACCAGGCGTACGTCAAAACGGCGCTTTTCCAGCATCTCGGCGATGCGCAGACCGATATGGCCGCCCCCCAGAATAAAGATGCGCGGTTTTTTGCTGACCTGTTCCTCCTCCAGTTTGAGCATGTACTGGATTGCCGGCATGTCCCTCTGGTGCGCAAAGATAAAGATGCGATCGCCGGCCTGGATGGTGTCGTCGCCACGGGGAATGATGGTTTTGTCCCCCCGGCTGATTGCCGTGACGACAAAGCGGTAAATGCCACGAATCTCCCCGAGCTCCTTGAGGGTCAGGTCGCAGAGGGGACTCGATTCGCCAATGCGGTAGCCGATGAACTGAATCTGACCTTCGACGAACTCCGCCACATCGAAGGCCCCGGAGCGGCAGGCGATTTTGCTGATCTCCTCGGCCACGGCGTCGTCCGGGTTGATGAGCAGGTCGATGCCCAGTTTTTCTTTGGACAGCACCGCGCCGCCGCCGCTGTATTCGATGCTCTTGACTCGGGCCACCCGGGTGGGGACGTCGTATTCGCGGGCGAGCAGGCAGGCCAGGATGTTGACCTCGTCCATGTCCGTGACGGCAATGAAAATGTCCGTATCTTTGATGCCGGCCTGTTCGAGGGATTCGGCGCTGGCACCGTTGCCGACAATCCCCATGACGTTCAGACGGTCCTGGGTGCGCTGAAGATGGTCGCTGTCGCGGTCGATAAGAGTGACCTCATGCCCTTCAAGGCTGAGTCGCTCGCAGAGAAAATAGCCGACCTGTCCGGCTCCGATTATAAGTATCTTCATGGGGTCCGTTGCTTAGAGGTTGAAAGTTTGCCGTATTTTGCGCTAATAGATGGCATACTTTGGATTATTGTGCAAGATGAGCCATTTTTACGAAGGGATTTTCATGGATTTTTTTGGGGACGTATCGGAAGAAGATATCCGCCGGGAGCGCGCCAAAGCCCGTGAGCTGCGCCAGAGCCAATGGTGGAAAAACCGCATCGCTGCCGGGCGCTGTTATTATTGCGGGGCCGAAGTCCCCCCCAAAGAGCTGACGCTGGATCATATCGTCCCCCTTGTTCGGGGTGGCCGCAGCACCAAGGGCAACTGTGTGCCGGCCTGCAAGGAGTGCAACAGCAAAAAGCAGAGCCTTTTGCCCCTGGAGTGGGAGGATTACCTGGCCCATCTGCAGTCGCAGAAATAGCCGCACCCGCTCCCTTTTCTACAGCTCCTCGAAAAAATCCTCGTCGTCCTCCTCCGTGTCGCCCTCGTTAAAATCATCATCGAGAAAGCGCTCCAGAAAACGCTGATTGTCGCGAATGCGCCGGTCCACTTCGCGCTGCAGTTCTGCCAGTTCGGGGAAGCGCTCTTCCACCGCTTCTTCCTGGACGCCCTCCCGCGGGGACGCTTCGAGGTGTTCGCCGTTCTTTTCGTTAACCATGGCGGTACTCCTGGGTACTGCGATAGAGGTGCAGATAGTCCTGGGCCGACCGAGTCCAGGAAAAATCCTGTTCCATGCCGCGCTTGACCAGGCGCAGCCAGGCGCGCCGGTTCTCATAGAGTGAAAGGGCGCGATCGAGGCTCGCCAGCAGGGCGGCGGGCGTCGGTTCGTCGAAGACAAAGCCGTTGGCGCGCTGGGGGTCGTCTTGCGGGTCATGCACCGTGTCGGCCAGGCCGCCTGTACGGCGCACCAGGGGCAGGCTACCGTAACGCAGGGCGATAAGCTGTCCCAGACCGCAGGGTTCGTACAGGCTGGGCATGAGAAAGAGATCGCTGCCGGCATAGATGCGTCGGGCCAGACCGTCGTCAAAGCCCAGGTGGATAAAGACACGTCCGGGGGCCTTGTTCCGCAAGCGTTCAAACCGATCCGTGTGGATTTTCTCACCGCTGCCGAGCAGAACGAATTGCAGGTCGCGTTCGAGCATGTGCTGCCAGGCACCTTCTACGATATCGAGGCCCTTCTGCGTGTCCAGCCGAGTGACCATGGCCACCAGAGGGACGTTCATCTGCGTGTCCAGGCCAAGGGCTTTTTGCAGGGCTCTTTTATTGCTCTTCTTGCCGTGGAGGTTGGCGGAGCTGTAGTTGACAGGCAGAGCCGAGTCGATGGATGGATCCCACTGTTTGCTATCGAGACCGTTGAGGATGCCGCTGACGTCCTGCTGACGCGAACGCAGGATGCCATCAAAGCCGATTCCCATCTCGGGAGAGAGGATTTCGTCCCGGTAGGTGGGGGAGACGGTGTTGATTTTGTCGGCATAGACAATTCCCCCCTTGAGAAAAGAGACCTGACCATAGTATTCCAGCGCCTCCGTGGCAAAGAGCGAGGGTGGCAGGCTCAGAGATTCCAGGGTGGTGGCCGGGAAGAGACCCTGGTAGCCGAGGTTGTGGATGGTCAATAGGGTCCCCATAGACGAATAGAAGGGATCGTTGCGCAGCTCGGTGCGCAGCAGCACGGGGATCAGCCCAGTCTGCCAGTCGTTAAGGTGAATGACGTCTGGACGGAAATCGAGCCGACGTAAAAAAGCGAGTGCCGCCCGGCAGAAAAAGCCGAAGCGTTCGGCATTGTCCGTGTAATCTCCCGCCGGTGTTCCGTACAGGCCCTCGCGGTCAAAAAACTTCTGGTTTTCTATGAAGTAGACGGTGACCCCCTCAAGAGTGGTCTGGCGCAGCAGCCCCTTGTGTTCCTGTCCCGCCATGGCAATTTCCACGCTTTTGCGACTCTTCTGCAGAGCAAAGCCGCCGCGCTGGATGCTCTGGTAGCAGGGAAGCATGACGCGGACATCGTGGCCCAAGCGCCTGAGCGCCTGCGGCAGGGAGCCGGCAACATCGGCCAGTCCGCCGGTTTTGGCGTAGGGAGCGACTTCGGAGGAGACCAACAGAATTTTCATGGTGTGGCACCTTTCCCAACAGAAACCTTATGCGAGCAAAGGTTTTTACCCCATGCTCAGAAATTTATCAAGCCGGTAGCCGGCTTTTGCCGCGCGCCGCCGCCATTCTTCAGTCTGCTGGAAACATGCGGCCGCGAAATCAGGGAAGGTCGCCTCGGCGTCGTCGTAGGTAACGACGGCCGTAAACAGAAGACCGGTAAGAAGATCATCAAAACGCTCCTGACGGAACCACTGCACACCCTCGTGCCAGTGAAGGGCCAAAAAGCGGGCGACAGGTTCTTCCCCCAACAGGCGCGATACATCAGGGATGGGCTGGTCCCGCCAGAAATCCTGGTATCGCACCAGCAGAGGGAGCAGGGCGAGGTCAGGTTCTTTGTCCTTGGCGTCCAGATGGCGGCGCAGAGCGTCGTCAAGCCGAAATCTCAGGAGCAGGGCAACCGCATCCTCGGGACTTGCAGGCGACTTTTCCAGATGGCCGAGACGGTGCAAAAGAACAAACGGCAGGACGATCCGCTCCAGCCAGTTCTGATCCTCTGTCGACAGCAGCTTTTTGCGCAGACCGCTGAAGGCTTCCTTCTGGACTTTTTTGCGACCGCTGCGGGCCAGCCGGGTAGCAAGACGGCCTGTTTCTTCCTGCAGAATGCGGCCGGATTTCTGGTCTGGTGACGGCCCCCTGGAGAAGGTGTCGATTTCAATGAAAAGGGCCATCGCCGCCTCGGCGAAGCGCCGGGTCACTTGCGCGGGAGAAGGTGTCGGTCCGCCAAGCAGCAGGTTGCGCAGCTCGGCGCTCTGTTCGGGGGCGAGGGCACGACCAAGAAGCCGGTGGATTGAGGCGAAGCGCAGTCGATCCCGTTCCAGATCGAGATCCTTCGCCGGCTGGCCTGCCAGCTGCCCGTGCAACTGCTCCCAGGAGCCGTCGTCGTCCTCGAAGACGCGAAAATCGAGAAAGACGCGATAGTCGTAGGCCGGCAGCTGAAGGTAAAGACCACTATGCCGCAATTCGTCACTCTTCTGCAGGTATTCGAGCCCGCTGTGATGATCACGGAAACGCAGGAAGCTCCTGGCCCCCTCACCGGCCCCCAGGACCTCGGCCAGGGAGAGGCGTTCGCTGACCAGATCTCCCTTGTCATTGGGTACCAGGCGCGAGGTCGAATGCTGCAGCCAGCCGCCGGTCTCGGCGAAACGGTTGTGGTAGACGACCAGCGCTCTCTCGGAACCGGCCTGGTTGCTGTAGGCGAGTACATCCTCGTTGACCTGGCCGCCGCTGGTGAAGTCGAAGAGACGGAAATGAGCCGATTCGCTGAAAAGGTATCGCTTTTTGAGCAGCGGAAAGATCTGCTGTTCATGGTGGTGGATGAACCCCTTGTCAGGGCTCTCGTCCCAGTAGGCGCGGCGGTATTCCATGCCGTACTTCTCGCGCAGTCCCTCAATCTGACCGTGCCCGAACATGGGCAGTCCCGGCAGAGTGGCCAACAGCATGGCGACGCCGAAGTACTTGTCATCCTTTCCGAATTGTTCGACGGCGGTGGCTTCGTCGGGGTTGTTCATGAAGTTGACGAAGCGCTTGAGGATCTCAGGATTGAACTCAAGGACGTTTTTGATGACCGTACGGTATTTGGCGTTTTCCTCGCGCTTGAGCATGTTCATGAACGCGCTGTTGTAGACCCGGTGCATGCCGAGGGTGCGTACGAAGTAACCTTCCATGAGCCAGAAGGCTTCGGCGATGAGCAGGGTGTCCGGCACTTCCGCCGCCACCCGGTCGACCACGTCCCGCCAGAATTCCTGCGGGAAGACCTGTTCGAAGGCGGCTGGCGCCATGGCATGCTCAGCCCGGCTGGGGACGCCGGCGCCGCCGCCGGGCTGGGGGAACCACAGACGCTGGAAGTGTTTCTTGGCCAGGGTCATGGCTGCGTCGAAGCGGATGACGCGGAAGCGGCGGGCGATGGAGAGGATCGTCTGGATCATGGCCTCGCGTACCTGGGGGAGCAGGTAATTGAGCTGGGCGGTGTCGTTCCACGGCATGTGGGTACCGTCGTTGCCGTGGTAGATGAAGCGTACCTGGCCGTTGCGGCGATCCTCGTAGCGGAAGACCACGGCGGCATCGCTGTGATCGTAGTAGCCGTCTTCGATCTGCAGGCAGATGTCACTATCGTCGGAGAGATCGGGTCCGCTGAAACGATAGGCCGGGTACGGGGGGTGGTCGAGCTGGACGAACCAGTCGGGATGCTCCTTGATCCAGCGTGAGTAGAGTCCGGTGTGATTGGGGACCACGTCGCTGGCCAGGCGAATCCCCCGGCGCCGGCAGCGCTCCTCCAGGTCGGCCAGGGCCGCGTCCCCGCCGAGATCAGAGGCAATCTGGTAGTCATAGAGGGAATAGGCCGAGGCCGAGGCTTCGGGGTTGCCGCGGATCTGCTTGATTTTACGGGAAGCGGGGGAGCGTTCCCACAGGCCGATGAGCCACAGGGAGGTGAAGCCCCAGCGGGCCAGCCGGTCGAGTTCCTCGTCGGGGATGGCGTCGAGCCGGGTGATGGCGCGGCCGTAGCGGCGGCTGAGCTGGTCGAGCCACACATAGGTCGATTTGGCCATGAGTACCACGTTGGCCATCCAGTCGGCGTCGGCGGAAAAAGCCTCGTATTCCTCCGGGCCCTGTGCGAAAGAGGGAACGGGCACTTCGCCGGGGCCGCCGTCGCGGCTGACGTTCTCTTCGGCGATGACATCAAAGGCGACGGTGATATCCGCCAGCAGATCTTCCGGCAGGAGGCTGCCCCAGGTCTGCCGGATGATCGCGAGCTGGCCCTCCAGGGAATCCGGGGAGGCCTTGAGAGGTGCCTGCAGCAGGGTACGCAGGGAGCCGCCTAGCGGGTCGTCCAAGGGGCCGCCCAGAAGGCCGGGGGCACTTTCCTCGGCCAGCCAGCGGTCGAGACGTTCCAGCACATTGAGATAGGCTGAACTCTGACGCAGGTCGACGTCATCGAACAGGGGCAGCGCCCAGGCTGCCGCCCGATTGCCCATCTGAATGGACAGGATATACATCTCCAGCAGCGCCTGGTGACGCTGCCTGCCCTGCGAAGGGCTGAAAATTTCTGTGGCCGGCGTCTTGGCAGATTCCTTGGCCGGCGGATAAAGACGCACAAAGTCATGCAGCGTTTTCCGCAGTTCGGGAAGCGCCATGGCGCCATGAGCCGCTTCGACCCCCGCGGGTTCAACGCGAACCTGGCGTTCCCTCAGATAGACCTGGCTGACGGCGCGGAAGGCCCGATTGAGAAGGGCGAGCAGGTAGAGTTGTCCAGCACTGCCCTTAAACCCGGCGTCCCGGCGCTGAAGCCGGTCAGCCAAGGTGCGCAGAGGAAAGAGGGCGGTGGGACGACTCTCTTCCAAGTCCTCTGGCAGCTCCAGTTCCTGGCGGGCTTTGTCGGAAATCTGCAGGGACAGGGGGAAATATTCAGGGTACTTGCGATGAGGGATCATGATCCTTCCAGGTGGTTGAAAATCAATCAATAGGTGATCGTCGGGTCGGCGTCGCGAAGAAAACGGGCGGCCACTTCCGGCGGGGTGGGATTCATGTAAAAGCCCGTACCCCACTCGAAGCCGGCGATCTTGGTCAACCGCGGCACCAGTTCAATGCGCCAGTGAAAGTCATAGGGGAGGGATCCCCAATAGGCCGGTTTGCCCAGGCGCAGATGCATGGGGGGCGCATTGTGCAGAACGAAATTGTAGGGCGGATCGCGCAGGACGCTGCGTAGTCGTAACAGGGTGTCCTTGAGGATTTCGGCCAGAATGACCAGTTCCCGATCGGTCAGCAGGGCGAAATCGTGACTGTGATGACGCGGAATGATGTTGAGTTCAAAAGGGAAGTGGGAGGCATAAGGGGCCAGTACGACGAATTCCTCGTTGCTGCGCACGATGCGCTCGGCGGTTTCCAGTTCCTGGCGCAGGATGTCACAGAGCAGGCAGCGTTCTTTGCGCTCATAGTATTCACGGCACACGGACAGCTGGGTGGTAGCCACGGGGGGCGTGATGGGAACCGCCATAAGCTGGGAATGGGAATGGGGAATGCCGGCTCCGGCTTCGACGCCATGGTTCTTGAAGATGATGATATAGCGGAAGCGTGGGTCCTTGCGCAGGTCCATCAGGCGGGCCCGATAGGCGCGCAGCACGTTGGTGATTTCGGCCGGAGTGAGGTCGGCGAGCTGGCGGTCATGATCCGGCGTTTCGATAATGACCTCGTGAGCGCCGATGCCGTTCATGGCATCGAAGAGGCCGATCCCCCGCTTTTCGAGGTCGCCTTCAATACGCAGGGCCGGATATTTGTTGGGGATGACCCGTACCTGCCAGCCGGGCGTGTCGGGGCGGCTGCCATCAGGACGGATGGCGAAAATCTCGTGGGTGGTCTTGCTCTCGCGGCCGTAGCAGAAGGGGCAGGCGGTCAGGCTGACCTCTTCTCGTTCGAGGATATAATCGCGAGGGCGGCGGCCTCGTTCATTGGAGATGATCACCCAGCTCATTTTCAGGGGATCCCAGCGAAGTTGCGACACGGCAAAATCCTTTCTTTCGGTTCGGTCACGCTAGGCGTCGGTAATCAGACATACCACTCATCGGCATCAAGCTCTTCACCCCGGTACTGCAGGGTGAGCGGTCCTTCGGCCGGCCAGCGGGCGGTTTCTTCATTGTCCACCAGTAGATGGATGGAGAGATTCAGGGCTTTCCCCGTGGCAAGCTTCAGGGGGGCCAGGGGGATGGCCATTTCCACGATATGGTCGCAGGCGCCTTCTCCCTCGGCGGCGATGGCCTCCTCGCCAGGCCGCTGCAGCGTGAGAGTCTGTTGCAGCGGATCGAGACGGGCAATCCAGTCCTCCTGACCGGCCAGTCGAATCTCCAGGTAGCCGCACGCCCCGATGAGGCTGGGCAGGTGCTCCTGCGGGTCCAGGCGCAGATAGAGGTGCTTGCGATCGTAGCCGAAGAGGAGCATCGAAAACTGGCGATGGGAAGCATGCATGGCACCACCGGCGGAAAGATCGGCCGCTCCGGCCGCCAGCCATTCGAAATAGTCGTTGACCCGGCCGTCAATGACCGGAGTGAAAAGGGCCGTGGGTTCATGAACCAGCCCTTTGCGGTGAAGCGGCTTGATGACGCTGTGCAGGTGTTGGGGCACCGTTTGCCCGTCGGCCCGATAGACCGCTTCGAGATGACGACGGAAGAGGCGATCGAAAAGATCGGCCTGTTCGGTGGAATGGTCGTCGCCGTACCACCAGAACCAGTCGCTTCCTTCGGCGCGCAACAGGTGCAGGGCTTTTTCAGGCAGATTATTCGCCTCCCAGTCGACGGGAGTCTGATCTCCCAGAGTGTCCCGCCGGGCTCGCTCCAGCCACTCCCAGGCGGTGTTTTCTTCGGCATGGCCGATCCAGATGGAGAAGTCGCTATTGATCCAGGACCCCGGGGCCAGTCGGGACAGAGGTCGTCCCGGCGAGCTGGCAATAGCTTCGGAAACGGTCGTCATGCGCAGCGAAGGCTCCTGCTGCAGGCGGCTGTAGAGGGCGGACAGGAAAGGGTAACCGTTGTCCTGGTAGCGTTCCCAGCAGTTTTCGCCGTCAAGAATGAGGGCAACGACACCGCCAGGGTGCTTCCGGGCTAGGTTTTTCAGGTGTCCGGTCAGGTCGGCAGCGGCTCTCTCCGGCTCCCAGTGCGCATAGACAAAACCGATGCGGTCGGAGAGTTCGCGGTCGCGAAAGAGTAACGGCAGCTCTTCGAAACGGCTTGGAGCATAGAGGGCCTCCCCCAGGTCAATGCCTTCATCCAGGCTTTTGGCGAGAATCCCTTCGTCCGAGGCGGCCCAGAGCACGCCCTCCTCCTTGAGGATGCGTAGAACTTCTGCGCTGACCGCCCCTTCCGAAGGCCACATGCCGCGGGGTCGTTTCCCCAGGCGTCGGGCGATGAAGTCCAGGCCGTAGCGCACCTGCAGACGGGCATCTTCGGGATGCCTGAAGGTGGCACCGGGGAGCTGGATGCCGGGGGTGGCCTCCCGGGCAATAGCTGTCTGGCACAGCAGCGGCAGAATGGGGTGCGCGTAGGGGGTAACCGAAATCTCGATCAGTCCGGCTTGTTCCATCTGCCGGTACAGTTCGATGACGCCAGCCACCTCTTCATCGTAAAGGTCGAGCAGCTGCAGCTTGTCCTGTTCGCTGAAATTCTCTCCCTTCTCCAGCAAATAGGGAATAAACGCCTGTTCCCGGCGCAGATGGTGCCCCGACCAGGCCAGCAGAAACCAGACCTGCAGATCGCGCAACTCCTGATCGCTGAACATTTCCGGGGAGGCGGCCAACCGGGTGCTGCCCCTTTTTTGGGCCAGTTGCCGGTAGCGAGGGTAGGGGAGAATATGGCGCTCGCCGTGTACGGAAAAAAACTGGGTCAGTACAAAGCGGCGTTCGTCCGTGTCCATCTGCCGCGGGTCTTTGCGGGCCGCCTCCAGCCATTGATCATCGGCTTCTCCCGTTGCATAACGTTCCAGCTGTTCCACCAGGGTCGGTACAAGGTTGAAAGTCATGCGGGCACCCGGAAATTCCCGGGCGGTTTTCAGCATCTCCCCGTAGTCCTTGACCGCATGCAGGTAGGTCCAGGGCATGAGGATGCGGCCGGAAACGGGATCCCGGTAATCGGGCTGGTGCATGTGCCAGATGAGGGCAACGTTGAGCTGGGGCATGGCGGTCTTTTCCATCGTGGGGGTGTGATCCCGGTTATTTCAAGGCCTTGGTCAGTTCCAGTTTCCAGCTTTCAAACCGGTCCAGGTACTGGTCGAGCAGCTCCTGAGCTCTGGCGGGTTCATCGGCCTCGGAAATGATATGCACCAGCGGCTGATGCTGGTCAGGCAGCAGCAACACCCAGTCATCGCCCAGGCTGACCTTGACGCCATCAATAAAAGAGGCTTCCTGATCGACGGAGTCTTCACTCATTTTGCGCATGATGCCGCCTTTGATTTCCCAGGAGCAGGGTCTTACGGCATGGCGATACTGGCGCAGGGGAATGCTTTTTCTCACCTGGCTAAGGGTTTGCCCACTGCGGGCCAGCATCTCCAGGGTTTTGGCCGCCGTGAAGAGGGCGTCGAAGTTGGACTGGAAGACGGGGAAGGCAAAGCGTCCGTCCATGCCACCGGTCAGCAGGGTGTGGCGCTCCTTGCCGGCCTCGACCAGCGAGCGTCCGTCGGCCTTGGTCCGTTTGACGGTCAGGCCGCTTTCCATGGCCAGGGTCTCCACGCCCTGAGGGGCGGAGACGGGAATGGCCAGCGTTCCCCTTTTTTCCGTACGGCATACCAGGGCCGACAGGCAGAGCAGCGCCTCCATATCCGACAGCAAGGTCCCGGTTTCATCGATCAACGTGACGCGTTCGCCGGAGGGGCCGATCCAGAATCCCGCCGCTGCCTCCAGGGTGACAACGATGCGCGCCAGCTGTTCGAGGGAACGCTGCTGCTGATCGGGAGCGCTGCCGGTGGGGCTTTCCATGACATGGGAATTGAGCTCGATGACTTCGCAGCCGAGGGTTGTCAGTAAGGTTGGCAGCAGTTCGCTGGCGGGGGAATGGTTGAGGTCGAGGACCACTTTGGGAGCGGCTTTGCGCAGGATGTCGCCTTCGAGGGCCCGCAGGAAGCCCTCGCGATAATAGTCGTAAATGCGGGGGATTTCATCGATGCCGCCCGGCTCGGAGTAATGAACCCGGCGGAAATTTTCCTTGAAATAGATGCGTTCAATCCCTTTGGCCGCCGACGAGGAGACTTCCACGCCATCGGCATCATAGAAGATGATCTCCGTGGCCGAGGGATCCTTGGGCGACTGACGGAAATGGACGCCCCCCACCTCGCCGAAGGTGGTCAGCTTGTAGCGCAGTACCGGCAGCGGGATCATCTTGGTGTCCCGCACGTTGACCCCGGTAGAGAGCAGCCCCCCCACGAAGGAACGTTTGAGCATACGCGAAGAACGGATGGCATCACGGCCGGCAAGGATGAAGGCGTCCTTGGGCAGGGTCGAGCCGTAGGCCGCTCCCAGCTTGGCCGCAAACTCCGGCGTCAGTTCTACGTTGGTCAGGGCGCTGACCATGGCTCCCTCGAAGAGGTTTTTGCGCCACTTTTCTCCCCAGATCAGATTGGTGGTGACGATGGAGCCGCCCTCGATCACCTTGAGGGGCCAGACCTTGACATCTTTTTTGATGTAGGCTTCGTCTCCGATGGTTGTTCCGTCCCCGACGACAGCGCCCTCTTCCACCACGACGCCATGACCGGCCCGCACGCTGTGACAGAGGACGGCCCCGCGCACACGACAGTCCTTGCGCAGGTAGACATTGTCCCAAAGGATGGCGTCTTCCAGTTCGACTCCGTCCTCAATCAGACAGTTGCGTCCTACCACGCAGTTTTTCAGCCTGGCGGTGCCCTGTACTTTGGTGTTGTCCCCGATAATCACCATCCCCTCAAAGCGGGACAGACTCTGGTCGGCGATCTGGGCTTCCTCGCCGATATGGATGTCCGCTTTCCCCGGGGCCGCCTTTTCCCGGAGGCCGACGGTCACCTTGTGCTGGAAGATATCCCGACAGGATTCGATATAGGAATCGGTATTGCCGATATCGGCCCAATAGCCGCTGAGGGTGCAACCGTAGAGGGGGGCCTTTTTCTGGAGCATCAGAGGGAAGATGTCTTTGGACCAGTCGCGGTTCTCTCCTTCGGGAATCAGTTTGAGCACTTCGGGTTCAAGAACATAAATGCCGGTGTTGATGGTGTCGGAAAAGACCTCGCCCCAGCCCGGTTTTTCCAAAAACTTGGTGATCTGGCCTTCCTTGTTGGTAATAACGACGCCGAACTGTAGAGGGTCGGTGACCGAGGTCAGGGTGATGGTGGCCAGCGCCTTCTTCTCTTCGTGAAAAGCCAGTACCTGGGAGAGGTCGAAATCGGTCAGCAGGTCACCGCTGATGATGAGAAAACGTTCGTCCAGAAATTTTTCGGCGGCTTTGACGGCGCCGGCGGTGCCGAAATCTTCCAGTGGGGTCACGTAGGTGATGCGCACTCCGAACTCGCTGCCGTCGCCAAAGAAGTTCTTGATCACCATCGGCTGGTGGTAAAGCAGCAGAATGAGCTCGTCGATGCCATGTCGTTTCAGCAGTTCGATAATGTGTAGTATGATCGGCCGGTTGATCAGGGGGATCATGGGCTTGGGCAGGTTGATGGTCAGGGGCTGAATGCGGGTGCCGAATCCTCCGGCCATAAGAACTGCTTTCATGGAAGCTTTCTCCTTTTAGCGACGATAGGTGCGGGTCGAATGTGGATCAGTGTTTTTTGGCCAGAGCCTTGCGGATTTCCTCCTTGAGCTCGGAAAGGTCCGAACTCTTTACCACATAGGCGTCGGCCAGCCAGGAGGAAAAATCATCTTTGTAACAACTGAAAGCGGTGCACAGGATCACCGGCAGGTTGCCTTTATCCTTGACGATCTTCTGCAGCAGCTGCAGACCGCTTTCCCCTTTCATCTGAATGTCGAGAACGACCAGGTCGAAATCTTTTTTCTGCAGCAGCTCAGCCGCTTCGCTGCCGCTGCCAGCCGATTCCACCTGGTAGCCTTCGTCTTCGAGTTCGGTCTTGTAGAGATAGCGGATGTCGCGTTCGTCATCAACAACCAGGATACGTGCCATGAAATTCCTCCCCTCGGTGCGTTTTATAGTTTAAAGCGGATGCAAAAGCTGGTTCCCCTGCCCTGTTCGCTGAAGATCTCAAACGCCGCATTGTGCCCTTCCAAGATGCGGGCGCACAGCGGCAAACCAAGGCCCGTCCCCTGTTCCTTAGTCGAAAAAAACGGCGTCGTCACGTTCTTGATCTCTTCCGGGCTCATTCCCGGGCCGGTGTCCTTCACTGTCAGGATGACTTCCTCGTGTCCTCTGGCGGTATGGAGGGTTATGCTGCCGCCCTTGGGCATGGCTTCCACCGCGTTATTCAACAGGCTGCGCAGGCAGTAGGTGATCTTTTTGTAGTCCAGCACCACCTGCGGCAGGTCTGGTGCCAGCTCAAGCTGGCAGTCGATGCCGTTTTCGTGCAGGTCGTCTCGCATGCCAGCGTACACTACCGTGACCAGTTGGTTGATGTCCCACCGGTCAAAGGTCGGATGCATCGATTCAGAGTAATTGAGGACTTCCTGCAGAACCTCCTCCAGGTGCTTGGTCTCCCGCACGATGGATTCGATGTAGGCCCGCTTGGCGTCGTCCTCCGTCGTGCTGCGGATGAGCGAGCGGGCAAAGCCGCCGATGATGGTCAGGGGGTTGCGGATGGAATGGGCTACGTTGGCCGTAATCTGTCCCACCAGGGCCATCTTCTCCATGCGCAGAATAATTTCCTGCTGTTGTTTGAGGCGCTCGTTGGCCTCGGTGACGTTGCGCAGCTCTTTCTGCAGGCGTTCGTACAGAGAAGCCCGGCTGATGGCGAAGGTCACCGGCAGGGCGAAGGTTTCCAGCGACTGCCGGTCTTCGTCGGCTATCGGCTGGTTGTTAATGATGTTGTCGGCCAGCAGCAAGCCAACCCGGCGGTCGGTACTGACCATGGGAACCATGACCAGCTCGGTAACTCCCAGAGCTTCGATCTGGGCCGGATCGATATCGGTCTCCTGCCGCAGATCAAGAATGTGGCGAGGGCGGCGTTCGTTGAGAGTACGGACGAAGAGATGATCCTCCTGGCTCAGAGGGACAGTGAGTAGCTGGAGCAAATCGTGGAACTTGGCTTTCTCTTCAGGTAGTTTGGTCTCAAAGAGCATGCGGGCCATCTCGCGCAGCGAACGGTCGGCGTGGGCCAGTTCATTCCAGATGCGCCAGGCATCTTCCCGTTGCCGAGGGCCTACGGCCAGATAGCCTTCGAGGTTCTGGCGCTCCCTGTCCACCAACAGCAGAATGGCCCGGTTGAGGCCAAAGCCCTTGCCGGCGGTAACCGCCGTGAGGGCCATGGTGATAACTTCATCCTTGTCCATGGATGTCTGCAGCACATGGCCGACTTCATTCAGAAAACGTTTTTCCCGATCCCTGACGGCAAGCTGGTGGTCCAGCTGTTTTGTCCTGGCCCGTAGCTGCAGAAGTTCGGCGCAGACGGTGGGGAAAATTTCCGCCATGTCGCCATCGGAACGGCTGAAGGCTTCCACGTCTTCCAGAAAACGTGGGCATTCGAGACAACGCTGCAGAATACGTTGCTGACGGTCATAAAGAAGAGCGCCATCCTCTTCGAGCAGATAGGGACATTGCGCCGGGTCGATTTGTTCGAGATGCCAGCAGCACTGAGGATTCACGGTCATCACCGATCAGAAATCTATTTCAGAAAAATTCATATTTCGCCCAAAGAAAACGTCCAGAAATTATAACAGCCCCAAGAGGTAATGCAATGGAAGTGACTATTGTTTTTTAATGAAAAAAATCCTTTTGGACGCCGCGCAGGCAGGAGGACATCGTGGTTAAATGTTGCTCTCAGCCGGGGGGCGTGGCATAGTCGAGCCCTATGAGTGACCATAAGCGCTACCAACTCTTTTCCCATTTTCTAAAAGACCATTTCGGGGGCAGGGTGCATAAGATCTCGGTGGACGCCGGGTTCTCCTGTCCCAACCGTGGCGGCACCCGCCGGCAACCGGGCTGTCTCTTTTGTGACCCCGGCGGATCGGGCGCGGTCGGCATCGCACGGAGCCTGTCCGTGGCCGAGCAGTTGGAGCAGGGCAAGGAGATCATGGTTCGCAAGTACAAGGCGCAGCAGTTCATCGCCTACTTTCAGCCTTTCTCCAATACCTACGCGCCGCCGCCACGCCTGCGACAGCTCTACGATGAGGCCCTTGGCGTCACCGGCGTGGTGGGGCTGGCCGTCGGCACCCGTCCCGACTGTCTACCGCCGGCGGTCCTCGACCTCCTCGCTGAGTATGATCGGCGTACCACCTTCTGGCTTGAACTCGGACTGCAGACCACGCACGATGCGACCCTGACCTTTTTGCGCCGCGGACACGATTATCAGCGCTTTCTGTTAGCGTATAATGAGGCTAAAGCCAGAGGTTTGAGCGTCTGTGTACATGTGATTCTGGGCCTGCCGGGGGAAAGCCGCGCGCAGATGCTGGCCACGGCCGACGAGATGGCACGTCTGCAGGTCGATGGCATCAAGATCCACCTGCTGCACGTGCTCAAGGGGACACCTCTGGGCGAACTCTACCAGCAGGGGCAGGTTGAAGTGCTGTCGCAAGAGGACTACGTCCAGCTGGCCGTCGATTTTCTCGAACGGCTGCATCCGGAAACACTTATCCACCGTCTTACCGGTGACGGACCACGCGACCTGCTGCTGGCGCCCTTGTGGTCGCTGAACAAGTGGGAAGTGCTCAACGCCATCGACGACGAGCTGCGCCGGCGGGACAGCCACCAGGGAAGTTGCTGTCTGGCAAATATGTGAGGAAAAAAGAGTAAAATACCCCGTACACGCCGTCGGGAGGTTGGCGTCAGGGGCGAAAGGCCGTCAGTTCCACGTTAGGAACGGAGGTTTTCCAGCTCGATGGCTTGCAGTTGTTGCGGCGTGACGTCTTCGGCGCCTCCCCAGGAAATAAGCAGGAGGGAAGCCCAGACGATACCGACAGCGAGGATGAGAAGTCTTTTCATGGCGCGTAAAATATAGAATTTTTCGCCTGAAAGCAAGTCCTTATTAAAAAATCCCCCTTGGATTAATTTCCAGGCCTGCTGTCTTCTTGTCTGTCCGGTCGCGCTGTGGTATTGTTCGTCCCCTGAAAAGGGCCTGATTCTCGCTCCCCTCTTCCATCTGAAGAATTCCCTGAACCTATCCCCTGGCCTGACCATGGATCTACGAACGCTCAACAAAGAACAGCTGGCGGCGGTGCGCCATAGCGAAGGACCACTGCTGCTGCTGGCCGGCGCCGGCTCGGGCAAAACCCGGGTCATTACCTATCGTATCGCCTATCTCCTGCTGGAGAAAGACGAGCGTCCCGAGCATGTTCTCGCCGTTACCTTCACCAACAAGGCAGCCCGCGAAATGAAGGAGCGGGTCCTGGAGCTGGTCGGTCGGGTTAGAAACAAAGGGCTGGTCATCGGCACTTTTCATTCCCTCTGTGTACGTATCCTCAAGGAAGATATCGAGCGCCTCGGCTACAAGAAAAACTTTTCCATCTACGGCGCTGCCGACCAGGCCCGTCTGATCAAGGATCTGCTGCAGGGACTCGATGGCGGTGGCAAGAAATTCGACGCCGACCGGGTGCTCTGGCTCATCTCCGACGCCAAGAACCGGCTGGTGGCTCCCCAGGACTTCGTCGGCCGTTTCCAGGACGAATATGCCTGGGTCGCCGCCGAAATCTATCCGCGTTACCAGCGCGCCCTCAAGGCCTTCAACGCCATCGACTTCGACGACATCATCATGCTTGCCGTCACCCTGTTGCAGAACTATCCCGAGGTGCTGGCCAAATATCAGGAGCGCTTCCGCTATATTCTGGTGGATGAATACCAGGACACCAACGCCGCCCAGTATCTGCTGCTGCGCCTTCTCTCGGGCAAATACCGCAACCTCTGCGTGGTCGGCGACGACGATCAGTCCATCTACGGCTGGCGCGGCGCCGATCTGGGCAACATCCTCGAATTCGAGAAGGATTTCGCCGGCACTACCCTCATCAAGCTGGAACAGAACTATCGCTCGTCGGGGACCATTCTGTCGGCGGCCAACGCGGTCATCCGCCACAACGCCAAACGCAAGGAAAAGGCCCTGTGGACGGCCGGAGACAGCGGCCGTCAGATCGAGCTCATCTGTTGCGAGGACGAGGAAGATGAAGCGCGCCTGGTCATGGAGCGCATCCACGCCGAGCGTTTCCGCCTGAACCTGGAGTACCGTGACTTCGCCATCCTTTACCGCACCAACGTGCAGTCCCGCGCCTTCGAGGAGCAGCTGCGCTACGAGAATATCCCCTACGTCCTGATCGGCGGGCAGCAGTTCTTCGACCGCAAGGAGGTCAAGGACGCCGTGGCCTATCTGCGGGTGCTGGTCAACCCGCGCGACGAGGTCAACCTGCTGCGCATCCTCAATTATCCCCGCCGCGGCATCGGCGAGACCAGCGCCGACCGACTCATCCGTTTTTCTGCTGAACGTAATCTGCCCCTGTGGGAAGTTCTCTGTGCGCCGGGAGAGGTGGAGGAATTGGGGGACAAGGTCGTCGAGGCCGTTGGCGCCTTCGTGGCGCTGATGGACGGCTATCGCCAACGCTTCGCCCGTGGCAGGCGCCTGGCGGAGACAGCCCGGGAGTTTTTCGCCGAGATCAAACTGGAAGACGAGATCTATCGGCAGACGGAAGATCCCGCCAAAGCCAGACGGCGGACCGAAAACGTCGAGGAGGTGGTTAACGCCATGGCCTCCTACGAGGAACGTGAAGAGAAGCCAAGCCTGGCCGGCTTCCTGGAAAAGGTGTCTCTTTTGGATGACGAACATCCGGGGCGCAACGACAAGGAAGCCAAGCTGGCCAGCAACGCCGTGACCCTCATGAGCCTGCATTCCAGTAAAGGGCTTGAATACCCGGTGGTTTTTCTGGTCGGACTGGAGGAGGAATATCTCCCCCATAAAAAATCAATTCACGAGACCTTCGACGTGGATGAGGAGCGCCGGCTCTGCTATGTGGGGATCACGCGGGCCCAGAAGCACCTGGTGCTTCTGCATGCCAAGCAACGGAAAAAGTACGGTAAACTGCTGCCCCGCGTACCCAGCCGTTTTTTGCAGGAGATCCCCGCCGACCTCGTGCAGAAGCAACAGAGCGAGGGCAAGCCGAACCTCCCCGAGGCCGAACAGGAGACGCTGGCCAAGAGCTTTTTTGCCGGTATCGAAGACCTGCTGAAATAGCCGTGCCTAAAAAAGAAGACCGCTCCCCTGCCGGGAGACGGTCCTCTTTTTTTTCAGGATGTCAACAAGTGGTCAGCGCAGGACCAGAAAGAGAACGACCAGGATCACCACAGCGGCGATAATACCAAAAATCGCCTTACTCCCACCGCTGCCCGCCTCAGAACCGGGTTCCTCCAGTTGTCCTACCACGGGAAATCGCTCGATGACCGCGCGTACGTGGGGAGCACTTTTTAATTCGTCGGTAAGGTCGTGTCCGGCCTGGTGAAGCTCTTGATGGTTGCCGCCCTGCCACATCTTGCTGCTGCTGAAATCATAGATTTTGCCATTGACGGCTCCGTAGGCCTTGCGCCCTTCACGGCCATCGAATTTTGCAAGTTCTTCTCTTGTCATGGTTCACTCCTGTCCGGGGCATGAGGGAAGCCTGGTCTGGGGCCAGGCGAATGGGGCTTTTTTCAGCGTGCCGTCATTTTAGCAGAGTTCTCCGGGAGAACAAGTTCACGGAAGTCGGCCGCCCGCACGGAAAGTGGAGCGGACGCGAGGTGGCGCCGACCATTGTGCACACATGTGTGTCAGTCCGTTGCACGGGGGAGGGTACCATCGCCTGTGCGAAAGCAGGTTTTTAATCTCTCTATAAAAAACACTGTTCTGGATTGATTGCAGAAAAAACATGACCTCAAAGGTCATTGTTCTTAAGTGTTCGATATAAATACTGAAATCTTTGACCTGTCGGCACAATTCGTGTATATCCAAGGGGTGAAGTTTGTTTTGGTGATTTTCATCCGGTAAAAGCAATGGCGCTGTCATGAAAAATATGCTGAAAAAGTTGAAAGGCAAGTCGACCAGGTCCTCGGAGACGGTCGGTATCAGCCTCCGCCAGGAAGGGATCGCCTTTGCCCAGGTGAGCTGGCAGGAGGGCCGGCCGCGGCTGGTCGGCTGCGAGTTTCTTCCTGTCCAGACAGGGGATTCGTGTGCCGTGCTCACACATCAGATTTCCCGCTTGCGCCTGGCCCGTCATCGCTGTGTCGGAATTTTGACGGGTGACGACTACACCCTGCTACAGATCGAGCCGCCGGCCGTGCCACCGGAAGAATGGCGTGAAGCGGTGCGCTGGCAGGTTCGTGAGCTGATTGACTATCCCCTGGACGAAGCCGTGGTCGACGTTTTTTCCGTGCCGACCGATGCCCGGCAGGGACGCCAGGCCATTGCCTACGCGGTGGCGGCTCCCCGTCGGGTGGTGCGCGAGACCGCGACCTGTCTTACGGCGGCCCGTCTGAAAATCACCGCCATCGACATCCCGGAGCTGGCAGTCCGCAATCTGGTCGGCCTTCTGCCCGGGGCGGAGCGGGGTCTGGCCTTTCTCTACCTGGGGCGTCAAGAGGGCGGCATCGTCATGGTGCGGGACGGGAGTCTCTACCTGTCCCGCCGTATCAATGTCGGCACCGATTCGCTGAGAGATCTGGCGACAGCGTCCTCTGGCGAGGGCCTTATAGACCTTTCCTCCCGCTTCAACGATCTGCTCGACTCCGTGATTCTGGAGATTCAGCGTTCCCTTGATTTCTACGAGAGCAACTTTGCCCTTCCGCCCATCGCCAACCTGGTTGTAGCTCCCATGGAAGCGGACCTGCCCCAGGTGCTGCCTTACCTGCAGCAGTATCTTGGCGTCAAGGTATCGGCTCTTGACTTGGGTACTCTCTTTGATCTTCCCGACTTGACCCCGCAGGTCCAGGCTCGCTGCCTGACGGCCATTGGCGGCGCTCTTCGTGTCCGGCAGGTGACCCCATGACACAGGAAATCAATCTCTACCAGCCGTCGGTGCTGGAGAAAAAAGAACCCTTGTCAGCTTCCCTCATGCTGGTTCTGGCCGCCTCAGGGTTGGTGCTGCTGGTGCTTTATTACGCCTATGCCGCCTGGCAGGTTCGCGACCTGAGTCGCGAAGCAGAAGGGCAGGAAGCCAGGCAGGCGGCGCTGATCGCGCAGATCGGCTCGTTGCAGACGGTGGCCTCCCGGCAAAAAAGTCCTCTTCTGCAGCATGAGGTCGATCGCCTGGCTGCGGAGCTGGCGGCCAAGGAACCGCTGCTTCAGCTGTTCGAAAAACCCCGCAGCAAGGCCACGCCCGTCTTTTCCTCCTATCTCGAAGGGCTGTCGCGGCGAACGCCGGCCGGGCTCTGGTTGACCCGCGTTGTTGTGGCGCCGGACCCCGGGCAATCCCGGCTGGAGGGGAGCTGCCTTGAGGCGGAAGCCGTACCTGCCTTTCTACAGGAATTGCAGAAGGAGACGGCCTTTACGGGGTTGGCATTTTCCTCCTTCTTGCTTTCCCGTTCCGATAAGGACGCCCGCTTTATCAACTTTGTGCTCGAAACCCGCCAGGAGGAACGGCCATGAAAAAGTCTTTCGCCCAATTCTCCTCCTGGAAAGAAAGTCTGGGAAAACGCTCTCTGCGGGAGAAGATTCTGCTCATTGCCGCGGTATGGGCCATCGGCTATCTTTTGCTGGATGTGATGGCGCTGAGTCCTCTCCAGTCCCGGTCGAAGGCAATCCGCCAGCGTCTGGAAACTTCCCAGTCGCAGCTGCCGCAGCTGGAAGCACAGGTGGCCGCCTTGCAGAAACAGGCCGCCGGCGATCCGGATCAGGAGAACCGCCAGCGTCTGGAAGAACTGCAAACGAAGATGGCGGCACTCGATGCCCGTTTGCAGGCCCTGACCCTGGAGCTGATCTCTCCCCGGGAGATGTCCCGCGTCCTGGAAGAAGTGCTGCAGCGTCAGCAGGGCTTGCGCCTGGTGCGAGCCGAAAACCTGACGCCCGAGCCTTTGCTGGCGCCCGCTGAGGAAGCCGGTAGTGACGCGCCGGCAGGTCTCAATGTGTACCGGCACGGCCTGCAGCTGGAATTCGTCGGCAGTTTTGGGCAGATAGTCGACTGCCTGCGGGCTCTGGAGGGGATTGAGCGCCAGCTCATCTGGACCTCCTTCGAATTGCAGGTGGAGGAATATCCGCGCTCGCGGGTGGTGCTGACAGTGCATACCCTGAGCCTGAAAAAGGAGTGGATCGGTGTCTAGTTGTCTGCTGCATGTCTGCCACCGCGCCCTGCTTTGCGGGTTGTTGCTGCTGATTGCCGCTTCGGGGCTGCACGCCGAGCCTCTGCGTGATCCGACCCGTCCACCCCGGTCACTGGCAGCGCCGACCCGGGTCGAGACGACTTCGAAATGGCAGGTCAGCTCCATCCTGATTTCTGCCGACCGCCGTGTCGCCACGGTCAACGGACAGGCTGTCCAGGTCGGCGATCGGATCTCGGGAGCCCGAGTTCTGGCGATCGCCGCTGATTCCGTGCGGCTGCGAAATGAGAAAAAAGAATTCACTGTCCGGCTGCATGCGCAGCGGATCAAAGAGCCGGTGGTCCAAGCCGGTGAAAAAGGTGAGGGAAAATGATGCGAAGGTTTGCCTGTCTTGCTCTAAGGGTTCTGCTGCTGATCGCCTTGCTGGCTCTCGCTGCCTGCCTCCCGGCCAGGGGGCCGGCTGTCGGGGATGATATCGCCGAGGCGCTGCACCAGCCTGCCTCTCCCACCGCCGTGAAGCCGGCCGCACCCGAGATTCCAGCCGCCGTCGCCTCGGCCCTGCTGAGCCCCCTGAACTCAGGACTGGGCCTGCCTGGCCGGAAAGAGGAGCCCCGTTTCGACATTGCCGCCGAACAGACGCCCGCCCGCCAGTTTTTTACCGGCCTGGTGGCGGGGACGTCCACCAACATGGTTGTTCATCCTGATGTTGACGGTGAAATTTCGCTGACCATGAAGAATGCCAGCATCCCGGAGGTGCTCGAAGTGGTGCGCAGTGTCTTCGGCTACGAGTACCGCCTGCACGGCAACACCTATCAAATAATGCCTGTGGGGCTGCAATCCCGCATCTTTCCGGTGAATTATCTCAATCTTTCCCGCAAAGGTCTCTCGCAGACGCGAGTGAGCTCGGGCCAGGTCAGCGAGGGCGCGAGCAGCGACAATGACGAGGGTGAAAGTGGCAGCAGCGACCGTCGTTCCAAGGCTGTCTCCGGTAGCCGCATCGACACCGAGTCGCTGGCCGACTTCTGGAAAGAGCTCGAATACGCCCTGCGCACTCTCATCGGCAATGAAGACGGTCGCCGGGTGGTGGTGCAACCCCAGGCCAGCGTCGTCATCGTGCGCGCCATGCCCGAGGAACTGCGCGAGGTCGAAAGCTACCTGACCGCCATGCAGGGCAATCTGCAAAGGCAGGTCATTCTTGAAGCCAAAATCCTCGAAGTTGAACTTAACGACGGTTTCCAGTCGGGGATCAACTGGGCTGCCCTGGGTCAGCCTGCGGACGGCAAATCCATGGTGATCGGCCAGACCGGGGGCGGGTCGTTCTTCAACAGTGGCGCCTCCGAAATCGTCGGCAATACGGGCGTTCTCAATCCGGCCGCCTTGTCCATGGTGGAAGGGACCGCTACCTCGGCCTTTGGCGGCGTCTTCTCGGCCGCGCTGAATTTCAAGGATTTTACCGCCTTCATCGAGCTGCTCGAATCCCAGGGCGAGGTGCAGGTGCTCTCCAGTCCGCGCATCTCTACCGTCAATAACCAGAAAGCGGTCATCAAGGTCGGCACCGATGAATTTTTCGTCACCGACATCTCCAGCACGACGGTGACCGGCACCACCACCACGACCACCCCGGACATCACCCTGACCCCTTTCTTCTCCGGTATCGCCCTCGACGTGACACCGCAGATCGACAGCAACGGCCAGGTCACCCTGCATATCCATCCGACGGTGAGCGAGGTGCGGGACCAGCAGAAGACCATTACTGTGGCCAATCAGGAACAGCAGCTTCCCCTGGCTTTTTCCAGCGTGCGCGAGTCGGACAGCATCGTCAGCGCCTTCAGCGGACAGGTCGTGGTCATCGGGGGTCTGATGAAGAATCAGACGTCCAAACAGAAAGCCTCCGTGCCTCTGCTCGGACGCATCCCCCTGCTCGGACACCTCTTTTCCCACAACCAGATGGTTTCCAGAAAAAGTGAACTGGTCATTCTCCTTCGTCCCCAGGTGGTCGACAACGGCCAGGTCTGGGAACGGGAGCTGGAAAACACCCGCAACCGCGTCCAATCTCTGGGCGGGGCGATGGGCCGAAACTGGTAAAATTCGAAATCTCTCGCGGTGACAGGTTGCCGCCTGAGGAGGGACATGCTCTATCTGCAACATTTCGGACTGCGTGAGCCACCCTTTTCCCTGACGCCTGACACGGGCTTCTTCTATAGCACCAACGGACACCGCGAGGCTCTGGAGGTGCTCAGGGTCACTCTGCGCTCCGGTGAAGGATTCATCAAGATCATCGGCGAGGTCGGCACGGGCAAGACCCTGCTGTGCCGCAAGCTGCTCAATGCTCTGGAAGGGGATGGCTGGGTCAGTGCCTACCTGCCAAACCCCCTTCTGGGTGTGGCGGAACTCTATCGAGCCCTGGCCGATGAGCTCGGGATTGCGCTGCCGGCGACGGCGACGGTCAACGACAGCCTCAAGGCCATCAACGGTCAGCTTATCGACCTGGCCCGCCAGGGCCGCCGGGTCGTCCTCTGTATCGACGAGGTGCAGGTCATGCCCGAGAAGAGCCTGGAAGCCTTGCGGCTGCTCAGCAATCTCGAGACGGAAAAACGTAAATTGCTGCAGATTGTTCTTTTCGCCCAACCGGAACTTGACGACCGTCTGCAGCAGCCGGGTCTTCGCCAGCTGCGCCAGCGGCTGGCCTTCAGCTATCGCCTGCCGCCTCTCGATCTGGAGGGCGTCGGTGGCTATGTCGGTCATCGTCTACTGGTGGCCGGTCATCAGGGAGGCGCCCTCTTTGCGCCGGGTGCCCTGAAGCTGCTGGCGCGGGGGAGTCGGGGCATCCCCCGGCTCATCAACATCCTCTGCCACAAGGCGATGCTCGCTGCCTATGGTCGGGGGGAGAGCCTGATCGGGCCGCGCCACATGCTGGCCGCCATCCGGGATACGGATGACGCGCAGGCGAGCACCTGGAAGGAGTACCTGCCCTGGCTCTATGCCCTGGCCGCCCTGATTATAGGGCTGGAAATTTCGGCGCTGGTCTATCTCACCCGGGGTGGTGCGTCATGAGTCTGCTCAACCAGATGCTCAAAGACCTGGAAAAACGGCAGGCCACCGCCGGCGATCCAACCGGGTTGCCCGGTACCGGCGCCGGAGCGAAGGGGCCGCGGCGCTTTGGGGTCCTGTTGTGGGTTCTGCTGGCGCTGGTTCTGGTGCTCGGTGGGCTTGTGTTCTGGTTGAGCACCGGTCATCGGGCGGGCAAAGACGTGCCCTTGGCCGTGGAACAGGTGGAACCGAGAAAGATGCCGGTTTCGGCGGCGGTGGAAACAACTCCCGCTTTTGAGTTCGAAGTAGCGGCTTCCGAAGCGCCCGCTCCACCGCCGGCGACGGAGCCGGAGGTGGTGACCGCCCCGGTCGAGACGCCTGTCGTGAAGGCCGTGCCGGTGAAAGAAACGGTATCCTCGCTGAGTGAGTCGGTTGAGCCGCCTGAGCTGCCGGTGGCGGCACCGCCGTCGCCAAAAACACCCCCGGCATCTGAGCCGGCGGCACTGGTGAAGACGCCGCGCCCCCTGTCCCCGAAAGAACAGGCCCGGGTCCGTTTCGCCGAGGGTGAAGCGGCCCTGAAGGATGGCCGGCTGTCCGAGGCCGAACAGGCCTGGCGACGGGCTTTGCGCCTGAACCCGACCCAGCGGGAGTCCCGGGAGAAACTGGCGGCGGTGCTGATTGTAGCCGGCCGCCGCGCCGAGGCGGAGAAGGTTTTCGCCGCCGGTTTGGAGATAGACCCTGCCCACAGTCCTTTCCGCCGGGGCTACGCCCGCCTGCTGGCCGAAAGAGACGATCTGTCGACGGCCCGCGAGGTGCTCCGGCAGGGGCCGGTTCCGACTGCGGCTGGCGATCCAGACTATCACGCCCTCTTTGCCGCCCTGTCCCAACGGCTTGGCGATTACGCTGCTGCTGCCGCTACCTACAGCCTGCTATTGCAGCAGGACCCGGCCTCGGGCGTGAGCTGGCTGGGATTGGGGCTGGCCCTGGAGAGTGATGGCCGCGCGCCCGAGGCGGTGGAGGCCTATCGGCAGGCCATCGCCAGCGGCAGCCTGCAGCCCGACCTGCTGTCTTATGTGCGCGGGCGTCTTGACATGTTGGAGCGGTAGACGAAACAGAACTTTTTCGTCCTTACGGGACGGCCAAATGAATTTGAGGTTAGACGATGAGCATCCGCCAAAAAATCCGCATCGGTGACCTGCTGGTGCAGAACGGCATCATCAGCGAGAAGCAGCTGGAAACGGCCTTGGCCACCCAGAAGAAGACGGGGACCAAGCTCGGCAACACCCTGATCGAACTCGGCTACGTCAGCTCCCAGCGCTTTCTCGAATTTCTGGGCGAGCAGCTGCGCATCCCCTATGTCGATCTCAAGTTCTACCAGTACAAGGCCGAGATCGTGCGGCTGCTGCCAGAGACCTTCTCCCGGCGTTACCGGGCCATCGTCCTGGCCGAGGCTCCTGATCACCTGCTGGTGGGGATGGCCGACCCCACCGATATCTTCGCTTACGACGAACTGGTCAAAATTCTCAAGCGCCCCGTCAAGCTGGCCGTCGTGCGCGAGACCGACCTGCTGCGCACCATCGACAGCGTCTATCGCCGCACCGACGAGATCGTCAACATCGCCGAAGAGCTGGGGGAAGAACTCTCCCAGGGGGATGTCAATCTGGCCGATCTCCTGCCCGACAGTCAGCTGGAGGATGCCCCCGTCGTCCGTCTGCTGCGCTCCCTCTTTGAGGATGCCGTGCAGGTGGGGGCGTCGGACATCCACATCGAGCCGGACGAAAAGGTCCTGCGCATCCGCCAGCGCATCGACGGCGTGTTGCAGGAGCAGGTGATGAAGGAGAAGCGCATCGCCGCCGCCCTCGTCTCCCGTCTCAAGCTCATGAGCGGCCTGGATATCTCCGAGCGCCGCCTCCCCCAGGACGGCCGTTTCAACATCAAGGTGCGCGGACGCAGTGTCGACGTGCGTCTCTCCACCATGCCCCTGCAGTATGGCGAGTCGGTGGTCATGCGCCTGCTCGATCAGTCTGGCGGCATTCTCAGCCTCGACCAGGTGGGAATGCCCGACCATCTCCTGCGGCGCTTTCGCGCTCTGGTTACCCGGCCTCACGGCATGGTGCTGGTCACCGGCCCCACCGGCAGCGGCAAAACCACGACCCTGTACGCCGCCCTCAATGAACTGAACCAGGCGGAAAAGAAGATCATCACTGTCGAAGATCCGGTGGAATACCGGCTGCCGCGCATCAACCAGGTGCAGGTTCATCCCCGTATCGGCCTGACCTTCGCCAGCGTGCTGCGGGCCGGCCTGCGCCAGGACCCCGACGTCATCATGGTCGGTGAAATGCGCGACCAGGAAACCGCCGAAATCGGGCTGCGGGCGGCCATGACCGGCCACATGGTGCTTTCCACCCTGCACACCAACGACGCGGTGAGCACGGCCCTGCGCCTGCTCGACATGGAAGCGGAAGGGTATGTGGTGGCCAGCGCCCTCAATGCCGTCCTTGCCCAGCGCCTGGTGCGACGCCTGTGCGACAGCTGCACCGTCGAGGCCGAACCGGACCCCCGCCAGGCCAGTTGGCTGCGGGCCACGGTCGGTTCGAAAGGGACGGATCTGAAATTCAAGAAAGGCACCGGCTGCCCCAACTGTAATAACACCGGCTACCAGGGCCGCATCGGTATTTTTGAACTGCTGGAGATCGACCACGCCCTGGCCGATGCTCTGCGCCGCAACGACAATGCCGCCTTCGCCAGTGCCGCCCACAAGCAGAAGGGTTTTCAGCCTTTGGCCCTGTGCGCCCTGAAGTACGCCGCCGAAGGGACCACCAGTCTGGACGAGGTTCTGCGCATCGCCGGGCAGGTGGAAGAGTTCGAGACGGACGACGAACAGGTCGCGGCGAATTAACGGTTAGACAAGGTCTGCGAAGGACTCTGAAGACTTAACGGATAGACGATGGCGAACTTTCATTACAAGGCGCGCACCGCGCAGGGAAAGCTGGTCGAGGGGACGGTCGAAGCGCCGTCGGCCGAGGCCGTGGCCTCCCAGTTGCTCGAGGGCGCCATGACGCCCGTCGCCATCCGTGAAGCTGCCCGGGAAATCGACCTGGGGGCCCTGTTCCGGGAAAAACTCCGTCGCGGCGGCGGGGTGGAGCTCGACGACCTCATCCTCTTCTGCCGGCAGATGTACACCCTGACCAAGGCCGGCGTGCCGATCATCCGGGCCCTCAAGGGACTGGTGGAGACGGCCAGAAAGCCGCAGATGGGGCGGACCCTCAAGGCCGTCTGCGACGATCTCGAAGCGGGACGCGATCTCTCCGGCGCCCTGGCCCGACATCCCAAGGTCTTTCCCCTGCTGCTGACCAGCATGGTGCAGGTGGGGGAGAGCACCGGCCGTCTTGACGAGACCTTTCTGCAGGTGGCCAACTATCTGACCCTCGAAAAGGACACCATCGACCGGGTCAAGCAGGCCATGCGCTACCCCACCTTTGTGGTGGTGGCCATCAGCATCGCCATCGCCATTCTGAGCCTTTTCGTCATTCCGACTTTCGAAAAGGTGTTCAAGGGGTTCGGCGCCGAACTGCCGCTGCCGACCAAGATTATCCTCGGCCTGTCGCGCTTTTCCGTCACCTACTGGCCGCATCTTCTGCTGGCGCTGGTGGCGATCTTCTTCGGTGTGCGCCAGTGGCTCAAAACCGAGCGGGGGCGTTACCTGTGGGACCGGGCCAAGCTGCGTCTACCCGTGGTGGGGAGCATTATCCAGCGGGCCACCCTGACCCGCTTCGCCCGCGCCTTCTCCATGGGCTTCACTGCCGGCGTCCCCCTGGTACAGGCCCTGAGTTTCACGGCGCGGGCGGTGGACAACGTCTATGTCGGCGAGCGGCTGGAGCAGATGCGCCACAGCATCGAACGGGGCGACACCCTCACCCGCAGCGCCCGTGCCACCGAGATGTTCACCCCCCTGGTGCTGCAGATGCTGGCCGTCGGCGAGGAGACCGGCGCTGTCGACCAGATGCTGCTGGAGGTGGCCGAGTTCTACGAAAGGGAGGTCGATTACGACCTCAAAAATATCACCAGCGCCATCGAGCCGATCCTCATCGTCTTTATCGGCGGCATGGTCCTGGTGCTGGCCCTCGGGGTCTTTCTGCCCATGTGGAACCTGTCGCAGGTGGCGCGTTGAGATGACGGCTGCTGAAAGAGAAGTCAAAAACCCGACACGGCTGGGGCAGGGCGGCTTCACCCTGCTGGAGCTAATCGTGGTGGTGGCGATTGTCGCCATCCTCTTCACCGTCGGACTGAACAAATATCTCGAGCTGCTCGTTGAGGTCGAGCGGGCCACCATGGAGCAGAATATCGGTATCATGCGCAGCGCCGTGGCCATGCAGGTGGCGAAGAAGATTGTCGGGGATGATCTCGACGGCCTGAGCGAGCTGGCCGAGAGCAATCCCATGACGTATCTGGCCGAGCAGCCGCAAAACTATCTCGGCGAGCTGCACCAGGCCGACCCAGCCGCCATCGAAGGCGGTAGCTGGTATTTTGATACCGCCGGCAACATCCTGATTTACCGAGTGAAGAACACCGGCTATTTTCAGAGCGCGTTGGCCGGGCCGAAACGGGCGCGTTTTAAGATCGATCTGGTCTACGCCGACCATAACGGCTCCGGCCGTTTTGAACCGAGAATCGATGCGCTGGAGGGCCTGCGCCTGGCCGCGCTCGAACCTTACCAATGGTTGAAAAAACGACAGGCAAAGGAGGACTGATACAAAAAGCAGATCGACAGGATAAACGTGGTATTGAAATTGCTAAAAAGTAAAAGACGGTTTACTACACTAACAAAGGAACAAGGAGGAGTTTGACAATGGGTAATCAAAAAGGTTTTACGCTGATCGAACTGGTGGTGGTGATTGTTATCCTGGGTATTCTGGCAGCCGTGGCGGTGCCTAAGTATCTTGATCTTAAAACCGAAGCGAATGAAGCTCAAGCTAATGGTGTATATGCGGCAGCGCAGACCGCTGTCGCGTTTAATCATGCAGCAAAGCTTGTCGGGAAGGACCCCAACCAAATGCCTTGTTATGATGCAACCCACTGTTCGACTGGTTTGCTTGTGACCACCGGTGATGCAGGTGTTTGTCTTGCAAATGGAATTGATGAATTGCCGACAGGATGGAGCGCCTCTGGTGATACACTTACAGCAACATTAAACACTGTTACATATACGATCACTGTCAATGCTGATGAAACAGCAACTACACCCGCAACACTGACAAAGAGTTGGTAAAAGATATGACCGTGGTATCCAGTTTTGTTGGATATTGGGGTGATTAATCCCTGAACAGAAGCGGAGTCGGTTACGGCCCCGCTTCTGTTTTTTGAAACCCTCCGGACATCATGCCTAAAAGTGTATTTTTTAATAAAGTTTCGAGTCACATGCCTGCGGGCTTTACACTGGTTGAGCTGATTGTCATAATCGTCATCCTTGGCACTATCTCCGCCCTTGCTGCCCCTCGCTTCTTTGATCTGCGCGTTTTTCAGCAGCGCGGTTTCTTCGATGAAACCGTTTCAGCGGTGCGCTATGCTCAGAAGCTGGCGGTGGGCAGCGGTTGCGACGTACAGGTGACTCTTGGCTCTGCGGGTTACAGTCTGCGGCAGCGCAACAATTGTGATACCATCAGCGCTTTCGCCCTCGCCGTACCTCACCCCAGCAAGAGTGGCGCTTTTGCTGCTGCACCCCCCGCCGGGGTGAGTTTGGCAGCGGCCACCATCGTTTTCACTCCCTTGGGGCAGGCCGTCAACACGGCCCGCACACCCACCGATTTCAACGGACTGAGTATCGGCGGCAAGACCTTCCATGTCATCGGTGAAACAGGCTACGTGGACGTGCCATGAGTCCCTTCGGTCATTCATACGGCAACTGCCGCGGTGTTACTCTGGTCGAGCTGGTCATTGCCATGATGGTGATCTCCATCGCTCTTGGCGGCGTATTGCTGGTCATGAACTATACGACGGCCCGCAGCGCCGACCCGCTGCTGCAGCGGCAGGCGGTGGCCATCGCCGAGGCCTATCTGGAAGAAATCCTGCTCAAGCCCTATGCCGATCCCGACGGGGTCGATGGCGAAGGCAGCCGCGCCCTCTATGATGATGTGGATGATTACGACGGTCTGGCCGATAGCGGCGCCCGCGACCAGGGCGGTGCCGCCATTGCCGGGTTGGCGAACTACACGGTAAACGTCAGTGTGCAGCCGGCAACAGTCAACGGTGTGGCCATGCTGCGGGCGCAGGTGACGGTGGATATGCCCGGCGGGGGCAGTCTGACTCTGGCCGGCTATCGGGCCAATTATTAACGGTGGATGGAATGAAGGCAGCCATGGCAAACCGCCGGCAAGGCGAAAAGGGCTTCACCCTGGTGGAGCTGGTCACGGTGATCGTGCTCGTCGGCATTCTCGGGGCCATGAGCGTGGCCTTTATCACCAAACCGATCGAGGGCTACGTGGCCCTTTCCCGGCGAGCCGAACTGGTGGACGCCGCTGACAACGCTTTGCGCCGCATGCAGCGCGACATCCGGCAGGCCTTGCCCAACAGCGTGCGCATTGGGGCGGGGGGGCTCTCCCTCGAGCTTTTGCACACCAGCGATGGGGGGCGTTACCGCCTGCAGGGGCCGGGTGACACCCTCAATTTCGGTGATGCCACGGATAGCTCTTTCGATGTGCTTGGCGGTCTGCGGCCGGCACCTCCGGCCGGCAGTGACCTAGTCATCTACAACCTGTCCGCCAGCGCCACCACCGGCAACGCCTACCAAGCGCCGGCCGACAACCGTTTTGCCATCGACAGTGCCAACAGCAGTGCCAGTCTGATCCAGTTTATTCCCAAGGTGCCGTTGGCGGCCTTTCCCCGCTCCTCTCCCTATCAGCGGTTTTTTATTGTCGATGGCCCGGTAAGTTATGTATGCGATCCGGCCGCCGGCACCCTGACCCGACATGACGGCTACGCCATCGCCCCCAGCCCGGTGATCGGTTCCGGCGACCTGGTGACGCGCCAGGTGAAAAGCTGCAACTTTACTTATCAGCCGGGCACCAGCCAGCGGGCGGGCCTGGTGACGCTGACTCTCACCCTGGAGGGTGCGCCCTCGGCAGAACGGGTGACCCTGCTGCACCAGGTGCATGTCCTGAATTCGCCATGAGCATGATGACTCGCTCCCGCAATCAAAAAGGGTACACCCTGGTCAATGCCCTCTTCATCCTGGTGGTGCTGGCGGCTCTGGGCGCTTTCATGGTGACCATGAGCGGCGTGCAGTCGCGGACGCCGGTGCTGGCCCTGCAGGGAGCCCGCGCTTACCAGGCGGCCCAGGCCGGCATCGAGTGGGGCATCGCTCAAAGTGCCGCTGGTGTCTGCACCGCGAGTTCCGCCTTTATCGTGGAAGGCTTTGCCGTCACCCTGGCCTGCACGGCGACGCCGGTCAGCGAAGGAACGACGACCTACAACGTCTATGAAATCAGCGCCCTGGCCGAGATGGGGAGCTACGGAGCGCCGGAATATGTGTCGCGGCGGATCGAGGCGCGGGTGACAGGGCTGTGAGGGAGGTTGATATGGGGCATAGGCAATGGTTCTTGATGGCGGCTGTCGTGGCCTTCTTTTTCCTGTTTGTGTTTCAAGGAAAAGCGATCGCGGCCGGCAGTTGTTCGGTCGATTACCTCAATCGCGTAACGATCAATGAAGTGCGTTCCCTCGGCGGTGAGCAGTGGGTTGAGCTGAAACTGCTCGATGCCAGCATTCCGCCAAGTGTCTACAACTCCTGGTCGATCACCGTCTGTGAAAACAAGAACAGTAACAACTGTTCCACGTATGTGTTGGGTTCTTCGGCTGTTATCCAGAACTGGCCCTACCTCGTAATCAATAATGTCTCGCACCTTAATTTGAGTTTAAATGGTGCCATGGACATCCTTCTCAAAGACGGCAACGGCGACTATCTGGACTATCTGGTCGTCAACCAGGCGAATCTGAGCCGGCCGCCTCAGGACCATTCCTGTACGGAGCCCGGATTTCCTTATCCCACTACACTGGCAACGACACTCTCGCAACTCAAGGGGATTGCACGGGCCCCCGACGGAACGGGCCCCTGGATGGAATATGAGGAGAGCGGGGCGCAAGGCGAAGCTACCGAAGGGGATTCAAACGACACAGGGACCTTTCCGGATGGAACCCCTATCCCGCGAATCGTGGTTTCGGATGTCATGGTAGCCAAAGGAGACGCGGCGGCGTTCGTTGTCCAACTTCAGGATGAAAAGGGAACAGTGACCTCTTTTCCATATGCGGTGCATGTGGACTATAAAACTCTAAACTATACGGCTTTTGCAGGAATTGATTATGTCGCCAAAGAGGGAACCGCAATCCAGGGCTCTGCGCTGGTGATTCCGGCCGGGACGTCCGCGGCAACGATCGACATTCAGACCTTGGAAAAAGCCACCGCCCCTGATGGCTCTGTTTTTTTTGTGGTTCTTAGCAACCCTGTCTATGAACACGACGGAGGGGCTCTCAACGCGCTGTTGATGGACCATTTCGCAACAGGGACTCTCAATGGTACCCTGCCGTCTCTCGACCACTTCCATATCGACCATCCCGGTAGCGCCTTGTCCTGCCAGCGGGCCGACGTAACGATACGGGCCTGCCAGACCGCGGACTGCAGCGTGCTTTATCCCGACCCCGTCAGTGTCACCCTGGCGCCGACGGGATGGATCGGCGGCAGCACACAGACCATCGCCGGTGGCGCGCCGACCGTTTTTCAGCTGCGGCATAACACCGTCGGTACGGTCACCTTGGATGTGACCACTTCGGATGTGCCGGCTACCGGGCCGGTGCAGTGCACTATTGGCGGGGTGGCGGCCAGCTGCGATCTCCTTTTTGCCGACAGCGGCTTTCTCTTTGACATACCAGCGCAGACGTCTTGCCAGGATTCTGCGGATGTGACCATCGCCGCCGTCAAAGCCGATCCGGCTGATCCCCAGGCCTGCGTGGGCGATGACAGTTTTGCCGGGCAAAGTAAGGCTGTCTCTTTCTGGTCCAGCTATGTGCTGCCTGCTTCCGGCAGCCGCGCGCTGCAGGTCAACGGCACGGCTGTTGCCACAGGTTTGCCGGGAACGCCGCTGACGCTGAGTTTTGACGGCAACGCCCGCAGCTCCATCCGGATTTCTTACCAAGACGCCGGTCAGGTGCGACTCGACGCCCGCTACGAAGGCAGCGGCGAAGAGGCCGGGCTGGTGATGGCGGGCAACGATACCTTCACCGTCAAACCTTACCGTCTCCATGTCCTCGCCACGGTGGACGGCCTTGCCCCCCTGAACAACAGCGGTTCGACCGGTGAACCGAAGCTGGCGGCCGGGCTGCCCTTTCAGGCTGAAGTGCGAGGCGTCTGCCAGGACGGCAGTCTGGCGCCCAACTTCGCGGCGGCTACGACCCTGTCCGCCGTGGCGCCCTTTGCGCCGGCGCCGGGGGTTTTAAGCGGTGGATCTCTGTCAGCGGCCGATTTCAGTGGCGGTGCCGCCACGGCTCTGGTCAGCTACAGCGAAGTGGGCACTCTGACCCTGCAGGCGGATGTGGCCGACTATCTGGGTGCCGGCAGTCTCAGCGGCACCAGTGCCACGGTGGGCCGCTTCACGCCTCACCACTTTGACGTCGTGCCCAATTCACCGCAGTTTGCCCCGACCTGCGGACCTTTCTCCTATCTCGGCCAGCCCTTCACCTATGCGACCGCACCCGTACTCCAGGTCATCGCCCGCAATGCCGGCGGCGCCATAACGCGCAACTACACCGGTGCCTGGTGGAAGTTGTCTGGCGCCAGTCTGGCGGGCAAACGGTATCTGGCCGAAAACGGCACGCTCGATGAGTCGCTGCTCCCCGCCACCGATCCGGTCATCCTCGACCAGGGGGACGGCACCGGCACCCTCACCTTTGATGCTGGCGGTGGCCTGGGCTTTGTTCGCACGACGCTGACGGCCCCCTTTGCGGCGGAAATCCGGCTGGAGATCGATGTGATCGACGAGGATGGCATCGTCTACGCCGGCAATCCTGCCGCTTTCGGTGAGGCCATCGCCGGCAACGGGATTGCCTTTACCGACGGCACCAAGGAGATGCGTTTCGGGCGGCTGACAATGCAGAACGCCTACGGCTCCGAACTCATCCCCCTGAATCTTCCCCTGCGGGCCGAATATTTTGATGGTAGCACCTTTGTGGGCAACTTGGAGGACAGCTGTACCCCGTATGACGGTTCACTTGCGGTTCTGTCCAATTACACCGCCAACCTGCAGGCAGGAGAGACGACCGCCAGTGGCGTCGGCAGCCTGCTCGGCGGGATCGACAACCCCCTGAGCCCGCTGCAGCTCAGCGCCCCCGGTGCTGGCAATGACGGCAGTGTCGACGTAAGCCTCCCCGTCGATTTCTGGCTTCGCTTCGATTGGGATGGCAACGGCTCCCACGACAATGATCCGTCAGCGCGAGCTAGTTTTGGGATTTATAAGGGGAATTCTCGGATGATTTACTGGGGGGAGCGGGTGCGTTAGGTTGAAGTGAAAAAATACCTCGCGATTCGTTCCTTGGACACCTTCTGGAGCCATATCGGTTATCAGGTAGGTGTCCACTTTTTCCCGCCATCCTGATTAAAGGGTAAAAGATGCCGACCGGTACTTTCTCTGGTGACACAAACGGCAGGCTGTGCGCTTGACGTGGCGCCATATGTATTTATGTAGAGATGATACATTTCAGGGTCATTTTTCTTCAAACAGTTCAAACAGATTCCGTGACTATCCCTTTCCTCGCTTAAAACCCCTTTGATTAAAATTTGAAATATGAGGCGCCATCTTCGACGTGCCGTTTTAAGAAGCGCTTTGACGGGATGTTTGTCGAGAGAGGTGCCACACCACGCACAAAATTGATCCATAGTGAACTGTCTTTCCGTATGGTTGATTCGAGGTTCCTGTTTCGATGCCTATCGAGACCCTCAGTAATGTCCCGCCTTGTCGGGCGCCTTCGTCGGGTCATGGGAGATGGGCTGTCAACTGTTGTGAAAACAAGATGGCGGCGAGATGAATAGGTGATTATCTCTTGATATTATTCAACCGCCGGGCCGTAGCCCGGCGGCTGAATGGTGTGACTAGAGTGTTTGTTAAGGGCGAGTTACAACCCCGGTAGTCGGATCGCCACCAAGCCAATTGACAGTATCCAGCCAAGCGGCTGTGTCTACGGTAATGGTGCCTGTGAAGGTCCCATTCTCCAAATAATCGATCGTGTCGAAAGCAATCTGTTTGACGTAGGTGGGGTTATGTGCGTGCGCCCCAAAATCGTCGTACACGACCCACCAGTTCATTGCTGCCCGGAACTGGTCAAGAGAGAGATAAGTTGGATTAACAGTGGCCACTAACACAGGTTTGAGGCCGCCTAAATCCGCTTCAGGATAGTCGAGGTCGATTAGAACACTTTTGACGACTTCCATGATGTAACTGGCCGTCTGCTTCCGGCCCTTGTTAGCGGCTTCTAGTATTTCGACCGTCATCGAGTGGCAGCTGTTGCAGACCCCTTCGCTGTTGATGGTCATGCTTTCAACATCGACCACGGAGTTGGAGTGGTTTTTGCCGGGCATGTGGCAGGCGACGCAGGGCCCTGCGGTGCCCGTTCCGGGGACGACCTCGTTGCCGTTAGCATCAGTGGTGCCAATGATGTCGTGCGGGGTGCTGTCGTAGACCTGGCCGGCGAACTCATAGCCGGCGTGGGTCTCTTCAGCAAAGAGGACGGCCCCGGCCGGGCCATGGTGCAGCACGCCATGGAAATCACGCGCTGCGTCATCCATTGCAACAAGACTGTCATTGTTGCCCCAGCCGCCGTGACAGGTCAGGCACGCCTTCGATTCGTTAACACCCTTGAGGATGATCTCTTCTCCGCCGTAGGTGTAGTCCAAGACGATGTCAGCTCCGCTGACGGCCAAATCTCCTGTGGTTGCGCTAGTGTGGCACGCGCCGCAGTAGAGCATTTCGACTTTATTGGAGAGAAGTTCTCCGGTGTTTTCGTCATAAACAGGGTCGAGGTGCGAGAAGTCATTGTTTGCGGGATCGTAGTTCGCCGGATCGCTCATGTAGTTCTTGGCGCCGGTGGTGGTGTGGCAACGCTGACAGGTTTCGCGACCTTCGGCAAAGGCATTGTTGATTTCGGTGAATGCCAGCACGGAATGACGCTCATGCTCGTCATCAAGAGAGATGACCGCATCGGGCCCCAGCTCTTCTTTAACCAGGGCGATCTCGGCAGCGTGGCCCGATTTGGCCCACTGCTGATTAATCGTGATATTAGCGCTGTGGACATCGTGACAGGCGCTGCAAGCGTTTTCAGCTGTTTCGTCAATAACGTAGCCTTCAATGTCAGTGGTGTTCGGATCGTCACCATGAGTTTCAAGCATCGACCAGGCAACGTTTTTGGTAAGGTGAAAGGCCTCTTGATCGTGGCAGTTTGCGCAGGTGTTGTATTCCGATGAGGAGATGGTAGTCACCTCCAAGTAATCCAACGTTACGCCGTCGTCCTTATAGACCGGGTGCTCTTCGTGAATCGCAGGCTCCAGCAATTTACCTGCTTTGTGCGGGTCATGGCAGGTTTTGCATTGCATGGATGTGTAAATTTTGCCGGAACCATCATCAATCGCCGCAATCGCCGCACCATCGTCGACCTCCAGGTACTCTATGGCACCTTCATGGGTATGGCACTTGACGCATGAATGGCCAAACGGCAGATGGTCTTCCATGTGGCCATTGAGTTTTGATCCATCGGTAGAGTATTCGGAACGGCCAGGCCCTGCAGATCCTGCGTGAGCCGAGGCAGCGTATCTCTCATAAATAGAATCCGCATCAGGGTGGTGAGGGAGGTGAGAGTCCGGCAGGGCATCATTATGGCACTTGCCGCAGGTATCGGAGCCGGGCAGAGGGTTGGGCATAGGCCCCACCCCATAATGCTCGCCGCCAGCCCCATGACAGGCTTCGCAGGTAACAGCAGCCAGGCCGGCAGTCGGAATGGCGCTCGAATCGAGCCAGGCTTCGAGCGAGCGACCATCGGCGATAGGGTCATGACACTGAGCACATCCATCAGCTTGCGCCGTTTCTTGGTCGATGTGGTCGCTGTGGATCACGTGTGCGCCAGCTAGGTAACCTGAGACCGCTGCGGCACTCCAGCTTTTTCCTTCGTGGCATTCAATACAGGTTGCAGCTCCTGCATAACTGATCCCTGTGGCATCGGTGCCAAGAGAATCGGTCGTCGTGATAGCCCCGCTCGAATCACGGTTGCTGCCGCAACCTTGCAACAGCACCACCATAAGAGCGACCGCTGCAAATGGAACGAGAGTCAATAATCTTCTTCGCATACTTTTTACCTCCTGAGAGTTTAAGGTCATGCCGTTAGTGGCATTTACGACAGGTCTTTCCGTCGCTGGCCCGCTTGAGGCGGCCGTCGATATCGCTCCAGTCCGCAGGGTGCGGATTCACCCGCAGGCCAGTGGTGGCGCTGTGGCACTTGAGACAAATATCACCTTGTGGGTGGCAGGCCTGGCAGGTGGCCAGGTTCTTGCGGGCCTCACGGGCATGAGCCTGGGACCAACCGGTGGTGCTGGGGATAACCGAACCGCTGGTGTGGCAGCCCGCACATTGTGTTTCATCGTATTGGGCGTGCATGCCATCCAGAGTGCCGTCGGTCCAGCCACGGCGGTGTGAATCAAGAGCCAGGTCAGCCGGAGCGAACTGGTTGTGGCAGTCGGAGCAGTAGTTGGGCTCGTGGCAGCTGGAGCACAACTGCTGGTTGGTGCGGGCGGCGATGGGGTGGGTTACGTGGAAATCGCTGCGATGCACGTTGATCATGTTGTTGCCGAAGTCACCCATTTCATCGGAACGCCCCGAAGTGTGGCAGTCCATGCAGTAGCTCTGCTGGTGGCAGGCGGCGCAGTCATAGGTGTTGCCCTTGGCAAAGGGACGATGGTTGAGGGCCCAGACGGGTCCGTGGGTTTTGAGGCCCGGCATCTCGACGGTGTCGACGAAGTCCTGATCGTGACACTGCAGACAGACCGAGGTCTCGGGAACGATGCTCTGCGCCCCCTCCACGTGGCAGGTGGCGCAATCCGTCCCTTCGATGTAGGTCAGATGCTCGGCGTGGTCGAAATCGACCGCCAATGCCGGTAGCGCCCACGCAAAGGTGACGGCCATAACGGCGATTAAACAGCGGATCATATCGTCACTCCTTTACTAAAAGAGGATGTTGAGGCGAACGCGGCCACGGTTGTAGTAGTCCCACAGATCACTCTCAACCCGCTCGATCTTGGCCTGCACGTTGACCTTCTTGGTGATGTAGCCGGTCACGTCAGCCCAATAGCGGGAGCTGGTGGTTTCGTCATCTTCGTCATCGATGCGGCGGTCCAGAACATCGACCTCAAGACCAACACCAGCCTGAACGTACGAATTGAACAGATAGGCGGCGCGGGCTTTGAAGCCCATGAGATCCTGGCCGTCGCCGTCTTCACGCACGACACCGGTCAGATAACCGGAGAAGTTGCGGGTACGGATTTTCTCGATACCGGCTTCGAAGACGTCGGCGTCAGCGAACTCGGGGTAGATCTCGCGAGTGTAGCGGCCAAAGGCATGCAGACCCACGGCGATGCGGTAGGTCAGTTCGGCCATGACTTCTTCGTACTCGTTGACGGCAAAGACGGAATAAATGGAGGTGGCGGAGAATACCGGGAGGGAGTAGAGATATTCAGCCCGCAGGCCCCATTTGTCGTTGGGACGGTACTTGGCGCCACCCAGGAAATAGGAGACGCTGTTGGACAGGTAGTCGAACTGGACTTCACTGTAGAGGTTGAGCACGTTGCGGAAGTCGTAGTCGACATCGAGTCCGAAGAGCTCTTTTGCCAGTTCGCCGTTGTCCCACTTCTGCACGTAGGACAGACCCAGGTCGAGGCTGTCGAAGAAACGGCCGCTGAGCTCGCCGCCGAACATGAGGTCGTCGGCGCTGTAGCCGCTGTAATAGGCGACGTCGCCACCGCCGAACAGAGCCAGCTTGAGGGGACCGAGGTTGTCGTAGTCGAGATAGAGACCGTCCATCATCGAGGCCCCGGCCGTGGTGGAGATGAACTGTCGACCGAGCTTCAGATTCAGGTCGTCGATCAGGTCCTTCTTTTCGAAATAAGCGTAGTAAAGACGGCTCTCGATATCCACTTCGTCCTTGAAGTCATCGGCCAGGCGGCCGTAACCACGGAAGTCGAGTCCGTCTCCGTCGATGTCCCTGACGTTGAGCATCAGGTACTGATAGGCCGGCATGGCGGTGTCGCCCTCGGCATCATCGTACCATTCGATCTCGGTGCTTGAGCGTCCCGAGATCGAGGCTGCCAGCGCATCGACCGCCGGCATCAGCGCCAGCAGCATCGCGGCCATGCAGACCGTCCATCGGTGCCATACTTTCATGTTGCCTCCTTGGGGTATGTTTTCCCAGTCACTTTGATTTCATGTGATTTTCATCACCCACGGTTTTAATGTCTTCGCGATCACTCCTTTCCCCGTGTTTGGTTGTTAGACCTCCCTTTGACATGGGAAGCTTTTGGATTAAATTGGAAATTCCAAAGCGTGAACCGTGCCAATAGAATAAAGCTTGTATTTACGGAATGTTGCGTGGTGGGGAAGGGGTAGTGTTGCGAAATATCGCAAAAAATATTGTGATATTTCGCGATTAATGATAATTTGCGATATTTCGCAGCTCGGGCGGGAACAGTTTGAAGATTCAGATAGTTAGGGAGTGCTAATGTATTCTGACGGTTTTTTTAAGGAAGTTACTTTATTGATTTGCAGCAGCCTTGATATCCGGCAGGCGTTGCAGCGATGCTTGGCTTATCTGCAAACGTTCTTCCCTCTGGATGAGGTCCTTATTTCCCTTGCTGACCAGGAGAGACAGCAGCGGTGGCACATTTTGGCTCATGCCTCCAAAAACGTTGCTCCCTTGGCCGTGGAGGCCGTTCCTCTCCCTCCTCATGTCTATTCAAGGTATCTGGAAGCGATGCGTGGAAATGCGAAACTTATCGACGACACCAATCTCGATGCATTTGCGCGATCATTTGAGCCCTATGTGAAAAACAAAGGGTTTTCCGAGATCATTCTGCCCTTGCGGATTGAGGAGAACGACCTCGGCCTGCTTGTGTTAAGAGCGAGGGGCAAGAATCGGTTTAACAAAGACCATGTCGCACTCATCACTTCTGTCCGTGAACCTTTTGCCATTGCGACCGCCAATGCGATAAGACACCAAAAATTGCTCGATTATAAGAATCAACTCGATCGGGATAATCGTTTCCTCAAAAATGAGCTGAAGATCCAAGTTCGGGACGAAATTATTGGTGAAAACAGTGGTCTGGCAACGGTCATGAGTATGGTGAAACAGGTGGGGGGCCTCACCAACACTGTCTTGCTGTTGGGAGAAACAGGGACCGGCAAGGAAGTCATCGCCAATGCGGTCCACCGTTTGTCTCCTCGCAAAGACGGTCCTTTTGTTAAAGTGAATTGCGGTGCCATACCGGAGTCTTTGATCGACAGTGAGCTTTTTGGTCATGAGAGGGGGGCCTTCAGCGGCGCCATCAGTCAAAAACCGGGTCGATTCGAGCGTGCCCACGGAGGAACCATCTTTCTGGATGAGATTGGTGAACTCCCTCTACAGGCACAGGTTCGCCTTCTGAGAGTCCTGCAAAATAAGGAGATTGAGCGGGTCGGAGGGACGACGTCAATCCCTGTAGATATCCGGGTTATTGCCGCCACCCACCGTGATTTGCAGAAGATGGTTTCCGAAAACCTATTTAGGGAGGATCTCTGGTTCAGACTTAATGCGTATCCTATCGTTATCCCACCTGTGAGACATCGCGGCGAGGATATTCCTGCCCTTCTTGAGTATCTTGTCGAAGTTAAGTCGAAGGAACTGGGATTTCGCACCCCGCCTGAAATAGCCCCCGGTGCTATGGATTGTTTAACGCAATACCCTTGGCCGGGGAATGTGCGAGAAATGGAAAACGTTGTGGAAAGAGCCTTGATTCAGAATAAAGGGCGGATTCTTTCCCGAGATCACTTTAACCTGTCGGAGCATTCCAACTGTTCATCCGATCGGTTCGGGGAAATGGGACGATGTTTGTTCCCGTGTCTGGCGAAGCTTTCGCAAGAGGATGGAAAAAAATATGAATTACTTCCTGAAACCACCAATCTGGAAGAGGTCGTATGTCAACATATTAAGCGTGTGTTGAAAATGACGGGAGGGAAAGTCCATGGCCCGAATGGTGCCGCAGAATTGTTGGGGACAAATGCCAGCACTCTTCGCAGCCGAATGAAAAAACTCGGAATTGTTGTCGATGGGAAGGCCAGAGATGATTCGACCGCTGTAGGGTCCGGTTAGTTTCTTGCAATGGGGGTGTTGCCTCTTACAGCACCCCCATTAAACTACCTCTCATAATACGTATACCCCGCCAAGCTCCCCCGAAACTCCTCCAACAACAACTGCCGCTCGGCTACCGTCAGCCGCCCCAGCCGCACTGCAGCCTCAGCCGTGCCGCGCAGCTGCTCAAACAGGAGCTGCGGGTTGTATTCCACATAACTGAGTACATCGCCGATGCTATCGCCGGGAATCTCTTTCATCACGTCGAAACTGCCGTCCTCATTGAGTCGCACACTCACAACGTGGGTGTCCCCGAAGAGGTTGTGCAGGTCGCCCAAGGTCTCCTGATAGGCGCCCATGAGGAAGACGCCGAGATAGTATTCCTCTTCTTTTTTCAGCGGGTGTACGGGCAGAATGCGGCTCTCGCCGCCGGCGACGATGAAGGCGTCGAGCTTGCCGTCGCAATCGCAGGTGAGGTCCGAGATAATGGCCTCGCGTCGGGGGGCCTCCAGGTGGCGGTGCAGGGGGATGATGGGGAAGAGCTGGCCGATGGCCCAGGTGTCGGGCAGGGATTGAAAGACGCTGAAGTTGCCGTAGTAGATATCGGCCAGACTTTCACGCAGGCCCTCCAGGCCTAAAGGCGTTTTGCCGGTCTCGATGATATGCCGGAGAATGTTCTGAGCGATGGCCAGAAAGATGTTCTCGCCCAGGGAGCGATCCCGCAGGCCGATCTGGCCATCCTTGTAAAGCTCGCGGATGCGGTCGCGACAGGAGAGCGCCTCGTTGTAGCGGTTGACCGGGTCCGCTTCGCTGTCCTCGTCGCGCAGGGCGAAGAGCTGGTGCAGCAAGGGGTGGGCCTCGGCCGGCAGGGCGTCAGGCAGGGCGACGGCCTCGAAATGCATGACGTCGAGGATGTTGAAAAGGAGCATGGAGGCGTAGGCCACCGTGGCCCGACCCGATTCGGTGACGATATGCGGATGGGGGATGCCTTCCGCGTCCAGAGTCTGGCCGATGGTGCCGACCAGGGTATCGCAGTAGTCGTCAAGGGTATAGTCGCGGGAATGGACATGGCCGGAGCGGACGCCACTGTAATCCACGGCCAGGCCACCGCCGAGGTCGAGGTAGCCCATGGTGGCCCCTTCGCGCACCAGATCGCTGTAATAACGACAGGCTTCCAGGACGCCGGCACGGATATCGGCCAGGTGCGGGATCTGCGAGCCGAGATGGCAGTGCAGCAGCTGCAGGCAGTCGAGCATCTGCTCCTGGCGGAGGGTGTCGACCACGGAGAGGAGCTGGGCCGTGCTCAGCCCGAAGCTGCTGCGGTCGCCGCTGGTCTCCGTCCACAGGCCGCCGACCTTGGCGGAAACCTTCACACGAGCACCGATGAGGGGACGGATTCCGAGAGCCTTGCTGCGCTCGATGAGCAGGGGGAGCTCGGAAGGGGATTCGATAACGAAAATGCAGCGATAGCCCAGCCTGTCTGCCCACAGACCGAGATCGATAAACTCGCGGTCCTTGTAGCCGTTGAGGATCAGCAACCCCCCTTCCCGCAGGGAAGCCAGCGCCAGCACCAGCTCGGCTTTGCTCCCGGCCTCCAGGCCGTGGCCGTAGGGCGCGCCGAAGCGGACAATCTCCTCAATGACCTGACACTGCTGGTTGACCTTGACGGGGAAGACCCCCCGGTATTCGCCCCGGTAGCCGGCGCGATCAATGGCGGCGCGAAAGGTCTCGTTGAGGAAGGCGATGCGGGCGTCGAGCAGGTTTTCGATGCGCAGCAATACGGGCATGGTATGGCCACGTTCTTCGATACCGGCGACGATGTCCATGAGGGAGACCGATACTTTTTTGCCCTGAAAGCGGGCATTAACCGCCACATTCCCCTGCTCGTCGAGATCGAAGTGACCAGCCCCCCATTCACGGATGCCGTAGAGGGCGGCGGATGCCTCAAGAGTCCAGTTCTGCGCAAGTTTTCGGTTCATCGTTGGCTGCTCCCGGTGGATGGAGTTCCCTAAAATAGAAATCGGCGTGTTCGACTCAAAGGTGAAAGCCGTGGAGACGGTATGCGCTCCGCGGCCCGGCCATCAGGGTCGTTGGTTTGGTGCCCGGCCTAGGGGGCGATGTTCTCACGAGCGAAGGTCGGCAGCATGAAGGCGCCGAGGTGCAGATCCTCGTTGTAGTATTTGGTGTAAAAGCCCCGCTTGGCGGCGCGTTCGCGGTTGAAATCCTTCACCGGGTGATACTTCTTGCTGGCGAAGGCGAAGCTCCAGAAACCACTGGGATAGGTGGGGATGAAGGCCTGGTACATCTCCACCAGGGGGAAGACGTTGCGCAGGTTGGCATACATGTTCTTCTGGATCTCGGCATGGTAGAAGGGGGACTCGCTCTGGGCCACCATGATGCCGTCCTCTTTCAGGGCGCCGAAAACCAGACGGTAGAAGTCTTCTTCAAAGAGACCGACGGCCGGGCCGATGGGATCGGTGGAATCAACCATGATCACATCAAATTCGTTCTGGTGGTCGCGGATATAGGCGAGGCCGTCATCCACGTGCAGTTTGACGCGGGGATTGCTGCCGTCAATCTCGCAGGCCATGGAGGGCAGCAGTTCGATGGATTTGTCGATGACGAGGCCGTCGATTTCGCACAAAACTGCCAGTTCCACCCCTTTATGCTTCATGATCTCCCGAATGGTACCACCGTCGCCACCGCCGATGACCAGCACCTTCTTCGGATGAGGGTGGGTGAAGAGGGCGGGATGGGTGATCATGTCGTGATAGACAAACTCGTCCCGTTCGGTCACCATGACCAGGCCGTCCAGGAGCATCATCCTGCCATATTCCAGGGTTTCGATGATGTCGAGCTGCTGAAATTCGCTCTTGCCGGAAAAGAGGGTTTTGGTTGCCTTCATGGTGATGCCGACGTTTTCCGAGTGTTTTTCCGTGTACCACAAGTCCATGGGATCCATCCTTTCAAGACTAAATAAACAGCCCTCTGGCGTTTTCGGGTGAGAGTTCGATCAGCTATTAAATTTAACAGCCGCACAGGATATGGCAAATCGGCCCCTTTGCCTAGCCCCTTTTGTGTGGCCCCGTCATTTTTGCAGTTTTTTTAAGGCGGCTCAATTGACTTTGCCGGAGATTTCCGATTTACTACCGTTTATTGCCAAACATCCTGAAAGGACAAACAAAATGGTCGGGTTGGAAAGGATTGGATTTGTCGGGGCCGGCAACATGGCCGAGGCGTTTATCAAGGGATTGCTTAACGGCGGGTTTCCCGCGACCGGGATTGTCATCTCCGAGCCTGACCCCAATCGCTGTCGCCTGCTTCAGGAGCGTTATCAGGTTCAGGTGGCTGCTGACAATCGTGACCTTGTGGAGAAAAGCGAGCTGATCGTGCTGGCGGTTAAGCCTCAGGTCGTCGGCGCGGTTCTCGATGAAATCCGCCCCGTTTTTTCGCAGGACAAACTCCTGGTCAGCATCCTGGCGGGCGTGTCCACGACCTCCCTTGAGCAGGGGCTTGACCATTCACCCCGGGTGATAAGGGCCATGCCCAATACGCCCGCCCTGGTCGGCTTTGGGGCTTCTGCCCTGTGTGCCGGCCGTCATGCTGCCGCGCAGGATAAGTTGCTAGCCGGCCGACTGTTTGAAACGGTGGGTATCATGCAATGGGTCAGCGAAGGGCAGATGGATGCGGTCACCGGCCTGTCCGGTTCGGGGCCGGCCTTCGTCTTCACGTTCATCGAAGCTCTTACCGCCGGCGGCGTGCAGCAGGGTCTGAGCCGCGATGTGGCTCACGCTCTCGCGGTGCAGACCGTCCTGGGGGCGGCTCGACTGGTGCATGAAAGCGCCGATCACCCGGCGGTGCTACGGGATCGGGTCTGCTCTCCAGGCGGCACCACCATCGCCGGCATGGCTGTTCTCGAAAAGGGCGGGCTGCGGTCGGTGGTCATGGAGGCTGTCGGCGCCGCCGCCCAGCGCTCACAGGAGTTGGGTAAAAAATGAGGCAGAACGAGGAAGGGGCCGATCGAAAGATCGGCCCCTTCCTCGTCAAAGGATCTGCTGTGACGGGCCTAGCCGCAGGTGCCCGGCTTGGCTGAGTCGAGGGAATATTTGTCCAGATAGCTCTTCAGATTTTCCAGATCCTTCTTGGAAAGCTTGTTAAAAACTTCGGGTTTTGCTTCATGCTTGTCGCGGTCAAAAAAGCGGTTCCACTGAGCCTTGGTCTTGTCGCCGGGAGATACTTTTACGGAATCACTTTTGTCGTCGTGGCAGCTCATGCAGTTGTCCTTGAATAAAGCCTTGCCTTTTCTCCAGTTGGCGGCATGGGCCGAGGGCGCCGCCAGAGAAAAGGCGATCAGAAGGGTGACGAGAACAGACAGTCTTTTCATGATGTTCCTCCTTGGGTTGTGATATGGTTAGAAAAAATTTATGAGCAGATGTTGACTGCTTTTATCGATTTGATCAGCATTTTGCGTGCCAACAAAAATAGGTGGATATGAAACCCTTTTGATTGCAGGCAAAGATGACGTTTGTTCGTGAAAAGACTGGCTTTGCAGTCAAATAGCCAGAGGTGGTGCGAGCTCAGAGGGTGATTTGTTCCGAAGGTTGTCTCGGCGGCCTCGAGGAGTAAACATTAGTGTGTCGACCAAACTGTGCCAGGAAGGGGAAGTTGAAGATGAAAGATCTCTCAACTCCGGCACATGCTGGTCACTGTAAAAATTTATAGATGATAAAAGGGAGTTCGAGGGCATTACTGGCCTGTCGTGGCGAAACAGCCAGGATTCCCAGCAATGGGTTTAATGACTTGGCACTTCCCTTGCTAATACCCAGCTAAGGCAGTCCTTTACAGTCAATACTTTGTCAATATCCCACCGGGGAATCGTTTTTATGAACGACCCACGGCCGGGTGCTCCGGTCATTGTGCTACGAAAAGCCTGAACGCTTTTTGCCATAATCATTTTCAGGGAGGCTCAAGAATGGCTCAGCCAGCCAAAAACGTCCGTACTATCCGGCGCAAGCTTGTGCGCGTCGCCCTCTTTTTCACCGTCGTTTCCCTGGTAACGATTGCCACCAGTTACTATTTCTTTTATCGCTCCCACACAGCCTTGCTGAGCGTGGCCAATGAGCAGGTTGAGAAGCTCGGCATCGTCGACCAGATGAGCCAGGAACTTGCCCTCATGCGCGGCAGTGAGAAGGATTTTCTGCTGGCGGCGTCCCGTGGTGACGAAAACGCCATGGAGCAGTACAGCGATGCCCTGTACAGCCGGGTCCAAGGGGTTCCCAGCCTTCTGGGGCAGCTTAAAGCTCTTTCCGTGGGCAATATCGAAATAACCCGGTCCATATCCCAGATGGAAGCGATTCAGGCTGATCTGCTCAGCAACCTCGATATCCTGGCCGATACCCTGTTTGAGGGCGCCACCCTTGCACAGGCAGACCCCGCCATCAAGGCTTTCTCCATGAATCTGCGGGAGTTCTCCAATATCCTGCCTGTGGTGAAAAGGGCCGTTCTCAAGGATGTTGCCCGCGGCAAAACATCAGGAGCCTGGTCTTTTTCCATGTGGGCGATTCCCGTCGTGGCGCTGGTGCTGGTTCTGATTGGTTTGTTTTCGGCTTCGGTGGTCGGCAAGCGCATCACGGCATCCTTTGAAAAATTCAAGGCCGGTGTCGCCAATCTTTCCGAGGGAAACTTCGATGAGATCCATGTCGATACGCACGATGAGCTGGCCGAGGTCGCAAGTCTGTTCAACGAATCCCTGCATAAGCTGCAGGACTCCATCATTACCGAGAGTGAGCGGGAAGAGACGCAGAACAACCTGATCGGTTTTCTGGAGGTTGTCAGCGAGGCGGCTGACGGCGACCTGACCGTTAAGGCCCCGGTTACCGCCGACGCCTTCGGCTCGATCGCGGACGCCTACAACCTGATGGTCGACAGCTTGGCAGAGCAGATGGCCGATACACGCCGCAAGGCGGAAGAGGTCGGTCGCGAATCCCAGCACCTGCTGGAGATCTTCAAGACCATGGAAGCCGGCGCTGAAAAACAGGCGGCTCAGGTTCGAGAAGCGACCGAGTTTGTTAATGAAACCTCTTCGACCACGCTGGAAATCAGTGAAAAGGCCACCCTGGCGCAGGAGACCTCGGCTCTGGTGGACCAGGTTACCGGACAGGGTAACAATCTGGTTATGCAGAATATCGAGGGGATGCAGCTGATCCGCGTCACCGTGCAGGTCATCAACAAAAAGATGAAATCCCTCTCCGAAAGGCTGCTTGAAATCGGCACCATTTCCCAGTTGATCTCCGAGGTTGCCACCCGGACGACGATTCTGGCCATGAACGCCTCCATCGAAGCGGCTCGCGCCGGCGAACAGGGCCGCGGCTTTCTGGTTATTTCCGATGAAATCAAGCGCCTGGCCGACAAGTCGGCGGAGGCCACCAAGCAGATTACCGGTATTATCAAGGCGATCCAGACGGAGGCAGGCGAAGTAACCGCCTCGCTTGAAGAAGAGACCCGGACGGTTGAAGGACAGACCAAGCTGGCTCAGGATACGGGCGATGCCTTCAGTGAAATTCAGAAGGCTATCGGCGATTCCAAGCAGGTTGTTACCGAAATCTTTGACCTGTCCCAGAAACAGCAGCACCTTACCAATGAGGCTGTGCTTTCCATGAAGGAAGTCTCCGTGATTTCCAAGCAGGCCAGTTCGATGGTGAAGGACTCCGCGCGCATCTCCGACGGTCTCCATGACATGTCCGAAACCCTGCTGAACTCTCTTTCCCAGTTCATTCTGCCCGGCGAGGAAGACGACCTGCTGCAGCAGGGCGTGTCTTTTGACCTTTCCGGTGAGAAAGGGGAGATGATGCCGGCAGAAGAGATCGAAGACGATCTGGTGGCCCTTGAGGATGAAATATTCGATACGGATCTGGATATCAAAACGGCCTGATCATCCCCCGAAGACTTCACGTCACGAAACGCAAAAAAGCCAGGTTTTTAGCCTGGCTTTTTTGCGTTTCGCTGCTTTTGAAATGTGTTTGATTGCCTAGTGACGCTGCGTATTGCGTCGGACGACTTCCAGCAGGGATTCCTCTTCGAAAGGCTTTATCAGGTAGTCCGAGGCGCCGAGAGAATAGGCTTTGTCCTGATGCTGTTTGCCGGCTCGGGAGGTGAGTACGGCCACAGGGATGGTGTCGAGAACACCGCGGCGGCCAAGCTCTCCGAGAAGTTCGTAGCCGTGCATGATGGGCATTTCGAGGTCGGTGATAATGAAATCCACCTGATTTTCATCCAGGACGTTCAGGGCGTCCATGCCGTTGTTGGCGGTGAGAACCTCGATGCCGTGGGCTTCGAGCAGCATGGACGCGTATTTGCGTACGCTGAGGGAGTCGTCGACGATCAGCACTCGCGGGGCCTGGTTTTCATCTACGAAGGCCACGGCTTCCTCAGGAAGGAAAGATTTTTCAACAGAGGCGAGCAGGCGGGTAGGGTTGATGACCAGACGCAAGGTGCCGTCACCGGAGATGCTGCTGCCTGAAAAATAGGGCATCTCTCTGAGCATGGAATCGAAGGGTTTGATAACCGTATCTTCCTGGCTGATAATTTCTTCCACCAGAAGGCTTGTTTTTACGCCTGAGGCCTGGGTGACGATGGCGAAGCGCAAAGGGGCAGTACTGCCTGTCCGGGGCAGGCCGAAAAAGCTGTTCAGGTCGACCAGCGGGAGTTTGTTCCCGCGCACATCGAGGTATTCGGGAATATCGTCGCCGGCTGGCAGGTCGACAATCTCGGACACAAGAGTTGAGGGAATGACAAAGCGTTGCTCGCCGACCCGGAACTGAATGATGTTGACGATGACCAGCGACAGGGGCAGCGTCAGTCGCATGGTGGTGCCCTGTCCCTGAATAGTGTCGATATCGATGGTACCATTGAGGGAGGCCAGCCTGTCCATGACAACGTTCATGCCGACCCCGCGGCCGGAAGTGGAGTCGGTCGTTTCGGTGGTGCTGAAGCCGGGCCGGAAGATCATGTCGACCAATTCCTGCTCCGACACATCCTGATCCGGCGTGATAAATCCTTTTTCAAGGGCCCTTTTACGGACCTTGTCGAACTGAATGCCCCGGCCGTCATCGCGGATTACGATTTCGACCGTGTTGCCGAGCCTTTTGGCCGACAGCCAGATGGTGCCGACGGCGGGTTTGCCCAATTTTTCACGGTCTTCCACCGACTCGAAACCGTGGGCAACGGCATTGCGGACGATATGGAGCAGCGGATCGTAGAGGCCGTCATAAACGGCGCGGTCGATAAGAGTCTCGCCGCCGGAGACAATAAGCTCCAGGGGTTTTCCTGTCTGTTTGGACAGTTCTCTTACGGAACGGGTGAAGCGCTGGAAAAGATTGGAGGCCTGGATGGTCCTGGCTTCTGAAATCCGTTCCTTCATGTCGACCGTCATGCGATCGAGCTGGTCGATTTCTGTATTGAAGTCGCTGAAGAAGTCAGCCATGGTCCGCAGGGCTTCGTTGATGTCGTTGGTGATTTCCTGCAGAGTGCGGGCAAAGAGATTGAGCTCGTCATAGCGGTCAAATTCGAGCTCGTGGAATTCGGCCAGCATGGAATCGGTCGCTTTTACCTGTTCGGGCAGCGCATAGGCGAAGCGTTCAGAGAAGGTACTGACTTCACGCAACAGGCGGGAGCCGGCAAACTCGACCTCTTCCCTGATTTTATCGATGACGCTGAGTTCGTTGATCATGTGGGTCTTGGAGACGGTGATCTCTCCGAGAATTTCCATCATGGCCTCGATTTTGTCAGCCGCCACCTTGATGATCCCGCCTGAAACAACGGCCGAGTCATCATCCCTCCGGGAGCCTGTCCGCCGTTCGCTGCCTGCATAGGTGGAATCCTGATCCGTCGATGGGTCCACGGGCTTCATCACGGCCTGCACCTGAACCCGCTCCGTCTGAACCATCTCCGATGCCTGCTTTTCGGCAAACTGGAGCTGTTGATCAACCTCCTCCAGAAAACCATCGGGTTCGGTATTCCCCTCGCCGGCCAGCCGGATCAGTTCGCGGATCTGGTCGAGTGCGAAGAGCAGCGCGTCAGCCTTTGCCCTGGTCGCGACGCTGCGACCGTCGCGGATACCCTCAAGGGTATCCTCCAGACGGTGGGAAACAGCGGCGACGGTCTTGAGCTTCATTAGGCCGGCCGATCCCTTTATCGTGTGGGCCGAACGGAAAAGGCGGTCGATATCCTCGGGGTGGACGACCGGATTTTTCTCCATCTGCAGCAGGCCTTCTTCCAGGATGGCCAGATGCTCCTCCGCCTCTTCATAGAATAGCTGCAGAGCGCTTTCCTGAATGCTGGCCATCAGGCTGCTCCTATTTTGAATTTTTGGATGAAGGTGGATGGGTGGATCACCTCGCCCGGTGTCTCCATGGAAAGGTTCGGCATGCTCTCGGCGATGAAGCCTATTTTTTCAGTGCCCGATATGGCGATAACCAGGTGCCTGTCCGAGGATGCCGCGCCCCTGTGTCCGTTAAGCCGTCCCAGATGGATGACGGGAACAACGGAGCCGCGCAGGTTGGCCAACCCCTGTATGTAGTCGGGGGCGAGAGGCAACCGCGTCAGAGGGGGCAAGGGAGAGATCTCCAGCATGTTTTCCATCGGCAGATAATATTCGACTCCCGCCACCTGAAAATGGCAGCAGGCGAATCCTCGCAGGGCGACGCGTGTGGAGTTTTCCTCGTCCGGGTCAAACTCGATGCTCTCCTGCAGAGCGTCAAAGGCGGCCTCTTCCTGGAGGGCTTCGAGCTCAGGAGGCTCCGTCGGTTCTGCAGCCGCCGGCACGATTCTCTCCATTGGGATAGTCAGGGGGGATGGTTCCTCCCCCCCCTGTTGCGGTACGACAGAAAAGCTCGGGCGTCTGGTGGCGGCCTCGGCTTCCCGCAGAGCCTGATCAACCTCGGCGGCGGCCCCAGTTCTTTCGGGCTGGTTTTCGCTCGTGAGACGCACCTGTTCCCGTAGAACTTCGAAGGCCAGGTTAAGCACTTTGACCTCCGCTGAGGAGGGAATGTTGCCGGACAGGTTGAGGGTTTCCAGGGCCTCTTCCAGACGGCGGGCAATGGTGCTGGTTTCCGCCAGTTTGACGAGACCTGCCGTCCCTTTAATGGTGTGGGCCGAACGGAAGGCGGGCTCCAGAAGTTCCTGCCCGCTATCCCCGATCTTGCCGAGGGATTGCAGGCATTTCTCTATGTTGCCAAAGTTTTCCAGGGCCTCTTCCAGAAAAACAGGCAGGAGTGTGTTACGCATGTCTCCCATCAGGCTTCTATCCTATCTTTCCTGTATATATTTCCGCTGCAGCAGGCCCACCTTGGTGAGTGTGTAGCAGATCCGCTTTGTCTCGAGGGGGGTCATGCCGCTTTTTTCAATAAGCTGCCGCAAGGTCTTTTTCCCATCGATAATGGAGAAGAAAGTCAATTCCTTTTCCGTAAGATTGATCGATTCCAGGGCATCCTCGTTGGTAATCAGGCGGACAAGAACCACGTTTTCGTCCTTGAACTCCGTCTGGGCCAGTTGCTTTTCATCGAGCAGGCGCAGCCCTTCCATCAGGACATTCATCAGGGGTAGACGGAAGCTGATGTCCTGCAGATTGACCGGCAGGGCGTCCTTTTCGAGGAAGAAATTTCCCGAACTTACTTCCAGAATGGCGTTGAAGGCCTCCTGAGCGTGGCGTTTGAGATATTCCATCAGTTCATCATTGGTAATGTGGCCCCGCTCGACGAGCACCCGTCCAACGGGAAGATTTTTGGAACGGGATTCTTCGATAACACCTTGCAGAGCTTTTTTGCTGCATTTCAGACGACCGTCCCGGCACATAAGGTCGGTAAGGAACCTGTGGGTTCCTTTGCGACTGACCGTTGAAAAGACAAAGAGGCCGTTTTCAAGAAAAATTTCCCCGAAAATATCACGGGAAAAGATGGACAGTCTGCCCGAGAGTCGGGAGTTGTGAATGAAATTCAGTACGTCGGGCAGGGAGAGATGAGACAGATCGCCGGAGAGAACCAGTGTTTCGCTTTTGACCAGTCCCGTCTCCCGCAAGGTGTCGGCCATAACATTCTTCATCAGGACCGGGAAGTCTTTCTGGAAATACTGGCGAAGCAGCTTGTCCAGAGCGTCTTGCACCTCGACGGCGATGGACTGGCCCGTGATCCCAGCGGGAGCTTCCGCCTCTGCTTTGACGGCCTTGGCTGTTGGCGCCGGGGCCTGGGGCGCAGCGCTCGGGGTTGTCGGAGCAGGCGCCTTTCCCTTCGCGGGCATACTGGCGGGGGGGATTTCTTCCGGTGGGCTCACCGGTTTTCCAGAGAGAACCTGTTCGAGCTTGGCGAGAAGATCGTCGGGCTCGAAGGGTTTGGTGAAATAATGGAGTACGCCGAAGGACTCTTCAAAGGCCTGCCCGACAACTTCCCCTTTGGAGGAAATCAGGATGATGGGAATGTCCTTCATCTTGGGGTCGGAGCGCAAGGTTTTGCAAAACATGTGGCCGTTCATGCGGGGCATGACGAAATCGACGAGAATGGCGGACGGAGAGACTTCCCTGGCTACTTCGAGCCCTTTCTCCCCATCCTCGGCCGTGTAGATCTTGTAGCCCTGCTGCGAAAGGATCAGTTCGATAAGACGTCGTACGGTGGGGGAATCATCCACGACGAGAATGCGCTTGGCTTCATTGCTCATAGTAAATCCCGGAGTTAAATGGCGGTCAGGTCAGCATTGCACCCGTGTGGAGGGTGAGGACCGTTTTTCAAGAATGCCTGCCAGGTCTCGCCGGGGGTATTCCGGTGGGACCTGGCAGGCAGCAAGGAATTATTTTCTCAAAATGTCCATCGCTTTGGAGAGCGAGACCTTCATGCGTTTAAAGGCATCGGCCAGCGCCTTGATCTCGTCGTTGGAGGTCACTTCGAACTCACGGTCCATTTTGCCGCGGCTGATGTCTTCGGCAGCGGCCACGATTCTTTCGATGGGGCGCACCACGCTGCTGACGATAATGCGGTCAACGGCGATGAGGGCCAGCAGGAAGAAGAGGCTGAAGCCGCCGGCGAAATAGGCCAGTTTTTTCTTGGCCTGGGCCAGGGCGACATCGGTGGGAACATAGACGATGCGAGCGCCGACCACGTCCCCCAGGGTGTAGCCATAGCCAGAGCGGGTGCCGTATTGCTCAACCATTTTGGGGTGCGCCACCTCGGGGGTGTCATGACACCAGATGCAGTTCTGTCCGGCAGACATGGGCGTGGCCACGGCGTAGTATTCCTTGCCATCACGATCAACGAAACCACGCCAGGTGTCCATTTCGCCGGTTTCGAATTTCTTTATGGTTTGCTCTTCCCATTCATTGGCTAAATTTTCTGGATTGAGGGGGTTGGGTGAGGCGATGCGGTAAATATATTCGGGATACTGGTCCTGAACCGTTTTGGCGATGGTGGTGAGCATGAAAATGCCGACCGTCGCCTCGGGGAAATAGGTTTCGGGAAGGTATTCCAGAACCTTGGGGCGAATGGAGCTGCCCAGGTAGGCGGCCGAGCTGCTCATGGCCGCGGAAAAGATCTCGGTTTTTTCCAGGGACTCACGAATAGTGTCCTGCCGCAGGACATAATAGCCGCCACCGACGGCAAGGCTCAGGGATATGACATAGACAATGGCGAGAATGGCCATGATGCGTTTACGGATGGTCAAATTTTTGAACATGTGAAAAACCTCCTTCAATTCTGGGCTCGCCAGAATGTCGTGTTATCTTAGGGACAGGGTGCTGCCTAGCGTTGGTGCCGTGCGAAAAAAGCCTTGCGCTGGCCTTCGGGGATCTCGTCTTCCAGTTCCGAAAGAAAGTCGGCATATGCCTTCAACGCCATGCCTGACCCCTTGACGTGTCCAACGCTCGCCAGAGCATTGTCCGCCATGACCATGCCCAGGGGGCCGACCAGGTCGATGAAATCATCAATGACGGCCTGTACCTGCTGGGGTGTAATGGGGCCACTTTCTCCCCCGCCCGCGGCCGGTTTCGGTTCGGGCCTGGCCTGAGCCGGCGCCGAAGACGTCGTGGCTGCCCCACTCTGAGCCAAGGCGAAGAGTCGATCGTTCAAGGGGTCATCGAGCTTTTTTCGGGCGGGGACTCCCTCGATGAAGTTGGCCTGAACAGCTTGTTTGCCCGTTATGTAGTCGAGCGTTTCGTCAGGCCCCAGCGTCCCCAGGGAAATATAGACGGCCGCACCGCTGTCGATGGAGATTTTGCACAGATGCTGCGCTCCGGCGAACTTCACCACCAATTGGCCCGTATCCCGCCCTGACAGGAACTTGCTCAAAATCGCCGCTAGATTCACTTATTCCCTCCCAGGTGTTTTTTGATGGCCAACAGAATATCGACAGGCTCATAGGGTTTGGTGATGTATTCATCGGCACCCTGCTTCTTCCCCCAGAACTTATCGCTGTCTCCCGATTTGGACGTGGTGATAATAATAGGGATATTGCTGAACTTGGGATCCTTTTTAAGATCTCGGCAGACCTGGAAACCGTTTTTGTTCGGCATGACGACATCCAGAATGATCAGGTCCACGGGTTGTGTGCGGGCTTTTTCCTCCGCCTCCTTACCGTCTCTGGCAAGGATAATTTCGTGCGAGGTTCCCTTGAGGGTTTCCTGCAAAAAAGCGAGTTCCGTGGGGCTGTCGTCAGCGATCAAGATCTTTGCCATTGTGAATTTGCCTCCTGTTGAGTTTTAAACATCCATAGGGTTTTGAACGGATCCGACGCGCCAGTAGTGCGTCGTTATTTTGTCTTTTAAGAGAGAATAGTATCCTTGACACGAAACGAATGCAAAAAACAGTCCTTTATTGAGGTGGCGGGGGTTTTTTTCATTTTCTGTCTTCATCGGGTCGAGGGATGGCTGATCATGCTGGTAGGTTCGTCGATCCCGGACGACAGGGTTCATTTCCACCGAAGGCCTGTTCCCAGCATAGGTGCACAAAACGATGGGTTTTCCCCCTGCTGCCTATCCTGATTGTTTGTTTTCCTGTGTGAGTAAGGAAAGTATCCGGCCAATTTTAATGAGGATAGAACCTGGGATCGGACGGGTTAAGAAACGGACTCAGGAGGGATCCCCGAAGGGGCGATTGTGTGCCAGCAACTGTGTCCGTCATGTCACGGAACGTGCCGTTATTTTACTTAGATGGCAGTCTGGGGTCCTGCAAGAAGTAGGAGGCCCGGTGACCGCACAACCGGCAAACGATGTTTTTCATCAGGTTCGGTTCTTGAGGTGGCGTTCTAACTGCCGGGCCCCCAAAGACAGGGAGAGCGTCAGCAACAGGTACATGAGGGTAATGGTGATCCATACCTCCAGAGTCAGGTAGGTCGTGGCCATCAGTTCGGTGCCCTGGAAAGTCAGCTCCTGGATGGAGATAACGGAGACAATGGCCGAATCTTTGACCGTGGAGATGAACTGCCCGGCCAAAGGCGGCAGCATCCGCTGAAAAGCCTGCGGAAGAACGATATCCTGCAGCTGGTGGCGATGGGAGAGCCCGAGAGCCCGGGCCGCGTCCCATTGGCCTCTTTCGATGGACTGGATACCGGAACGGACAATTTCCGTGATGTAGGCTCCTTCGATCAGGGCCAGCGTCAGGGTGGCGGACAGGAATTGCTCCAGAAACTCGGGCGGAGCCAACAGGATGCCGACCCAGCGGGAGATGGTAGGGTGCTCGCCGAGAAAGGCAGGCAGGCCACTGAACAGCGGGTTGAGCTGGCTGCTCAGAAAGAAGTAGAAGAGAAAAATCAGCACCAGAGGAGGCAGATTTCGCACCAGGCCGACATAGGTCTGCCCTACCAGACGTTTGAACAGGCTGGGGCTGGTCCGGAACAGACCCATGGTCAGTCCCAGGGTCAGGGCCAGCAGCATGGACCAGATACTCAGACGGATGGTCGTGAAAAGACCTTCCAGCAGCAGACCGGGAACCCACTGCCGGGAGATCTCATCGAATCGCAGCAGATATTGGGGGATGACCGCCCAGTTCCAGCGGTAGTCGAGGCCGCTGTGAATCCTGTAGATCAGGCAGACGGCGAGGGCCGCCAGACCTGCCAGCAGGATGATATCCAGTCTCGTGATCCTGGGGGACGGCCCCGGCAAGTAGGTCATGATGAGTGCAATTCAAAGGCCGGTTTCCGGCCAGGAAATAAGAGGATGCTACTGAATCAGGGTCTCCCACTCGCGGCTTTCGAACCAGTACTGCCGCTTCTGCTCCAGCCAGCCCTCTGCCTCCACCACGCGGATCCAACTGTCGAGGTAGTTGAGAAAGTCCACGTCTCCCTTGCGGATGGCAAAGCCGATAGGCTCCCGGGTAAAAGTGTCCGGCAGAGGGAGAAAAAGCTTGTCGGCGTGCTTCAGGGCCAGGAAAGCCGGAGTGGGCTTGGAGGTGACGAAGGCATGGGCCCGTCCGTTCAGCAGCTCCTGAATGGCCTGGGATTCATCATCGAACAGGCGCAGGGTCGCCTTGGGGATGAAGGTTTTGGTGGCTGTTGCTGCGGTTGTGCCGATGCGGGCGACGATGACGACATCCTCCCGGTTGAAATCCGCCAGGGTGGCATAGCCTGCGGCTTTCTCCCGGTGAGCAACGAGAGACATGCCGGAATAGTCATAGGGGATGGAGAAATTGACCTTGATACTGCGATCGGGACGAATCCCCATGCCGCCAATGATAATGTCGAATTTGCCGGTGAGCAGAGCCGGGATGATGCCCGACCATTTTGTCGGGACAAATTGTGCCTTGACTCCCATGTCCTCGGCCAGCCGGGTGGCAACGTCGATTTCAAAGCCGACCAGGTTGCCGGTCTTGTCCTTCATGGCCCAGGGAACGAAGGTCGACATGCCGATGCGCAGGGTGCCTTTGCGAAGAGCCTGCTCCAGCGTGCTCTTCTCCACAAGTTCCTGGCGGATGTCGGCGGCCGGTGAAGGACAGGCCAAGGCAAATCCAGCCAGCAGAACGGTGAGAGTCGTGAAGAAACGTCTGAATCGGACCATGGATGCCTCCTGTCGTAAAAGGGCAGCAATCAAAGCACCTGCTGCAGAAAGTGGCGACTTCTTTCTTCGCGGGGAGCGCTGAAAAATTGGGCGGCCGGCGCCACTTCAATTAAACGGCCGTGGTCGAGCAGGACAACACGGTCACCGACCTCCCGGGCGAAACCCATCTCATGGGTGACGACCACCATGGTCATCCCCTCCATGGCCAGTGAACGCATGACTTCAAGGACTTCACCAATCATTTCGGGATCCAGGGCGCTGGTGGCCTCATCAAAAAGCATGACTTTCGGGTGCAGGGCCAGCGCGCGAGCGATGGCGACCCGCTGCTGCTGGCCGCCGCTGAGCTGAGAAGGATAGGCCTGGGCTTTCTCGCTCAGATTGACTTTGCCGAGGAGTTCCATGGTCAGAGCCGTAGCCTGCCGGCGGTTTTTTTTGCGTACCCGCATCTGTGCCAGATTGATATTCTCCAGCACGGTCAGGTGTGGAAAAAGGTTGAAGGACTGAAAGACCATGCCGACCTCCTGGCGGATCTTCAGCCGGTTTCGTGGATTTTCGTCCAGCGGAATGTTGTCGATGACAATGGAACCGCCATCCCTTTCTTCCAGACCGTTGAGGCAGCGCAGCAGGGTGGATTTGCCCGAGCCGGACGGCCCGACCACGACCACGACCTCCCGTTCGCGGATGGTCAGGGAAAAGTGGCTGAGCGCCTGCACTCGGTTGGGAAAAGTCTTGCTGATGTCGGTGATGACAATCATATCCTGGCCCAGAGTTTTAGCGCTCATGCCGTTCTTTCCTTCAGGTGGGTTTCAAGTCCCTTGACTAGAGCCGACAAGGTCAAGGTGACGCCCAGATAGATGGCTGCCACAGTGAACCAGATCTCGAAGGTCAGAAAAGTCTCGGCGACAATGGCCTGCCCCTGCATGGTGAGATCGTAAATGGCGATGGTGCTGACGAGGGCGGAATCCTTCACCAGGGAGATGGCCTGACTGGTCAGGGGGGGGAGGATGCGGCGGAAGGCCTGTGGCAGAATGACGCTGCCATAGGTGTCGAGGCGTCCCAGACCCAGGCTGTGCGCCGCCTCCCATTGACCCCGATGGATAGAGACGATCCCCGCCCGGATGATTTCCGAAGCGTAGGCTCCCTCGAAGGCGCTCAGGGCCAGCACGGCGGCAGTGACCCGACCCAGGTCCAGAATGGGGGAAAGCACGAAATAGACAAAAAAAATCTGGATGAGCAGCGGCGTGTTGCGGATGGTCTCCAGGTATAGTCTCGCCAGCAGTCCCGCCACGGCTGAAGAAGAAATCCGGGCCAATGCCGTCAGCAGGGCGATCACGAAGGCCAGTGCCAGGCTGATGCCGACGATCTCAAAGGTAACGCCCAACCCCTTCAGCAGCGGACCCCAAGTAAAGACGCCGTTTTCCAGGGTGAAGAGATAGCGTGGCACCCGGTACCACTGCCAGTGGTAGCCGAGGTTCTGGGCGCCGTGAATAAGCAGCCAGATGATGCCGGCGCAGAGCAGCAGAAATTTGACCCAGGCGATGGAGGGCGATCTCTTCAGGTGAGAGAGTAATTGCCACATCGGGATAGAGGGTTTTATTCGCATAAGAGGTCAGCCTGCATGATGGCAACAGGATAGCAGTAGTGGATTAGCACGTCCGGGCTACTCTATTGACCACTCTTCGTGGCCGTTTCTTTGTTGATCTGCTCGTAAAGCGCGATTTGCTCGGCCATACTCAGTTTCTTGCGGCAGCCGCCGGCGCGCAGGCAGAGGCTGCAGCGGTCGTCCGAGCACCACTGGCACATTTTGCAGTCGGGGCAGGGATGTTTTTTATCCATGGCATCTCCCTCGGCGGTTCAAGTTTCAGTTTACCCGGGTAGGTTAGAGTCTGGCAAGTGTTCAAAGTCAGGATAGAGCCGCCGGCGTTGGCGCAGGAGGTACCAGGCCTCCAGACTTTCGGCCAACAGGAGCAGGGCGATGGCTTGAGCTACTCCAGGAAAAGGCAGGGGGGCAAGCAGGCTAAGCACCCAGCAGACGAGCAGAAAAAAAGCTTTGTAGATGGTGGAGCGACCGAGCAACGCGGTGCGGTGAGCCCCGGCGAAAAACCCTCGCAGCAGGTTGGCTGCGCCATACAGAAGCGGAAAGACGGTACAGGCCGCCATGGGCCAGGTAATATAGGCGCGCATGCTCCCTTCGATGCCCATCAGCTGCCCAAGAATCAGTTTATTGAGAGGGAAAGCTGTCAGCAGCATGACCAGCCCCGTGCCACCACCCACCCAGAGAAAAAAGCGGACCAGCGTCTGATAGTCTTCGTGGTCGCGTACCAGGGTCAGATAGGCCTGCTGCAGGTTACGCATGGGGCCTGCCAGCAGAAAAATAAAGCCGCGAATGACGCCAAAGGCGGCCAGAGCGAGTTCCCCGTCGGGCAGACGGCCGATAATGGCGTTGATCTGCAGAGGGATGGTCTGCTGCAGGCAGGAGGAGTAGGCCAGAGGGAAGGCGTAGCGCAGGATCTCTAAGGTGCTCTTTTCCTCTTCGCCGGTGGCGGGGAGGTGGCAACGCCAGGCGAAAAACCCCATGAACGCCGTTTCGACCACAATGCAGCCGAGCAGGGCTACGGCCCCCAGTTCAGGGCCACTGTACCAGGGAGCGCCAAGAGCCAGCATGGCGAAGAGCGCCACCACACGCACACCGGTCGATAAGGAGACCAGGGCGGTGCGCCGGGCCCGGATGACCAGGCCTTGGAAGAGGCCGCGAAAGCCGGTGAAAAAGGGGAGAAAGACAAGAATGGCGAGCACTTCAAGGGCGCCGCTGGCCACCTTGCCGCTGACACCGAGGACGTTGCCGAGCAGGAAGAGGCCCACGGGGGTAAAGGCGAGCAGGGCCAGCAAAATGGAGACAAGGCAGGCGACCAGGGTCACGAAGATGGTCGTACCGAAGAGGGACCGGCGCCCCCTCACCATGGCGATGGTGATGGTGTGGTTCTGGTAGGAGGGAGAGGCGACGAACAGGTGCAGCACCATGGCCACGGAGAAGGCAGCCAAGGCGGTGACAAAGTCATCGAGTCGGGCCAGGGCGCCATTGATGATGGAATGGGATACGCTCATCAACTGCACGTTGAGGAGCAAGGGAAAGAAAAAGAGGGCGATTTCTTTTTGCGACAGGGGGCGCGAGGAGATCAAGGCCGGCTTCCCGGGAAGAGGCGGAGAAGCTCGATGGGGGTTGCCGCCAGATAATCATAGGGGTTGCCGTCGGAGATGCCGAACCCCCAGGCGCAGAAGCAGGTTCTGGTGCCGGCGCTCCGCCCGGCGATAAGGTCGGTGCGGTGGTCGCCGATCATGATAGCGGTGGCCGCCTCGGAGCCCAGTTCTGCCAGAGCCTGTCTTACCGGGGCCGAATGGGGCTTTTTCTCGGCACAGCTGTCGCCGCCGATGACGGTGCCGAAATAGGGGCGCAGACCCAGTCCGCGCAGAACCTCCTCGGCCATGTCAAGGGGCTTGTTGGTGACGACGCCCATGGGCGCTCCCTGCAGGCTGTCGAGAAAGGCGGGGATGTCGGCATAGGGACGGGTATGGTCGAGGAGGTGGCGCCGGTAGCGGTCGAGAAAATCCTGCAGGAGGTTGCCGCTGAAGGTCCCGGCGGGCAGTGCCCTTCTGACCAGCATGGTGGCGCCGTCGCCGACATAACCCCTGACTGTCGCCAGCGTCAGGGGGGCAAGGTCGAGATCAGTCCGCAGTTCGTTGATGGCCGTGGTCAGGTCCTGCAGCGAGTCGACCAGGGTGCCGTCCAGGTCAAAGAGATAGGTTCTCAGCTCAGTCAAAAAGACCTGCCTTGTTCAAAAGGATGACCAACACGGCCAGGGGGGCGACATAGCGGATCATGAAGTGCCAGAGAGGATAGACCCAGCCGGCGCCGCCGGCGACCAGCTCTTCCTTCTCCTCGCTGCCTTTCCAGAACCAGCCGACGTAGACGGAGATGAGCAGGCCGCTGAAGGGTAGTAGATAGTTGGAGGCAATGAGGTCGGCTGAGTCGAAAAAAGCCAGGTCGCCCAAGGGGGTCCAGCCGCCCAGGGCATTATAGGAGAGGGCCGACGGCAGGCCGACGACGAACGCGAGGCCGGCCAGAAAAGTGGTGGCCCGCTTGCGCCCCCAGCCCTTCTCGTCAATGAGAAAGGCCACCTGGGATTCGAGCAGGGAGATATTGCTGGTGAGTGCCGCAAACGCCAGTAGCAGAAAGAAAAAGATAGCCAGGATAAAGCCGCCGGGGATCTGGGAAAAGACCACCGGAATCGTTTTGAAGATAAGCCCGGGGCCGGCGGCCGGCGCCATGCCGACGGCAAAGACGATGGGGAAGATAGCCAGGCCCGCCATGAGGGCGATGCCGGTATCGAGCAGGGCGACGCGCAGGCTGGAGGCAAAGAGATCCTCATTTTTGGCCATGTAGGAGCCGTAGGTGATCATGGCCGCCATCCCCAGGGACAGGGTAAAAAAGGAGTGCCCCAGGGCTTCGAGTATGGAGGCTCCCGTCAGCTTGCTGAAATCAGGCTCGAACATGAAAGCCAGCCCTTCGCGAGCGCCGGGACTGAACATGCCGTTCATGAAGAGCAGAAAGAGCAGAAAAAGCAGCACGGGCATGAGGATCTTGCTCCAGCGCTCGATGCCTTTCTGAACGCCGCCAATGACGATACCCAGGCACAGGGCCATGAAGAGAAAGTGCCAGAGAATCTGGCGCGGACCGTTGGCGAGCAGACCCCCGAACATCGCTTCGATCTCTTCCGGCGAGACGCCGGCGAAGCTCCCCATGACGGCGCGGAAGACGTAGTCCAGGGTCCAGCCGGCCACCACTGAATAGTAGGAGCAGATGATGAAGGCGGCGGCCACGCTGACCCAGCCGGCCACCTGCCAGAAGGAGCGGGGCCCTTCGAGTTGGCGGAAGGCGCCAACGGCATCTTTGCGGGTATGGCGACCGATCATGAACTCGGCCATCATGATGGGCAGGCCGACCATGGCGATGCATGCCAGGTAGACCAGCACAAAGGCGCCCCCGCCGTTTTCACCGGCGATGTAGGGGAATTTCCAGATATTGCCAAGGCCAACGGCGCTGCCGGCGGCGGCGAGAATGAAACCAAGACGGCTGGCCCACTGGGCTCTGGGAGCTTTGGCTTGTGACATGCTCAGGGATACTCTCTTTCACCAAAAATAGCGGTGCCGATGCGCACCATGGTGGCCCCTTCTTCCACGGCCACCTCGAAGTCATGGCTCATGCCCATGGACAGTTCCGTCATGTGGACATCGGGCAGGTTCAGTGCGGCGATGCGTTCCGACAGGTGGCGCAGCTGGGCAAAGTACGGCCGCACATCCTCGGGATTATCGCAATAGGGGGGCAGGGTCATCAGGCCGCGCAGTCGCAGATGGGGGAGAGTGGCCAGACGACGGGCCAGATCTTCGGCGGCCTCCTCGGTGGCTCCGGATTTGGACTCCTCATCGGCCAGATTGACCTGTAGGAGTATATCCACCGTTTCCCCGATTTTCTGCCACTGGCGGTCAATCTCTTGGGCGAGGGAAAGCCGGTCGACGGAGTGAATCATGCTGACGTTGCCACGCAGGTATTTGACTTTGTTCGATTGCAGGTGCCCGATGAAATGCCAGGTAACCGGCAGTCGCACCTGTTCGCGCTTGTCCGTGAACTCCTGCACGTAACTCTCACCGAAGAGCTGTTGACCAGCGCGGGCCGCCTCCTCGATCTGGCTGGCGGGTTTGGTCTTGGAGACGGCCACCAGCCTGACCTGATTCGGATCGCGGTTGCTGCGCTGACAGGCCGCTTCGAGGCGAGTCCGGATGTCTTGGATATTGCTCTGGATGCTCATGGTGTCCCTCGCAGTGGGGCGTCAGCAGGGGATCAGGAAACGGCTGGGGAAGGTACGCCCTCAAGCGGGTTGGCGAAGAGGCGAAGGGCGCCGATGCGTTCGAGCGCTTCAACCACTTCACACAGGGGCAGGCCGACCACATTGGTATAGCTCCCCTCGATCCCCAGGATCATAAAGGCTCCAATCCCCTGAATGGCGTAAGCCCCTGCTTTGTCAAAGGGTTCGGAAGTGGCAATGTACCCCGCAATCTCCTGCCCTGTCAACTCCTTGAACCTTACGCGGGTGGAGACCACGCCGGAGACGAAAGTACGCTGTTGGCGATCATAAATGGCGTAGGAGGAGAGGACGCGGTGGCATCGGCCGGAGAGCGAGCTGAGCATGGCGGCCGCCTCCTTCTCGTCCACCGGTTTGCCGAGCAGGCTGCCGTCCCTCAGGACCACGGTGTCGCTGCCCAGAAACCAGCGTCCGGCCACTGTCGGACGGGAGGCGACCTCCAGCGCTTTTTCTCGGGCCAGGCGCAGTACATGCTCTTCCGGCGTTTCGCCGGGGTATTCCCGCTCATCCACCGTGCTGGGGATGGCCGTAAAGGGGATGGAGAGAGACGCGAGCAGTTCGCGCCGGCGCGGTGATGCCGACGCCAGTACGATTCCTTCCGGAGCGAAGGGCGCCAGGGAAGATTCGGGGGTGGGCATGGTGATGATTCTCCTGCCGTCAAAGGGTGCAAAAAGGTCAGGCAGGATAGCAGGAAAGGCTAGAGAAAGACAACATTGTCGTGCGCTTGTTTACGGGTAAAAGGCACCGTACGGTTTCGGCCTTTCTCCTTGGCCTGGTACAGGGCCGTATCCGCCGCCTTGATCAATGCCTGGGCGAAGTCGCCGTCATCTGGAAAGGTCGCCAGGCCGATGCTGGTGGTCAGCTGGCCCCCCGGCAACAGAGCCTCCTGGGGGAAGGGGTGGCTTTCAATGGCATGGCGGGCGCGCTCGGCCACCAGCATCGCCTCTTTTTTGCTGGTGTCGGGCAGCAGGATGATGAATTCTTCCCCACCGAAACGGGCGACGACGTCAATGTCCCGCCCTGAGGATTTGAGCAAGGTCGCCACCTTTTTGAGAGCATTGTCCCCGGCGATGTGGCCGCAGAGGTCGTTGTAATTTTTGAAATTGTCCAGATCGAGCAGCATGATGGAAAAATTAAGACTGTGGCGTATGCTTCGACTCAGCTCGCTATCGAGGCGTTCATCAAAAAAACGCCGGTTATAAAGGCCGGTGAGAGCATCGGTGGCGGCCAGCTTTTCCAGCATGTTGGCTCTTTCCATAGAGGCGGACCGATCGAGCACGATGGCAATCTGCGCGGTGAAGGACGTCAGGATATGCAGATCGTTTTCGTTGAAAATACCCTGATCCTCCTTGTCGGAGAGATTGAGCACTCCGATGGTGCGATCCTTTATTTTGAGGGGAACGCTGATGAAGGATTTGGTCTTGAAGCGGGGCCGGTTGGGCGTGGCGAGACGACAGTCTTTTTCAATGTCGTTGACAACCAGAGGGAAGCCGTTTTTGGCCACACGTCCGGCAATGCCGGTGCCGAGTTTGATGCTCAGGCTTCTGGACAGCGGCTGATTCATGCCCTTGGCTGATTCGATACGGAGAAACTCGCCTTTCTCATCCAGCAGCATCAGGGAACCGCAGGTGGCATTGAGCAGCTCGGCCGACATTTCCACGATGTTTCGATAGACTTCTTCCTGTCGTTTGAGCTGGGAAAGAGCGCTGACCATGGTGACCATGCGGGTGGAAAAGGCACTGGCCTCCAGTCGCTCCCTCTCGAACTTGAGAATAAGCAGCCGGCTGGCCGCCTTGGCGCAAAGAAGCTCGAGAAGGTTGAGATCACCGAATGGCAGAGTCGCCTCATGAAGAATGACCAGGCCCAGGGGTTGACCGCTGGCTATCAGGGGGATAGCCAGCGCTTCACGGCAGGCTTTGCCGGGGAAAAGCAGATCGATTTCTTCCCGGATCGACACGGGCTTGCCATAGGGATTCTGGCGCAGAAACTCAGCGATTTTTCGGCCAGAGGGGGATGCGTTGGTCTCAGGCCAGGCCAGTGACTGTTGAAGAACAAAGCCGGCCGCCGAAGGGTCTCCCGTCAGGATGGCGAGGCTGGAAAGGTCGAAAAGGATGACAAGGGTTTCTTTAAGCAGATCGACGATTTCGTCTCTGGAGGCCAGCTGGTCCATTTCCTCGGAAATATCGACCAGCGTGCGGAGGCGTAGAGAGGTCTTTTCGAGATGGTGAAGCGTCAGGTCCTGGCGAAGGAGTTCGGGAATCTGTCGATGGATGCAGGTTGCAATGTTTTTGGCTTTGGCCAGATCGGGAGCCGAAAATGATGACGAGCGCCCTTTCTCTCCTGTGGTCTGCTCGTCGGCCAGGTCGGCCGGAGGAAAGGCTTCGGCCAGCAGGCAGTAAGCGGCTGTTTCCTGGGCTGTGAAGGGAATGGCGAGATTAAGGGTGCCGCAGGGGTTTAAGAAGACAAGGGGTCTGCCGGCGTCGAGAACTTTCTGGAACGTGCGTTCTCTGACCTCATGACAGGAAGAGCTGCAGGTTGCGGGATCCTGGTCCTGCTGTCGGCTGCAGTTTTCGAAAGCCGTTCGACGGAGCGGTTCCAAGTATTCACCCTGGCGGTAAAGAGCCAGGCGAAAGTTTCGCAGCAAGGGGTTCCTGCCGAGATGATCCAGCAAGCCCCTCAGGTTAATCGAACCTGGACTTGATTGCCGCTCCATAGACGCGCCCGCCCTCTCTGGGTGATGGGATGTATTAAAAGTACAACGTTCAGAACGACAAAGCAAATACTGTTCCTGTCCCAAGCCGTGCCAGACGACTTTTTTTCGGCAGAAAAACAAAAGGCAGGGGCGGTAGGTAAATGTGCCCACGGAGTGGGAAAGGGCCCGATTCTGCAGCTCTTTTTTGGGGGGGCATGGCAGGATGGCGGCCCCTGAATCACAGGGGTCGCTGCCAGGGGGGACGATCTGGAGAAGAGGAGAGCTATGTTCTCCTGGGAAAGGCGTTTATATGCCCGACAAGTGGGGCTTATCACCATGTTCGGCTTTTGGGGCAGACGAATTTTCCCGGCCTGTCGGCAAAGTACTTGTCCACCACCCATCCAGGTCCCTCAGCGCTCGGTCGGCCATGGCCAGGCGGCGGTCGGCGCGCTTCATCTTGCGGCCCTCCAGGGGTGGAAAAAGACCGTAGTTGACATTCATCGGCTGGAAGTCTTCGGGGTTGGAGTCGGCCAGATGGGAGAGGAGAGCACCCAGTCCCGTGGTCGGCGGCGGTAAGGGCAGAGGGGCGCCCTGTGTCCAGCGTGGTGCGAAGAGGCCGGCGAGAAAGCCCATGGCGGCCGATTCGACATAGCCCTCTACCCCGGTGATCTGCCCGGCGAAGAAGATCCTCGGCTCCTGGCGAAGCTGCAGGGTGCGGGTGAGGCAGGTCGGTGCGTTGATGAAGGTGTTGCGGTGGACACTGCCCAGACGGGCGAAGCGGGCCTGCTCCAGGCCGGGGATGGTGCGGAAGATACGGCGCTGTTCGGGATAGGTCAGCTTGGTCTGAAAGCCGACGATGTTGTAGAGGCTGGCATGACGATCATCCTGGCGCAGCTGAATGACGGCGAAGGGCTCCCGGCCGGTGCGAGGATCGGGCAGGCCGACAGGTTTCATGGGACCAAAAGCCAGGGTCATTTCGCCGCGTTCCGCCATCTCCTCGATGGGCATGCAGCCTTCGAAATGAATCATCTTTTCGAAGTCCCGGGCCGCCACCTTGTCCGCCTCCTTGAGAGCGGCGACGAAGGCGCGGTACTGGGTTTCATCCAGGGGGCAGTTGACATAGTCGTCCCCCCCCTTGCCGTAGCGCGAGGCGCGCCAGGCCTGGCTGAAATCGATGGAGTCCGCCTCAATGATGGGGGCGATGGCGTCGTAGAAATAGAGATGGTCAGCACCGGTGCGACGGGCGATATCCTGCGACAGCGCCTCGGAGGTCAAAGGGCCGGAAGCGACGATAACGGTGCCGGTCTCGGGGAGGCGGGTGATCTCCTCCCGGCGCAGTTCGATGAGGGGGTGGGCCGTGATTCGGTCGGTGATGGTGGCGGAGAAGGCCTCGCGGTCGACGGCGAGCGCCCCGCCGGCGGGCACGGCGGTGGCGTCGGCGGCTGCCATGAACAGGGTGCCGCAGCGGCGCAGCTCCTCTTTGAGACAGCCGACAGCGTTGTTCATACCGGTGCCGCGCAGGCTGTTGGAACAGACCAGTTCGGCCAGATTGGGGGACTGGTGGGCCGGCGAAAAACGCTGCGGCTTCATTTCGTGCAGGATGACCGGCGTGCCCTGTTGAGCCGCCTGCCAGGCTGCTTCGCAGCCGGCCAGGCCGGCGCCAATGATATGTAGGCGATTCATGTCGTCCATGGGTTCCCTCTGGCCGTTGTGCGGCCGGGCGGTGCTGTGCAAACAGGAAAGCCGGACCCGAAGGCCCGGCTTGTCACGCTAACGGGTTTTGCTGCCTCAGGAATCTTTGCCTGATTTTTTGGCCGGAGATTTCTTGGCCGGAGCCTTTTTGGCGGCGGGCTTCTTGGCGGCCGCTTTTTTCGCCGGGGCGGCCTTTTCCTTCTTCTCCGGCTCGACCAGCACCAGCTTGTAATCGCAGTTCTCCGTGGGGCATTTGCGGTACGTACCGTAGCGTTTGGTCACCTTTTCGACGATGACCGGATAACCGCATTGGGGGCAGGGCTCGTCGATGGGCTGATCCCAGAGGGCGTATTTGCACTTGGGGTAACGGTTGCAGGAGTAGAAGATCTTGCCGTAGCGACTCTTCTTCTCCATCAGTTCCCCCTCCTTGCAGTCGGGGCAGGTAATGCCCAGGGCCTTGGGTTTGACCAGCGGCTGGATGTTCTTGCACTCGGGGTAGGCGCTGCAGGCGAGAAATTTGCCGTAGCGGCCGTCCTTGATGAGCATGGGGGCGCCGCACTTGTCGCACTTCTCCTCCGACATCACCGGCTCTTCGCGCTCTTCGGCCGACAGGGGCTCGGTGTGGCGGCACTCGGGGAAGCCGGAGCAGGCGTAGAATTTACCGGCCCGGCCAAGCTTGATGACCAGCTCCTTGCCGCACTCGGGGCAGGTGCGGTCAGTCTTTTCGGTGGTGACGTCCTCTTTGCTGACCTCCTGCTCTTTCTGGCGCAGCAGGGCGATGAAGGGTTCCCAGAATTCCTTGAGCACGGGCCGCCATTTTTCTTCCCCGCGGGAGATGGCGTCGAGGTCCTCCTCCAGCTTGGCGGTGAAGTCGTAGTCGACATACTGGGCAAAGTGATTAACCAGCAGATCGTTAACCACCCGGCCGACATCCTCGACAAAAAAGGTGCGTTTTTCCAGGCGCACGTACTTGCGGGTGACCAGGGTGTTCATGATGGAGGCGTAGGTGGAGGGCCGGCCGATGCCGTACTCCTCCAGGGTCTTGACCAGGCTCGCCTCGGTAAAACGCGCCGGCGGTTGGGTGAAGTGCTGTTCAGGCGTCACCTCGCGGCGTACCACGGCCTCACCCAGCGCCAGGGCCGGCAGGGAACCGGCTTCGGCCTCTTCCGCGTCGTCGGTGCCCTCGATATAGAGCTTCATGAAGCCGGCAAAGCGGATGACCTGCCCGGTGGCCCGCAGCACGAAACGTGACCCGGCAGCGATGTCCACCGTGGTAGCATCGAGAAGGGCGGCGGCCATCTGCGAGGCGACTGTCCGCGTCCAGATCAGATGGTAGAGGCGGTACTGGTCCGAGGACAGATAGCGCTTGAGTTGGTCGGGGGTGTTGGAGACCAGGGTGGGGCGGATGGCTTCATGGGCCTCCTGGGCGTTCTTGGCCTTGTTCTTGAAAACTCTCGGGGTGGCGAGAGCGTAGTCCTTGCCGAAAAGTTGGGTGATGACCTCACGGGCTTCGGTGGTCGCCACTTCCGAGAGGGCGACGGAGTCGGTACGCATGTAAGTAATCAGACCGACGGAGCCTTCACCGATGTCGATGCCTTCATATAGTTTCTGGGCAGTGGACATGGTCTTGCGGGCGGAAAAGCCGAGCTTTCGACTGGCTTCCTGCTGCAGGGTGCTGGTGGTGAAGGGCGGGGCCGGATTGCGTTTTTTCTGTTTCTGCACCAGGTCGCAGACCTGGCAGGTCTCCTTGGTCAGGGCGCTGACCAGTTCCTTGGCCTGAGCTTCGCTGCTGATGGCGAACTTGTCGAGTTTCTCGCCGTCCACGGAGAAAAGACGCGCGGCGAAAGCCTGACCGCCCTTCGATTCGAGACGGGTCTCAATGGTCCAGTATTCCCGCGACTCGAAGGCTTCGATCTCTTTTTCCCGTTCGCAGATCAGGCGCAGAGCGACGGACTGTACGCGTCCGGCCGAGAGGCCGTAACGGATTTTTTTCCAAAGGAAAGGGGAGAGATTAAAGCCGACCAGATAGTCCAGGATCGAGCGGGCCTGTTGGGCGTCGACGAGATCCTTGGCGATGGTGCGGGGTTCGGTCATCGCCTTCTGGATGGCGTCTTTGGTGATTTCGTGGAAAGTCACCCGTTTGACCGTGGGCGTACTGGATGCTTCGTCGATGCCCAGCGCCTTCAACAGATGCCAGGCGATGGCTTCTCCCTCGCGGTCCAAGTCGGTGGCCAGAATGAGTTCGTCACTCTTTTCGACTTCCTTTTTGAGCTGGTCGATCTGCTTGCGGCTTTCCGGCAGCACCTGGTAGAGCGGTTCGAAATCGTGCTCCACATCGACTGACCCTTGCTTGCTTGGCAGGGCGCGCACGTGACCGTAGGAGGCCAGCACTTTGAAGCCCGGGCCGAGAAACTTCTCGATCGTTTTCGCTTTTGCGGGTGATTCGACGATCACCAGAGACCTTGACATGATACCTCGTAAAATGAAAAAGGCTGCAGGTTCCGCCCGCAGCCTCTATCGGATCAATGGTAAAGTTGCGCCCAATCGTCTTCCATGATGAAGTCGGCGTCGCGCAGCCAGGCGTCCTGGGAGTGGGTGAAGAGGGTGAGGGCGGTGATGGTTTTGATCTCTTTCAAAGAGACCTCGTCTTCGGCCATTTGCAGGGCACGTTCGATGATCTCTTCCTGGGCTTCGTCGCCGATGAGTCCCAGCCCGCGCAGCTTGATGAGGTAGCCTCGGGCTTCGGAGGAGAGGGTACGGCTTTCTTCCGGCGTGAAGATTCTTTGCGCCGGCAGAGTCAGAGACGCGGGTCCGCTGCTTTTCTGCTCAAAAGAGACATTGTTCATCCAGCTGAAGGCGGCGTCGATTTCTTCGACGTCGAATCCTTCGGCCAGAAGTTCTTCGACGATATCGTTGTCCGAGAGCTGATCTCTCATCTCCAGGACATACTGGGCAATAATGCTGACAATGGCCAGAACGCGTTCTCTCAAGCAATCTCCTGTTCTGAAGGGACGGTTTCAGTCCCTGACGGCGCGTATGTAACGCATCCCGGGGAGCTGGGTGACACCCCCCCTGAGTTCCAGGTGCAGTAAAATAGCGGAAAGATCCATGAGTGTCAAGCCGCATTTCCGTGATAATTCATCGATGTGCAGCGGTTCAGCCGCCAGCAGACGGAAGACTTTCCCCGAGGGATCATCGAGGGAGGCCGCGAAAGAGTCATCCTGCTGTCGTGCCTGGCGGGTCGGGGAACCGGGCCATAACACCTCCAGGATGTCCGTGGCTTCCGTGACGACCCGGGCACCCTCCTTGATCAGGCGGTTGGTGCCGGCGCTGGTGGGAGCGTGCACGGCACCGGGTACCGCAAAGACTTCCCGTCCCTGTTCGAGGGCGAAATCGACGGTGATGAGTGAACCGCTCCCTTCGGCCGCTTCCACGACCAGAACCCCCCTGGAAAGACCACTGATGATACGGTTGCGGCCAGGGAAATGTCCGGCCATGGGGGGTGTGCCCGGCGCGTGTTCGCTCACGACGGCGCCCTGCCCCAGGATGGCGTGGAAGAGGCGGCTGTTCTCCGGGGGATAGACGCGGTCGATGCCGCAGCCCAGCACGGCGACAGTCAGCCCCTCCCCGCGCAGGGCGCCGCTATGGGCGGCCGAGTCGATGCCCCGGGCCAGGCCGCTGACGATGGTGATATCCCGTGCGGCCAGGTCCGCGGCCAGATTTTCGGTGAAGCGCAGGGAGGCGGCCGTAGCCTGTCGCGAGCCGACCATGGCGAAACTGTCCTGTGCGGGAAGGCGACCCCGCACATAGAGCAGGGCAGGAGGGTCGTGAATGGTGCGCAGCAGGGCGGGATAGCGCTCATCCCCCCACAGGCTCAGGATGCTCACGCCAAGCCGGTCCAGATCTCCGGCCGTTTTCGCCAGCACGGGACAGTCCTTGGCCAGCCGGTTCTTCGCAACTTTTTCGCGGATCTGGGCTTTGGTGATCCAGGCGGTCGGAGTGGCTTCCAGGATCGCCTCAAGGGAGCCGAAGGCCTCGACCAGCCGAAACAGGCCGACACGTCCCAGGCCGGGGGTAAGATGCAGGCGGAGCCAGCCATATTCTTCGGTTGTCAAGAAGACCTCCTTCCGGGGAAAGCAAAAGGGCTGAAGAATGAACTTCAGCCCTTTTAAGCGGGTCTTTTCTGTTGACGCCGTTGTCGGCGTTTCCTTACTCGGTGAGGGCTGTGACGCGGTCGCCCCGATACATGGGAGCCACAGATTTGAGCACCAGCGCTGCCGCCGATTCAGGTCGGGTCTCGATGACCACGGCCGCGCCCAGCAGCACTTGGGGAAGGACCAGGTTTCTGTTCTGAATAGCGAGATCCGAAGCTTCCCTTTCGCGGGTGATGTTCAGCAGGTTGCCGACCTGCAGGCCGCTGTTGGATCCCTGGTCCAGATAAACCACATCGTACTGGCTCAGAGTGATCTTGCCGTCGGCCCCGTCGATGATATAGCCGCTGACGGGAACTTCTGCTTTCTGGAGAACCACCTCGGTGGGCTGTTCATCCACAGGCAGCAACAGGGCGCCGCGCTGAATTTCGCTGGCGGAGGAGGTAATGACGGCCGTAGCGACGTCCTGATGGATCTGAATGATTTGCACCGTTCCGAGTCGGGCGATGCGGTGGCCTACCTTTTGTCCGGTCACGGGATGCTTGACTTCTTTGGCCAGGGCGACAACGGCGAAGCGGTCGCCAATCCGGGTGTCACCGAGATTTTTCATCTCGAGAAAAACCGTCTCGCCCGTCGCCATCAACAGACGGTTGTCGATGGTGTCGACCAGCGTACCGAGTGCCTCGATGCCAGCGGTTGAGATAAAACCCGGGGAACCACCCTGCGTCGAAATAGTAATGACTTCCTGGGGCTCGATGCCGGCCTCTTCGATGGCTTTTTCCAGGCTCTCCGGTTCTGTCGGCGCGATCGTGACAAACTCGGGGATGATCTCAATGCGGCCGTCGCGAATGGCGATCTTCTGGCCGGGATAGATGAGATGGGGATTGCCGATGAAGGGATTATGGGACCAGAGGTTGGGCCAATAGTCAGAGTCCTTGAGAAACCGTTCGGAGATACCCCACAGCGTGTCCCCTTTTTTAATAACGTAGGTCTGGGTCGTGCCCTGAGCGAAGGCGCAAAGGGGCATGAGCAGCAGGCAGGTGAGTAACAGCAGTTTCTTGATGGTCATATCGATCCCCCTGATCATCGGATAGTGAAAACTCAAAGTGGTTAACGCGCCGTCAGAGTCTTGCGGGCGGCAGTACTGTCAGGATACAGGCGTCGCAATTCCAGGAGTGCGAGGTCGGCCTGCTCCGGCAGGTTGACTTGCAACAGAGCTTCCGCTTTCCGGAAAAGGGCGTCGGGTGCCTTGGCGGCACGGGGATAGTTGTCGACCACTTTCTGGAAGGCTTCGATGGCCCTGACCTGATTATTCTGGGCGTAATAGCATTCTCCGAGCCAATATTGGGCGTTGCCGGCATAGTCATTGGTCGGATAGGTCCTCAGAAAGGCTTCAAAGCCGCTGATGGCCTGATTGTAGCGGCCGGAAGCGTAGTCCCCGAAGGCTTTGAGGTAGATTTCCGTGGGCGTCTGGGGAACCTCGGGAACGACGGCGGGAACCGTGTTCTCGCCAGTCGTAGCCGTGTTTTGCCCGGCCGGGGTGACTTTTTGCGCGGCCATGTCCTGTCGCAGCCCATCGAGGACAGACTGCTGGTCAAGAACGCGGGCTTCGAGGAGCACCATGTTGTCCTGCAGTCGCTCCATTTTTTGAGCGAGTTCGTCCTGGCTGTTCGCCAGTTGGGCCAGTGACTGGTTGAGTTGTCTCCCGTCCCCGGAAGGGGTCGCGGCCACGCAGCCGAAAGTCAGGGAGGCGGTCAGAAGGGTCAGCGCCAGAGTGGTAATTCTTTGCATGAGTCGGTCCTCTTGATCACGGCATTCACCGGTAAATTCATGAAACCTGTCTAAAACTATAAGCTTTTCACCCCTCTGTCAAGGGATCAATAGCCTTTCCGGCTCTTCGCCAAAGAGAAATATCCTGCGGCCTCGTCCAGCCTTTGTGGTATAGTGCGCCCCACAAAAAACTGGAGGATCACCTTTTATGATGAAGCCGGAGCTTCTGGCCCCTGCCGGTGATATGGAAAAACTTGAAACCGCCTTGGATTATGGCGCCGATGCCGTGTATGTCGGCGGTGACCAGTTCGGGCTGCGCGCCATGGCCGGCAACTTCTCCCTGGAGTCCTTGGGCCGCGCACAGGAACTGGTGCGGGAGCGGGGCAAAAAAATCTATCTTACCCTCAACGCCTACCTGCGCCCGACGGAGATGCCGGCTCTCCACCGTTACCTGGAAGAGCTGCGTCCCCTCGACCTTGACGCCTATATTCTATCCGATCCGGGGGTGCTCGCCGTGGTGCGCGAACTGGACCCGGGGCGGGAACTTCACCTCTCCACCCAGGCCAATACCACCACCGCCGAGGCGGCGCGTTTCTGGCAACAGGCCGGGGTCGAGCGCGTCAACCTGGCGCGGGAGCTCACGCTGGCGGAAATCCAGCAGATCCGCAGTGAGACCACTGTCGGGCTCGAAGTCTTCGTGCACGGGGCCATGTGCGTGGCCTACTCGGGGCGCTGCCTCCTTTCCACCGCCCTGACCGGGCGCAGCGCCAACGCCGGTGCCTGCGCCCAGCCCTGTCGCTGGAACTACGCCCTGATGGAAGAGACCCGCCCCGGCCAGTATTTCCCCATCGAAGAGGACGACCGCGGCAGCTATGTCTTTAACAGCCGTGACCTCTGTCTGCTCGAATACCTGCCCGCTCTCGTCGGCGCCGGCGTCAACAGCCTCAAGATCGAGGGGCGCATGAAGACCCTCTATTACGTCGCCGCCGTCACCCGGGTCTATCGCGCCGCCCTTGATGCCTATGTGGCCGACCCCGCCGGCTATGTCATGGATCCCGCCTGGCTGGAGGAGTTGGACAAGGTCAGCCATCGTCCCTATGACCGGGGCTTTCTCTTCGGCACCGAAGACGCGCTCGTTCATGCGGCCGATTCCCGCTATCAGCGCACCCACGACTTCGTCGGCATCGTCCGCCGGGTCGACGATAACAGCCGCCTGCTGGTGGAATGCCGCAACCGTTTTTTCCCGGGGGAGGAGCTGGAGCTGATCGGGCCCGCCATGCGCCAGGCCCACTTTGTCGCTGGAAAACTGGCGGCCGAGGGAGGTGGCGAGCTGGACGTCGCCCAACCCAATGCCCTGGTACTGCTGCAAGGACCGGCGGAGGCACGGAAGGGCGATCTGCTGCGGCGGCAGAAGGTCTCCGGCTGAAATCAGGGCCTGCCCGTCAAAAAGCGTCGCCGGCTGGTGGCCCTTTGACTGTCCGTATCCCGAGGAACGACCCCTAGAAGCTCGGCCGGCTCCCTGGGTACTGGCCTGGCTATCGCTTTTGTCTGTTGGCACTGTATTTGTATGAGCCTGGGCATTGAATTTCGCTTTTTAATCCCAATTAATAACAAGCGCCGTATCCCCGCCAGGGGCCGGCAACCTGCGAGGAGGAATAGAATGAAAAAACTTCTGTTGTCTGCTGTGATGATTCTGCTGTTTGCCGGAACGGCGATGGCGGCGAAATACGATGTCCGTTTTCTGGATACGTTAGGGAACGCCACGTTCGAGGACTTTGTCAAAGAAGCGGGCGTTGTGACAGCCTACCGCGGCCTGGCCCCGGCTGAACCCCAGGGCATCACCGGCTTCGATGTCGGCGTCGAAGTCAGCGCCATCGACATCCAGTCCTCCATCTGGGACCAGGTCGTCACCAGTGGCGATGCCCCCGACTATCTGGCGGTCCCCCGTCTGCATGTACGCAAAGGACTCCCTTTCAACCTGGATGTCGGCGCCATTTATTCAGAAATTCCCAACTCCAACATCAAACTCTATGGCGGCGAAGTGCAGTGGGCCCTGCTGGAGGGAACCATGGCCACCCCCGCCCTGGCTCTGCGCGGCAGCTACAGCACCCTGGAAGGGGTGGACGATCTGAGTCTGAAAACCTACGCCGCCGATGCGGTGATCAGTAAGGGTTTCGCCATGCTGACCCCCTATGCCGGCGTCGGTGTGGTACAGATCGAGGGCAAATACGATGGCAGCGATCCCATTCTCCAGGCCGAACTCAAGGACCAGGACTTTACCGAAACCCGCTACTTCGGCGGTGTACAGTTTGCCCTGCTGCTGGCCCGGGTGACGGTGGAGGCCGAGTACCTCGAAAACCCCGTCTACTCGATGAAGTTGAGCTTCGGCTGGTAAGTTAGCACGAAAATAGAGCAGGGATACAGGGCGGTCCTCCAGAAGGGGGGCCGCCTTTTTAAATATCCTCGCCCTGGCGCCACCGGCCTTGCACAACGCGGCAGCAGGCGCCCTTCCCCGCGCGCTCTCGGTAGAGGCGCGCGAAAAAACGCCGGGTGACGGTCTTGTGGATGGTGGCCTGGGTGAAGCGATAGAGCCCTTTGCGCCACCAGGTCGGCTGCTGGCTGCCGAGGAGGAGAGGGCAGTAGTCGGCCAGACGCAGGGTGAGTCGCAGGCTCTCCGCCTGAGCTTCGCAGGAAAAGACCAACTCGCCCCGGTCGCAGCTCTGCGGCTGCACCAGCAGGCCGCCGCAGATGGCCAGGGTCAGGATGTGTTCGGCGCCCTGCATCGACGCGCTGGGGCCATTGAAGATCAGCAGAGACAGGCGGGTGCCGGCCAGCCGGAAGAGAACCTGGTTTTGCTGTCGCGTCGGCCGGATGAGACCGAGGGTGAAGCGGCGAATGTGCTGCAGGTAGCGCTCGAAAAGAGCCTCAACATTTAGATCTCTGGCCAATGCCGCTGGTAGGTCGAGCTGCTGCATGGAGAAGACTGAGGAGTCCTCTTGCAGAATCTGCTGACAGGCGATGTGGGTATCCCTTTTCATGCGGCTCTTCTTTCGTGTAGGTCTGTCCACGGCGCAGCATAGCACTCCCGGGCGGTGTTGTCAGCCGGCCGTGCGCGGAAACGAATTTTTGCGGACGTTTCCTAATCCTCTTTTGTCAACACGCGCGCTTCTGCTATGATGCGCCCTGCCATGAATAAAACCATCAAACTCATCGCCAATCCTGTGGCCGGCCGTCAGGCCGTGCCCCGCATCGAACAGGCCCGCGCTTATTTCGAGGGGCGGGGCTTTGCCGTCGACCTGACCCTGACCCAGGCCAGGGGGGATGCCACCCTGGCGGCCCGCCAGGCCCGTAACGGCGGCTATTGCCGCGTCGTCGCTGCTGGTGGTGACGGCACCCTCAACGAGGTCGTCAACGGCCTGGCCCCTGCCGAGGTCCCCCTCGGTTTTCTGCCCCTGGGAACGACCAACGTGTTTGCTCTGGAGGTGGGAATCCCCTTCGAGGTTGAGAAAGCCTGCGCCGCCGTCCTTGAGGGGGAGGCACGCCCCGTCTGCCTGGGCAAGGCCGGCGAGAGCCGCTTTCTGCTCATGGCCGGAATCGGCTTTGACGCCGAAGCCGTGTGCCGGGTCAGCAGCCGCCTCAAACGGCAGCTGGGCAAACTCGCCTACGTCATCAGTGCCCTGCAGGTCTGGCTTGATACCCCCGCCCGTGAAATTCAGGTCGAACTGGAAGACGGCAGCCGCCAGACCTGTTATGGCGTCATTCTCTGCAATGCCCGCTACTATGGCGGCCGCTTCGTGCTGGCGCCGGCCGCCGGTCTTGAGAACGGTCACCTGGAAGCCTGTCTCTTCCTCAAGGGGGGGCGTCTGGCCCAGTTGGCCTACGCTCTGCGCATTGGGCTGCATCTTCCTCTCAAGGCACCGGGGGTCCGCATCGTCCAGACCCGTCGCCTGACCCTGTCCGGCGACAGGGTGGCTGTGCAGCTCGACGGCGACTGCGCCGGCCGGCTGCCGCTGACGGTCGAGGCCCTCCCGGGGGAGCTAAACCTGATGTTCCCCCGCCTTAGCTGATTCCGCCAGGAGCTTTGATCATGAAAAAACAGCAGATTTTCAATGGCCGCGTCATTTCCCTGGCTATCGAGGAGCATGAGCTGCCCGACGGCCGCCGCGCCGATTTCGAGATGGTGCATCATGCCGGCGGCGCCGCCGTCCTGCCCATCCTCGACGACGGCCGCGTCCTGCTCATCCGCCAGTTCCGGCCTGCCGCCGGCGGCATGATCTGGGAGATTCCCGCCGGTCGCCTCGAAGGGGGCGAAGCGCCGGAGACCTGCATTCACCGTGAACTGCAGGAGGAGGTCGGCTACCGGGCCGGCCTGGTCGAACGCCTGGGCGAGATGCTCACCGCTGTCGGTTTCTGCGACGAGGTGGTGCACCTCTTTGTCGCTCGCGACCTGACTGAGGTGCCGGCGGCGCCGGAGCCCGACGAATATATCGAGGCGGTGCCCATGTCCTTCGCCGAGGCTCTGGATCTGCTTCGCACCGGGCAGATTCCCGATGCTAAAACGCAACTGGCCCTCCTTCTCTATCGGCAGAGTCACGCCCTGTGAACCGGAATCCGATGCCCTCATTGCCTTCTTCCTATGATTCGCCGCTGCATCTCCCCTTCAACCACGCCGCTCTGGACGGGCGGCTGCTGCTGGCCACCCCCGACCAGGCGGTGGGGACGGCTGCCGCCCATTGGGTGCTGCTGCGCGGCACCGAAGTGCTCATGACCGCGCCATCCCAGGGGGAGCCGACCTGGCCCGAAACCGGAGGCCCCGGTTTTGCCGAGCTGCCGTGCGCTCACGCCGTCTTTCTGGGCAGCTGGGACGGTCAGCCTCTCTATGCGGCGCGCCTGCCCAGGCAGTTCGAGGCGCCGGCGGGATTCTCTCTGCACAATCTGCTGGCGACGACGCCCAGTCTCGATGCGGCGCAGCTCTCCCTGGGGGGGCTGGCGCATCAGGTTCTTCACTGGGAGAAGAACAGCCGCTTCTGCTCCGGTTGCGGCGGCGAGCTTCGACATCTGCCCGGCGAATGGGGCAAGGCCTGCGTCGCCTGCCATTATGCCCATTTCCCCCACATCCACCCCTGTATCATCGTGCTGGTGCGGCGCGCGGGCGAAGTGCTGCTGGTCCGCAAGCGCGAATGGCCCGCCGGGCGCTACAGCCTGGTGGCCGGTTTTGTCGAGTTCGGCGAATGTCTGGAGGAAACGGTGGCCCGTGAGGTGCTGGAAGAGACAGGGGTGCGGGTGAAGAACCTGCGCTACGTGGGGAGCCAGAGTTGGCCCTTCCCCAGTCAACTGATGGCCGGTTTCGTCGCCGACTATGACGGGGGCGAGGTGCGGGTGGAAGAGAAGGAGCTGGAAGATGCGCGCTGGTTTCCCCTGGCGGATCTTCCCACGCTGCCGCCCCAGCGCAGCATCGCCCGCTATCTGCTCGATCACTTCCTCGACCTGCAGGCTTAGGCCGAAAAAGGTGTGTAGGTTCTGCCTTGGGCCCTGGCCACCGCTTCGTTGCAGAGGCGACCGGCGTAAGTATTGAGGCCGCCGGCCAGCGCCGCATCGCTGCGCACGGCATCGGCCAGCCCCTTTCTTGCCAGGGCGCGCACGTAGGGAAGGGTGCGGTTGGTCAGGGCGAAGGTACTGGTCCGGCTCACCGCCCCCGGCATGTTGGCGACGCCGTAGTGGATGACGCCATCGACCACATAAGTCGGCTCATCATGGGTGGTGGGATGGATGGTGGCGACGCAGCCCCCCTGATCCACGGCCACGTCGACAATGACACTGCCCGCCTCCATGAGCCCGACCATCTCGCGGCTCACCAGCTCGGGCGCCCGGGCGCCGGCGACGAGGACGGCGCCGACGAGCAGATCGGCGCGGCGGATTTCTTCCTCGATGGTCTGCGAGTTGGATATCAGGGTCTGCAGGCGGTTGCCGTAGTGCTGGTCAAGGGCGGCCAACCGGGTCGGGTCGATATCGAGTACCGTGACTTCGGCGCCCATGCCCACGGCGAGGCGGGCCGCGTTGCTCCCCACCGTGCCGGCCCCCAGAATCATCACCTTGCCCCGGCGCACACCGGGGGCTCCCGCCAGCAGCACCCCCTTGCCCCCCTGTTCCTTCTCGAGAAAATGGGCTCCCACCTGCACGGCCATGCGGCCGGCAATCTCGCTCATGGGGTGCAGCAGCGGCAGACTGCCGTCCGTCTGTTGCACCGTCTCATAGGCGATGCCGGTGACCTGACTGTCGAGCAGGGCCGCCGTCAGCTCCGGGGCCGGGGCCAGATGAAGATAGGTGAAGAGGAGTTGTCCCGGCCGCAACAGGGGATATTCCACCGGCAGCGGCTCCTTCACCTTGACGATCAGCTCCCCCCTGCGGTAGATTTCGGCTGCCGTCGGGACGATTTCCGCCCCCGCCCGCGCATACTGGTCGTCGTCGAGGCCGCTGCCATCGCCGGCCCGGCACTCCACCAACACCTGGTGGCCATCCTCGACAAGGGTACGTGCCCCGGCCGGGGTCAGGCCGACGCGGTATTCTCGGGTCTTGATTTCCTTGGGCACGGCGACGATCATGGCGGCTGTCCTTTCTTTCGAACGTGTATCGCCCTGTTTCTCATTGGTGTTGTTGAGGCCGGTCAGCGGCCAGGAGCCCGTTATGGACACCCCTTTTGTTAAACGTGTTTATCTCACCCCTCGCCAGCATATCGCCTACCTGCGCTTCGTGCTGGAGAGCTATGACGGTCTCGCCTTTATCCGCACCCTCGACAGTCGGCAGGCCCTGGTGGAGATCGCCTACCCGCCCTCGCGCCGCCTCGACGCCGAAGCCTTGCTGAGCGCCCTCGCCCAGGAACTCCCCCTGGAAGAACAGGATCCGGCGATTGCCGCCGCCTACCCCCCGCTTTAAGCCAGGTGCCGCCTTTTTCAGGCGATACGCATGTCGAATTCGGGTGGGTCGAGGATGGCGCGCTTAACCGAGCACTGACCCGCCGCCCGCAGTATGGCCTTGCCGTACTTTTCCGGAAAGTCCGCGGGCAGTTCAAAGGTCAGCCTCACCCGGGTGAGGCGATGACTGTCAGGGTCCCGCTCCCAATCCATCAACAGCTTCAACCCTTCCATGGAGAGCTGCCGCTGCTGGCAGAAGCGCAGGGCGTAGTAGCCGGCGCAGGTGCCGATGGAGGACAGAAAAAACTCGAAGGGGGCCGGGGCGCTGTTGCCGCCGCCATCCTCTTCGGGCTGGTCGGTGTGAATGGTGAAGCCGCGCACACTGGCGTTGACCGCCGCGCCGCCGGGAAAAGTGATCTCCATGGGCATGTTTTGCCTCCTTTCTTGCTAACAAATTTCCGCTTACCAGCTCTTCCCCTGCGGTTCCAGCCGTATCAGCTCGTATGAGCGCCGCCCCAGGCCGATGGCCTCGGCGTGTTCCAGCGTAATCTCCCAGTCGATAGCGGGGTGAACCCCCCTGAACTTGTCGCCGCCCGGCTCATGCCCCTGCTGCAGGGCCGTGTTTGGCAGACCCTGGGCCTGGTTGACCAGGTCGGCGCAGGCCTGGTCGAGAGCGACGGGGTCGGTGGAAGCCAGGATGCCGATATCCGGCACGATGGGGGCGTCCGAATGGCCGTAGCAGTCGCAGGAGGGAGAAACCTGGGTGATGAAATTGACGAACAGGGCCTGGCCGTCCTTGCCCCGCACGGCCCCTTTGGCGTACTCGGCCATCTTCTTCATGACCAGCGGGGCTTCCTCGTTCCATTGAATCTGGATGGCCTTTTCCTCGCACACGGTGATGCAGCGCCCGCAGCCGGTACATTTGGCGGCGGTGATGAAAGCCTTGCCCTCGACGAAGGCGATGGCCCCGTGGGCACAGGCTTTCAGGCAGGCGGCGCAGGCAGTGCAGAACTTCTCCGCCACCTTGGGGGCGACGTTGGAGTGCTGCTCCAGTTTGCCTTCGCGGCTTGAACAGCCCATGCCCAGATTCTTGAGGGCACCGCCGAAACCGGTGAGTTCGTGGCACTTGAAGTGAGAGACGGCGATGAGGACATCGGCTTCGAGGATTTCCTGGGCGATGGAAACCGAGGCGAGCAGGCCGCCCTCGCTGGGGACGCGTGTGGCCGACTGGCCGCGCAGGCCGTCGCACATGATGAGGGGGGCGCCGGCGACGGCATAGGCGAAGCCGTTTTCGATGCCGCAGGTCAGGGCGGAGACGGCTTCTTTGCGTTCGCCGGGGTAGAGGGTGCAGGAGTCGGTAAGAAAAGGCTTGCCACCCAGTGTTTTGACCCGGTCGACCACACGGCGCAGGAAGGTGGGGCGGATGTAGGCATGGCCGCCTTTTTCGCCGAAGTGGATTTTAACGGCGGTCAGGTCGCCGCGGCGGACAATGCGGTCGATGCCGGCGGCGTCCAACAGGCGCGTCAGCTTGTTGAAGAGATTTTCTCGGTGGCCGGCACGCATGTCGGCGAAATGGACGGGAACCTGAGAACTCATGAGGATCTCCTTTGTCGGGATAAGGACGTAGCAGGGTCGAAGGCCGTGTTTACCTCTAAATTATGGCCGCTAGTCCCTACAAGGTCAACCGTTCCTCCGTCCTTCGGCCTGATAACTTTCAAGGCGTCTCTTGTGAAATAGAGGTTTCCATTGCATGCGGCCGGCTTTTTGTTAATCTAGCGTAAAAAAACCGGTCCTGGTGTTCTGGGGCCGGCCAACCGCCAGGAGGGAGAGAATCATGGCCACGGGCAAATGGAATCCGCTACAAGAGCTGCAGTTGATGCAGGAGCAGATGAATCGTCTGTTCGACCTGAGCCGCCAGCGCAGCCTGGGTGAACCGGTGGAGAGCGGCAGCTGGCACCCCGCCGTCGATATCTACGAGGACGAAGCGGAGGTGGTGGTCAAGATGGAAGTGCCCGAGGTCGACCAGAGAGACATCGACGTCACCCTCGAAGAGGGAACCCTGGTCATCAGCGGCTGCCGCGAACTGGAACGCAAAGAAAAGCAGCAGAACTATCACCGCATCGAACGCAGCTACGGCAGCTTCCGTCGCAGTTTCTCCCTGCCCGCCACCATCGACCAGGAGCGCATTAGCGCCCGCTGCGACAGAGGCGTCCTCAAGGTTGTCCTTCCCAAAAAATCAAGCGACCATCCTCGCCAGATCGAGGTGGAGGTGAAGTAGAAAGTGCTGTGTTGACTGCAAACGACGTAGAGAGGTGGTCTTGCCGGCTTCCGCTCTATTTGTGTGGAGCTGGTTTAGCGGTAGTGGGTTCTAGTTCAAGGTGAATCTACCCGTGATGTTGTGGTTTGTAATCGCGTTGGGAGCGTCTCGCACGCTCTGCAGAAGTCTCTCTTTGGGTTTGTGGGCGGTTGAGACCTGACCCTTCTGGCTCATGCTATTTTGTCATCCCCATTCGAAGGAGTTTGCATGATGAATTTTTCGCTGTCTGCCGCCCAGGAGGAGCTCCGGCTCAGGGCGAGGGAATTTGCCCGCACGGAAGTTCTGCCTGCTTCCTGGCATTACGATGAGCGTGACGAGATCCCTCTCTTTCTGCTTGAAAGGGCACGGGAGGAAGGTTTTCTAAACCACGATATTCCGGTTGAATACGGCGGCAGGGGGCACGGCATTCTGGACAGCGTGCTGATCTCCGAGGAGATCGCCGCGGCCTGCCCGGGCGTGGCCACGTCCGTCTTTGACAACTCCCTCGGGTTCGAGCCCCTTCTTCTTTGCCGGAACGAGGCGCTGAAAAAGGAATATTTCAGGCGGATACTTGAAGAGGGCAAGTACATCTGCTTTGCCACCTCAGAGCCAACCATGGGCTCCAATGTCGCGGGCATGCGCTGTCAGGCCAAACCCGATGGCGACGACTTCCTTTTAAACGGCACCAAGTTCTGGATCACCAATGGCGGCATCGCGGATTACATGACCGTGTTCGCCACCGCCGACCCCCAGGCGGGTCACAAAGGAATCGGTGCTTTTCTGGTGGAAAAATCCTGGGAGGGGGTTGAGGTCGGAGAACACATCCCCAAGCTGGGACAGCGCTGCTCCAATACGGCGGGACTTCATTTCCGCAATGTCCGCGTACCCCGGCACAATGTCATCGCCCCGCCGGGAGAGGGGTTTGCCCTGGCCATGAAGACCTTCGCCCGGACGCGACCCGTTATCGGTGCCTTTGCCGTAGGGGCGGCCCGTTCGGCCATGGAATACGCCATCGACTACGCCAAAAAACGCCAGGCTTTCGGAGCGCCGCTGGCCAACTTTCAGGCCATCCAGTTCAAAATCGCCGAGATGTACCAGAAGGTGGAGACGGCCCGGCTGCTTGTCTGGAAAGCGGCCTGGGAGGCCGATGGCGGGCACGACCCTACCATTTCGGCCTCAATAGCCAAGATGGTGGCGACGGAAACGGCCATGGAAGTGGTGAACGAGGCCCTGCAGATCTTTGGCGGCTACGGGTATACCCGGCTGTTCCCTCTCGAGAAACTGCTGCGGGATGTGCGGCTTTTCACCATTTACGAGGGAACCAGCGAAATTCAGCGGATGGTCCTCGCCGGCCATGCCCTGGAGAAGTACGTCCCTGCCATGCCTGCCCTCGATCAGTTCCCCTTGATGCGAGGGGTCGATCTGAACCCGGAGTCCTCTGCCGAAGGCTCTTCTGCGGCCTGGCGTTGCCGTATGTGCGGGCATGTCCATTATGGCGACGAGGCCCCGGCGCAGTGCCCTGTCTGTTTTTTCCCGCGGACGGCTTTTAAGCGCATCTGGCCGGCAGGCGAGGAAGAGTGAAACGGCTGGAGGGAAGGTGAAAGCGATTTTTTGAGTGCAACGTAAGTAGAGCGGAGGCCTTGTTGGCTTCCGCTCTACTTTGTCGACCAGACAGGACGTTTCCAAAGGTTCAGGATTTGGAACCCACCAGAGTGACATCCAGAGGCTGGAGCTTGAGGGTTTCGAAAGGCAATTCCACCCCCGCCTGATTCAGGGTCTTGAAAGCCTTTTCCCTTAGCTCGAAACGTTTTTCGACATGCCTTTTTTCATCATCGAGCCAGGCCTGCAGTTCCACCGCCACATTGTAATCGTTCAGTTCTGTGACCACCACGCGCGGCGCGGGACTGGTCATGAATGCCGGATCGTCCTGTACCAGTGCCAGCAATAGCCCGCGGATGTGGTCTAAATCCTCCAGAACCCCGACCGTAACCTTTACATCAATGCGCAGGTGCGGAAAGTTGGTATAGGAGGCAACGGTCTTGTTGATAACCTGAGTATTCGGCACGGCCAGCATGCGGCCGTCGGAAGTGACCACCCGGGTCGAACGCAGGGTGATCCGGTCGACCCGTCCATATACCCCCTCGATCTCAACAAGGTCTCCGAGAACGAAGGGGCGGTCGATGAAAATCAGGATTCCGGAAATGAGGTTGGACAAGGCATCGCGGGCGGCAAAGCCGATCGTCAACCCGACAATGCCCAGGGATGTCAGCAAGGCCGAGGTTTTGATGCCTGCAGAGTCCAGGGCGCTGACGACACCGATCGTCAGCAGGGAAAATTTAACGATTGTTTCAAGAAAGGAAAAGCTCGTTTCATCCATCTTGCGCCGAAAGGTCCCACGCATCAGGACCTGTACTATTCGCCACAGGGCATAAAAAACGATAAGTATTACGAGGGCCACGACGAGGTTGATGGTCCATTCGGTAAGCAGTTTGCCCACAGCCTGAGGACTCAGAAAGCCCTCTAGTCTCTCCGAAATAGCCGAAGTGTATGACGTCATGAAATCCTCCAGTTTTAATGTCGATTTAAGGGCCATGTCATGAACAGAGGACAGGCTATAGAAAGGGAAGGGCGTGCTTGACACTCCAGAAGATGTCAGGAAGCTCCGTATGACCCGGGAGAATATTTGTATGGCAGTCCCGCATTGTTCATCTTGTAGATAGTATCAGCTGGCAAGGGGATTTCAACGCCAGGGGCATGCAGGGGCGGTGTGCGGGAAGACATGACCTGCCCCGCCCGATTGAGGTGGAGGTGAAGGTGAAAACGTGCTGAATAACGACAGACGAAAAGAGCGGAAGGCCTTGCTGGCTTCCGCTCTTTTTCGCCTCAGGCCTTGGCGTCAGCCGGGGCGGGCAGACCGTCCTCTTCCTTGCCGCGCAGATAGATGCTGCGGCTGGGAAAAGCGATCTCCAGGCCCAGGTCCTCGAGGATATCCATAACCTGCAGGCAGACGTCCTGGCGGGCGTCGAGGTAGTCGGCCCAGACCGTCGTGGTGGTAAAGCAGTAGACCATGATATCGAGGGAGGAGGCGCCGAAGTCGGTGAAGTTGACGAGGAAGAAATCCTGGTCGATGGCCGGATGACGGCGCAGCAGCGCGCGGATGCGTTCTACCGCCTCGCGCATCTGGGTCGGAGTCGTTTCGTAGGTCACGCCGACGGTCATTTTGATGCGGCGCTTGGGCATGCGGCTGAAGTTGTCCAGGGGCATGTTGGCGATGACGTTGTTGGGGACGGAGATCAGGGTCTGGGCGAAGGTGCGGATTTTGGTGGAACGAAAGCCGACCTCCTCGACGGTCCCCTCCATATCTCCCGCTTTGATCCAGTCGCCGACGCAGAAAGGGCGGTCGAGGATGATCATGAAGGAGCCGAAAATGTTGGAGAGGGTGTCCTTGGCGGCCAGGGCCACGGCGACGCCGCCGATACCGAGGGAGGCGAGTAGTCCCGAAATGGAGTAGCCGAGATTCTGGATGGCCATGAGGAAGGCCATGAAGACGATAAACACCCGCAGGCTCTTGCGGACGAAGGGGAGCAGATTGTCGTCGAGGGTTGAGTCGGTGCGGTGGGCCCATTTGGTCAGATAGGCTTCGAGCACGCTCACCAGATTGAACAGGGCCCAGGCGATGTCGAAAGTGATGAGTACCTTGAGCAGGGCGTGGGCGAAGCGGCGGACATCCATCGGTTCCACCGGCAGCTGTAGAACCTGGACCGCCAGGAAGAGGCCGATCAGGGTGAAGAGAAAGGTGCCCGGTTTGCGCAGGCTCCGCAGGGTCAGGTCGTCGTAGGGGTTGGCGGATTTTTCAGCCATCGGCACGAGAAAGCGGTTGAACAGGTGGTCGGCGACGCGCCGGAGAATCAGGGCCGCCAACAGGATGCCGAAGGCTGTGGCGTAGCGGCCGAGGCCGATGCCGAAAATATGCTGATCAAAAAGGGTGTGCAGGGTTTCCATGAGTCACTCCCGGTGTGTGGTTAGGGGCCTTTCTTAGCAGATACACCGGGGGAATGCAAGGCAGGGCTAGGGCGCCCAGAGACCGAGTCCAGCCTCACGGGCCGTTTTTTCGGCCCGCAGGAACTCGTTTTTTTGGGCGAAGCTGAAGCGTCGATAGACCACGGCCAATCCCTTTTCGAGCAGGAGGCGGTTGAGCAGGGTACCATCCTCCAGGTAGACGTAGGCCAGCAGGCGACCGTAGCGATCGCGTTCTTCCGCTTCGGTGACCAGGCGCACGGTGCGGTTCTTAACGAGGGCGATGTTGTGCTGCAGGGCCGCCTTGGCCATGGGCCGCAGATTCTTGGCAGGGACGCCCAGGCGGGTGAGGCCGCGATCGCGACTGGAATCTTCATGTTCCGGCGTGTCGATGCCGAGGAGGCGCACTTTGCCGATGCCGGATACTTTCAGGGTGTCGCCATCATAGATCCATTCGACGGTGCCGGCGAGGCCTGCGGACGCGGGCGGGGACGAGGGCAGCTTCTGCATCCCCGACAGCAGGGCCAGGAGCAGAAGCACAGTGAATGTCCCGATGGGGATGGAAAAGCGGCGAAGCCTCACGGCCGACCCCACAGCAGCCGAGCGAAAAGGCCCGTAAAGGAGCCCCACACCCCGTGGAGCAGAAGCACGAAAAGAGGCGCCGCCACACCCAGATTGAAACCGAAAACACCGTAGGGCGTGAGCTGGGGAAAGACATAGAGCAGGTGGTAGGCCGCCGGTATAAGGCTGACCCAGAGTGCCTTGCGAATCCACTGCCGGCGACTTCGCGGCGAGGCGACAGTGACGAAAAAGAGCAAGGCCCAGGCGCTGCCCCGAAAGAGGCGGGGGTAGAGCCATTCGGGGGCGAGGGGAGCATCCATAATCGCCCCCGCCAGCGGAGAGAAGTGCCAGTGATCCACAGCCCAGAGAAAAAGGCTGGAGGCGAAAGCGCCGATCATGCCGGCGCAGGCGCAGACGGCTAACAGGGCGCGGGTTCGATGCATAAGGACTCTCCTGTGAACATCACGAGTTGGCTGAAAGACCCGTCGGGTTCAGGCTGCCCTGACGGTATCCGTCCAGGTCGAGGGCCACGTAGGTAAAACCGGCCTGACGACAGGTCGCGATGACTTCGTGCCGCAGAGACGGGTCGAGCAGTCGCTGAAATTGGTCTGGGGACATTTCGAGGCGCGCGACCTGATCATGGTAGCGTACCCTGAACCCTGTAAAACCGCGGCTGGCCAGAAATTCTTCGCAGCGGCTGACCTGGTGGAGGCGCTCCGCGGTGATGGTCGTCCCGTAGGGGAAGCGGGTCAGATAGCAGGTGAGCGGCGGCTTGTCCCAGCCCGGCAGCCCCGCCTGGCGGCCCAGGGCGCGGATGTCGGCCTTGCCCAGTCCGGCTTCCTCCAGGGGGGAGCGTACACCCAGTTCGCGGGCGGCTTGGGTCCCTGGCCTGTAATCGAGGGCGTCGTCGGCGTTGGTGCCGTCGATAAGGCTGTCGAAGCCAGCTGTCTTTGCACGCTGGAGAAGGTGGGAAAAAATAAGCTGTTTGCAGAAATAGCAGCGCCGGGGATCGTTGGCCCGGACCTCTTCCTGCGCCAGCGGGTCGATGTCGACGAATTCGTGACGGAGGCCTCTTGACGCGGTAAAAGCACGGCTGTCCTCCAACTCCTGCCGGGGGAGAACTCTTGATGCGGCGGTGAGCGCCAGAACGTTTGCCGTCCCCAGCGCCTCCACGGCGGCATGCAGCAGCAGGGTCGAATCGACGCCGCCCGAAAAGGCGACGGCCACGCGGCCCATTGGAGTCAGATGAGCCAGTAAACGGGTGTACGGTACAGATGGAGACATCTTCCAGCCTTTGCGCGACTTCTTCGCCCGGAGACGGTGTCAGGTTAACAAAAAGGCCGGGGAAGCCCGGCCTGATGAATTGATGGAGGTCCCCGTTTTCGACCTGACGGAGAATACGAACGTCCCTAATCGAAGATGCCGGTGGAGAGGTAGCGTTCGCCCGTGTCGCAGAGAATGGTCACCACGTTCTTGCCAGCCCCCAGGCGACGGGCAACCTGCATGGCGGCAAAGACGTTGGCTCCGGCCGAGATGCCAGCGAAAAGACCTTCCTCCCGGGCCAGGCGGCGGGCTGTGTTCATGGCTTCCTCGTTGCTGACCGGCAGAATTTCATTGTAGATCGAGGTGTCGAGAGTGTCGGGGATAAAGCCGGCACCGATGCCCTGAATCATGTGCGGCCCGGGATCGCCACCGGAGAGCACGGGGGAAGCTGCCGGTTCCACGGCGACAATGTGGACGCCTGGGTTGTGCCGGCGCAGAACCCGACCGACGCCGGTGATGGTGCCGCCCGTGCCGACGCCGGCGACAAAGGCGTCGATCTTGCCATTTAGGGCCTCCGCGATTTCCGGGCCGGTCGTTTGTTCGTGGACGCGGGGATTGGCCCTGTTTTTGAACTGGTGCAGCATAAGGCTGCCGTTGCTCGCGGCCAGATCCTCCGCCTTGTCGATCGCTCCGCGCATGCCGAGGTTGCCGGGAGTGAGAACCAGTTCGGCCCCGTAGGCGCTCAGCAGGCGGCGTCGCTCCAGGCTCATGGTTTCGGGCATGGTCAAAATCAGGCGATAACCCTTGACGGCGCAGACCAGCGACAGGCCGATGCCCGTATTGCCACTGGTCGGCTCGATGAGAGTGTCGCCGGGGCGTATTTCTCCGGCCGCCTCGGCCGCTTCGACCATGGCCAGAGCAATGCGGTCTTTGACGCTGCCACCAGGATTGAGTCCTTCCATTTTACCCCAGATGGTAGCACTGTTGGCGTCCGTCAATTTGGTCAGGCACACCAAGGGCGTGTTGCCGATCTGTCCCAGTGGATTTTCGCTCAAAACGATGGGCATGATAAATTCCTTGGCCGTGGGGGTGGTGAAGAGGGGGCAAATCAGATAAAATACATGAACCGGTGATCGAGTTCTTTTTCCATCCCCATGTCCTTGGCCTTTTCACAGAGATCTTTGAGGGTCAGGGACGCAAAGTACTCGTTGAGGCGGCGGTTGGCTTCCGACCAGACGAGCTGGGTAACACAGAGGCCGTCAAAATCGCATTTGCCGTGGCAGTCCTCGGTCTCCTTGGTGCAGGTGACCAGAAAGAGCTCCCCTTCCGTGGCCAGTATGATATCGCTGACGCGAATCTCTTCCGGCTTGCGGGAGAGCACATACCCACCCTGGGGGCCGCGCTTGCTTTTGAGCAGGCCCGCTTTTTTAAGGTCCTGAAAAATCTGTTCGAGGTAGCGGGGCGAAATGTCCTGGCGCCGGGAAATATCCTTGATCTGAGTTGGCAGGGCGCCGGAATGATAGGCCATGTCGAAAAGGGCTCTGACTCCATAACGTCCTTTGGTCGAAAGCTTCACGGGAAATCTCCTTGTATGGTGTGATGGCCAATTATTATAAACCTTATAACCCATGTCAAGAATTAAGCGATATTCTCCCTTGATTAACGTGATTTTTTGGTTTCCCATTACATAGAATTTCTTGAGTCTTTTGGAGGCCGCCTATGTCCAACCTCTCATCTCTTGACCCGGCCTTCTATCCGACCCCGGCGGCCCTGGTCACCTTCAACAGTCCCCAGGGTAAAACCTGTCTGCTGCCCTCCCCCTGGATGGGGGTCGTCTGGTGCAGCCCGCCGCTTCTGACCCTGGCTTTCAGGCACGGTTGTGCGACGCGGCCTCTGATGCAGGGAGTCTCTCGGTTCGTGGTCAATCTTCCTCCTGATTCCCTGCTCGATTCGTCGCCGCTGATCACCTGGCTGATGACGAAGAATCCCGATATGGAGTGCGCCCCGGAACTGACGCCCTGGCATGATAGGTCCCTGGAGATTACCGCCATCGACGAGTGCCCGGTGCAGTTGGTATGTGACCAGCCCGTGTTGAATAGCCGCTACGGGCAGGATGTCCTCAGTGGCAGGGTGGTCGCCCTGTATGCCGACAAGTCTCCTGTTTCCATGGCGGAAGCACTGGATTTCGGCCGCTACACCTCAGGGCGGCGTTAGCACACCGTCATCTTTTGGATCCAAAAAGAAAAGGGGCTCTTCGCCCCTTTTCCTGCCTGTTTTCTCTCGGTATCGACCTGATCACTCCCAGGGCTTGATGATGCCCGATTCAAGGGCGGCCCGTTCCACCGCTTCGGCCACCTTGGCGTGAACCTCCTTATGCAGGATAGACGGCACCAGTTCCCCTTCCTCAGCGCAGGCAGCGATGGCCTTGGCGGCGGCGATCTTCATCTTGTTGTTGATACGGGTCGCCCGCACGTTAAGGGCGCCTCGGAATATGCCGGGGAAGCCCAGGGCGTTGTTGACGCTTTTGCCATCGGCGGCGAAGGAGGCGCCGGCCGCCATGGCGTCTTCCGGGGTGATTTCCGGGTTGGGATTGGACAGGGCCAGGATCACCTGCCCCTTGCGGACCATGGAAGGCTTGATAAGACCGGGGCAGCCGGTGGTGGCGATGACGATATTCGCCTCGGCCATGACGTCGGCCAGGGTACCGGCAGCTCCACCAGCCTTTTCGAGCATGTCGCGCGATTCGGCCTTGAGATCGGTACCGATGACTTTCTTGACGCCGTAGGAGAGCAGGAGCTTCGAGATGCCCATGCCGGCCGCGCCAAGGCCAATGACGCCGATGGTCGATTTGCTCAGCATGAGACCGGAAAAGTGGGTGGTGTTGAGCAGGGCCGCCAGCACCACGACCGCCGTACCGTGCTGATCGTCATGCATGACGGGGATGTCCAGGGCCTCGTCCAGGGCATCCTCGATGGCAAAACACTCGGGCGCGGCGATATCCTCCAGCTTGATGGCGCCGAAGGTGGGGGCGATGTTTTTGACCGTGTCGATGATGACCTGTGGGTCCAGGCTTTCGATGAGGATGGGGATGCCGCTGACATTGACGAGGCGGTCGAAGAGGGCAGCTTTGCCCTCCATGACCGGCATGCCGGCGACGGCGCCGATGTTGCCCAGTCCCAGGATGGCGGTGCCGTTGGTGACAATGGCCACCTGGTTGGGAATGGCCGTGTAGCGATAGGCCAGCTCGGGCTTCTTCTGGATATCCCGGCAGATGGAAGCGACCCCCGGCGTGTAGAGTTTGCGGATGTCGCCAATGGTGTTGATGGGAAGTCGGCTCTTCATGGCGATCTTTCCGCCCTCGTGCAGCTGGTGCACCAGGTCGATAACCTCTTCGACGATGATGCCTTCGACCTTGGCGATATCGTCGAGGATCGTTTCCAGTTGCTCTTCCGAGTCGACGTAGATCGTCATCTCACGGGTGTTATGGGTACGGCCCATGCGCACAAGCCGGATGTCGCCTATGTTGCTGCCTGCCATGCCGATGGCCGAGGTCAGTTTACCGAGATAACCCGGTTTGTCCTGGATCAAAACCCTGAGAGTCTTGGCAATTTTGCCGGCGCCTTTTTCAATTTCCATGGAAGTGGATTCCCCTTTGTTTGTGGTAATCGATTTTCAGTTTCCCTTATTTTTACCTGATCATCCGGGGCTGGCAATGGCCGTGGTTTGAATGGGAGCGATTTTATGCCCGGTTGGGCATCCACGCAATGAAAAAGCGACGCGGGCGAGCTGGATTAAAATCATAAAACTTGATCGGTGTCCTGGTCCTATTGTAGTTTGATCCGTCGCAGTCATCCCCGCGCCTCCAGGCGCCTTGGTTCAGGGAGAGTTGATCCGTGGAGCGCAAACGATTTGGTGAAATTCTGGTTGAAGCAGGGGTGCTGACCCAACTCAACCTGGAAAGGGCTCTGGCCCTGCAGGAGCAAAAAGGGGAGAGGCTGGGAAAGATCCTGGAGGATCTGGAGCTGATCAGCGAGAAGGACATCACTCTGGTTCTCGCCCATCAGTATGGGATGCAGGCGGTGTCCAAGATTGCCGAGCGGCCTGTTTCTGAAAGCACCCTGCATCTTCTGGATGCGCAAACAGCCCTCGAACGCCTGGTCTTTCCCTTGCGACGCACCGAAAAGGCCCTGTTTTTGGCGGTCGTCAATCCGGCTGACCGCGAAAGCCTTGACGATTTGAGCCATCGACTCAATCTGCGGATTGTCCCCTTCCTGACGACACCAACCGAGATCCAGAGCGCGGTCAGGCGCCATTATTTTGGGGAAACGGTCGGCGTGCTCAACCGGCGCTGGCGGATTCTGCTGGTGGGTTCGGAAAGTGCCCTGGTGCAAAAGATCCGGGAGACCCTTGCGGCTGAGGGATACGAGATTTATGGCGGGGAGGATATGGCTGAAGGGCTCAGAGCGGTCCTCCGTCACTCGCCGCACCTGGTTCTGGTCGACACGGCCATGGCTCAGATGGATGGCTTTGAAATGGTGCAGATTCTGCAATCCAATGATGTGACCCGGAAAATTCCCACCATCGCCGTGACTGGGACGCCCAGCCTGCAGGAAGAGGTCGACCTCCTGGATGGGGGCTATTTCGACTATCTTGGTGCGCCATTACCGCCGGAGCGTCTGCTCGCCCGCACGAAACGGGCTCTGGTTTTCACCTACGGCAAAGTGGACGAACCCATCGAGGTGTGACGATTTAAGATCGGCTCTCACCACAAAAAGAGGCCCCATCCGGTCAGGGTGGGGCCTCTTTTCATTAAGAACGAAGTCGATGAATTTTGGCCCGCTCTATTCCTTTCCGCTGAGCCGGATCCCTCATCGCGTCGGCCAAACAGGCCGTTTTACCTGCTAAACCGATTCGCGTTCGGGGTCCGCTTCTTTACGGGGGTTTGTACGCCCCTGGCGGAGGGATGGACGGCGTCCGGCGTCAGGCCGCATCACATCGACTTCGTTTTCTGTTAATGACTCCGGGATGTCGACCTCGTCCTGAGTTTCCGCAAACGTTAAAAGCCTTTCCCTGAAAGAGGCTTCAGGCGTCCCGCTCAAGGGCGGGCTTGCTCACCACCTTTTTAACCGGGAAAGTAATTTCTCCTGGTGTTGAGGATAAATCAAAGTCCAGTATCGAACATCCCAGAGTTTCAAAGATCAATGTTGCGTTTGAATTTAGTCTAGCAGGATATTTCCCGGGGTAAAGAGCCTGGATGAATTTTTTTTTATCCGCGATCGTTGCCCTTTTTCAGCAGGGAAGGAAGAAGCGGGCGCTCCGAGGAGGGGAACGGAAGCGCCCGCTGGGGAAGGTGTTTATTTTTTGACGAAAGTTGTCTGCTCGTTGCAGGTCGGACACTTTTTGGGTTTGCAGCGCCCTTCTTTTTCATAACCGCATTTTTCACAACTCCACTGGGCCATTGGCTCTCTCCTTGGTGTTGATGTTAATATGACCAAATTGGTAATAATTTTACCGGCTAGAAATACTTTGTCAAGAAGAATTTGACGACAAAGGGGGGAGACGGCTGACAAGAGCTCTTGACTTCGGGAAAGTAGAAGGGTATCTTCCGCGCCGAAAAGGGAGTCGATTTGTCCTGTTTGTCGCTGGAATTTAGTGCCTTATGAAAAGTGCGGCTATTAAATCTGATGTGCTTTTGTTGCTGACGGCAACGATTTGGGGCTTTGCCTTTGTCGCCCAGCGTCTGGGCATGGACCACGTAGGGCCCTTTACCTTTAATGGGGTTCGTTTTGCCCTGGGCAGTCTTTCCCTGGTCCCGCTGTGGCTTCTGAGCCGGCGAAGGGTTAACAGGGCCCTGGTCGCCTCGACTGACCGTGCCGGCAAGGTTTTGCTCTGGGGTGGAATTGCTGCCGGACTGGCCCTTTTTACCGGTGCTTCTCTGCAACAGGTCGGCCTCGTCTATACGACTGCCGGCAAAGCGGGGTTTATCACGGGACTTTATGTGATTCTCGTACCCATTCTGGGCTTGATCTGGCGTCAGCGCCCTCAAGCCGGCACCTGGGCAGGGGCCACTTTGGCCGTTTTCGGCCTCTACCTGCTTTGTGTGACGGAAGAGTTCACCATCGCCTTCGGGGATCTGCTGGAACTGCTTGGCGCCTTTTTCTGGGCCGGGCATGTTCTGCTTATCGGCTGGCTGTCTCCCCGCGTGGACGCCATCCGCCTGTCATGTATCCAGTTTGCCGTCTGCTCTCTGCTCAGCTTGGCCACGGCGGTCGTCTTGGAGGTGATCAGCCTGCAGGGCCTGCTGTCTGCGGCCTTGCCCATCCTCTATGGTGGTCTGATGTCCGTCGGGGTCGCCTACACCCTGCAGGTTATCGCCCAGCGCGAGGCCCATCCCGCCCATACGGCCATTATTCTCAGCCTCGAAGGCGCCTTCGCCGCACTGGGTGGGTGGCTGATCCTGGGGGAAACCCTGTCGGCTCGCGGCCTGCTCGGCTGCCTGTTCATGCTGGCCGGCATGCTGTTTTCGGAACTGTCCGGCTTTTTTGTGCGAAGGCGGCAAATAGCAGGCGCTGTTTGAGTGAATTTTCTTGTCGGGATGGAGCGCCGTTTCGGGATGGGGTAGCAGCAGAGGGTCTGTTGACAGGCGGCAGCCTTCAGCGCTAATATCAGCCCCGCTGACCTTTTTTTCAGAAGGAATGGATGATGAATCTTTACGAAGTGTCTTACGAAATAGATGGCGAGGTCAGGGAACAGCTGATCGAAGCCGATACGCCGGTAGAAGCGCAGAAGAAATTTTTGCAGAACAAGCCCGAAGGCAACGTCATCGTGCTCTGTGTGGTCCGTCAGTAGGGCCGCTTCCCCCCTCCCTTCTCCCGTTCTTCTCCTTTCCCTTTTCCCTCTTTACAGGTTGGCCTGCTGAGCCCAGTCTCCGCCCGGAAGGGGTGCGCATTCGGCATGGATGAATTCCCGGATGCGCTGGCTGTCGGCGGCCGGTATTTCCTCAAAGGCGATGCCGACGCCGGCTGGAAAGTCCGGTTTGGTTTTGCTCAGGGCGGCATTCAGCCAGGTGACCCGCCCTTTGCAGCGGATCGTCTCCTCGACACCAGGGACAAAAAAATCAAGCGTCACCGGCGTGTCCACCGGCATGGGATGGGAGGTCTCCAGAAAAATGCCTCCAGCGCTGATGTTGACGGAATAATCATGCAGGGTCTTTTCATCCTCGACGCCGTAGTGAACCAGCATCCGGATTTTGACCCGTGGAGTGGCGCGTTCGGCGATCTGCAGGAATTCTCTGGCGACCTGACGCAGGCGATGGCGGTTCAGGGGCCGCGAAATGACTTCGTCGCAGCCGGCATTCCGACAGAGTTCCCGCTCATCCAGGTCTTCACTGTCGCTGATGAGAATGACCGGGGTGGTGAAGAGTTCGGGGTCGCTCTTGATCTGCCGGCAGCAGGTAGCGCCATCCATTTCCGGCATATGAAGATCCATGATGACCAGGTTCGGTCGCAGCGCGCGCATGAGCGGAACCACCTCGCGGGCGCTCTGCGCAGTGGTAACCTGGATGTTCTCCCGGGCAAAAAACGATTTTTCCATATCCAGAAAAAACTTCACGTCATCGACCAGAAGAATTTTTTTAGCTGTTTTCACCCTTTGCCTCCTTGTGGCGAATTGCCGAGCTGATCGCTTTTTTAAGCAATTTTTGCGCCAGTGACTCGCTGTCCCCTCCTGGAGTAAAGGTATCGACCCCATAAAAAAAGGCCGCCGAAGCCGGCAGCCTTTTTTATGGGGTCGGGAGACCCTTTATCTCACCCCTTTTGCGGCACGAAGGTGTCCGGAGTGAAGTTGTAGGTGGCGAAGTAGTCCTCCACCGTCTCGGCCCGGCGGATCAGCTCGACGCGGCCGTCGCCGTGCAGCAGCAGCTCCTTGGGACGCAGGCGGCCGTTGTACTGGAAGCCCATGGCGTGCCCGTGGGCGCCGGTGTCGTGGATGATGACGAGGTCATCCTCGACGATGGGGGGGAGCTCGCGCTGGATGGCGAACTTGTCATTGTTTTCGCACAGGGAGCCGACCACGTCGTAGACCTCGCTGCGGGGCTGGTCTTCCTTGCCGAGGACGTCGATGTGGTGATAGGAGCCGTACAGGGCCGGGCGCATCAGCGAGGACATGCAGGCGTCGACGCCGACGTACTTGCGGTAGGTGTCCTTGTGGTTGATGGCGGTGGTCACCAGAGCGCCGTGGGGGCCGGTCATGTAGCGGCCGCTTTCCATGTACATACGCGGGGCGTAGCCGTGCTTGGTCTTGAAGGCGTCGAACTGGGCGGTGATCTCCTTGGACATGGCCGCCAGGTCGAGGGGCTGCTGTTCGGGCTTGTAGGGGATGCCGAAACCGCCGCCGATGTTGACGAACTCGAAGCGGATGCCGAGCTCTTTTTCCACCAGTTCGGCGATGTCGAGCACCATGCGGGTCGTCTCCACCATATAGGTGTAGTCGAGCTCGTTGGAGGCGACCATGGTGTGCAGACCGAAGCGCTTGGCGCCGCGCTCCTGGGCCATACGGTAGGCATCGATGACCTGCTCGTGGGTGACGCCATACTTGGCTTCCACCGGGTTGCCGATAATGACGTTGCCCGTGCGGCGGGGCCCGGGGTTGTAGCGGAAGCAGATCAGCTCAGGGAAGACGGGCACTTTGCTGATGAGGCTGATGTCGTCGAGATTGAGGACGCAGCCGCCGTCCTGGGCGGCGAAGAGGAACTCCTCCTCGCTGGTGTTGTTGGAGGTGAACATGATGTCTTCGGGCTTGGCGCCGACTTCACGGGCCAGAATGAGTTCGGGGATGGAGCTGCAGTCGAAGCCGAAGCCCATCTCCTTCATCAGGCGCAGGATGGCTTTGTTGGGCAGGGCCTTGACCGCGAAGAATTCCTGAAAGCCGTCGATGCCGGCAAAGGCCTTTTTCAGGTTCTCGCCGGTTTCACGGATGCCGGTTTCGTCATAGATGTGAAAGGGGGTGCCGTAGTGGGCGGCGATATCCTTCGCCACGGGAAAGAGACGGTTTTTAAAATCTTGTGACATAGGCATGCTGGGATTCTCCTGGTTTCGGGTTAGTGAAAAAAGTTAAAAGGTCAGTCGTTTCGTAAGTGTTGTGTTGGGTCGTGGCCGCCTAAGGGCCCGGTGGCGGTTCGAGATCAATACGCCGGGTCTCCTTGATGGTCGAGAGCACCACCTGGGTCCGGGTCGAGATGACCCCCTGGATGGCCATGAAGTCGTCGCGCAGAATACGCCCGAGATCCTCGGTGCCTGCTACGCGAATCTTGACCAGATAGCCATCCTCGCCGGCGACCTGGTGAACCTCCTGCACGCCGGTGATGGCGGCCAGTTCGCCAGCCAGCCGACCGTTACCGGCCCGGCTGGCTTCGACCAGGATGAAGGCGGTGAGTTTCTGGCCGAAATGACGCGGATTGAGGCGTACCTCGTAGCCCTCGATGATGCCCCGTTCCTCCAGCTTGCGGATGCGCTCCAGTACGGCCGAGGGGGCCATGCCGACCTGTCGGGCGACTTCAGCGTTGGGTATTCGCGCTTTTTCCTGAAGGATATGCAGAATCTGCAGGTCAATATCGTCAAACATTCTCTTTAATCTCCATGTCAGAGAATGTTATTCGTTTAGCCCCTCTTTGTCAAGGGGCGGTACGCAGAAAATCCCGATCCCTTCGAACCCTGTTTTAAGGCAATATATGAGAAGGGAAGCTGACGACTTGAGCGTTTGCTTGCCGGGTTCCGCAAGTCCAGAGACTTTTATGATGATCTTCCGATCCTGGGGTGCAGTGAGGGGTATTGTGAATCTACGTGAGCCTTACCCTGTTTTTGCGATTGACCCAGGTGTGTACAAATTGTACAATTCGTACAATAGAAAGGAAGGTGCTATATGACTCGAATTGGCGTATCGGATGCGCGGGATAATTTGAGCGAGGTCGTTGACAGGGCTCGCTACACACACGAACGTGTTGTTCTCACCAAGCGCGGCAAGGAGGTCGGTGCCATAATTTCAATTGACGACCTCAAACTTTTAGAGATGCTTGAAGATCAGTTGGATATCAAAACGGCTCGAGAAGCCATCGTAGAATCTCGCGGCGAACGGATTCCCTATGATGAAGTTCGAAAAAAATTGGGATTGTAATCCGTGGCCTATCGCATTGAACTGACACCGGCGGCGGATAAGGCACTTGCCAAGGTTGCCAAGAGCAATCGAAACGTGCTGAAAAGACTTGATCAGGCTTTGCTCTCACTGGCTGAGAATCCGGTGCCTGTCGGAATCAAACAGCTTGCCGGGGAAGATCCTCCTATATACAGAGTTCGAATCGGTGATTATCGGATTCTCTATCAGATTGAGGATGATGTTCTTGTGGTCCTGATTGTCCATATCGGACACCGCAAAGACGTGTATCGATTCCTGAAAAGGTAATATCACCATTGGAAACCTGGTCATCATGACATACAAAAATGGCCTCCCATGTATCGGGAGGCCATTTTTTATGATGTTTTCATACCATTTTTGCCCCTGTTATCGGTGATCGGGACGACGAGAGTTAGAGTTCGTCCGGGTCTGGAACGACGACCGGCTGCTTCTGCAGGCGCTTGTAGTAGAAGTTCTGGCCGTAGAGCACGGCCGCCGGGTTGTGGCCGGTGACCCGGTCCTTGACGACCAGGGTGGTGACGGGAACTTCGGAATATTTGGCGAATAGCATGTCGTGGCCGACGCAGAGGCCGACGATGATGTTCATGTCGCAGCCTGCCTGGTTGAGGAGCTTGGCCTGGGCGATGGGGTTGCAGGCCGGTTCGAAGGTGCCCGGCCGCACCTTGTACTTCTCATCGATATCGAGTTCGAGCTTGTCGATGCTGCCGGCTTTGCAGCACACGGAGATGGGCTCGAAGCCCTGGGCCGTGAGGATGTCGGCCAGCCGTTTGGTTTCTTCGAGCAGGCCGATGCAGGTGCCGATGCCGATTTTTCGGTAGCCCATGAGTTTGGCCAGGGCGATGGTGTCTTCCACTCGCGTCCAGCGGGCGTTGACGGCGTCGGAACCCGGCACGGGCTGGTAGCAGAGTCCTTCGACGATCGCCGCCACCCGCGCCAGTTTGGCATCGGCATCGTCGCCGAGGTACTTCTGAAAGGAGTCGTCGATGACCTCTTTCTCTCGCTGAGAGGGGCAATAGCCCGGCTGTCCCGGTCGGCTTTTGGGGTCGCTCCAGCAGTTGGTGGTGCCGAGCTTGTTCCAGACGGCGCTGCAGGTGGCGCAGGAAAGGGTGGTCTTGTCGCTCATCGTTATTGTCTCCTTGTCAAGGGTCAACCGGATCGGGAAGGGCTAGCCGAGACGTTGCAGGGTGCGGCGGATATCCTCGACGCCGGCGCTGTCGCAGAAACAGCCAGAACCGGCGTAGGGGCCGAATTTGCGGAGCTGCTCCAGCAACTGGCGCAACAGGTCTTCCCGGTCGCGGTATTGGTCCGGGTTGGTCAGGATGGCGGTCAGGGGCGGCAACAGGAAGTCGGGCAGATCACCGTCGCGGCTCTGTTGGTCGACGGTCTGCCGCAAGACCTCGAAAATATCCATGCGAGTCCCCCCCCCTAACATTTAATTTGTCGAATATAGCAGAAGGGAAAACTCATGACCAGAAAAGAATCAAACGCTGTTTCTTTTCTGGCTAGTCAGGGGCTGGCTGGGGCCGGACTGATTTCCAGCAGGGTGATTTCAGGTGGTGACAGCACCCGCATGGGCGGTCCCCAGGTGCCGGTCCCCCGGCTGGCGTAGAGATAACTCCCCCTTTCGGTGCGGTGGAGTCCGTCCTGCAGGGGGAATTCGAGGCGGGTGAGCAGGTTGAAGGGAAAGATCTGGCCCCGGTGGGCATGGCCGGAGAGCTGCAGGTCGAAGAGGCCATCGGCGCCGGCGCCAAGGCGCGGGCGATGTTTGAGTAGGATGATGAGGTGGTCTGTCGGTAGCGCCTGGAGCAGTTCCGTTTCGTTGATGGCTTGTCGGGTGGTCGGATCGTCCACGCCGACCAGGGTGATATTTGCCCCGATAGTCTGGGCCCGGTTGCGCAGGACCTGGAACCCGCTGCGCTGCAGAAAGTCGAGTCCCTGCTCCAGGCCGGCGTAGACCTCATGGTTGCCGATGATGGCGAATTTGCCCAGGGGGGGATCGATGCGGGTCCACAGTTCGGAGAGGCCGTCGAGATGATTGATCTGGGCATCGACGATGTCCCCGGTGGCAACCACCAGGTCGGGCTGCAGCTGCTGCAGTTCGGAGATGATGGGGGCCAGCGCCTCGTCGCGCAGAATCAGCCCCAGATGCAGGTCGGAAATCTGGGCGATGCGCAGAGGGGGACTGCCGGGGGGGAGCTTGGCGCTGGTCAACTGTACCTTTTCGACGCGCAGGTCCGTGGCTTCCCGCAGACCGTAGAGGCCGGTGGCCAGGGTCACCAGCAGGATGACGCCGGCGCTGACGGCGCCGTGCAGCGAAAGATGAGGGGCGCTGCCGACCACTTTGGGCAGCAGCCAGGCGGCCAGCTCCCAGAGGGCGAGGGGGAGGCAGAGGCTGAAGGCGAGAAAGGCGAAGCCCATCCAGCTGTAGCCGACCCAGGCGAGAGCGCGGGCAGCGAGTTCATGGCCGGTATGGTCGAGCAGGCGCACCAGCACCGGGGCGACGATCATGGCGCCCATCCAGATCCAGGCCAGGCTCGGCAGGGCCGGATGGCCGGCCAGCAGCGGGTGCATTCCCCAGAAGACGAGGGCGTGCATGGCGGTATAGATGAGCAGAAAGGTCAGTACGAACAGGATCATCCTCATGTCTCCTTATGGGAAAGTTCAGGCCGGGGATCGAAGTCCCGGCTGAAGAGGGCCGGTCGCCAGCCTCGCACAGAGTTTATCAGAAAAAGACGGCGGCAGCGGGGCAGTTCTTCGAGCGGCACGATACCCTCCTCGATAGTGCCTTGGGCCAGCAGGGTGGCCCGAAAGGTGCCGGGCAGCAGGCCGCAGTCAAGGGTGGGGGTAATCAGACGACCGTCTTCCCGCTCCACCACGAGGTTGGCGATGGTCGTTTCGGTCACTTCTCCACGCTCGTTCCACAGGATGACGTCGTCGCAGTCCGGGCAGGCCTGTCGGGCCTCGTCATAGAGCCGACGCTGCGTCGTCTTGTGGTAGAGGCGGGGATCGGCGGAGTCGACAGGGAAGGGGGCGAGCCCCAGGCGCAGGGGGCCCGGCGGCGAGGGGGACAGGGGGAGCGCCTCGCCATTGTAGTGGCCGTCGGCGCCGAGGAGCAGGCGGATTTTATGGGGATGCGGCGGCAGCGTGGCGGTGAGGCGGTCGAGCTGGCGGATAGCCTCGTGCCGCGACCAGGGGAGGTCGAAGTAGGCGGCGGAATCGGCCAGGCGCCGCAAGTGTTCTTCTCGCAGGAAGAGCCCTTCCTCAGGCGTCCAGCGCAGGGATTCGAGCAGGGTCGGTGGGGGAGCGGATTGAGTCAGAATGCGGCCTTTCTGCAGACACTCCCGGTATTCCGCCCCGGCCTCGGAGCCCCAGGTGATGCCGGCGCCGACACCGTATGTGCCGCGCTGGCGCTGGCGATCGATGAGGGCGGTGCGGATGGCGACACTGAAGCGGGCCCGGCGCTGCGGCGCGACATAGCCGAAGGCGCCGGTATAGAGGCGGCGGGGACGCTGCTCCAACTCGGCGATGATCTGCATGGTGCGGTATTTGGGGGCGCCGGTGATGGAGGCGCAGGGAAAAAGGGCGGCAAAGACCTCGTCGAGAGGGGCGTCCGTTTCCGTCTCAGCCGTGGAGGTGAGCTGCCAGACCGTCGGATATTTCTCCAGGGTGAAGAGTGTCGGTACCCGCACAGCGCCGCCGAGGCGGCCGAGGTCGTTGCGTATCATGTCAAGGATCATGAGGTTTTCGGCGCGGTCCTTCTCGGAAGCACGCAGTTCTTCGCCTCGGGCGCGATCTTCCTCCAACGTGCGGCCGCGAGGGGCAGTTCCCTTCATGGGCCGGGACCAGAGCTGTCGCCCGCGACGCTGGAAAAAGAGCTCGGGGGAAGCCGAGGCCATGGCGTAGCGGCCGGTATCGAGGTAGGCGGCGCCGCTGGCCTTTTGGCCCTGCACGAGGTCGAGGAAGAAGAGCCAGGGATCCTGACGGAAGTCGCTGTGCAGGGGGAAAGTGAAATTGACCTGGTAGGTTTCGCCGGCGGCGATGCGTTCGCGGATGGTGGCCACGGCTCCGGCGAAGGCCGCCTCATCGCAGGCGGCTTTCCAGGGCGGGCGGGGCAGGGCGGCGGGAGGTGCCGGCAGTTCCACCACCTGGGGCTCGTCGTAGAGCCCGAACCACAGCAGGGGAAAGTCGTCGTCCGCCAGCACGGTGCAGGCTTCGTCGAACGCGGCGGCGGCCTCGTAGCTCAGAAAACCGGCGGCCCAGAGGCCGCTCCCCTCGACCTCCTCTTCCAGCTGGCGCAGGGTCTGGCGAATGGCCCCAGCTTCGCGGACTTCCAGCAGGTGCCGGGGACGGGCGAAGTAGAGCCAGCAGCCGCTGTCGGGGTCGTAAAGAAGGGCTTCGCCGTGCTGCGGGCGCCAGTTGGAGTGATTTGGCTCAGACATTCTAGACCCTCAGGTTTTCGTCGGATTGCGTGACTCGCAGGGAACGGCGCACTGGCACAGGCCGCAGGGGGTGGCCTCGACGCCGTAATGCTGGCGGGCGTGAGGAGCGGTCACGGCGCGGATGTAGTCGTGACACCGATCCTTATCATGCCCCTTGCTGCCTATGGCGTCGGCCGGGCAGCGCTTGATGCAGACCCCGCAGGTTCCCTTGGCGTACCACAGACACCACTGCTGATGGTTCTGATAGGGGCGCGGTGTCGCTGGCAGGTCGATGCGGGCGACAACGCTGCCGATGCGTACCGCCTTGCCGCGCGGAGTGATGAGACCGTCGCTGAGGCCGAAGGTGCCCAGCCCGGCGATAAAGGCGGCGTGGCGCTCCGACCAGTTGGAGGCCAGGCCGAAGGTTTTTGAGCGGCGGTAGCCGAATTCCGGCAGACGCTCGGGGGCGACGGCGGCAATGCCGGCTTCCGTCAGCCGACCGGCCAGATGCAGGCGCAGGTCGCAGTTGAACTGTTCCCCGTAAAAACGCGAGCGCGACCAGCGCCGGCCGGGGAGGGTCTTTTCCAGACGCTGCTCCTGTTTGGTGGCTGCCGTCTGCGGCAGCACCCAGGTGATCACCGTCAGGTCGCCAGCCGCGGCAGGTTCAGCGGGGAAGGCCAGCCGGAAAGCGTCCGCAGGCGTCCAGTAGAAGTCGCCGAGATCGGCCTTGATCCGGCCATAGAGGGGGTCGTCGCCGCGGGAAAAGGCCAGCAGCGGCTCGTCCCAGGCTTTCTCGTCGCTGTCGGGGCCCAGGGTATTGCGCGGGCTGCCAGTCCAGAAATCGACCACGGCCTGCTGAATCCAGGTCTGGCGCTCACCGGGATCCCTGATTTGATTTGCCATATTCGCCTCCTCGGGAATGTCTTATCTTGCCATGAAGCCGACAGCGCTTCAAACAGATTTCCCGATACGCTCTTTTGCTGGGGTTAATCCTTCCGGCATATAGCGGACTGAAGGGAATTTTCGGTTATTTGTCTTGCCGTTAGGGGGTCGGTCGTGCTAACAAGGCGGGACTTTTTCCGTGGAGCTTTGATTCATGATTCACCTGACCAACATCAACAAACAGCATGGCACCCAGATCCTCTTCCAGAACGCCAGCTTTCAGATCCTGCCCGGCACCCGCAGCGGCCTCGTCGGCCCCAACGGCGCCGGTAAGTCCACCATTTTCCGCCTCATCACCGGCGAGGAAGAGGCCGACAGCGGCGAGATCTCCTGCTCGAAAAAGACGGTGATCGGCTACTTTTCCCAGGATGTCGGTGAGATGTCCGGCCGCAGCGCCCTGGCCGAGGTCATGGCGGCTTCCGCCCGCACCGTGGCCCTCGGCGAGGAGATCAAGGCCATGGAGGCGGCCATGTGCGAACCCATGGCCGATGATGCCCTGGCCGAGTTGCTGGAACGCTACGGCGATGCCCAGGAAGAGTTCGAGCATCGCGGCGGCTACGACCTCGAAGCCCGCGCCCAGGCGGTGCTCACGGGCCTTGGCATTGGGCCCGACGACTACAATCGCCCGGTGGAGGATTTCAGCGGCGGCTGGAAAATGCGCATCGCTCTGGCCCGCATCCTCACCCTCAACCCTGACGTGCTGCTCCTTGACGAGCCGACCAACCACCTCGACGTCGAGTCCATCGTCTGGCTGGAAAACTGGCTGTCCACCGACTTCAAGGGAGCGGTGCTCATGACCAGCCACGACCGCGACTTCATGAACCGCTTGGTCAGTCGCATCATCGAAGTGTCCAACCGCACGGTGACGACCTACGGCGGCAATTACGATTTTTACCTGCGCGAGCGCGAAATCCGCCGCGAGCAGCTGCTGGCCAGCCACCGTCGCCAGCAGGAGATGCTGGCCAAGGAAGAGGATTTCATCGCCCGCTTCGCTGCCCGCGCCTCCCACGCCGCCCAGGTGCAGTCGCGCGTGAAGAAGCTGGAGAAGATCGAGCGCATTGAGCTGCCGCCAGAACAGCGCACCGTGCGCTTCGAATTCGCTGAGCCGCCGCGCAGCGGTGACGACGTGGTGAAGATCGACAGTCTGGCCAAGCGCTGGCCCCTGCCCGACGGCGGCGAGAAGTCGGTCTTCGGCGGCGTTTCCGGTCTCATCCGTCGTCAGGAGAAGATTGCTGTGGTCGGGGTCAACGGCGCCGGCAAGTCGACCTTTCTCAAGGTGCTGGCCGGGCAGACGGAACCGAGCGAGGGGAGCGTCACCCTGGGGGCCAGCGTCCACCTGGGCTATTTCAGCCAGCACGCCATGGACGTCCTTGACCCCAGGCGCACCGTCTTCGAAACGGTGCAGGAAGCCATCCCCATGGCCTCTATCGGCGTGGTGCGCAACCTCTGCGCCGCCTTTCTGTTCAGCGGCGACGACGTCGACAAGCGCATCGAAAAGCTCTCCGGCGGCGAGAAGAGCCGCGTGGTGCTGGCCACTTTGCTGGCGCGGCCCATCAATTTTCTCGTTCTCGACGAGCCGACCAACCATCTCGACATCCAGTCCCGCGAGGTGCTGCTGGAAGCCCTGCAGAAGTTCGCCGGCACCGTCGTGCTGGTCAGCCACGACCGCCACTTCCTGCGCAGCCTCGTCAATCGGGTCTTCGAGGTCGATCATGGCGACATGCGGGTCTACGAGGGCGATTATGAATATTACCTGCGCAAGAGCGGGCAGGAGAACCGCGCGGCCTAGCTGGCCGGGCACTTACAGGCAACATCCATTTCACACAGCATAGGAAGGACAGACATCATGGCACAGGCCAAAAAAGGCGATCGGGTCCGCATCGATTTTACCGGCACCCTGGAAGACGGCACCATTTTCGACAGCACCCTGGATAGCGGCGACTGCGAAACCGGCCACTGCGATACGGACGACTGCGGCGACGAGGGCTGCGGCTGCGAGGCGGGACCCCTGGAGCTGGTCATCGGCGAGGGGGAGTTCTTTGAGCAGATCGAAGAGGCTCTCATCGGCATGGCGCCGGGGGAGAAGAAGACCCTGACCATCCCTTCGGATGACGCTTTCGGCGATTACGACGAGAGCAAGGTCTTCGCGGTTCCCCGCGAACAGATTCCCGACGACATGCAGCCCGAGGTCGGTGAAGAGCTGGTCCTCACCGACGAGGAAGACGAGGCCATCGGGGTGACGGTGGTCGAGGTGGCGGACGACAGCGTCACCTTCGACGCCAACCATCCCTTGGCGGGCGAAGATCTCACCTACGAATTCACCCTGGTCGAGATTCTCTAGTCCAACCGTACCATCTGGCCGCGCCCCGCATCGAAAGGGGCGCGGCTTTTTACTTCTCCACGCGCCGGGCACTTCATGAATCAACCCAAGACATCCCTGCCCTTTCATTACGCCTGGGTCATCGTCCTCTGCGGCGGTCTGACCATCTTCTCCTGCCTGGGCCTGGCCCGCTTCGCCTTCGGTATGCTACTGCCCGCCATGAAGGCCGGCCTCGCTCTCGGCTACGACCAGATGGGCTACGTCAGTACCGGCAACTTCGCCGGTTACCTGGTCTCGGTGGCTCTGGCGCCCCTGTTGCTGCGCCTGGCCCGGCCCCGCGTGCTCATCGCCGGCAGTCTGCTGCTGATCGCCCTGTGCATGGTCGGCATCAGCCAGGCTGAGAGTTTCCTGCCCCTGCTCGTCTTTTATACACTGGTCGGCATGGGAGGCGGCTTCGCCAATATCCCGTCGGTACTGCTCATCTCCCACTGGTTCCGCCGCGAACGGCGTGGCCGTGCCGCCGGCCTCATGATCATGGGCAACGGCGCCGCCATCATCTTCGCCGGCTTTCTGATCCCCAACCTCAATGCGAGTCTGGGCATGCAGGGTTGGCGCACGGGCTGGCTCATTCTGGCGGCGATCACCCTGGGGGCGGCGGTCTGCACGGCGATGCTGGTGCGCAACGAGCCGGCCGACCTGGGCCTGGAGCCGCTGGGAGCCAGGCAGTCCCTCGAACCCGCCGCCGTCGCCGACCATTCGCCGCCGGGAAGCGGCCGCAGCCTGCTGCTGCTCGGCGTGCTCTATCTCATCTTCGGCGCCACCTACATGGTCTACGGCACCTTTATCGTCACGGCCATGGTCAGCGAATTCGGCCTCGCCGAGGCCCGCGCCGGCCTGTTCTGGTCCTGGGTCGGCTTTTTCAGCCTCTTCTCCGGCGTGGGCTTCGGGGCGCTGTCCGACCGCCTCGGCCGCAAGACCGGGCTCATGCTCGTCTTCGTCATTCAGAGTCTGGCTTACCTTTTGGCCGGCTCTTCCCTGGGTGAAGGGGCCCTGGTGGCTTCCGTCATCCTCTACGGAATCTCCACCTTTGCCATTCCGACTATTATGGCCGCCGCCGTCGGCGACCTCCTGGGACTGTCACGGGCGGCCGCCGGCTTCTCCCTTATCACCGTCTTTTTCGCCGTCGGCCAGACCCTCGGTCCGGCGAGCGCCGGCGTGCTGGCCGAAACCAGCGGTACCTTCACCACGGCTTTTCTGCTATCGGGGGGACTCACGGGCATGGCTGTACTGCTGGCCTCGTTTCTGTCGATGCGGGATGGGGAGCGTTGAGGGCTCAGGGCGCCTGCAGGGGGGGCTCGACCAGAGCGGCGATCTGCTCGCGCAGCTGGAGGATGTGCTCGCCCCAGTAGCGGGGGGTGTTGAACCAGGAAAAATGGCGGGGAAAGGTGGGGTCGTCCCAGCGGCGGGCCAGCCAGGCGGTGAAGTGCAGGATGCGCAGGCTGCGCAAAGCCTCGATCAGGCGCAGCTCGGCCGGGTGAAAATCGTAGAACTCCTGATAGCCGTCGAGGATCTCCGCCAGCTGCACCTGCTGACGGGAACGGTCACCTGAGAGCATCATCCAGATATCCTGCACGGCCGGGGCCATGCGGGCGTCGTCCAGATCGACCAGATGAGGAGCGTCGTTGCGCCAGAGAATATTGCCGGCATGACAGTCGCCATGCACGCGGATGGCGCGGGCCGTCACCGTCGCCGTCACGTCGTCGACGCCCTGCAGCAGATCCGTCGTGAGGGCGTCGTAGTTGGCCTTATACTCGGGCGGGATGAAGTGCTCGCTGATGAGGGCGACGCTGTCGTGGCCGAAGCTCTGGCCGTCGAGATGAGGCCGGTGAACAAAGGGGCGGATGGCGCCGATGCGGTGCAGGCGACCGAGCAGGCGCCCCATGATGAGCAGGTTGTCCAGATCGTCGAACTCGGGAGCGTGTCCCCCCTGGCGTGCATAGAGGGCGAAGCGGAAGCCACCGTAGTGAAAGAGGCTCTCCCCCGCCTCGTTGCACAGGGGGGCGACGACGGGCAGCTCGTGCTCCCGCAGCTCGAAGCAGAACTGGTGCTCTTCGCCAATCTGGGCATCGGTCCAGCGTTCGGGGCGGTAGAACTTGGCGATGAGCGGCTGGCCTTCCTCGATGCCCACCTGGTAGACGCGGTTCTCGTAGCTGTTCAGGGCCAGGGTGCGGCAGTCGCAGACGTAGCCCTGGCTTTCGATGGCGTCCATGATGAAGCTGGGGGTCAGGCTCTGGAAGGGGGGCTGGTTCTCGGTCATCGTCTCGCTATCCTTTTGTTCGGCTTTTTCGGGAAGTGGCGGCAGTATAAGGCAATTGTCCTTTTTGTGCCCGAAAACTTTTGACGGATCGCCAAGCCAGCGTTATTGTGGCGGTATCCTTGACATCACCCCCATGCTGACGGACAATTAATCCCATGACTGATTTTGACGCTTCCCTGCCTCTGGGCAGGACCACCGAGTACAAATCCGAATACGATGCCGGCCTGCTCTGTGCCGTGCCGCGCAGCCTCAAGCGCCTGGAGCTAGGACTGGAGCGGGCGCTTCCCTTTCAGGGGGTGGACATCTGGAACGCCTTCGAGCTCTCCTGGCTGCAGCCCGGCGGCAAGCCGGTGGTGGCCATGGGGGAGTTCCGCTTCCCCTGCCATTCGCCAAACATCGTCGAATCCAAGTCCTTCAAGCTCTACCTCAACTCCTTCAACCAGACCCGCTTTGCCAGCTTCGCCGAGGTGGAGCAGGTGCTGGCCGAGGATCTCGGCCGCGTGGCCGGGGCGCCGGTGCAGGTGCGCCTCATCGGCAGCGAGCGCTTCGGCGAGGAGCGCCTCTTCGCCCTGCCGGGACGCTGTATCGATGGGATCGATATCGCGGTCAGCCAGTACCAGCTGGAGGCCGAGCTGCTGACCGGGGCGGCCGACGCGGCGGATGTCGTCGAGGAAGAGCTGCACAGCCATCTGCTCAAAAGCAACTGCCTCGTCACCTGGCAGCCCGACTGGGCCAGCGTGCTCATCCGCTATCGTGGTGGTCGTATCGATCCCGCCGCTCTGCTGCGCTACCTCATCTCCTTCCGCCAGCACAACGAATTCCACGAGCAGTGCGTCGAGCGCATCTTCGCCGACCTCATGCGTTTCTGCCGGCCGGAGCGGCTTACCGTCTACGCGCGCTACACCCGTCGCGGCGGCCTCGACATCAATCCCTTCCGCAGCAATTTCGAGAACACGGTGGAGAACCTGCGGCTGGCCCGTCAGTAGTTCCCTCCCCTGGTTTTATATTTTTTCCGAAAGGAGCTTTCTGCCATGGCCAAAACGATTCTCATTACCGGCGCCACCTCGGGATTCGGAGAAGCCTGCGCGCGCCGCTTCGCCACCGAAGGCTGGCAGCTCATCCTCACCGGCCGCCGCCGCGAGCGCCTGCAGGCGCTGGAGCAGGAGCTGGGCGCCGCCGTCAGCCGCACCCTGGTCCTCGACGTGCGCCAGCGCCAGGCCGTGCAGGAGGCTCTGGGGGATTTGCCCGCCGTCGACGTGCTACTCAACAACGCCGGCCTTGCCCTCGGTCTGGAGCCGGCCTGGGAGGTTGATCTCGACGACTGGGAGACCATGGTCGATACCAACATCAAGGGAGTCATGTACTGCACCCGCACAGTACTGCCGGCCATGGTCGCCCGCAATGGCGGCCATGTCATCAATATCGGCTCCACCGCCGGAAGCTGGCCCTATCCCGGCGGCAACGTCTACGGGTCGACCAAGGCCTTTGTCGAGCAGTTCAGCCGCAATCTGCGCGCCGACCTGCTCGGCAGCCGGGTCCGCGTCACCTATCTGGCCCCTGGCATGGCGGAGACGGAGTTCTCCCAGGTTCGCTTCAAGGGGGACGGTGAGCGCGCCGCCGGCGTCTATGCCGACACAGAGCCCCTACGGCCGGAGGATATCGCCGACATTATCTGGTATGTGGCCAACGTCCCTGCTCATGTCAACATCAACGCCCTCGAGGTCATGTCGGTCTACCAGTCCTGGGGGCATCTGGCGGTGCATCGCCAGCGCTGAGGCGGCGGCCGGGAATTCCCTTGCGGAAGCTGCGTCCTTGTGATAACTAGACCGGCTCAGAACCCCATTAACCCGCAGGAGAAATCCCATGAGTTACCAGGCACCCCAAAGCTTCACCGAAGTCACCGTGACCTGCAAGGCCAACATTTACTTTGACGGCAAGGTGGTCAGCCACAGCATCCTGCTGGCCGACGGCCGCAAGAAGACCCTCGGGCTGGTCTATCCCGGCCATTACACCTTCAACACCGAGGCCCCCGAGAAGATGGAAATCATCGCTGGCAGCTGCCGCGTCCGCATCGGCGGCCAAGGTGACTGGATCGGTTTCAGCGCCGGCACCTGGTTCGATGTGCCCGGTCATTCGTCCTTTGACATCGAAGTCGCCGATGGCATCACCGAGTACGTCTGCTCTTTTGTTTAGGAAAACCCGTGTATAATAGAAACTCTGGCAGACGCCGGGCCCTCTGCCCGGCGTTGTCTTTTTTGGGCAAGTTCGCAGGAGGACCTGATGTTTGAAATTGGCCGCATTCAAAACCTGAAAATCCATCGTCTCGATGAAGAGGGCGCCTGGCTGGGGGAGGAGTCCCAACCGGTGCTGCTGCCCATCCGTGAAGTCCCGGCCGACGCCAGCGTCGGGGCGGTCTATCCTGTCTTCGTCACTCTCGATGCTGCGGAGAAACCCGTGGCCACCCTCAACCTGCCCAAGGCCCAGGTCGGCGAGTTTGCCCTGCTCAAGGTCAAGGACGTCACCCGGCACGGAGCCTTTCTCGACTGGGGGATGCCGAAGGATCTGCTGGCTCCCTACAGCGAGCAGCCCGAGCGCATGCGCACCGGGCACAAATACCTGGTCAAGGTCTGCCTTGACAACCGCGGCCGCGTGGTGGCTACCGCCCGTCTGGATGAATGCCTGGAGCCTGAGATCAAGAACCTTAAAGAGGGGGACAACGTCGAGCTCATTCTCTGGCAGTACACCGATCTCGGCGCCAAGGTGATCGTCAATGGCCTCTACGGGGCTCTGCTCTACAAGGACGAGCTGCGCAGCGGCCTCAAGCGTGGCGACCGCCTGCAGGGCTACGTCAAGACCATCCGCCCCGACGGCAAGCTGGATGTCACCCTGCGTCAGAGCGGTATCGAGGGGATCGAGGACGCCAGGAAAACCCTGCTTGCCGCCCTGCAGAAGGAGGGTTTCCTGCCCCTGCACGACAAGAGTCCTTCCTGGGAAATCCAGAAGCGCCTGGGAATGAGCAAGAAGGTCTTCAAAAAGGCGGTGGGTGGTCTCTATAAGGAAAAACGGGTGGAGCTGAGCGAGGACGGGGTGCGGCTGAAATCGAACTGAAGGAGAAACGACGGGCCGAACAGGGGCCGTCCTAGCAAAAGGACAGGGAGGAACCATGCGCGTAGAGACCGATATCAAGCTGGGCTTCAAGGATGTGCTCATCCGTCCCAAACGCTCCAACCTCAAGAGCCGCGCCCAGGTGGAGCTGAACCGCACCTACACCTTTCTGCACAGCGGCAAAACCTGGACGGGGATACCCGTCATCGCCGCCAACATGGACACGGTGGGGACTTTCGAAGCGGCGGAAGTGCTGGCCGGTTTCGGCCTGCTCACCGCGATTCACAAGCATTACAGCCTGGAGGAATGGGCGGTCTGGCTGCAGGGAAGGGCCGACGATATCTATGAACATATCCTGGTCAGCACCGGTACCTCCGAGGAGGAATTCGACAAGCTCACCCAAATTCTGACCAACCACCCCAAACTCGAATTCATCTGCATCGACGTGGCCAACGGCTACGCCGAGGCCTTCGTCGATTTCGTCCGCCGCGTGCGTGCAGCCTGGCCCGAGAAGACCATCGTCGCCGGCAATGTGGTGACGGGGGAGATGGTGGAAGAGCTGCTGCTGTCGGGGGCCGACATCGTCAAGGTCGGTATCGGCCCCGGCTCGGTCTGCACCACCCGGGTGAAGACCGGTGTCGGCTACCCCCAACTTTCCGCCGTCATCGAATGCGCCGATGCGGCCCACGGCCTCGGCGGGCGCATCATCTCCGACGGCGGCTGTGTTTGTGCCGGTGACGTCGCCAAGGCCTTCGGCGGTGGGGCCGACTTCGTCATGCTCGGCGGCATGTTCGCCGGCCACGACGAGAGCGGCGGCCAAATTGTCGAACGCGGTGGCCAGGCCTTCAAGCTCTTCTACGGCATGAGTTCGGCCACGGCCATGGAGAAACACGCCGGCGGCGTCGCCCACTACCGCGCTTCCGAAGGCAAGACGGTGGAAGTCCCTTATCGTGGTCCTCTCGCCGAGACGGTCAAGGACGTCCTCGGCGGCGTACGCTCCGCCTGCACCTATGTCGGTGCCGCCGCCCTCAAGGAGCTCACCAAGCGCACCACCTTCATTCGCGTATTGGAGCAGGAAAATCAGAAATTTTCCGACTAACGGGCCACACATAAAGGAGTTCGATACCAAGGGCGGCCCGCAAGGTCGCCCTTGGCTTTTTGGGGATCAGGCGACAGGGGTTCCGGGAGGGAGAGAGTCCAGGCCGGCGCGGCGATAGTTGCGAATGACCCGCACCAGGCGTCCGCTCAGCAGCAGCGCTGCCATGGTCAGACCGGCGATGAGGCCGATCCAGAAGCCGGCCGCTCCCATCGGTTCGCCCCACAGGGAGGTGAGGCCCAGGCTGTAGCCGATGGGCAGGCCGACGCCCCAGTAGGCGAAGATGAGCAGGAACATGGGAACCCGGGTGTCCTTGTAGCCCCGCAGGGCGCCGGAGGTGCTGACCTGGATGGCGTCGGAAACCTGGAAGAGGGCGCCGAGGATGAGCAGCTCCACGGCCAGGCGGCGTACCTCGGGGTTGGTGGTGTAGATGGCCGCCACCGGTTCGGGGAAGAGCAGGCAGAGGGTCGAGGTACACAGGGCGATGACGCCGGTGAGGGCGATGCCGGTGTAACCGGCGCGGCGGGCGAGGGCGAGGTCGCGGCTGCCCAGGGCCCAGCCCACCCGGATGGAGATGGCGCTGGAGATGCTCATGGGGATCATGAAGACAAGGGTCGAGAAGCTCAGGCAGATCTGGTGGGCGGCGACGATGTCCGCGCCGAGGGAGCCGATGAGCAGGGCGATAACCGCGAAGATGCTGGCTTCGACAAAAAGGGAGAAACCGATGGGAACCCCCAGGCGCAGAATCTGGCCGATCTCCTGCCAGTCGGGGCGCGGCCAGGCGTCGAAGAGCTGGGAGGGCCGGTAGATCTGTCCCCGGCGCACGATGACCAGCATGCCCAGCAGCATGAACCACATGGTCAGCGAAGTGGCCCAGCCGCAACCCGGGCCGCCGAGGGCGGGCAGACCGAGTTTGCCGTAGATAAGCACATAGTTGGCGGTGGCGTTAAAAGGCAGGGCCAGCAGGCTGATGATCATGCTCGGCTTCGAGCAGGAGAGGCCCTCGCTGAAGTGACGCAGTACGAAAAAGCCGGCAATGGCCGGCATCCCCCAGGAAATGGCTTCCAGGTAGGCCAGGGTCTTGGGCGCGGCCACGGGGTCGACCTCCATCCAGACAAGCACGGGGCCGGCGTGGCGCAGCAGGGGGATGACCAGCAGACTCAGGACCAGGCCCAGGAGCAGGGCCTGGCGCACGTGGTGGCCAATCTCCCGGCGGAAGCCGCCGCCGTGCAGCTGAGCGACGGAGGGGGTGACGGCCATGAGGATGCCGAGCATGAAGAGAAAGAGGGGGTGCCAGATGCTCGCACCCATGGCCACTGCCGCCAGGTCGACGGAGCCGACCCGGCCGGCCATGACCGTGTCGATGAAACCCATGGCGGACTGAGAGACCTGGGCGGCGACGAGGGGGCCGGAGAGAATGGCCAGAGTCTTCAGCTCCCGTAGGGAGCGCTGGCGTTTGGTGGAGGGAATGGTATTCATGACGGAGCGAAATCTTATGCCTGTACCGTCCCCGGGTCAAGGGCGGAATAGCCGGGTCGAAAAATCGCCCCCATCAGGAACGCTGCGCCCTGTCGATGAGGCGAAAGAGGGCCTCGGCTAGCTGACGGTAGCCGGCGGCATTGGGGTGTACGGTGTCGCTCTTGAGGTCGCGGTCGCCCAGCAGATCGGTGATGATGTCCCCTTCGTAAGGCAGGCGGTAGGTCTCGGCGAGCTGATCGTAGAGTGGAGCGGTCTTCAAAAGCAGGCCGAACTGGGGAACGCCGACGACAACGACCTCGGCGCCGCTGTCGTGGATGAGCGCGACCATGGCTTCGAGGTTGGCGGCCAGCTGCTGCCGGTCAAGGCGGCGCAGAAAGTCGTTGCCGCCATGGCAGAGAATGACCAGGTCGGGCTCATATTCCGCCAGCACGTCCGGGAGGCGCCGCAGACCCTGAGCCGAGGTCTCCCCGGGCACGCCTGCGTTGATGACGGTGCGGCCCAGCAGGGCGGCCAGCACTTCGGGGTAGGATTCACCCGAGCCGGCGCCGGTACCGTACGTGAGACTGTCGCCGAAAGCCAGCACGATGGCGTCCTCGGGCAAGGGAGCGATGGCTGGTCCGCGGTCACAACCGCCGGCCGGCAGCAAAAAAAGAGCGATGGCTAAGAAATGAAGAAGGCGAAACATAAAAAATCTCCTGGGCCGGGGTGATAAAACAGCGCCCTGTCACCCGATGTGGTTTTTGGTAACTGGTTGAAATGATATTGAATCGACTAGACATCAGGGGGCATTCGCCGCGATATCGGCTTTTTATTGTGTTCGGGGCGGGTTAGGCTTGGACACAAAGAAGCCGATTATACGATGTCTTGCCAAAGGAAAGGAGCGTGCCATGAAAACCATGAAAACACTGTTGGTGCTGTTGATTGGCAGTCTGTTCACCCTCGGGGCTCCCCTGGCCGCCGAAGCCCATGACGCCAGGAAAAAGGTCGTGGTGGTCAAGGAGGTGTCCCACCATCAGCGGGGCCAGGATCGGACCTATGGTGACAGGCACTATAACAATGACCATGCCTATGGGAAGCACCGAAAAAACAAGCCGCCGCGCTGGGGACACCAGCAGGCGAAGCATGGGCAGAAAAAACACGGCCACTACCGTCCCGCCGCCCACCATCGCCAGGGGCCTGACGGCATGCTGCGGGTGATCTACGGGGCGGTCATTCCGCCTTCGGGGTATGGATCCATCGACCTGCGCATCCCCTGGTAGGTCACGCAGAATCTTTCTCCCTTTCGCGGGGACGTCTTGACGGCGTCCCCGTGTTTTTTTGGGATGGCCGCCCATCTACTTCAGCAGCTTGTTGATGATCTCCTTGTACTTCTGTTCGATGACGTGACGCTTTTTCTTCAGCGTGTTCGTCAGCTCTTCTCCCGCCTTGAATTCCTTGTCCAGAAAACTGATGCCGCTGAGGCGCTCATAGGGCTTGAAGCCCTTCTTGGGGTGCAGCAGCTTGTTGATCTCGTTCTTGACCTTGGCCATCACCTGTTTGTCGTTGAGGAAGTCCTCCGTTTCACCCACGAGATGGCTGAACTTGTCGGATACGTACTCCTTCAGCTTGTCCATATCGGGCACGATGAGAGCGCCGAGGCCTTTCTTGTCCTGCCCGACCAGCACGGCGTCGGCCACGAAGGGGAGCATGGTGATGGTCGATTCGATGTGGGTAGGGTCGATGTTCTCGCCGCTGGCCAGCACGATGATCTCCTTCGAGCGGCCGCAGAGCACCAGTTCGCCGGTGAGGGTGAACTTGCCGAGGTCGCCGGTTTTGAAGAAGCCGTCGGCCGTGAAGGATTTGTCGTTCTCATCCGGGTTGTTGTAATAGCCGGGGGTGACCTGTTGGCCGCGCACCTGCACTTCCCCCTCGCAGCCGGCGGGAAGCACCTGGCCGGCCTCGTCCACGATACGCACCTCCGTTCCGGCAATCGGCTTGCCCAGGGTGCCAAAAATGGGACAATCGAGGGCGCGGCCGGCGATGCCGGGGGCACATTCGGTCATGCCATAGGCGTTGGCGATGCGGATGCCAACGGCGTCGAGCCAGGCGTCCAGGTAGTCGGGGAGACTGCCGCCGCCGCTGATGGCCACGCGCAGACGGCCGCCGAATTTCTCCTGCACCAGCGCCAGCTTTTTGCGGGCCAGCAGGTACAGAGGCAAGAGCAGGATGACAGCGCCCAGCGCCCGCAGTTTCTGCAGCCAGCGACGCAGAAAAAAGACCGGCTTGTAGCGGGGGAGATGATCCTTGAGCAGACGGCTGTTGCGCCGGAAGGTGGCCGAGATCCACACCAGGGCGCGGAAGAGCTTGGCCTTTTTCTTGCTCTGCTTTTCGAGCGCGGCATTGATTTTGCTGTAGAGGGATTCCCACAGGCGCGGCACGGTAGCCACCAGAGTCGGCTTATAGGTGACCAGGTCCTCGGCGAAGGTCTTCAGGGTCGAGTAAACGATGCAGCTGCCTTTGGCCAGAGCGATATATTCGGCCGTGCGCTCGAAGATATGCCAGGACGGCAGGATCGAGAGCCAGCGATCCTCCGCCGTCAGTTCAATGATGGGCGGCAGGCTGGCAATCTGGTGCATGAGATTCCGATGGGTCAGCACTACCCCTTTGGGCATCCCCGTGGTGCCGGAGGTGTAGACCAGGGTGACGGTATCTTCTGATCCCAGTTGCGCGCTGCTGCGGATAAAATCCTGCAGTTCCTCGGGGGTGATGGTGCGATCCTGCAGCAGATCCTGGTAGGCGTAGACGGGCTGAAAGAGCTTGTGGCGGCTCTCGGATTCAATGATGAAGGTCACCTTGAGCTGGGGTAACTTGTCCGTCATTTCGCGGTGCTGTTCGTACAGTTCCTCGTTTTCCACCACCAGAAATTCGCAGCCCGCGTGGGTCATGATAAATTCCAGCTCCCGCGTCGGCGTGTCGCTCCCCCGCGGCACGCTGATGGCGCCCAGGGAAATGAGGGCCAGGTCGGTAACCATCCAGCCATAGCGGTTGTCGGAGAGGAGCATCACCTTGGAGCCGTGGCCGATCTTCTTCTCCCGAAAGGCGCGGGCCAGCAGCAGGACATCGTCGAAGAGTTTCTCGTAGGTGACGGAGAACTCTTTGCCCGCCGCCCGGTAGATAAAGGCCGTGCGCTGGGAAAACTGCCGATAGCTTTGGATTAAAACGTCGAAAAGCGTTGTAGGGCTGGCGGTTATCATGGTTTGTTGACCCTTTCCCTGTCTTTTTCGGTACTCTACCGTGAGACGCTGGTTTTGCACAAGACTCTTTTGTGCGGACGTCAGCTTGACTGCGGTCTTGAATCCTGTCCATTTTTTAGGTTTAATGTTGGCGCGCAACGGGATTTCCCCATCCCATCTTCTTAGAGAGGTTACATCATGTCCTTTACCGGAGATCTGGAACACCTGCCTATCGTCGATATTGTCCAGCTCATCCATGCGGCCCGTAAAACGGGAACCCTGACGGTGCAAAGCCGCAAAGGAACCTGTCAGCTGGTCTTCAAGGACGGCTTTATCGGCAGCGCCAGCAACCTGCACAGCCATGGGCGCATCGGGCAGATCCTGCTGGAGATGAAGGCTCTCCGCGAAGAGGACCTGGAGGCGGCGCTGGCTGAGCAGAAGCAAGCCGGCCACAATCGCAAACCCCTGATAGCCACCCTCATGTCGCGGAAGCTCATCGACAAGGACGTGGCTTTCAAGGGGCTGCAGCTCCTCATCGAAATGACCATCGTCGAAATACTGACCTGGAAAGCCGGCACCTTCTCCCTTGACGTGGACAACGTGGCCATCAGCGACGAATATCGTTATTTTCCCGAGAAGCTGAACGAGGAATTTCTGCTCAACAGCCAGAATGCGCTCATGGACGCCCTGCGCATCTACGATGAAAAAAAACGCGACGGCGAACTCAGCGACGAGGACGAACCATCCGTCGAGGGGACGGAGCCGGGCGAGAGCGGCTGGAGCATTTCAGAGGACGATCTGGGGCTGGCTGATCTGGACCAGCTGGAAACGCGTATTCCCGGTGTTTTTTCGGTGCTCGAGGAAAGAGACCCTGTCGCCATCCATCGGGAACGGATCGGGACTCTGGCCCCGGCCTGGCCCGACTCGGAGAAGGAAAAGGTTCTCGCCTATCTCGGTGATGCCGCCGACCGGGCCAAGGAATCCCCGAGTCCTGAAGGAGGGGCGCGGGCCGTGATCGTTTTCAGTTCCGACGAGTTTCTTGCCTACCTGCTCACGACCCTCGGCAAAAATGACGGCTCGCTGATCTTTTCCACCAACGACGACCAGGATCTCGACCTCATCATCGACCAGTCCCTGCACAAAGGCATCCAGCCACTGCTGGTGATGGACTGTCCCCAAAAAGCCAGGGCCGGTTATTCCGCGGACAAGATTCACCGTCTGCGCCGGGAAAAGAAGATGAAATATCCCCGTCTGGAGACGCTGCAGCTCGCCTTTGCCGCCGAACGGGATTTCATCCTGCAGTCTTATCGGGAGGGGGCCCGTGCGGTCTTTCCGCGGCCGTCTGTTGATGGAGTGCAGGAAAATGGTGCGGCGGAAACCCTGACTTTTATTGAGGCTCTGCGTCTTTATCTGAACAACTTTTTCGAAAAGAAAGTATCCGGCGCCGAAGATGTCCTGGCCCGGGGGGTGCTCGATCTCATCGCCTGCCCCTCCATTCCGGCCGTTCATCAGTCGCTGCTTAAAACCCTGGCCGGTATCTTTCCCCGGGTGCTTACTCTGGCGGCCCGCCAGGAAGACTTCGTCTCGGAAAAAGGGATTGGCTTCGGCGGGGGTGACCGGGAAGCCCGAGCCGTGGTCTCCGTATGCATCCCCCTGGAGACTTCCAGCCTTCTGCGCAAGGTGGCGGACGAACAGCGCCCTTTCTACGGGCTGCTCTACGACGGCGGTCTCAGCACCCCTCTCTATGAGGCGCTGGGGGCGGCGACCACACCCAAGGCCCTCCTCTTCCCTCTGCATGTGCGCGGCCGGACGCTGGCCGTCATCTATGCCGATTTCGGCGACACCGAGGCGCAAGCAGTGCCGATGGAGCAGCTGGAGCGCCTGGCGGCACAGGCCGCCCTGGTGGCGGAAAACGCTCTGTACCGTAAAAAACTGGAAAAAACCACACGGTAGGTGATATTCTCTGCCAAGTTTTACATCTTTTTAAGAGGATACGTGCATGGACGCCAAAGTAATGAACCAGATTCTGGAGATCGCTTTTGAGAAGAGGGTGTCGGACGTTCACTTCGAAGTGGACAACCCGCCGTTTTTCCGGGGGCGCGGCCAGCTGATCCGCTCCAAGCTACCCAAGCTCAAACCCGAAGACACCGAATTCATCGCCAAAACCATTCTCGAAGCCAACAAGCGCCAACTCGATCCGAGCCTGCGAGAGCAGGATGCCTCCTATTCCCTGCCCAACGGCGGACGCTTCCGCGTCAGCATTTTCCGGCAGAAAGGGGTGATCGGCATCGTCATGCGCGTCATTCCACCGCACATCGGCTCCTTTGAAGAGCTCAACCTGCCGGTGGTTCTCTCCGAGATCGTCAAGGCACCCAACGGCCTTATCCTGGTCACCGGTCCTACCGGCAACGGCAAGTCGACCACGCTGGCCTCCATGCTGCGCTACCTCAATGAGAACTACAGCTACAACATCATCACCATCGAAGACCCCATCGAATTCCTCTTCACCTCCAGCAAGAGCTGCATCATTCAGCGTGAGGTGGGGATCGACACCGAGGGATTCGGAGCGGCGCTGAAGGCAGCGCTGCGCATGGACCCCGACGTCATTATGGTCGGTGAGATGCGCGACCCGGAGACCATCGATGCCTGCATCAAGGCAGCCGAAACCGGACACCTGGTCTTCTCCACCCTGCATACCCAGAGTGCCTCCTCCACCATCAACCGTCTTATCGGCAACTTCCCTCCCGAGGTACAGGAAGTCATGCGCCAGCGCCTGGCCGACATGCTGGTGGCTATCGTTTCCCTGCGGCTGGTCAAGGACAAGAGCGGCGAAAACATCATCCCCGTCGTCGAGGTGATGCGCTCCACCACGACTATCCAGGCCTGCATCCGCGACGGCCGCCTGGATGAGATCGAAAAGCACATTGAAAACGGTGTCGCCCAGTACGGCATGCAGACGCTGGATCAGCACCTCATCCAGCTCTGCCAGCAGAAAATCATCGCCGTCGACGAAGCCAAGCGCATTACACGCTCCATGGATCTGGAGCGCAAGCTGATGTTCACCAGCTGAGCCGACAGGGAATAGTCATGCTCTCTGCCATTCACCTGCTCTATTTTTCGCCGACAGGAACCACCCGGAAAATCGTCGAGGAGATCGCCGCTGGCATTCCGGCCGGCGAGGTCAGGCACTACGACCTCACCCGCCTGGAAGCCGGGCTAGACCTGCAGCTCACCGACGGTCTGGCCATCATCGGCGTGCCGGTCTACGCCGGCCGGGTACCGGAAGTCTGTCTGAAGAGAATGGAGGGATTGTCGGCCACGGGCGTGCCGGTGGTGCTGGTGGCCCTTTACGGCAACCGCGCCTTCGAGGATGCGCTGGTCGAGCTGCGGGATGTCGCCGTCGCCAGGGGATTCTCGGTGCTTGCCGCCGGCGCCTTCATCGGCGAGCATTCCTATTCCACCCCGACTCAGCCGATCGCTCCCGGCCGTCCCGATGCGCCGGATCGGCAAAAGGCCCGTGAGTTTGGCGCCCTGGTCGCCGAGAAACTGCAGATGAGTACTTTTGCGGCTGCCCCACCAATTCCAGGTGACACCCCCTACAAGGAAAGAGTGCCCTTGGGCGGCGTCGCTCCCACCACCGATAAGGCCCTCTGCACCCTCTGTGGCACCTGCGCCAAGGTCTGCCCGACCATGGTCATCCGGGTGGAGGATGAGGTGACGACCGCGGCCGAAAACTGCGTCATGTGCTGCGCCTGCGTCAAGGCCTGTCCCGTTATGGCGCGGTCGTTCCATCATCCCATGATCGAGGCCAGGCGGCAGTTGTTGGTGGCCAACTTCAGCGAGCGCCGCGAGCCTGAACTGTTTCTGTAGCTGCCAAAAGGGCCGGTATCGCTATACGCGAATGGCCGGCCTTCGGGTTTTAATGACTCCTCTACAGATGATAATGACCGGCCGCTTCCGGCTGGTAAAGAACCGCCTCGATACGGGCCTTTCTGCGGCCCACCTCCCTCGGCCACTCCATCACCGAACCTGCCGCGCAGCCGAGCAAGGCGACCCCCGGTGGCGATGTCACCGCCAACTGCCCTTTTACAAAAATTCCATCCAACGACAGAACCAGGATCAGCGGGATTTGAGAGCCCGCAGCCGGAAAAATCTTTTGGGAATCTTGCTTTTGGGCAAGGGTGCATAGGTTTCATTGAAAAAACGCACGTCCTCGATGGTATAGAAGGCGTTGGGGTTGAAGGTTTTGATCAGACGCAGGGCTTTTTGCAGCTCACGTCGGCGTACCACCGTGAATATGATTTTGACCGGACCCGATTCACCGCGGGCATTGACATTGGTCACGCCGAAGCCCGCGTTCCAGAGGGCGGCACTTAAGCGGGGATCCTCATCGGGAGTGATGACCCGGATGATCAGGTTGCCAAAGGCCAGGCGCTCCTCGATGAACAGACCGACGTAATTGCCGGCGCCAAAACCGAGGGCAAAGGCCAGGTAGGTGGCCCAGTTGTCGATGTGCTGCATGACCTGGGAGATGGCCAGAATCCATACCAGCGCTTCCAGAAAACCGAGCGGCGCCGCCAGATGCTTGAGCCCCCGGTAGACCATGGAGATCCGCAGCGTGCCCAGGCTGACATCGAGAATGCGGGCCAGAAAGACCAGCAGGGGTACCAGCCACACGGCAAACACGTCTGATTGACTGCCAAGTTCCGTAAGCATCGAAAACTCCTTTAATAAAAAGGTGACCACTTGTCGGGTCGGTCACGGACATTACTCTGTATGCAGGCCCCAAATGCAAAAAGGCCACAGACGGGAGAGTCTGTGGCCTGGTAAAACGGGATCGGAAACGGGGTGGATTCGGGTCAGAATCCGCCATAACGTCCCCAGATGCCCGCCACCGGCCGCCGGCGCACCAAGGGTGTATTCACCACAATACGTTTGAGTTTTACAGGGATAGAGGGCGTCATAGTGGAGCCACCCTAGCAGAAAGCCATCAGAGAAGCAAGCTGCGGGTTGAGATGGAAGCGCTCGTGTATTTCCTGATGTCGGCTGCTTTTCAAATAAGGTAGGATCATGGCATATTGAGCAGCAGGGCCTTGTCGGTACAAACATCACAGTGAGGAAAACCCATGCAGATCACACCCCAGATACACGCGCTGAAAATCCCCTTTACGGTGCCTCTTTCCGCTGAAAAATCAATCGACCGTTTTGCTTTTGTCTATCTGCTCTTTGGCGACAGCATCCACCTCATTGACAGCGGCGTGGCCGGCGCCGCCGGGACGATTTGGGACTATATAAAACAGCAGGGCCGCGATCCGCAGGAGGTTTCCTCGTTAATTCTCACCCATTCGCACCCGGACCACCTCGGCGCCGCCAAAAGCATTAAGGCGCAGACGGGCTGTACGGTTTTTGCCCACCAAGGCGAACAAGACTGGATTGAAGATACGGAAAAACAGGTCCAGGACAGACCCGTACCCGGTTTTCATACTCTGGTCGAAGGTGCGGTCGAGGTGGATGTGTTGGTGGAGGACGGCGAGCTGCTGGATCTGGAAAAAGACCTCCGCTGCCAGATTATTCATACTCCCGGGCATTCCCGGGGCTCCATTTCATTGCTCTTTGAAGAGGAAAGCGCCCTCTTCACCGGGGATACGCTGATCGTCCCTGGCGACCTCCCCATTTACGAAGATATTTCGCAATGCCTTGCTTCGATCAAAAGGCTGCAGAAAATTCAAAATCTCGACACGTTGTTTTCCTCCTGGGAACCCCCCATGCAGGGGCGCCAGCCGATTCGCCAGCGGATGGAAGAGAGCCTGGCCTATCTCGACCGCATCCATGCCGCCGTAATCAACAGCAACCAGGGCGCAGAGGGGCAAAGCGGCATGGAGCTCTGCCAAAAAGCCGTTGCCGAACTCGGTCTGCCACCTTTTGCGGCCATGCCTCTTGTGGCCAGGGCCTTTGAGTCGAGCCTGAAGATGGGGTAGGGGTGAGGCTGGGTGGCGGCGACTTCCTCTTTAGCTTTGATCAGGTGCCACAGAACGTCTGATAGACCCGGTTGCTCGGCTCCGGCGGCTGCCGATAGGCCTGGTCGGCCTCGGCCGGCTCTGCGTAGGGTGTCGCCAGCACCCCCAGCAGTTTTTCCAGCGGCTGGATATCCCCCTCCTCGGCGGCAGCGGCCAGCGCCTCTTCGACGCGGTGGTTGCGTGGGATCACCGCCGGGTTGTGGGCATCCATATTCGCCCTGACTTCCGCCAGCGGTTGGCCCTGCTGCTCCAGTCGGGCGCGCCAGCGCTGCTGCCAGTCTTGAAACTCCCCATCCTGAAAGAGCGCCGTATCCGGTGAGGCCTCACGGGCGAGGTCACGAAAACTGTTGGTGTAGTCGGCCCCCAGTCGCTGCATGATTTTCAGCAACTCCTCGATCAGTCTCGCATCCCCTTCCTGCGCATCCGCCAGTCCCAGCTTGGCCCGCATCCCCTTCAGCCAGTAATCCTGAAACCTGTCCTCAAAACCCTTCAGCGCCGTGTGGGCCAGGTCAATGGCCTTTTCCTGCCCGTCGGCGAAGAGCGGCAGCAGGGTTTCGGCGAAACGGGCGAGGTTCCACTGGGCAATATGGGCCTGGTTGGCAAAGGCGTAGCGGCCGTGATGATCGATAGAGCTGAAGACGGTGCCCGGGTTATAGATATCCATAAACGCGCAGGGACCGTAATCGATGGTTTCGCCCGAGATCGCCATGTTGTCTGTGTTCATCACCCCGTGAATAAAACCGACCAGCAGCCATTTTACAATCAGGGCAGCCTGCCGGTCCATGACGGCTTCGAAGAAGGCGAGGTAGGGATTCTCCTGCGGCGCCGCCTCGGGGTAATGGCGGCGAATACTGTAATCGGCCAGCATTTTCACCTGCTCGGGCGTACCCTGCCAGGCCGCATACTCAAAGGTGCCCACACGCAGGTGACTGGCGGCCACCCGGGTGAGCACAGCACCCGGCAGCAGCGTCTCGCGCCGCACCGGTTCTCCGCTGGACACCACCGCCAGACTGCGGGTGGTGGGAATGCCAAGGGCGTACATGGCTTCACTGATGACATACTCCCGCAGCATCGGTCCCAGTGCCGCCCGTCCGTCCCCCTGCCGGGAAAAGGGTGTACGGCCCGAACCTTTCAGCTGAATATCCAGCCGCTCGCCGGTTGGGGTGATCTGTTCCCCCAGCAGAATGGCGCGGCCGTCACCTAGGGTGGTGAAGTGGCCGAACTGGTGCCCGGCATAGGCCTGGGCCAGGGGCTGCGCTCCTGCCGGCAGCGCATTGCCGGCCAGAATATTAACCCCCTCGTCCGTTTGCAGCCGTTGTGGGTCAAGCCCAAGTTCTGTGGCCAGCGAACGATTAAAAATCACCAGCTTTGGCGCCCGTACAGGCACTGGCGACAGTCGCCGGTAAAAGAGTTCGGGCAGCGCCGCGTAGCTGTTGTCAAAATTCCAGCCCATGGGTGATGGGGTGGTGGTGTTGTCGAGGGGCATGGGAATCCTTTCTAAAGAAGGTGCGAAACACGCAGTTGCTTTTATTGTAACGCCTGAACTGATGCGTGGGTAGATAGGTTTTAGAACTTCTGTGTCTAACTGTGATATTCACAGGCGTTTGGTGTTGTTGCATAGTGCAACTCAGGAATTTCCTGAGTTGACCTGCTGTTTTGATTTGATGTATAGAATTCGAGACACACAAATAAATAATATGCAGCGTTTTCCGATAAGAGCAAAGTCAGGGTAACCTGGCGACGCAAAGCTTCAGGCCCTTGAATTGAGGGTGGCTGAGCTGCCGAAGAAAGCGCCAGAGAATGCCTGTCATTCTTCTTGGCCCTTCTTCATTTTGAGAAGGGCCTTTTTTGTGCATAGGGTGTTAGTGGTGTTCGTTAAAAAGAGAAATGGATAGGTTTCGGTAACTTGTAAAACCTGGTTCATGCCAGCGGGGCTTGATCCGGGATTAAAGGTAACAGCCTTCTTATGAAGGCGCGCGTGGGAGGTTTTATTTATGAAGATTAGGCAGTTTGCGGCAATTCTGTTGGCCAGTTCGCTGGCCCTGGGTGGATGTGGTGGTGGCGGCGGTTCTTCTTCCGAGACGACCTCTACCGTAAGCGGTGTGGTTGCCGATGGTTATCTGGTAGGCGCCACCGTATTTCTGGACAAAAACGGCAACATGAAGCTGGACGAAGGGGAGCCTACCGCCAAGACGCTTGAAGGCGGCAAGTACACCCTGGAGGGAACCGATCTGGACAAGCACCCCATTATTGTTCTGGTAACAGCCGGAACCATTGATGAGGACTCCCCGACCACCCCGATTGAGAACCCTTACGTTCTGGCGGCTCCTGCCGGCAAGCCTGCCTTTATCAGCCCCGTAACAACCCTGGTGCAAAGCGCCATCATGAAGGGCCAAACCCTGGCTAATGCAGAAGCCAGCGTTCAGGCCGCTATCGGCAAAGACAGCGCAACGGCCCTGTATGCCGACTACATCGAGGGCGCCGATACTGTCCTGCACACTGTCGCTCAGAAGATCGCGGAAACCTTTGCCATGGTTCAGACTGACCCGACTGTTGCTCAGTTCACCGAGCAGGAGCAGTTCGTTTACGCTACCAAGATTATCAGTGAAAACTTGACCGCCATCGTTGCCGATCCGGTAAATTTTGACGGCACGACCGTTGCGATCAGCCCTGAGACCGAGATTACCGCGTCCCTTGGGTTTACGACCGAGAACGTGATTGGCAAAACCTTTATTGCCGGGCAAGATCCGCAAGATCTTGTTGTTTTTCAGTTGAACGCCGATGGTACTCTTTATGAGGTGACGAACGACACCGGTACTGTGGATTACATGGGAGCGTTTACGGGAACCTGGAGCGTCACAGGTGGCACATTGTCCATGAAGTACGACCAAGATGGCTCCACCGTTACCTTGAATGTGGCCACAGCCAGCAACGGTGCTATCGAAGTCGTCGGCACTGACGAAGGCGGTGCTCTCGCTGGAACGGTCTATGAAGCCGTGACTGCTCTGCCTGCAGGGTTTGGCGGGACCTATTCCGCTCTGATCGAGGGTGACTCCACGCCGGAGACGGTTGAAGTGGTCATTAACGCCGATGGTTCGGGAACCTTTGGTGGCGGAGCAATTACCTGGGTATGGGAAGCCCCGGCCCTCAAAATCATGGAAGAATATCTTGATTTGGGTGGCAATCCCGTCATCGATGAAACGACTTGCATTCTTTATCCCTCGTCCACCGGGGATTTCGTGAAGGCTGTTTTTTACAACCTTGATTTTAACGAAATGGGAATGGCTACGTTCTCCAGATAACAGCCGCGACCCAACGCACCAAAGAAAAAGCTCCGGGGAAAAATCCTCGGGGCTTTTTCTGTTCTCTGTCTGCAGGAAAAGATCAACTTCCTGGCGCCAGGAAACTGATCCGGCATTCGTCTCTCTAAGCCGTCTCAAACTGCAGGCCCGACATATCCCCCTCGAAGTTCCGAATAACAACAGTTGTTGGGGTCGGACCAACTCAACCGCTTGATATTCCAAAGATTCAGGCTCGAAAATCGTTGTTTTTGGATGCTATGGTTCGATTTTCGGGGTTAAAATTGGCTCTATAGGTTTCTTCCGCATCTCGAAGTACAAAGGCCTCATCGATTCAACCCGCCCCGTCACCCCGTCAATGAGTCGCTTTTTCGCCCCAGATTTCCTGCAGTCGCTGATCTCGCCCGCAATTCCAGCGGTAAAATTTGTATCGAACGGGGCTCTTCTTGTAATAGTCCTGGTGGTAGCTTTCATTCCCTTTGATCGGGTAAAAGATCGAAGCGTCCAGGATGGGCGTGACGATTTCTTGGCCAGGGAACATCTTGGCGATTTCCTTTTTTGACTCCTCAGCGATTTCCCGCTCTTGTGCATCGGCGACAAAAATGGCGCTTAGATAACTGGGGCCCCGGTCGCAGAACTGTCCGCCATCGTCGAAGGGATCGATGTTTACCCAGTAATAGTCGAGCAGTTTTTGGTAGCTGATCCGCTTCGGGTCATAGGTGATCTCCACCGCTTCGTAGTGCCCGGTGTGGTCGCCTTCGTAGGTGGGATTATCTACCGTACCGCCGGTGAATCCCGAGACAACGTCGGTGACGCCCTCGAGTTTTTCGAAATCGGCTTCCATGCACCAGAAACATCCGCCTGCCAAAACCGCAGTGGCAGCCAAGGCCTTGGTGGCAAACAGGAGCGGGATGATGAGCAGGAGCAGGATTCTTAGGTTTTTCATATGACCTCCCGTGAAAGGAAAGGCGTGGAATTATTTTTGACGGACCAGATCAGCTGGTTCTTTGTGAATTCCGGTTCGATCAGCACAGGAAAGCTAGAGCTTACTCCTCTGGCGCGAAATCCAGCGCCGCCGAGTTGATGCAGTAACGTTTTCCCGTCGGCTCGGGGCCGTCGTCGAAGACGTGTCCCAGATGCCCCCCGCAGCGGGCGCAGTGCACCTCGGTGCGGACCATGAAAAGAAATTTCCGGTCCTCTTCGGTACCAATATTCTCCACGGCCACAGGCTCATAAAAACTCGGCCAGCCGGTCCCCGAATCGTACTTGGATGCTGAGCTGAACAGGTCTAGCCCACAGCCGGCGCAGCGGTAGGTCCCCTTGCCCTTATGATTGTGGTATTTGCCGCTGAAGGCGGGCTCGGTGCCGCTTTCACGCAGGACGCGGAACTGTTCGGGGGTGAGTTCCCGCCGCCATTCCTCGGTTGTTTTATTGACCTTCTCTATCATGATGTATTCCCCTTTCTCCACGGAATAGACGCGGATCTTTTCTGTCGCCGAGGCCCCCGTGGCGATGAGGGACGCCAAGGCAAAAATCAATCCTGCCGAAATCCATATCCTCGTGTTCATTTATCCATCCTTTCCCAGGACTATACCTGAAGCATGTTGCTGCTGAGGTGGGACCTGATAGGCTAAGCATAGCATGTGCCCTCGCAGGAAATTTCTGGTTTTTCTTTATTTTTATTTACAGGTGGATAATTATGGTTCGGGCAAGGAGAGGGGAGGGCGCGGATTATGACACAGGAGCGGGACAAGCTGAAGCAGGATGAGCATAAATTTCCCGGAAGGGAACCCGAATCTGGAGCCATCGATCGGGTTCTGCATGATGTTCTGGAATATCTTGACGTCGGCATCGTGATTTCCAATACGGTGGAGCGACGGCTGATCTATTCTAATGCGGCGGCTTCCGAGGTGCTGACGGAGCTGATGCCCGAGGTGACTTACGAGGCTCTTTATGAACTGCTGCTGGCCCCACCCGAGGGGAACCACACCGGGCCGCCGCGCCGGCAGATGGAGCTTCGCATGGGGAACCGCCTTCTCGGCTACTCCAAATATCCCATAGGCACTCATTACCACTGCCTCTTCATTCACGATATCACCGAAAAATCCCGCCTCATGGCCATCGCCGAAGCCGTCAATACCATGAACAACATCGGCTATGTCTTTTCCGGCATTCGTCATGAAATCGGCAACCCCATCAATTCGATCAAAATGACCATGAGCGTTCTCAAGCATAAACTGCCTGAATTTAACGCTGAGATGGTGGGTGAGTACGTCGATCGCACCCTTTCGGAGATCGGCAGGGTCGAGTTTCTGCTGAAATCCCTGCGCAACTTCAGCATGTTTGAAAACATTGAGATGAAACGTGTCGATCTCAACGATTTTCTGGATAAATTCCTGGCCATGGCGGTCAACGACATGGAAAAGAGGGGCATCCTGCTGCGCGCAAAACTGCTGCATGAGAACCTCAGGGTGCAGGCAGATACCCGGGCTCTGCAGCAGGTTCTTCTCAATCTGCTGGCCAACGCGGCTACGGCCCTTGAGGGGGAGGACGATCCCGAGATCGTCATCGAGGTGAGTCGCAATGGAGGGCTGGTTTTTTTGAGTGTGTCGGATAACGGCGCCGGTATGTCCAGAGAGGAGCAGCGTCAGCTTTTCAAGCCTTTTTTCACGACCAAGGCGGAAGGGTCGGGGCTCGGTCTGGTGATCTGCCGCAAAATGCTCGCCCAGATGGACAGCAGTATCGAGGTGCGCAGCCGGCAGGGGGAGGGAACGACGGTGATTATCACCCTGACAGCCGGAGAAGATCATGACCAGTAGCCTGGTACGCACTCTACTGGTCATTGACGATGACCGGATTCTGGGCGCAGCGCTTAAGGATGGCCTGTCAGGGCCTGCCCAGGAGGTTCTGCTGGCGCCTACCGCCGCCGAGGGTCTGTTCATCTGCCGTCGCCAGAAGGTGGATGTGGTTCTGCTTGATCAAAACCTCCCGGATGGCCTGGGGATTGACCTGTGCCCCCAGATCCTGGAGGCCAATGAACGGTGCAAAATCATTTTCATCACCGCCTATCCCGATTTCAGTTATGCCGTCCGGGCGATCAAAGGCGGGGCTTACGATTATCTGACCAAGCCCTTCGAACTTGAAGAGCTGCTGCTGGTGGTGGACAGGGCTTTTAAAACAAGGGCACTGGAGCGGGTCGAGGACGTTGAGAATTATCGGGCCATGCAGGAATCGGCCGACGCGGTCATCATCGGGGCCCAGTCTGGTCTCGCCGAGGTGGAGCGCCTGGTAGACCTGGCCGCCAGCGAAGTGTCTCCGGTTCTGATTACCGGGGAGACCGGCACCGGTAAGAACGTGATCGCCAAGGCGATCCATTACCGAAGTGCCCTCGCGCGTGCGCCCTTTGTCAGCATAAACTGCGCCTCCTTGCCGGAAAACCTGATGGAGGCCGAACTGTTCGGCTATGAAAAGGGCGCCTTTACCGGCGCCGGCTCCCCCAAACGGGGGCTTCTTGAGGTCGCGGAGGGAGGAAGCCTGTTTCTGGACGAGATCGGTGAACTCCAGCCCCATCTGCAGGCCAAGCTGCTGGGCGCTCTGGAAGACCGCGTGATCCGGCGTCTGGGGGGAACAGCCAGCCGCCCGGTGGCGGTGCGCATCCTGGCGGCGACCAACCTGGACCTCGAAAGGGCCATGGAGGAAAAGCGCTTCCGCAAGGATCTCTACTTTCGTCTCAACGTGCTGCACATCGCCTTGCCCCCCCTTCGCGACCGCCTGGAAGACCTGCCCCTGCTGTGCCACGCCTTTCTTGAAAAAGTGCAGCGGGGTCGAACCCTCCGTCTTCCGGGCGAGGAGTTAACCCTGCTGCGGCGCTATTCCTGGCCCGGCAACGTCCGTGAGCTGAAAAACATTATCGAGCGGGCCGCCATTCTGCAGCAGGAGGGATGTATTTATCCCTCTCGCCTGATTGCCGAAGATCATACCTCCGTTAGCCCGCAACCAACAGCGGGCGCTGTTCTGCGCCCCCTTGAGGCGGTAGAGAAGGAGCATATTCTCTTTGCCCTGGAGGCCTGCGAGGGCAACCTCGCCAGAACCGCCCGGGAGCTGGGAATCGGACTCTCCACTCTCAAGCGCAAGGTCAAGAGCTACGGCGGGACGATCTAGTCATCACCCGTTCAAAATGGACCGCCCATTCAAAATGGACCGGTCAGGTTGACCCTCTTCCTGCTTTTTCAGCAAGACCCCATTTGTGTAATCCTTCGAAATAATTCATGTTTCTGGATGGGCCTGGAGCTGGCACGCCCTTTGCCTTGTTACAGAGGGAAGCCAAGGAGGTTCCCTATGAAGCATGTCCTGATCGTTGATGATGAAAAACCCTTCCTGATGAGCGTGCGCGACGGCCTGGCCCAATACGGGGATCAGTTCCGGCTGCACCTCGCCTTCAATGGCCAGGAGGCGATCCGGGTGCTGCAGGAGCAGCCCATCGACCTTGTGGTGACCGATCTTAAAATGCCTGTCATGGACGGTTTTCAGCTACTGGCCCATATGAGTGGTGCCTATCCGGCGACGCCCGTCATTGTCATGACCGCCTTCGGTACTCCGGACATCGAAGCCAAAATCAAGCGATTCAAGACCTTTCACTATCTGGAAAAACCTCTGGACCTCGAAGCTCTCGCCGGGGCCATCGGCCGGGCCTTGTCCAACAGCACTTCCAGCCTCATCCGCGGCATTACCCTGGCGACCTTCCTGCAGCTCATCAAGATGGAAAATAAAACCTGCACCCTGAAGATCAAGTCGGGGAGCGAGGCCGGGCAGCTTTTCATCAATCGCGGCGAACTTATGGATGCGGAAACGGCCAATGCACGGGGAGAGCAGGCGGCCTACCAGATTGTCTGCTGGCCCGATCCGGAGATTGAAATGGAGGTGGTCTGTCGGTGCAAGGAGAAGGTTATTCAGGAGTCCATCGAGCACATTCTCCTCGAAGCCTTTCGCATCGAGGACGAGCGGCGAAACGCCAGCGGCGCGTCCCAGGAGGCGCCAGCGCCCGTTCCTGCCGACGATTGGTCCGATGTTCAGGCCCAGTTGACTCCCGATTTCGGAGGGGGCGAGACTGGACGAGCGCCCACGACACCGGCGCCTGCTGAGCCCAAACGCGCTCCCAAAGCCACCCTCGTCGAGGTGCTCGCCCGTTCCCCGGAGGTGAAGGCCTTCGCCCTGTTGGACGACAAAGGGTTTCTTCGTGAACAAAAGCCTTCGGATGCAGGCCTGGGAAAACTGGTCCCCTCCATCTGCCTGATGGCGGCGGAGCAGGCCGGGGCCCAACTGGGGCATCACCTGTCCCATATCGAAATGCAGGACAGGGAGGGCAATCCGTATCTCCTCTGTGCGACCCCCGGTGGCCAACTGGTTGCACGGCTCGAGGCCGTCGGAAAAGGTGGTGTGCTGGTTGATTTGCTGTCCAGGAACAACTCTGAAGCCTGAACCCTTGCGGGAGACTTGCCATGAAACAGATATTCGATGAAATCAAGACCGTTCCGGGGGTTCTCGGAGTTTTCGCTCTTCATGCCAAAAAAGGGGTTTTGCAGAGTGCCGTGCCGACCGTCTTCAAGGCGGACAAGCTGTTGGAGGTCAGTCGACAGCTGCTGAAAATCTACTCCGTGACCCGCATGAATCTTGGGGCCATGCAGGATATCCATCTTCATTTCGATGGTTCGGTCCTGGTGCTTCGGCAGATATCCGACCTGATGTTTCTGGTGGTCATCTGCGATCCGCAGGTCAATATCCACATGCTGGGCATGTCCCTGAGTCTGGCCGCTGATGAAATGGCCAGCAACCTCTCCGCTGCCGAACCGGTGAAACCCCAGCAGGCCGAGCCTGCCCCCAAGACACTGGAAGAGCTGCGCGGCTCCGGACCTCTGGCGGCGCCGCTTCAGAAGATTGAGGCGGCACTGGCCCAGCTGATGGGACCCGTGGCCGAGATGATTCTGGACGAGGCCTTCGAGGAGTGGTCCCAGTCGGGGAAGATGTCCTTCGAGTCCCTGCCCAAGCTGGTCAGGATTCTCAGCCGTGAACTGGGAGATCCGCAGAAAGTGAAGGATTTTCTGAAAATAATCGCTCCTTACGGGCAGGCTGGATAAGAGAGGCAGGAATGGCGAATCTCGGCGATTTTCTGGAAGAGCTCGCAGGTATGCCCCGGGTCTCGGGCTATCTTCTGCTAAGAGATAGCGGCCAGCCCGTGGCTGAGAACATTGGGGATGCGGACAAGCTTGGCGCCATGCTGCAGGTCCTCCTGCTGGCCTCGCGAAAAATTCAGGCCGTCCTGGGGATGGCCCGACTCCAACACATCTTTGTCGGGGATGCCGACGGGGGGAGGTTCATGGTTTTTCCCCTCGGAAAGTTTCATCTGGGCATTGAGCCTGCGCCCGGAATTCCAGGAAACGATCTTGCCGGAGAGATCGTCGATCTGATCAGGCGCTACCAGACGCGTTCCCAGGAATAACCCATAACAGCAAGCGATTCACACTCCAAGGGAGGTACATGATGTCTAAATCAAGAGGGCTTTTCGGTATTTTTCAAAAGATTCTACTGGCCATGCTATTCGTTTCTCTGGTGCCCATGGGGGTGATCTGGTTTCTCGATTATCGTTCGGCCACCGAACAGAATGAACGCCAGGTGCAGGAAAGGCTTTCTTCCTATGCCGACGGCCTGACCCGGCAGGTCGATGGCTGGATGGAGATGAACCGCCGCATGCTGCTGCAGAATGCCGCCCTGCAGGATATGCGTTCGATGCGCGAGGCGCAGCAGACCCCCCTGCTTCAGTCGATTGTGGACAAGTATGAGTGGAACTATCTGTCCTTCACCACGGATGTCACAGGCAACAACGTCAGTCGCAGTGACGGAAAGGGTCCCAAGTACTATGGGGATCGCGAATATTTTCTTCAGGTCGTAAATGGCGCCGAGCTGGGTAAACAGGTGCTGATCGGCAAAACCTCGGGAGTGCCCGCCCTGGTGCTGTCCACGCCGATCTTCGATGCGAACAGAAAGCTCGCAGGGGTGCTGGCTACGGCGATGACCATAGAGGACATCTCCAACACCGTAACCGCGGCGCGCATCGGAAGGACCGGTTTTGCCTTTCTGCTCGATGAGAACGGACAGGTTGTGGCGCATCCGTCCGAGGAATACACCCGGGTACGCAAGGACCTGAGCACCCACCCCGCCTTCGTTGCCTTGAATCAGCAGAGCCGTCGCAGTATTGAATTCAAGGATGAAAGCGGCAAAAAGGTGCTGGCCTACATGGCCCGGACCGGCCAGGGGTGGACCATGGTGGCCCAGCAGGATGTTGAGGAGGCCTATGAGAGCATTGCCGCCAGGCAGCGGGATGCCCTGATCCTTCTCGGCGTGACCCTGGTCCTGGTCTTTGTCGTCGCCTACCTGATCGCCCGAGGGCTTTCCCGACCCATCCTCAACCTGACCCGCGTGGCTGAGGCGCTCAGCAAGGGCGATCTCAATGTCACCATCGACGAGGTGTCGCGGGGTGATGAGATCGGAGCACTGGCACAGGCCGTCGAACGCCTGGGGGCAAGCATTCGCTATGCCATGGATCGGCTGAAGAAGATGAAGTCCGCCGGCTCAGCTCCCTGACACGCAGGCATGCCTATTTCGTCTTAACTGGCGGGCAGGGGATCTCCTGCCCGCCAGTTTTTTGGGGGTGGGTAAATGCCTGGGGGCAGGTGCACCGTTGCAACCCATCGGAACCCGGTGATCCGGGGTCTGGCTTGACAAGCGGGTAAATCAGGCTTCTCTTTACGTACAAGCAGAGCGTGTTTTAAGCCAAAGTTAGGTTGCTAAAAGGAAGTTTCCGTGAAAAAGACCGTGAGTGATAAATCCCGCCAGCGGCTGGAGCGGCTGGCCTGGTATCTGGACAGCTCCATCAAGGTTCCCGGCTTCAACGCGCGCTTTGGCGTTGATGCTTTGATCGGTCTGATCCCCGGGATCGGCGACACTCTGGGAGCGCTTGTTTCCGGGGTGGTCATTTCAGAGGCGGCCCGCCTGGGTGCGCCGAAATCCCTGCTGGTGAAAATGGCCTTCAATGTAGGCCTTGACGCGGTAGTTGGCGCGGTGCCTGTGCTGGGAGACCTGTTCGATTTTGCCTGGAAAGCCAATCAGCGCAATGTGCAGCTGTTGAATGCCTATCTGGACAAACCACGCGAAACCCTGGTCGCCAGTCGCCTGTTTGCGTGGGGGCTGGGCGCCGTGTTGCTGGGGTTTGTGCTTCTGGTCGGAGCGCTGGGGTTTTTGCTGGTGCGTGCTTTGCTGGCCGTGGTCGCCGGCGCCTGATCATCGGATGGGGCTGGCTGCCAGACCTGCTTCACAGACATTCGGTCTTTTATCCTTCCGTCCATGGCTTTCTCCTCGCAAAGAGGCCGGCCCAACCCCTTTCTGAGGGTTGGGCCGGCCTCTTTGTTCTCTCCATTCTCGACCTGTCTTTCTCCTTACAAGGTAAGCATGGCCTCGCCCTGGAAGTGCTGAGCTCTGAGGTCGTTTACCTCTGCGCTCTCCAGATATTCGTCAAAGGTCATGGAGCGCTCGATGAAGCCGCCGGGGGTGAATTCGACGATGCGGTTGGCGACGGTCGAGAGGATCTTGTGGTCGTGAGAAGCGAAGAGGATGACTTCGGGGTAGGCGATCAGGCCGTTGTTCAGGGAGGTGATCGACTCGAGGTCGAGATGGTTGGTCGGCTCGTCGAAAATGAGGACGTTGGCGCCGGTGAGCATCATTTTGGCGAGCATGCAGCGGACCTTCTCGCCGCCGGAGAGGACGTTGGCCTTTTTGGTGGCCTCTTCGCCGGAGAAGAGCATGCGGCCGAGAAAGCCGCGGGCAAAGCTCTCCCCTTCGTTGGGGGCGAACTGACCCAGCCATTCGATGAGGTTGAGCTCGTTGTCGAAGTAGCGGCGGTTTTCCTTGGGGAAGTAGGCGGAGGTGATGGTCACGCCCCAGCGGAAGCTGCCGCTGTCGGGTTTGAGCTCGCCGGCCAGAATCTGGAAGAGGGTGGTCTTGGTCTGGCTGTCGCCGCCGACAAAGGCGATCTTGTCCCCCTTGTTGACGTTGAGGCTGAAATTGTTCAGCACCTGCACGCCGTCGACGGTTTTGCACAGGTCTTTGATTTCGAGAATGATGTCGCCGCAGGCCCGCTCGGGCTTGAAGGCGATGAAGGGATACTTGCGTGAAGAGACGGGCATATCCTCCAGGGTGAGCTTGTCCAGCAGCTTCTTGCGCGAGGTGGCCTGTTTGGCCTTGGAGGCGTTGGAGCTGAAGCGCTGGATGAACTCTTTGAGTTCGTTGGCTTTTTCAGTGACTTTGCGGTTTTCTTCCTGCTTCTGCTTCAGGGTCAGCTGGCTGGCCTCGTACCAGAAGTCGTAGTTGCCGACGTAGACGGTGATCTTGCCGAAGTCGATGTCGGCCACGTGGGTGCAGACCTGGTTGAGAAAGTGGCGGTCGTGGGAGACGACGATGACCGTGTTCTGAAAGCGGGAGAGAAAGTCTTCCAGCCAGCCGATGGATTTGAGGTCGAGGTGGTTGGTCGGCTCGTCAAGGAGCAGGATGTCCGGATTGCCAAAAAGGGCCTGGGCCAGCAGTACCCGCACCTTTTCGCCCCCTTCGAGTTCCTTCATCTTCTTGTGGCGCAGCTCTTCCGGGATGCCGAGACCGTTGAGCAGCACAGCCGCTTCCGACTCGGCCTCGTAGCCGTTCATTTCGGCGAACTCGGCTTCGAGCTCGCCGGAACGGATGCCATCCGCCTCGGTGAAATCTCCCTTGGCATAGAGCGCCTCGCGCTCGGCCATGACCTTGTAGAGCTGGGCATGCCCCATCATGACGGTGTTGAAGACCGTCTCTTCATCAAAGGCAAAGTGGTCCTGGCGCAGCATGGCGATGCGCTCGCCGGCACTGACGGAGATCTCCCCCTTGTCGGGGTCGAGTTCACCGGCCAGAATCTTCAGGAAGGTGGATTTGCCGGCGCCGTTGGCGCCGATAAGACCGTAGCAGTTGCCCGGTACGAACTTGATGTTGACATCTTTGAAGATGACCCTCTTGCCGTAGGCGAGGGCGACATTGTGAGCGCTGATCATGATAACGACTGTCCTTTGCGAAAAAATAAAAACCACAGGGGTGACCCCTGTGGTTCACATGCCTGCCCCTTATACCACTAGCGACTGGCCGGCGGCAAACAATTTTATGCGGCCGACTTGTCGCAGATGGCAGTTTCACCGAGGTTTTTTCTAGGACGGCATCCGTTTTGAGGGTATCCTGCCGGCATCATTGCCACGCCGCTAACCGCTGTCAGGATTTCGCCATGGATCGCTCTTCCCGCAATCGTCTTACCCGGCACCAGCTGCCCCTCTTTGCCACCGATACCCTCTTTGACCGCCTCGCGCGGGCGGTCTGTGAGGCCGGCTGCCTGCCGCGCAAAGAGCTGTTCGAGGCCTGGGAAGTGGCCCGGCGGGTGCGCCGCCGTTTTCGGGGCGGCCGGGTGGTCGATCTGGCCTGCGGCCATGGTCTGCTGGCCTATATCCTGCTGCTGCTGGACGACACCTCGCCGCAGGCCCTGGCCGTCGACCGGCAGCTGCCCCAGAGCGCCGGGACCCTGTCGGCAGTGTTAGAGGCCGCCTGGCCCCGTCTTGGCGGTCGGGTGACCTTCGTTTCGACCGATATCGACAGCGTGGCGCTTGGCCCCGGTGACCTGGTGGTTTCCGTCCATGCCTGCGGCGGGCTCACCGATCTGGTGCTGGAGAGGGCGGTGAACGCCGGCGCGCGGGTGGCCGTGCTCCCCTGCTGCCACCACCTCGATAGCGGCGATACGGGTGGCCTGCAGGGGTGGATGGACGGCGCCCTGGCCATGGACGCCACGCGAGCAGCGAGTCTTGGCCGCCGGGGCTACCGGGTGCATACCCAGACCATCCCGGCGGATATCACGCCGAAGAACCGTCTGCTGCTGGCAGAGCCGCTATGAACCCCAGCTCACGAGGATGAGAAGATGAGGCCGGATAATAACGGGGATGGGCAGGAAGAAGGGATCGACGTCCCTTACGAAGAGATCCGACCGGAGGTGCTCCGCCACCTCATCCAGGAGTTCGTCAGCCGGGACGGGGCGGACTGGGGCGAGACCGGCTGTACGCTGGAGGACAAAGTCGAGCAGGTGCTGGGGCAACTCCGGCAGAAGAAAGCCAAAGTGGTCTTCGATCTGCAGACGCAGACCGCCAATATTGTCGTGCGGCGCTGAAGGCATTTTTATCCCTAATCGAAAAGCAAAGACTCGTCGACGGTCTTTGGGAAAGCAGCAGGCATGCATCACCACAGATACTGGTTTGAGGCCGAGGTCGCCCGGCAGGTGCTGGCGGCACTGGACAGGGGTGAACCCCGGGTGGAAATTTCCGTCGATCTGAATCTCTCCCGCGCCACGTTCACGCTGCAGGGCGACGCCCTGGTGCTCGATGACGACAACCTTCTGCAGCGGGAAGACCTGCAGCGGATCGAGAGCAAAAAGAACCGGATCTTTTTGCTCGAAGGCGGCGAGCTGGTGGTGCTGGAGAACCGGGACGAGGGCTATTACAAGCTTGTGCCAACGGCGCAGGCTCCGCTTCTGGAAATCAGCGGCGTGAAGATGCACATCTCCAAGGGGATCAATCCCTTTGAGAGCGCCGGTCAGATGGCGGCGCAGGTGGTGAAAAAAGGGGATCGGGTGCTCGATACCTGCGGCGGTCTCGGTTATGCGGCGCTGGCGGCGCTTCGGCTGGGAGCCCGTCAGGTCGTGACGGTGGAACGGAGCGAAACGGTCATGGCGCTGCGCCGACAGAACCCCTGGTCGCAGGGGCTGTCCGCCCCCGGCATCCAGTCGGTGCAGGCGGATGTCGACACCTATATCCGCGAGCTCGCAGCAGCCTCCTTCGAAGCGGTCATTCACGATCCCCCGCGCTTTTCCCTGGCCGGCGAGCTTTATGGCATCGATTTTTACCGCGAAATCCACCGTATCCTCACCCGACGGGGCGGGCTCTTTCACTATACCGGCAACCCCCAGCTGGTGCGGCGCGGCAGCAGTTTTGTCGACCAGGCGGTGCAACGCCTGAAAAAGGCCGGCTTCACCCGCGTGGAGAAGGTGCCTGCCCTCATGGGGGTGAGAGCGTGGAAGTAGGTCGTTTCAGTCGCGGCTTCTTAGAGATATCCCCTGTTCGCCTGGCAGGAGGTTAGTGCCCCCCTTGCTGCTTCTGGCAAAAAATCTCATTGACAGTTTCAAAAGAGATGACTACTCTTCATTTCGAACAAATGGGGAGTAGCTTCCGGAAAGAATCCGGCCCGCGCTTCGTCAATACGGTGGCCAACCACCCGGACGCGGGAGCTGAGACATCACGTCGAGCTTTGCAAGACCTTTGTCCTCGCATTCAAACATGCGGCGGGTAAGGGTCTTTTCTTTTGCCCGCTGCGCAACCCATTACGCAGAGGCCCAGAAATGAAAAATCTTACAAAGACCCTTCTCTGGCCGGTTCTCTTTTGGACACCGGCAACCGTTCCTGTTTTCGTTCATCCAGCACAGCCAGCCCGTGTCTCCCATCGGCGACGCCACTCTCCCCGTTCGTCAAGCCGTTGCGGGTCTCCGGGTATTCCGTGAGCTTTTTGTTATAGTTTCATCTCAGACAGCAGCCAACAGGGGCAAGTCTGACTCCGTTTCGTTAACAGCTTGGCAAAGGGGATCTTCTGGTGAATTCTCTCTGGATGTGGATAGGTTTCAATCTCTTTATACTGGTTCTGCTCGCCTTGGACCTCGGCGTACTTCACCGCGGCAGCAAGGAGGTGAAAATTCGCGAGGCTTTGCTGCTGAGTCTCGGATATTTCGTGCTGGCCCTGATCTTTGGCGCGGGGGTCTATCTTTTTCTCGGCGCGAATGCCGGCATCGAGTTTTTCACCGGTTATCTGCTGGAGAAAAGTCTGAGCGTCGACAATATCTTCGTCTTTGTTCTGATTTTCAGTCATTTTTCCGTGCCGCCCCGCTATCAGCACCGGGTGCTTTTCTGGGGCATTCTGGGTGCCCTGGTGATGCGGGCCGTGCTCATTCTCACCGGAGCGACGATTATCGCGGCGTTCCATTGGGTGATCTATATTTTCGGCGCTTTTCTTGTTTTTACCGGGGCCAAGATGCTGGCGACGATCAATCAGACGCCGGACATGGAGGGCAACCGTCTGGTACTGTTGATCCGTCGTCGTTTCAGGGTCACGGAAACCTATGAAGGTCAGCGCTTCTTCGTTCGCCGCAATGGCCTGTTGTATCTGACCCCTCTGATGGTGGTTCTGATTCTGGTGGAGGTCAGCGACCTGGTATTTGCGCTTGATTCGATCCCGGCCATCTTTGCCATCACCACCGATCCCTTTATCGTCTATACGTCCAACGTCTTTGCCATTCTCGGTCTGCGGGCTCTGTATTTCGCCCTGGTCGGCATCATTCACCGCTTTCACTACCTCAAATACGGGCTTTCCCTGGTCCTGATGGTGGTCGGTGCGAAGATGCTGATCAACGCCGCTTTCGGCAAGGTGATCCCCACCGAGGCGGCCCTGCTGATCACGGCGCTCCTCATCGGAGGATCAATGCTGATCTCCGTGGTCAAGACCCGCCGACTGCCGAAAGAAGCTGCCGCCATAGAGGCAATCCAGGGTTGGGTGCCGGGCAGTCCGGTCAAAAAAGCATCGGGTAACGACGATTCGCCTACGATCAAGCGTTAACAGAACGGAAGGAAATTTTTATGGAGAGCATCTGGCTGGAGCTGGCCATTGTTTTGGTCCTCATTTTGGCCAATGGATTTTTTGCGGGAGCGGAACTCGCCATCGTCTCTGTCCGTCGGGGGCGCATCGCCCAACTCGCCAGAGACGGAAATAAAAAGGCTAAAGTGGTGGAGCAGCTCCACACCGATCCGCACCGATTCCTGGCCACGGTACAGATCGGTGTAACGCTTGTTGGCACCATGGCGTCGGCGGTTGGTGGCGCGGCTGCCATTGAACTCATCAAGCCCTTGTTGCAGCAGTCTACGCTCGGCTTTGTCAGCAATGCGGCTGAACCCCTGGCGCTGTTTGTGGTGGTCGGCTTTATCGCCTATCTCTCTCTGGTCCTTGGCGAACTGGTTCCCAAAGCGCTGGCTCTGGAATATTCGGAAGGGATTGCCCTGTTTGTCGCGGGACCCATTCGGACTCTTGCCCGTCTCGGGGGGGCGGCGGTGTACGTGCTGACTCTTTCGAGCCGCATGGTTTTGCGTCTGTTGGGGATCAGGGCCACGGGGGAACAGGCCTTCATCACCAAGGAGGAAGTCCAGCATGTGATCGCCGAGGGGCATGCCTCTGGCGCTGTCTCCCTCAGTGAACAGACGTTTATACGCAACGTGTTCGATTTCTCCCTCATTCGCGTTCGGGAGATCATGGTTCCGCGTCCGCGGGTCGTGGCTTTGGATCTGGCGCAGGATCGCGCCGAAATTCTGAAAACGGTGCTGGAAAGCCAGTTTTCACGCTTTCCGGTTTATCGCGGCGATGTGGATAATGTGGTCGGTTTCATTCACAGCAAGGATGTGCTGAGTCTGGCGGTGCAGACCGCTGACTTCAACCTGGACAGTCTTTTGCTGCCGGCGTTTTTTGTGCCGGAATCAAAGAAAATCAATGGGCTGCTGCGGGAGATGCAGCGTCGGCACGTGCACATGGCGGTTGTTGTCGACGAATACGGGGGAATGAGTGGTATTGCCACCACCGAGGATCTGCTGGAGGAACTGGTAGGCGAAATTGAAGACGAGCACGATGGCCAGGGACTGCAACGTATCCGGCGTCTGCAGGACGGCAGTTATCTGGTGGATGGTCTGCTTCCCCTGAACGATCTGGCTGATCTTCTGGACTTTCGTCTTCCGGAAAAAAGGCCTTTCGACACCCTTGCCGGGTTGATCCTTTTTGCTTTGGGGCATCTTCCCGTTGAGGGGGAAAGAGTGGTGTGGGGAAGTTATCTGCTGACCTGCGTGAAGGTGACGCCAACATCTATTCTCAAGGTTAAAATTGAACCGATGAGACAGGAGGGCGGTGCGGAGCAAGAATCCGCCTAGGGTGTTTTTTGGCCGAGGACAGTGAGCCCTGTGGCACTCATCCCCTATTTCCCCTTCTGCTCAGAGACACACCATGTTCACCTGGCTCAGGTCGGTGATCCCCTGGAAGATCTTTTCGATACCGTCCTGGCGCAGTGTTCTCATGCCTTCCTGCCGCGCGACCTCCTCTAAAACACCGGCGCCGGCGCGCTGGCGGATGGCCTGTTTGAGGGCGGGGGAATTGACCAGCAGCTCCTGAATGGCGATGCGGCCGCTGTAGCCGAAGCCTTCACAGGTCGGGCAGCCTTGGGAACGCATGAGCATGAGGTCGTCCGTCAGCGCCGGCATGTTGTGGGCGCTGAAGTATTCCTCGCCGTAGGAGGCGACCAGCTGCTCGTACTCCTCCTGACTGGGGTGATAGGGCACCTTGCACTGGTTGCACAGGCGGCGGACCAGCCGCTGGGCGATGATGCCGAGCATGGCTTCGGAGAAGTTGACAGGATCTTCGCCCATCTCGATGAGACGCACGATGGTTTCCGGGGCGTTGTTGGTGTGCAGGGTGGAAAAGACCAGGTGGCCGGTGAGGGAAGCGGCGATGGCGGCCTTGGCGGTAACCCGGTCGCGCATTTCACCGATCATGATGACGTCGGGATCGGCGCGCAGGAAGGAGCGCAGGGCTTCTTCGAAGGTGAAACCGATCTTGGCGTTGACCTGCACCTGGCGCAGGCCGCGCTGGGTGATTTCGACGGGGTCTTCGGCGGTCCAGATCTTGCGGTTGCCGGTGTTGATTTCAGAGATAGCCGAATGCAGGGTGGTGGTTTTGCCCGAGCCGGTGGGGCCGACGCAGAGGATAATGCCGTAGGGTTTTTTCAGCAGGGCCTGAAAGCGTTCGTTATGATGGGCCGATACGCCCAGCTGTTCAAGGGAGAGGATGCGGGCGGCATTGAGGACACGCAGGACGGCGTCTTCCTGGCCACCGATGGTTGGGGTGATTTCCACCCGGTATTCGATTTTCTCCCGTCCGTGCTTGAGCATGATTTTGCCGGACTGAGGACGCCGCCGCTCAGCGATGTCGAGCTTCGAGATGATCTTGATGCGCGAAATGATAGCTTTCTTGTACTGGGCGCCGATGCGGTGGGCCGTATAGCACTGGCCGTCTTTGCGGTAGCGCACGATGAGGGGTGAGGTGCCCATCTCCGGCTCAAAATGGATATCCGAGACGCCACGCCGATGGGCATCAAGCAGGATTTTGTTGACCAGGGTGATGACTTTGGAATCCGACTCGGTGACGCGTTCGACTTCCTTTTCTTCGACGACCTCGATTTTTACGTCGTCCAGATTGCCGATGAGTTCTTCGATTTCGTCTTCGGAGTCGTAGAAGAAGCGCTGGATGTGCTCCTCAATTTTACGGGCGCTGGCGACGACCAGTTCGATGCGGCGGTTGGTGGCAAAGCAGAGGTTGTCGCTTATGGTCGGATCGGTCGGGGTGGAGGTGGCCACGACGAGCCGGTTGCTGGTGACTTCTATGGGCAGCACCTGCATGCGTTCGATGAGTCCACGGGAGATCGTGCGCACGGCTTCCGGGCTGACCTGGGCTTCGTCGAGATCAATGACCCGCAGGCCGAATTTCTGGGCCAGAGCCTCAAGCAGTTGATCCTCCGAAATCCAGCCTTTTTCCACCAGGATGGAGCCGAGTTTCTTGTGGCGGTTGTTCTCCTGCTTGGCACGAGCTTCATCCACCTGTCGCCGTGTGACCAGCCCCGCCTCGATGAGAATGTCTCCCACACGGTACTGAGTGGCGCGATGTCCTGATTTTTTGGCGGCGGCGATAACGGCTTCTCCCGAGGTTTGACGCAGATGCCCCTCTTCGGTCAGGATCTCTCCCAGCCGCTGTTTTCGCAGTTTATCCTGGAGTTCCAGGCCCCGCTTGAGCTTGTCTTCTTTGATGGCCCCCTGTTTGGTCAGCACCTCACCGAGCAGAGGGTTGAGTTTTTTGATGTCCAGCCCGATACGCGTGAAGAAAATGCGCGTGAAACCGGTCTGGGCCGGATTTTCGGAATAGCCGAAAACGCCCCGGAAATAGCGCTCTCCCCGATTAAGAAGGAGGCGGAAGCTATCTCCCGTGGCGGTATAAATATCTTCGGGCGCTGAGTCCTTGGCCAACTCTGGATGGAGGCTTGGATCATCATGCAGGCGGATAAAGCAGATCGCCTCGAAGGGGTATGTTGCCGGCTGCGAAGTTTTCCCATCCAGAAGTTCTATGCCGGCCTCTTCGGGATTGAGAGGGTGGGTGAGGATGCCTTCGCATTCATTGCCGTTGAGAAATTTTATGACCGCTTTTATGGGCACGTGACCTCCATGACGCCGAGCAAATGAGGATTAAAATTATCATGTTTGAATAAGTTATCAGAAAAATCGAGAGAATTCACGAAAAGAGCCACGGTTGTGAATTTTTTTCCGTGGCGATGCCGGGCTGGGATGTCCTGGTAAGGCAGATCTGGGGGGCTGCTTAAACTGGTTCATTCCCTGCCCACCGGGTTTTCCCCGGGTTTCGGTGGTGACGCCATGGCAAAACCCCAAACACCTGCTATATTGTGGCATAGAGCCGGGGAGAACACCCTTTCGGAATCCCTATTTAAAAAGGAGAGAAACCCATGACCCGATTGATTGCTTTGCTCGCTGCCGCCTTGTTCCTTCCTGTCGGTCCTGCCTATGCCGCTTCCGATAGTCTCCTGAGCCTCAGCCAGACGATTTTCAAACCGCTGCCCACCGAGCCGCCGGCCATCGAGGGAAATCCGGCGACTCCAGCTAAGCTGGAGTTGGGCAAAATGCTGTTTTTCGATCCGCGGCTGTCTGCCTCCCAGTTGATCAGTTGCAACACCTGTCATAATGTCGGTCTGGCTGGTGGGGACCTGCAGGAGACCTCTGTCGGGCATAACTGGCAGAAAGGGCCGCGCAACGCCCCCACCGTCATGAACGCCGTCTTCAACTCGGCCCAGTTTTGGGACGGCCGCGCCAAAGATCTGGCCGAACAGGCCAAAGGCCCGGTGCAGGCCTCCGTGGAGATGAACAACACCCCCGAGCGGGTGCTCGAAACCCTTAACAGCATGCCCGAGTATGTCGACCGCTTCGCCAAGGCTTTTCCCGGTGAAAAATCCCCGCTGACCTTCGACAACGTCGCCAGGGCCATTGAGGTTTTTGAGGCCCTTTTGCTGACCCCGGCCCCCTTCGATAGCTATCTGCGCGGAGATGCTGCCGCGCTGACGGACCAGGAGAAGGCGGGACTGGATTTGTTCATCAACAAGGGTTGCGCTGGATGCCATGATGGCGTCAATGTGGGCGGCAGCGGCTACTTCCCTTTCGGGGTCGTGGAAAAGCCGGGGAGCGAAGTCATGTCGGCCGATGACAAAGGCCGCTTCCAGGTGACCAACACGGCCAGCGACGCGTACGTCTTTCGCGCTCCTTCGCTGCGTAATGTGGCGCTGACGGCGCCTTATTTCCACTCGGGCAAGGTCTGGAGTCTGCAGGAAGCCACCAGCATCATGGGTTCCTCCCAACTGGGGATTTCCCTCACTCCTGGGGATGAAAAGCTGCTGGTGACCTTCATGGAGACCCTCAATGGCATCCAGCCGGAGATCGTCTATCCGTTGTTGCCGGTGAGTACAGGCAAGACACCGAGGCCGATTCTGCAATAAGTCCAGGTCGGTCAATTCTTGGCCACATAAACAGAAAGCCCGCCCTTTCATCGAAAGGGCGGGCTTTTTTCTGCGGAAAAAGCAATTTATTTGACGTGGCAGGCGGTGCAGGAGGTAGGAGCGTTGCCACCACTAGCCTTATGGCAGCCCGTGCACAGCGTGTGGGCGATGTCCTTGTCGATTTTTACCATCCTCGGCGGGTCGGTAGGGTGACACTTGTCGCAGCTAAGGCGACTGCCATGGTCCGCGTGGTTGAAAGTGACCTTACCCATGCTGGCTTCATAGACGACTACGCCTGGGGATTCGGGTGTGGCGGCTTTTTCTACAGCGGCCGCCGTTTCCGCGACCTTGGCCTGAGTGGCGCTGGCCGCCACTTCAGCCGTCTCTTTCGTCTCTTCCACGACGTCAGCGGTCTGCTCTTTGACGGCATCTACAGCCTGGTCGGTCGTGGTTTTGGCTTTTTCCACCATCTCTGAAGTGGCTTCCTTGGCGGCCTGAGCCTGTTCTTCGGCTTCCGTCTTGGCTGCGTCGACCGCGACGGCCGCGGCTTCCTTCACTTCAGCTGCCGCTTCCTTGGCTTCCTCGCTGACCGTACCGGTTTCGGCGGCGGGTTTGGCTGTTTCTTCCGGAGGCGTTGATTCCTTGGAGCAGGCGCTCAGCAGGGTTGCCATTAAAAATACCATACACCAGGTGATGACTGTCTTCATCGTTCTCTCCTTTGCTCATGGTGAAATGAATAGGTGAAGCCTTTTAACCATATCACGGTGACTGTTGTAATCAACCTGGGGTAAAGATATCCTTATTTTTTCCCGCGAGGCTTGAAATTGTCAGATATAGAGACATATTTAGGTATGGCTTTAGGTATGCATGTTTTTTGGCAACCCACCAGAGAGGAGATTGTTATGGCCGGGAAGTTCGAACTGAAGAAAGCAAAGGACGGGCAGTTCATGTTCAACCTGAAGGCAAGCAACGGGCAGGTAATTTTAACGAGTGAGCTGTACAAGACCAAAGCCAGCGCGGAGAATGGCATCGAGTCGGTGCGTAAAAACGCCGTGCGCGAAGGGGCTTTTGAAGTCAGGGAGAACGCCAAGGGCGAGCCCTATTTCATCCTCAAGGCGACCAATGGCCAGGAGGTCGGGCGCAGCGAATACTATTCCTCCAAGGCGGCCATGGAGAACGGCATTGCCTCGGTAAGCAAAAATGCCCCCGACGCCAAGGTCGACGATATTACCGCGTAATTCCCTTTATATAACCTCCATGGTATCAGTCTAAACGAAGAAGGGCGGCTTGATCAGCCGCCCTTCTTCGTTTTATTTACCCCACTTCTTTTTGATCCGATCCACCGCTTCGATGACCTTGTCCTTATCGCCGAAGGCGCTGAGGCGGAAGTAGCCTTCACCGCTCGGCCCGAAGCCGGAACCGGGGGTGCCGACCACGTGGCATTCCTGCAGGAGTTTGTCGAAGAAGTCCCAGGAGGACAGCCCGGCCGGCGTCTTCAGCCAGATGTAGGGGGCGTCGACGCCGCCGTAGCAGGCGATGCCGGCGGCCTGGAGACCCTCGCGAATGATGCGGGCGTTATCCATGTAGTAGTCGATGATTTCTTTGGTCTGCTGCCAGCCTTCCTCTGAGTAGACGGCGGCGGCGGCGCGCTGCACCGGATAGGAAGCGCCATTGAACTTGGTGCTGGTGCGGCGGTTCCACAGTTTATTAAAAGAGTACTTCTCACCCTGCTCGGTGGTGCCCATGACCGCTTCGGGGACGACGACCAGACCGCAGCGCACGCCAGTGAACCCGGCGGTTTTAGAGAAAGAACGGAACTCGATGGCGCACTTTTTGGCGCCCTCGATTTCGTAGATGGAGTGGGGGATGCCGGGAGTGGTGATGAAGGCCTCATAGGCGGCGTCGTAAAAGATGACGGCGTCGTTGGCGTTGGCGTAGTCGACCCATTTCTGCAATTCTTCCTTACTGGCCACGGTGCCGGTGGGGTTGTTGGGGAAGCACAGGTAGATGATATCGACCTTCTCTTTGGGCAGGTCGGGGATGAAGTTGTTGGCCTCGGTGAAAGGCATGTAGACGATGCCCTTGTAGTAGCCCTTCTCATCGGCTTCGCCGGTACGGCCGACCATGACGTTGGTGTCGTTGTAGACCGGATAGACGGGATCGCCGATAGCCACCTTGTTGTCGAGGGCGAAGATGTCGAGGATGTTGGCGCAGTCGCATTTGGAGCCGTCGGAGATGAACATCTCGGAGGTCTTCAGCTCAACACCAAGGGGCTTGTAACTCTTGTCGATGATGGTGTTGATGAGCCAGTCGTAGCCCTGCTCGGGACCGTAGCCATGGAAATTTTCGGTGGTACCGAGATCGTCGATGGCCTCGTGAAAAGCCTTGAGCACGGCGGGCGCCAAAGGTCGGGTGACGTCGCCGATGCCGAGACGGATGACTTTGGCCTCGGGATTAGCGGTAGTGAATTCACGCACGCGGCGGCCGATCTCAGGAAAGAGATAGCCGGCCTTGAGTTTCAGATAGTGATCGTTGATATGAGCCATTGCATTCCTCCAAAAATGGTAGGGGCGCGATATATCGCGCCCTGAATTATGGGTTGAAGAGCGAGCCAAAGGCGCCATGAAGTGCGCCTCTGCCCGAAACGCTTATTTCAGTTCCAGCACATCCTGCATGTCATACATGCCGGCCGGTTTGTCACCGAGCCAGCCGGCGGCGCGCACAGCCCCGCGGGCGAACATGTCCCGGCTCATGGCGCGGTGGGTGATCTCGATGCGTTCTCCCATGCCGATAAAATAGACGGTGTGCTCGCCGACGATGTCGCCGCCGCGTACCGTCTGCATGCCGATCTCTTCCTTGCTGCGCTCGCCGCACATCCCCTCGCGGTGATAGTTGGCGACCTGGTTGTAGTCGCGTCCGAGGGCCTCGGCGACCACTTCACCCATGCGCACGGCGGTGCCGGAAGGGGAGTCTTTTTTCTTGTTATGATGCAGTTCGACAATCTCGACGTCGAAGCCGTCACCCAGAATTTTGGCCGTCTCCTTGAGCAGCTTGAAGCAGGCATTGACGCCAACACTCATGTTCGGAGCCAGCACCACCGGGATGGTTCTCGCAAACTCCTGGACCTTTGCGCGCTGCTCGGGGGTAAAGCCGGTAGAGCCGATGACGATGCTCTTGCCGAGGCGGGCGCAGACGGCGATATTCTCCAGGGTGACTTCGGGGAAGGTGAAGTCGATGAGCACATCGGCTTCGGCCAGAGCGGACTCGAGGCTGTCGGCGATGGCGACGCCCAGTTGGCCGCAACCACTGACCAGGCCGGCGTCGTGGCCGACCATGGGGTGTCCGGCGCGTTCGGCGGCTCCGGCCAGTTCCATGCCAGCCGCTTCCTTGATAGCGGTGATGATGCGGCCCCCCATGCGTCCGGCCGCTCCGGTAACAGCAACTTTAGTCATTTTGTCCTCGTACGGGGCCCGGTGGGGCCCAATTGGAATGTTCAAATCAGGCCATAGCCCTTCATCACCGACTTCAGCGTGTCGAGCTTGGCCCCCTGCATGGGCACCAGGGGCAGGCGGACTTCGGCGCCGCATTTGCCCATGAGGTTGGCGGCGGTTTTGACCGGCACCGGATTGGAATCGATGAACATGGCGTTATGGATATCGAGCATCTTCAGGTGCATCTTGCGGGCTTCGTCCCATTGGCCCTGTTGCACGGCGGTGACCATGGCCTTGACTTCCCTGGGCATGATGTTGGCGGTGACGGAGATGACGCCTTTGGCGCCGCAGGCCATCAGCGGCAGGGTGAGAAAGTCGTCGCCGGAGAGGACGTCGATCTTGTCGCCGGCCTTGTCGAGGATTTCGCTGGCCTGGGTTACGTTGCCGGAGGCTTCCTTGATGGCAACGATATTGGCGAACTCGGCCAGGCGGATGGTGGTCTTCGCCTCCATGTTCATGCCGGTGCGGCCGGGGACATTGTAGAGCACCTGCGGCAGACTGACGGCCTCGGCGATGGCTTTATAATGCTGGAAGAGACCTTCCTGCGAGGGCTTGTTGTAGTAGGGCGAGACGAGAAGAACGCCGTCGGCGCCCATTTCCTTGGCGTGCTGGGAAAGCTCGATAGCCTCGTTGGTAGAGTTGGAACCGGTGCCGGCGATGACGGGGACGCGCTTGGCGACCTGCTCGATGCAGACCTGGATGACGCGGTCATGTTCCTTGTAGTCGAGGGTGGCCGATTCGCCGGTGGTGCCGCAGGGCACGATGACGTCGGTGCCATTCTCGATCTGGAATTCGATGAGCTGGCGGTACTTTTCTTCATCGACATTCCCGTTCTTGTCGAAAGGGGTGATGATGGCGACCATGGAGCCTTTGAACATAGTTTTCTCCTTCGTTAAAGCAGATTTAAACGGATAATGGGGGCGGGTTCACAGCCTGTTTTGAGGCGGAACTCGACGCCCAAAGCTTTATAATGCTGTTCTGAAAAGCAGTCAATATCCTTAACATACCTATTGGGCAAAGTCAAAGAGCCCTTCTAAAACCCCGATTCCGGCGTTACCGTCACTTTTTCCGAGAGGGCGCTTTCGACCTCGGTGGCCTGCTGCCGGACGATGAGACTGACGGCATAGGTCAGGGGCGTGCCGTTGTCGCGGCCGAAGTCTTCGAAGCGGGGCTCGGTCAGAGGTTGACGATTGAGCGGGGAGGCCGCGACCTGGGCGGGGTCGGCGTGACGATAAAGGCGATAACCGACCACTTGCCCCTGGCTGCTGTCAAGAACCGGCGCTTCCCACTGCAGGCGCACGAGACGGTCCAGCCCTTCGGCCGTCAATCCACCGGGAGCCGGCGGCACCGGGTAGACGATGCCGCTCAGGGTGGTCGGGGCGCCTTCGCGGCCGGCCTCGGTAAAGGGGACGATGCGGTAGCGGTAGCCGGTCTCTGCCTGCACGAAATCGTCCACATAGGTCAGGCGGTTGCCTTCCCGCATGATTCCCTGCGGATAATCGAGGTCGATCTCCGTCAGCAGCACGGAAAGATCGCGGCATTCCGGGCATTCCTGCCCGGGGACAAAGGGCAGGCGGAAGAGGCGGAAACCCTGCAGATCGGTGAGGGGGGTGCCGTTCTGGTTCGCAGTCGGCGCCTCCCAGGAGAGCCGCAGGGATTCTCCCCGCTGCTGCAGACTGACGTTGGTCGGGGCGGCCGGCAGGGGCAGCTCCAGGGGACGCACCGGTCCCTTTTTGCCGCAGCCAGTCAGCAGGACTATCAGCGTCAGGGCAGTCAGGCCAAGGCAACGCAGCGTCTTCATCGGGGTCAGACCAGTTCCTGGCGGGCGCGGGCGATCTCGCGCTCCACCGCTTCACGGGCGGTGCCGCCGGTGGCGCGGCGGGCGTTGACGGAGGCCTCCAGGGTCACGAAGTCGTAGATGTCCTTGCCGATCAGTTCCGAGAACTGGCGGAATTCCTCAAGGGAAAGCTCGGGGATGTCCTTGCCGTGCTCGATGCAGTAGCGCACCGTCTTGCCTACCACCTCGTGGGCCTGACGGAAGGGTAGACCCTTGCGCACAACGTAGTCGGCCACATCGGTGGCGGTAGAAAAACCGCGGGCGGCGGCCACCCGCATGTTCTCGGCCTGCACCTTCATTTCGGCGATCATGTCGGCGAAGATCTTCAGGCTCCCCTTGATGGTGTCGATGGTGTCGAAGAGGGGCTCCTTGTCTTCCTGCATATCCTTGTTGTAGGCCAGCGGCAGGGATTTCATCAGGGTCAGCAAGCTGATGAGGTTGCCGTAGACGCGGCCGGTCTTGCCGCGCACCAGCTCGGGAACGTCGGGGTTCTTCTTCTGCGGCATGATGCTGCTGCCGGTGCAGAAAGCGTCGGTGAGCTCGATGAAGTGGAAGTCGGCGGAAGACCAGAGGATGAGCTCTTCCGACAGGCGGGAGAGGTGCATCATCAGGATGGCGCTGGCAGCGCAGAACTCCAGGGCGAAATCGCGATCGGAGACCGAATCGAGGCTGTTGCGCGTGACGCCGTCGAAGCCGAGCTGCTCGGCGACGAATTCGCGGTCGATAGGGAAGGTGGTGCCGGCCAGGGCCCCAGCCCCCAAGGGGAGCACGTTAAGGCGCTTGAGCACGTCGGCGAAGCGGCCGGCGTCGCGCTTGATCATCTCGTAATAGGCGAGCATGTGATGGGAAAAGAGCACCGGCTGCGCCGTCTGCAGATGGGTATAGCCGGGCATGATGACGGCGAGGTTCTTTTCAGCCTGCTGCAGCAGCGATTCCTGCAGGCGGCGCAGGTAGCCCAGGATCTCCTTGAGCTCGTCACGCAGGTAGAGGCGCACGTCCAGGGCCACCTGGTCATTGCGGGAGCGGGCCGTGTGCAGCTTGCCGCCGACGGCGCCGATGCGCTCGATAAGGCGAGCCTCGATGTTCATATGGATGTCTTCCAGGGAAACCTTGAATTCGAAGTTGCCCCCTTCGATGTCGGTCAGGATGCTCTCCAGGCCGCTGATGATCTGCTCGGCGTCCTCGGCGCCGATGATGCCCTGACGGGCCAGCATGCGGGCGTGGGCGATGGAGCCCTGGATATCGTAGCGGTACATGCGTTTGTCGAAATCGATGGAGGCGGTGAACTCTTCCACAAATTTGTCGGTGGGCTGGGTAAAGCGCCCGGCCCAGGGTTTTTCACTCATGATGTCTGTGCTCCATTTCAAGGTTTCATGGCGGCCCATAAGGACCGTCTCAGGTTGAACCGTTATTCGCTGAAAACACGCTGCCAGCCCTGGCTGCCGTCGAGCTGAAAAATGCTGTGCACCCGGAGCGGAACCCGGGTGGTGCGCGGATCGAGCTCATGGAAGACCGGCAGGTTGAAGTAGTAGAGGCGGGTGCCGGTACCGAAGCGCATGCGGCAGACGGGGAGACCGCCGAAGTCGTCGGTCTCGAACTCGGCGAACTGTTTCTGTTTCATCTTGTGATTCTCATGGATGATGACCGAGGAGCGCCCGAAGGTGGCCTCGGGAGTGCTGCCGCTACCCGTGGTCTCGTCCGAAGTGTTGCAAAAGACGGTGATCGAGTCGCGCACGCCGGGATGCTGCGACAGGTACTCGCCGTAGTAGCCGTTGACCACGTCGCGAAAGGCGCGGTGTTCGGGCTTGGGGTTGCACTCGAGGACCGCCAGCAGGTCGAGACGCTGGCGCGTCTGAAAAAAGAGTTCGTTGGCCTTGTCGATCAGGACGCTGATGTTCGACCGGTAGATGGTGCGGTAGATGTAGTCGAAGCAGATCAGGGCCATGAAGTTGAAGGGGTTGGGGTGGCAGTGAAACAGAGGAAAGACCTTGCCGCGATAGAGGTCATGCAGGGCGTCGGGGTTCTCCTCGGCGAAGTAAGGGTGGCTCTTGGCTTCGAGAAAGACCCGGACTTTGCCGTCGGCCTCCTTGACGGCGATGACCGCCCAATTGGCCGGCAGCTGCTCCACGTCTCCCGCATCGATATCTTCGAGCACCTGGGCCAGCGCCTCGGCGTTGTCCTCCCGATATCTTTCGAGCACCTCTCGATAATGGGCCAGCGTCGTGTGCTCTACCCCGAACATGGTCACCGTGTTGTTGTGAAAGCGGTGGCGGATGAGGTCCAGCGCTTCCTCTACCCGCTCGGCCGGTACCGTGGATTCGGGAAAGAGCAGAAAATGGAGTTTCTTGAGGTTGCCTTCACCCGCGGCCACCATTTCCAGCACCGAGCGGACCATCTCCCAGCTGGTCGTGGGTTCGGTCAGCCGGCACAGGTGCTCCTTTCGGGACAGCCAGGTGGGCAGCTGGCAGACCATGCAGTGCAGATGGTGCCCCCAGGGGAATTCGACCGACAGATTTTTCTCGACGATGCGGAACATGGCCGGCTTTCAGGTCAGGGCGAAGGGAAGGTGCCGCCGGGAATCTCGTTTTCGATGGCGCCGATCGGTGGCGCCTGCGCCTCGGGAAAGAGGCCGGGATAGATCTTGCCCAGGATATGCCGGGTGCCGGCCGGAATGCTCAGCGCCGACAGGTCCTCACGCCCGACCCAGCGGGCTTCCGTGCATTCGCTGCCGTTGGGCTGCAGCTCGAAGGTCAGCGGCGCGCAGCGATAGTAGAGGATGATGAAGTGATCGTTGCGCTCCCCGATGCCCAGGCGTTCAAAGACATCAATGAGCCCCTCGACCCGCACCGCGATGCCGACCTCTTCCTGCACCTCCCGGTGCAGGGCCTCCAGGATCGGTTCGCCATGGTCGATCTTTCCCCCGGGCATCACCCACTGGCTGCAGAACGGCTCGATGCAGCGGCGGGTGAGCAGAATGCGTTCCTGCTCATCGATGATGCAGGCGACCACCGAGGTCTTGATCTGGGGCTGTTTGGCGAATTCCATTGGGGTTCCGTGAGGTGTGACGCGTGAGGGGTGAGGAGCAAGACCTTTTCGCCTTACCCCTCACCCCTGACACCTTACTTTTTGTTCTGACGCTGAATGGCGGCGATGCGCAGGCGCAGGGCGTTGAGCTTGATGAAGCCCTCGGCGTCGGCCTGGTTGTAGACATCGTCTGCCTCGAAGGTGGCGAAGTCGACATTGAACAGGCTGTCGCTGGCCGAGTCGCGGCCGACGGTGCGGCAGTGCCCCTTGTAGAGCTTGATGCGGGCCTTGCCGTTGACGGTCTGCTGGGTCTGGTCAATCATCGTCTGCAGGGCAATGCGTTCGGGAGCGAACCAGAAGCCGTTGTAGATCATGCTGGCATACTGGGGGACCAGGGAGTCACGCAGGTGCATGACTTCGCGGTCCATGGTGATGGACTCGACGGCGCGATGGGCCTCTTCGAGGATGGTGCCGCCCGGGGTCTCGTAGACGCCGCGACTCTTCATGCCGACAAAGCGGTTCTCCATGAGGTCGACGCGGCCGATGCCGTGTTTGCCGCCGATCTCATTGAGCCTGGCCATCAGCTTGGCCGGAGAAAGGCGCTCGCCATTGACGGCGACGGCATCCCCCTTTTCGAACTCGATCTCGACATATTCCGGCTGGTCGGGAGCGTCTTCGGGGCGCTTGGTCAGCACGTACATCTCTTCGGGCGCCTCGGCCCAGGGATTCTCCAGAATGTCCCCTTCAAAGGAAATGTGCAGCAGGTTGCGGTCAGAGCTCCAGGGGAACTTCTTGCTGGTGGGCACGGGAATGCCGTGCTTCTTGGCGTAGTCCTCCAGGGCGGTGCGGCTCTTCATGTCCCACTCGCGCCAGGGGGCGATGACCTTGATGGCCGGATCGAAGTGGTAGTAGGCGATTTCGAAGCGCACCTGGTCGTTGCCCTTGCCGGTGGCGCCGTGGGAGACGGCGTCGGCGCCTTCCTTGGCGGCGATCTCCATCTGCGCCTTGGCAATCAGCGGCCGGGCGATGGAGGTGCCGAGGAAGTAGCGCCCTTCGTAGATGGCGTTGGCGCGGAACATGGGGAAGACGAAGTCGCGGGCGAATTCTTCTTTGAGGTCAAGAATATGGCAGCTGCTGGCACCGGTCTTTTTGGCTTTCTCGGGGATATGGTCAAGCTCTTCCCCCTGGCCGAGATCGGCGGAGTAGGCCACGACTTCGCAATCGTACTCCTCGGTGAGCCATTTGAGAATGATGGAGGTGTCCAGGCCGCCGGAATAGGCGAGGACGACTTTTTTGACGGTGCTCTTCTTGGACATGAATATCTCCTGGTTTGATGAGTGGGATGCGAGGCACAAAGGCCAAGTCGTTGCCGTGCCTTATCTCCTGGTTTCTACAACTTTATAACATAGGTGCTGGCGATTTTATCGTGCAGCCCCTGTTTTTGTGAATCGAAAGCCACCATGAGGTAGCCGATGCCGAACAGGATGGTAGAGATCCCTTTGCCGATGGTCTCCCGCAGCAGGGCGGAGCCGTAGCCGATGTTGGCGCCATCGGTGCGGATGACCTTGATGCGCACCGCCATTTTGCCCGGCGTCTGTCCGCAGTAGCCCGTGAAGAAGACGTAGTAGGCTACAGCCAGCACCATGCCGAACAGCCCGGTGGTCAGGCCCAGCATCACATTCCCTTCGCCGGAGAGATCGCCGCCGGCCAGGCCGGCCGTTAGCCCGAGGATAAAGCCGAGCACCATCTGTACGACAGTGACCAGAATCGAATCGACCACGGAAGCGACGACGCGCACCCAGAAGCCGGCTTTGGGAAGCTCCGCCGCCGTGGGTTCAGAGGCTGTCTCGGTCGAGAGAGGATTCTGCCCCAGTTCGTGCTGACGGCGCTGCCATTTCTCGTAGATGATGCCGCAGCCCTCGCAGGAGTCACCGGTCGGCTGCTGCAGTCCACAGGCCGGACAAACCGTCTGCTCTGATGGGGGCGGGGGCGCCGTCTGGGCAGCCCTGTCCGTGGCCGGGTTGAAGGTGAAGACTTGTCGACACTGGGGACAGGTTACCCGGGTGGTGCCGGCGGGAACCTTGGCAGGGTCCACGTTACGGGAAAAATCGCAGTGGGGGCAGCGGATGTTCATGGGATCTCCAGGATAGAGTTTCAGGCCATGAGGGTGGCCATGATGGCCTTCTGCACATGCAGACGATTCTCGGCTTCGTCAAAGACCACCGAATGGGGCCCTTCGATGACGGAGTCGGTGATCTCCTCGCCGCGGTGGGCCGGCAGACAGTGCAGCACGATGCAGTCGGAGGCGGCAGCCGCCACCACTTCGTCATTGAGCTGAAAGCCGACGAAGGCCTGCTCCCGCTCTTTCTGCTCGGCCTCCTGGCCCATGCTGGCCCAGACATCGGTGTTGAGGACCTGGGCGCCGTGAGCGGCCTCCAGGGGGTCGTGGGTGTAAAGAATATTGGCGCCGAGTTCTTTGGCCCGGGCCACGACTTCGGCATCGGGTTCGTAGCCTTTGGGCGTGGCGACCCGCAGCTCGAAGCCGAAGACGGCGGCGGCGTTGATCCAGCTGTGCGCCATGTTGTTGCCGTCGCCAATCCAGCAGTAGCTCAGATCCTGGTAGTGCCCCTTGTGTTCAATGACCGTGAAGAGGTCGGCCATGATCTGGCAGGGATGATAGCTGTCGGTCAGGCCATTGATGATGGGAATGTCCGACCAGCGCGCCAGCTCTTCAACACCGGCCTGAGAAAAAGTACGGATCATGATACCGTCGACGTAGCGGGACATGACGCGGGCGGTATCCTTGATCGGTTCACCGCGGCCGAGCTGCGTGGTGCCCGAGTGCAGAAAGAGGGCATGGCCGCCGAGCTGGTACATGCCCACTTCGAAGGAAACCCGGGTGCGGGTAGAGCTTTTCTCAAAAACCATTCCCAGGGTCTTGCCCTTGAGGAGGTGATGTTCCTCGCCGCGCTTCTGTTTAGCCTTGAGCTCACGGGTCAGGTCAAATATACGGTCAAGTTCATCGCGGCTCCAGTCGGTGAGAGCCAGAAAGTCTTTTTTCACGGTGCTACTCCTGGGATAAAGGAATCAAAGTCGGGCGGGCACATCAGCCCCCTCTCCTACACTTCCATCAATATGCCGGCCAGAATGTCGATGGCCTCGTCGATTTCGGCCTGGGTGACGATCAGCGGCGGCACGAAGCGCAGTACCTTGCCGACGGTGCAGTTGATGAGCAGCCCCTTGGCCATGGCGCGATTGACGATGTCGGCACCGTCGATGGTCAGCTCCATGCCGAGAATCAGGCCGCGCCCGCGCACCTCGGTGACAAAGTCGAAGCGTTCTTTCAGATCCAGCAGTCGTTGATACAAGTACTGTCCCATGACCTGGCAGTTTTCAAGGACGCCGTCTTCCAGGGTGGCGCGCATGGCGGCGACGCCGGCGGCAGACATGAGGGGATTGCCGCCGAAGGTGGAGCCGTGGGTGCCGGGGCCGAAGGATTCGGCGACTTCTTCCCGCGCGACCATGGCGCCGATGGGAGGGCCGCCGGCCAGAGCCTTGGCCAGGGTCATGATGTCGGGCTCGACACCGTCATGCTCATAGGCGAAGAGGGTGCCGGTGCGGCCGCAGCCGACCTGAACCTCGTCGAAAATCAGGAGCAGCCCCATCCTGTCACAGAATTCACGCACGGCCTTGAGGTAGCCCGGCGGCGGCACGTTGACGCCGCCTTCCCCCTGCACGGGTTCCAGCATGATGGCGCAGGTCTGGGGCGACACGGCCGCGCGCAGGGCATCGATGTCGCCGAAGGGGACATACTTGAAGCCGGGCAGGATGGGGGCGAAGCCGGCCTTGATCTTGTCCTGGCCTGTGGCGCTGATGGTGCCGAGGGTGCGGCCGTGAAAGGAGGCGAGGGCGGTAATGACCTCGAAACGGTTCTCGCCGGAGCGGTCGGCGCTGTATTTACGGGCCAGCTTGATCGCGGCTTCATTGGCCTCGGCCCCCGAGTTGCAGAAAAAGACGCGGTCGCCGAAGGAATGCGTGCACAGCAGCTCCGCCAGCTCGATCTGCTGGGGGATGTGGTAGTAGTTGGAGCAGTGCAGCAGCCGCTTGGCCTGCTCGGTGAGGGCTTCCACCACCTTGGGATGGCAGTGACCGAGATTGTTGACAGCGACACCGGCGACGAAGTCGAGATAGGTTTTGCCGTCGGCGTCAAAAAGCCGGCAGCCTTCGCCGCGAACGGCGACGATGGGATAGCGGCCGTAGGTCTTGGCAATGTGGGCATTGCCGCGATCGATCCAGTGCTGTGAAATGCTCATGAGTTGAACCTCGCGATAGCGGTGCCGATTCCCTTGTCGGTGAAGATTTCCAGCAGGCAGGCGTGCTCCATGCGGCCGTCGATGATGTGGGTTTTGGTCACCCCTTCCTCGACGGCGTCGATGCAGCAGTTGACCTTGGGGATCATGCCGCCGGAGATGGTGCCGTCATTGATGAGGTCAGGCACACGGTCGATGTCGATGGTCGAGATGAGACGTCCCTGCTTGTCCTTGACCCCCTCGACATCGGTAAGGAGGATGAGCTTTTCGGCGCGCAGGGCGCCGGCGACCTTGCCGGCCACCAGGTCGGCGTTGATGTTGTAGGTCTCGCCGCCCAGACCGACGCCGATAGGCGCAATGACGGGGATGAAGTTGTTGTCCTCCAGGGCCATGATAATGGCCGGGTTGACATGTTCGACTTCACCGACCAGGCCGACATCGATGATCTCCGGCGTCAGGGTGTCGGGATTGATGGCCTTCATCTCCAGTTTGCGGGCCCGGATGAAGTGGCCATCCTTTCCGGAGAGGCCCACGGCCTGGCCGCCATGGCGATTGATGTTGCCGACGATCTCCTTGTTGACCTTGCCGCCCAGTACCATCTCCACCACGTCCATGGTCGCCGCGTCCGTTACCCGCATACCCTGCACGAAGCGGGTCTCCCGACCCATCTCCTTGAGGACCTGGCCGATCTGCGGGCCGCCGCCGTGGACGACGACGGGGTTGAGCCCGATGTATTTCATGAGGATGACGTCGCGGGCGAAGCCCTCCTTCAGTCGCTCTTCCACCATGGCGTTGCCGCCGTACTTGATGACGATGGTCTTGTTGCGGAATCGCTTGATGTAAGGCAGCGCCTCCATCAGCACATTGGCCTTGTCGATGATCTCCTGCATGGTCGGTTCTCCCGGCATCCGTCGATGCCCTCCGTGAAAGGCGGGACTAGAGTATGTATCTGCTGAGGTCTTCATCCTCGACGATGTCGGCGAGGACGCTGCGGACGTAGGCGGCATCGATCTCCACCCGTTTGATAGAGCGCTCCGGGGCGTCGAAGGAGAGTTCCTCCAGCAGTTTTTCCATGATGGTGTGCAGGCGTCTGGCGCCGATGTTCTCCGTGCGTTCATTGACTATGCG